>NZ_CP092365.1:2614375-3267969 GCF_022370835.2 Mycolicibacillus parakoreensis
CGAGCAGCTGTTTCATGGTTACAACAGCCATGATCGGCCATTCCTTATTGGTTGTCGGTTGTCGCCCGGCGTCGGGTGAGGCCGGGCCCTGGTGCCTGCCGGAACACCGCGCCCCTGCCGGGCAGGGGACCGTGCGACATCGCCGTTGTGGTGCAGACACGCGAAGTCAGCCCGCGTGCACGGACTGCGTTGGGTGAGTTTACACCCTTCGATCAGCGACTTTATCCCCAGCACCGGCCGGTCTCGACGGGCACCGACTGGCGCGGCGCCCGGGCGGGCGCTGGACTGACCCGATGCGAGGATGGCGGCGCGCCGCGCCGGCGCTGCCCGGGGTGCTGGCGGTGCTGGCGGTGCTGGTGCTCGTCGGGGCCGCGGTGGGTGCGGCGCGCCCCGACGGGATCCGGCTGGCCTGGCCGCTGCGCCCCCCGCCGGCGGTGCTGCGGGTCTTCGACGCCCCGCGACCGGATTGGCAGCGGGGGCACCGCGGGGTCGATCTGGCCGCAACCGCAGGTCAGCCAGTGTATGCGGCCGGGTCGGCGACGGTGATCTTCGCCGGGGCGCTGGCCGGGCGTCCGGTGGTGGCGCTGGCGCACCCCGGTGGGCTGCACACCAGCTACGAGCCGGTGAACGCGGTGGTGCGCCGCGGCCAGCCGGTCACCGCGACCACGGTGGTGGGCACCCTGGCGCCGGGCCATCCGGGGTGCGCGGCGGCCTGCCTGCACTGGGGCGCGATGTGGGGCCCGGCGGCGCGCGCCGACTACGTCGACCCCCTGGGGCTGCTGGCGTCCACCCCGATCCGGCTCAAGCCGCTGCGGCCCGACACGTCCACGGGCCCCGCCGGCCGCTGAAACGCCCGCTAGAACCCCTCGGTGTGCCCACCGGCGATGACGAAGCCGTGCCGTTCGCTGCCGTTGTCCATGACGCACGCCAGCTGCCAGGAGCCGTCGCGCACGCACTGGGCCTGGTCGAACGCGTAGTCGAGAGCCGGTGGCAGCATCCGCAGCGGGGTGCCCTCGAACTGCACGGGTCCGGGCCCGGTCTGGACCGTTCCGGCATTGAACGCGACGGGCTCGAGCACATTCCCGGAGCGACGCAGGTGCACCGTGTTGGCGTCGTCGGGAGCACCGGGCAACGGGCCGGAGACACTGAAGCAGTCCAGCGAGGACATCCCGCGGTGGGATGAGGAGGTGCAGAATACCCCGTCGGGGGTGGTGAAGCCGCGCACCGAGTACGCCAGGGTGTCGCGCACCACGAAATCCTTGGCGTCGGCACGTGGATAGGCACCGAAATCCGGCAGGTCCGGCGTGGCCGCCGCGCCGCCGGCGGCGAGCAGGCTCAGTGGTGCCGCCAGCGCGGCAGTCACGGCGATCAGCGCGCCGCGAGCTCCACCAGACCTCATGGCTGTCAGTATTCCCCCGGTGCGGCGCGCTGCGAGACGCTTTTCTGTCTGCCCGGCGGGCCGGATCGCTCAGGCCCGCGGGTGAGCCTGATCGTGCACCCGCCGCAGCCGCGCGACGCTGACGTGGGTGTACAGCTGCGTGGTGGCCAGGCTGGTGTGGCCGAGCAGTTCCTGCACGATGCGCAGGTCCGCACCGCCTTCGAGCAGGTGGGTGGCCGCACTGTGGCGCAGCCCGTGCGGCCCGATGTCGGGAGCCCCGTCGACCGCGCTGACCGTCTGGTGCACCACGGTGCGGGCCTGGCGCGGGTCCAGCCGTCGCCCGCGCACCCCGAGCAGCAGCGCCGGGCCCGATTGCGCGGTCACCAACGCCGGGCGCCCCCGGCTCAGCCAGGCCGCCAACGCCGCGGCGGCGGGTTCCCCGAACGGGGCGCTGCGCTGTTTGTCGCCCTTGCCGACCACCCGCAGGACCCGTCGGGCGGTGTCGACGTCGTCGACGTCGAGGCCGCACAGCTCGCTGACCCGGATTCCGGTGGCGTACAGCAGCTCGACGATCAACCGGTCGCGCAACGCCAGCGGATCGTGTTGCTGCGCACCGGATTCTGCCGCCGCCAGGGCGTCGAGTGCCTGATCGGCGCGCAGCACCGCCGGCAAGGTGCGTCGGGCCCGCGGGGTCTGCAGCCGCACGGCCGGGTCGTCGTGCAGCAGGCCGCGGCGGGTCGCCCACGCGGTGAACGTCTTCACCGCCGACGTCCGTCGGGCCAGGGTGGCGCGCGCCACCCCGGCGGCGGCCTGTGCGGCCAGCCAGCGCCGCAGCACCGGCAGGCTGAGCCCGGCGAGGCCGTCGGAGCCGAGGACGCCGAACAGCGAGCGCAGATCCCCCCGATAGGCACGCCGGGTGTGCGCCGAGTACCCGCGCTGCAGCGCGAGGTGCTCATCGAACTCGGCGAGGATCTGCTGCATCGCTTCACGGTGGCAGAACCGGACGGTGAGCACCGCCCGACGCGCCGCCGGCGGCGGTGGCTGAGACCGTTTCGCGACGAACCGGCGACCACACAGCGGGGCGGGCGACCGGGCCAGGGCTGGGCCGGTGTCGGCGCCGGCGGCGGTTCAGTCAGTGCGGCGCAGCGCGTCGGGGGTGAGGTCGGCGCGGGTCGGGTAGCCGTCGACGGCCATGATCAGATCGGCTTCGGCGAGCAGCGCGCGCAGCACGTGGCTCACCCCGGCGTCGCCGCCGAGGGCGAGCCCGTAGGCGTAGGGCCGACCGATCCCGACCGCGGAGGCGCCCAGGGCCAGGGCCTTGACGATGTCGGCGCCGGTGCGCACCCCGGAGTCGAACAGCACCGGCAGGCCGTCGGCGGCGGCGAGAACCTCCGGCAGGCAGTCCAGGGCGGCCAGCCCGCCGTTGGCCTGCCGTCCGCCGTGGTTGGAGCAGTAGATGCCGTCGACCCCGCCGTCTTTGGCGCGCCGCGCGTCGTCGGGATGACAGATCCCCTTCACGATCAGCGGCAGGTCGGTCAGCGACCGCAGCCACGGGAGGTCATCCCAGGTCAGCGGGTTCCCGAAGGTCTGCACCCAGGCCAGCACGGCGGCCTGCGGATTCTCCTCGGGCGGCTGCGCCAGGCCGGCGCGAAACACCGGGTCGGAGGTGTAGTTGGCCAGGCAGTGGCCCCGCAGTTGCGGAAAGTTGGCGGTGGCCAGATCCCGCGGCCGCCAGCCGGGCACCCAGGTGTCGAGGGTGACGATGATGCCCCGGTAGCCGGCGGCCTCGGCGCGGGCCACCAGGCTGGCGGCCAGGTCACGGTCCTTGGGGGTGTAGAGCTGGAAGAACCCCGGGGCGTCGCCGAGCTGGGCGGCGACGTCCTCCAGCGGGTCGGCGGTGAGCGTGGAGACCGCCAGCGGCACCCCGGTCGCCGCGGCGGCGCGCGCGCACGCCAGGTCGCCGTGGCCGTCCTGGGCGCAGATGCCGGCCACCCCGATCGGCGCCATGAACACCGGGGCCGGCCAGCGCACGCCGAACAGGTCCACCGCGAGGTCGCGCTCATCGGCGCCGACGAACATCCGCGGCACCAGGCCCCATCGCCGGAAGGCGGCGACGTTGGCGCGTTGGGTGTGCTCGTCGCCGGCGCCGCCGGCCACGTAGGACCAGACCGAGGGCGACATCGCCGCGCCGGCCCGCTCTTGCAGCTCGGTGAACGTCATCGGCAGCCCGGGAACCACCCCCGCCAAACCCTGCAGGTAGATCTCGAACTGGTAGTCACCGAAGGCCATGGCTGTCTAGCCTACGGCGCTGGCGGGCGCCGCGCCGGTCGCACGCCGGCCGGGCGCCTCGGCCGATCAGCCGGGCGCCTCGGCGGCGGCCAGCTCCTTCTTCCACTGCCGGAAGGTCTCCTCGGTGCGGCCCCGGCGCCAGTATCCCGAGATCGACGCCCGGGCGGCCGGCACGCCGCGTTCCTTGCGGATGTAGGGCCGCAGGTTGTGCATGACGGTCTGGGCCTCGCCGTGGATGAACACCTGCACCTGACCGGGCAGCCAGGCGGTGGTGCGCACCGCCTCGATCAGCGGCGCGTGATCGCCGGCCCGCTCGTCGGGGACCAAATCGGCGCGCCCGCCGCGGTGCACCCAGCGCAGCTGCACGCCGGCCGGGTGCTCGAGGGCCACCTCGTCCTCGGGCCCGGCCACCTCGATGAACGCCTTGCCGACCGCGTCGGGCGGCAGTGCCTCCAGCGCGACGGCGATCGCCGGCAGCGCGGCCTCGTCGCCGGCGAGCAGATGCCAGTCGGCGTCCGGGTCGGGGGCGTAGGCACCGCTGGGCCCCATCAGATACACCGGCTCACCGGGGCGGGCGGTAGCCGCCCACCGTCCGGCGGTGCCCTGCTCGCCGTGCACCACCACGTCGATCGCCATCCGGCGGGCCGCCGGGTCGACCCGGCGCACCGTCAGGGTGCGCACCACCGGCCGCTGGTCGGGTGCCAGCGAGTCGAAGCTGTCCCGGGTCAGCGGCCGGGGCAGCCCGGCGACGTCGACATCGGCGCCGACGAAGAGGATCTTGACGTAGGAGTCGGTGAACTCGCTCGGGGTGAAGGTGTCGAATCCGTTGCCGCCGAGGATAACCCGGACCATGTGCGAACCGATCGGTTCGGTGCGGAGCACTTCGAAGGTGTGCACGGGTCGGCCTGCCACGGTTCCTCCTCGACGGTGATGGTCGGCTCAGACCGACTATACGGATGGTCACCGCGCACGCACGATCGCCCAGCGCCCGTCGCGACGTTCGGCCAGCCCGGCGACCTCCAGCAACGCCAACGGCCCGAGCACCTCCTCGACGGGCAGACCGGCACCGATCCCGATCTGCTCGAGGCTGGCCGCGCCGCGCCCGGGCAGCGCGTCATAGACCCGCCGCTGGGCCGGGTCCAGGTCATCGAGCGCGGTGGTCGGGTGCGGCAACTCCGGCGCCAACTCCCCCATCCGGCCGACGATCTCGACGATCTCGGCGGGGCGGGTGATCACCTCCGCCCCGGCGCGCAACAACACGTGGGCGCCTGCCGAGGCGGCCGAGGTCACCGGGCCGGGCACCGCACCCACCACCCGGCCCAGCGAACGGGCCCACGCCGCGGTGTTGGCCGCGCCGCTGCGCAGACCGGCTTCCACCACTACGGTGGCCCCGCCGCACGCGGCGACCAGACGGTTGCGGTACAGGAACCGGTGCCGGTAGGGCCGGGTGCCCGGCGGGTATTCGCTGATCAGCAGGCCGGTGCGGGCAATGCGGTGCAGCAGCGCCGAATGTCCGGCCGGATAGGGCACGTTCAGCCCGCCGGCGAGCACCGCGGCGGTGGTGCCCGCTGAGGCCAGCGCGGCACGATGGGCCGCACCGTCGATGCCGTAGGCGCCCCCGGAGATGACCGCGACGTCGGCCTCGACCAACCCGGCCGCCAGGTCGTCGGCGACGTGCTCGCCGTAGGCGGTGGCCGCACGGGTGCCGACCAGCCCGGCGCACCGCTCGGTCAGCTCATCGAGTCGGGTCGGGCCGACCACCCACAGCGCCAGCGGCACCAGACAGTCGGACCGGTCGTGGACACCGGCGAACGCGGTGAACGCCCACGCCGGCCATTCGTCGTCGTCGGCGGTCACCAATCGACCGCCCATGCGATCCAGGTGATCGAGATCGTCGCCGGCGCAATCGGTGTCACGGCGCGCCGCGGTGCGGCGAGCCAGGACAGCGCCGACCCGGCCACGGCGGATCCGGTCGGCGGCCTCGACCGGGCCCACCTCATCGACCAGCGCGGTCAACTCCCGGCAGGGCGGTTCGGCCACCCGGGACAAATACGCCCAGGCGCGCCGTAGGCGCTCGGTCATCGTGCCGCTCCCGCCTGACGGAAACTCAGGGCGACCGCCACGTCGTCACCGTTGGGGCTGAGGCGTCCGGCCAGGTCAGCCACGGTCCAAGCGACCCGGAGACAGCGATCGAGGCCCCGTAGCGACAGCAGGCCGCGCTCCAGGGCGGCGTGCAAGGGAGCCATCACGGTGCGGCCCAGCCGGAACCGACGCCGCAGCAGGGGCCCGCCGATCTCGGCGTTGGTGCGGCAGCCGTACGGCTGCCACCGGGCGGCGGCCGCCGCCCGGGCGCGCGCCACCCGGGCACGCACCACCTCGGTCGACTCCGTCGGTACCCCGTCGAACCCGCCGGCGCGCACCGGGTGCAGTTCGACGCGCAGATCCACCCGGTCCAACAACGGCCCGGAGAGCCGGCTCAGATACCGGCGCCGGACCATCGGCTTGCAGGTGCAGTCCCGAGGGCGGGCCGGTGCGCACGGGCAGGTGTTGGCCGCCAACACCAGCTGAAAACGGGCCGGGTAACAGGCGACACCGCCCTTGCGGGCCAGCCGGATCTCCCCGTCTTCCAGCGGGGTGCGCAATGCGTCGAGAACGTTGAGCGGGATCTCGGCGCACTCGTCGAGGAACAGCACCCCACGATGGGCCCGGCTGATCGCTCCGGGCCGGGCGTTGCCCGAACCACCACCGACGAGGGCGGCCACACTGGAACTGTGGTGCGGGGCAACGAACGGCGGTCGGGTGATCAGCGGGGTGTGGTCGCTCAGCAGCCCGGCCACCGAATGAATCGCGGTGACCTCCAACGACTCCTGCTCGGTCAGGCTCGGCAATAGACCGGGGAGTCGTTGCGCCAGCATTGTTTTGCCCACGCCGGGTGGCCCGGTCAACATCAGGTGATGCGCGCCGGCGGCGGCCACCTCCACGGCGAACCGCGCCTGGGCCTGCCCCACCACCTCGGCGAGTTCGGGGACCGAGGCGACGCCGGTCGTCACGCTCGGCAGCCGTCCGGCCAGATCCGCCGATCCGTTCAGCCAGTCCTGCAGCCGGCGCAGCGATTCCACCCCGGCCACCTCGATCCCGTCGACCAGGCTGGCCTCGGCCAGGTTGTCGCGGGGTACCACCACGGTGGACCAGCCCTCGGCCCGGGCCGCCAGCACCGCCGGCAGCACTCCCCGCACCGCGCGGACCCGACCGTCGAGGGCCAGCTCACCGAGGAGCACGGTGGTCGCCAGCCGCGGCCAGCGGCGCCCACCGGAGGCCGCGAGCACCGAGGCCGCCAGGGCGAGGTCATACACCGAACCCATCTTGGGCAGGGTGGCCGGTGAGAGCGCCAGCGTCAGCCGCGACATAGGCCAGGTGTTGCCGCAGTTGGTGATCGCCGCACGCACCCGGTCGCGGGATTCGTGCAACGCGGCGTCGGGCAGCCCGACCAGGTGCACCCCGGGCAGCCCCGAGGTGATGTCGGCCTCGATCTCCACGACCCGGCCCGCCAGGCCACAGACCGCGATCGAGAACGCCCGTCCCAGCGCCATCAGCCGACTCCTCGCAGGTGATAGATCTGCGGGGCGGCGCGCCGCCCGATGCGCACGCCGATCACGTCGAGCCGGAGAACCGGATACCGTCGGGGCTGGCCGGCCAGCCACTGCCCGGCCAGCAGCCGCAGCCGGCGCACCTTCGCCGCGGTCACCGATTCGGCCAAGCCCCCGAAACCGTCGCCGGTGCGGGTTTTGACCTCCACGAACACCAGGGCCCGCCCCCGCGGGTCCACCGCGACGATGTCCAGTTCGCCGTAGCGGCAGCGCCAGTTGCGTTCCAGCACCGTCCAGCCGGCCGCGCTCAGGTGCTGTACCGCCAGTCGTTCACCGAACGCGCCGAGTTGTGCCGGTGTCCACGTCGTCATGGCCCCAGGGTGCGCCGCCACGACGACATCGGCGCCTCAGTGGCGATGCCCCTCCCCCGCGGATCTTCGAGTTATCCCCAGTGTCACCGTGATGCACAGCGTGATGCGCCGGGGGCGGGTCAGTACCGGTGTCCGGCGATCTGGCGGCCGTGGGGCCCGTCGGTGACCAGCGCGGGCACCATCTCGCTGGTCACCAGGCCGTCGACGGCGGTGAGCTCGTCGACGACCGCGAAGGATTCGGCGATTCCCGCCGGGGTGTCGATGATGATCGTGGCCACCGGGACCCGCCGGGTCAGCGCCAACAGCCGATCACCGTGGGGGCGGTGGTCGCCGTGGAATCCCCAGATGCCGCGCAGCGCGGTGGCCCCGCGTGCCGTCGGGCGCCGGTGCAACCGCCGTGCCAGCGCCCGGTGGATGGGTTCACCGCCGTGGCGGGCGGCCGCGGAGGTGTAGACGGTCAGCTTCTGCCACAGCGGCAGGCCCCGCTCATCGGCGCCCGGCAACGCGTGGGGCGCGGCCAGCGTTACGCCGTCGCGTTTGCACACCTGGACGCGTTCGACGGTGAGCAGCGCGTCGGGCACGGCTCGGGCCACCTCCGGCAGGGTCGCGGCGAGCGCTGCGCTGTCGCCGACGACGACGATCATCGTCGGCACCGCCGTGTTGCGGCCGAAGAACCGTGCGCGCTGGCGCTGCCCGCGCACGGTGCCGTCCACCCCCAGGAACACCGATGCCCCGGCGAGTCCACGCCGGTGCATCAGCGCGCAGATCGCCACATGGGCGCTCGTGCCGTCGACGCGCTGTTTGCGCCCCAGATAGACGGTGAGCTTGCTCGCGTCGGGGTGCTGCTCTGCGGGCCCGGCCGGCTCATCGCCGGCGGCGAGCAGGTGCGCGCGTTCCAGGGTGAACAGCCCGCGTTTGTCGATCGCCCGCACCGACTCGAGTAATCGCTCGATGCGGGGCCGCGAATCCACCGCGGTGAGAACCACCGGAGGGTCCTCCGACAGACTCAACGAACGGTCGGTGCGCAGGATGCGCCGCGGGCCGAAGCCACCGACACCGCGCAGCAGAATGCTGGAGGCGATCCGGTCGCGTTCATACAGGCCCATCAGTTCGTCGGCGAGGAACCGGCCCCCGGTGCGCTGCCGCTCATCGAAGTAGCCGGTGAGCTTGAGGAAATCACTGTCCATCGGCGCTCACTCCTTATGGGCTACAAGCGGTGTCACTGTTAGTCTGCCACTGCACGGCACCGCCGCCGCGGTCACGACGCACAGGCCCTGCAAGGAGCCGCAATGGGCACCGCCACTCGGGTATATCTGGCCCGCCACGGACGCACCGCACTCAACGCCCACGGCCAGTTGCGGGGCCTGAGCGACCCACCGCTGGACGACGTCGGCCGTGCCGAGGTGGCGCGGCTGGCCGAGACTCTCGCCGTGTTCGCTGCCCGCATCGTCGTGTGCAGCCCGCTGCAACGCGCGGTCGCCACGGCCCGTGCCATCGGCGCCGCCGCCGCGGTCGAGGTCCACATCGACGACCGCCTCAACGACCGCGACTACGGCCCCCAAACCGGAAAGCGGCGCGTCGACGTCGAAAGGCGTTACGGCAGTGTGGACGCCGCCCCGGGAGTGGAGCCGCTGACGACACTGGAAGCTCGTTCCCGGCAAGCTTTTTCCGAGTTGGTCGACGAACTCGCGCCGGGACCCATCGTCATGGTCTCCCACGACGCGTTCAACCGGGCGCTGCTCGGCCAACTCGACCCGCGACTCGCCGACGTCGACCAAGCCACCGCCTGCTGGAATCAGCTCAGCCTCGTCGACGGCACGTGGAAAGTCGACGCGTACAACCGCACCGCCGACTCCGGCTGATGGCTTCTACCCGAAGATGATTCGTGGTGGAAGGAGGCTGGGAGATGAGCGAGCCAGCCCCTCCGGCAAAATCGGCCACCGTCTCGCGTTCCGGTGGGGTGCCGGCCTGTGGCCGTGCCCCGCCGCGGCGCCGGCCCAGGCGGTGAGCACCCCGGGACTGCTCACCTACCTGCTATAGATCCCGTCGTTGACCAGTGCGGCGGCCTCGGTATCCAGTTCGTCGTTCGGCGGGGCCTCGATCTACACCACCAACCACGCGCTGGCGGTCACCGCGCTGCGCGACGAGGCCCAGGGCATCGGGCCGTTCTGGGTCGGCGCTCCCGCCGCGGCCGGTCCACCCCCGGCACCGACGGCCGGGGTGCCGCGTCCCGCGCCGGTGAGCGCCGCGCTCAGGGCGGCCAGCGGGGCGGGCCGGCTGTCGGTGCCGGCGGCCGGGTGAGCGCGCTACTCGGGCAGCCGCAGCTCGGGTTTCTCCACCTCTTCGATGTTGACGTCTTTGAACGTGACCACCCGCACCTGTTTGACGAACCGGGCCGGGCGGTACATGTCCCAGACCCACGCGTCGGCCAGGCGCAGCTCGAAATAGACGTCGCCGTCGGCGTTGCGGGGCACCATCTCGACGCTGTTGGCCAGATAAAACCGTCGCTCGGTCTCCACCACGTAGCTGAACTGCCCCACGATGTCCTTGTATTCGCGGTACAGCGAGAGTTCCATCTCGGTTTCGTACTTCTCGAGATCCTCGGCACTCATCGGTTCGGCTGTCCTTCTCGGTCGGTCCCGGTCATCGTGACCCCATCTTCCCTCACCGGACCCCCGCGGCGCGGGACCCGGCACGCCGGACGTTGACAAACGAGGTGCGGTGCACCGCGCTGGGGCCTAGCGCCCCCAACGCGGCGGTGTGCGCCGCGGTCGCGTACCCCTTGTGTGCGGCGAACCCGTAGCCGGGGTGGACCTGGTCGAGTTCGCCCATCACCGCGTCCCGGCTCACCTTGGCCAGCACGCTGGCCGCGGCGATGCAGGCGGCCGCCTCGTCGCCACCGATCACCGGCAGCGACGGCACCGCCAGCCCCGGCACCCGGAATCCGTCGCTGAGCACGTAGCCGGGGCAGACCGCCAACCCGGCCACCGCACGTCGCATCCCCTCGATGTTGGCGGCGTGCACACCGCGCCGGTCGACCTCGGCGACGTCGATGACCACCACGTGATAGGCCAACGCCTCCGAGCAGATCACCGGGTAGAGGCGTTCGCGGGTCTGCACGGAGAGTTTCTTGGAGTCGTCCAACTCGGCCAGCGCCGCGCGGCGCCGCGGGCCCAGCACACAGGCGGCCACCACCAGCGGCCCCGCGCACGCGCCGCGACCGGCCTCGTCGACGCCGGCGACCGGACCGAGTCCGCCGCGGTGCAGCGCCGCCTCCAGGGTGCGCAGCCCGGCGGCCCGACGGATCACCGTGCGCGGCGGCCAGCTCGGGGCCACGCTCAGGTCCCCTGCTGCGGGTTGGTCGCGGCCACCGAGCCCCACCGGCCGGGCGGCCAGGCGATGAACCGGGTCTTGCCGATCACGTTGTCGACCGGAACCGTGGCCACCATCGGATCCTGCGGACCGGTGCAGTAGACGTTCTTGTCGGGGTCGCGGGCATCGAGATCCTCCGGGGCGTTGTAGCAGTGGGCCCGCGAGTCGGCCGAGTGGCTGCGGTTGTCCCCCATCACCCACAACCGGTCCGGCGGGACCGTCAGCGGCCCGAACTCCATGTTCATCCCGCCGGTGCCCAGGCACGGGAACTCGTGCGGGTCGGCGCCCATCGTGGCGGGGTCCAGGTACGGCTCCACCAGCCGCCGGTCGTCCACGGTCAAGCCGGTGTCGAGTCGGCACTGCACCGTCTGCCCGCCCACCGCGATGACCCTTTTGACCAGATCGTTCTCGTCCGGCGGCACGAACCCGACCACGCTGAGCGCGTTCTGCAGCCACCGCAGTGCGGTGTTGTCCGACCGGATCGACTGGTAGCCGACGTTCCACGACGGCGGCCCCTTGAACACCACCACGTCGCCGGGGCGCGGAGCACCGAACCGGTAGGTGATTTTGTCGACCATGATCCGATCCCCGACACAGCCGGCACAGCCGTGCAGGGTGGGTTCCATCGATTCCGACGGGATCAGGTACGGCCGGGCCACGAACGTCAACATGACGTAGTAGATGGCCACCGCGATCACCACCAGGGTGGCGGTCTCGCGCAGCGCCGATTTCTTGCCGCCCTCGCCGCCCTCGCCGCCCTCGCCGTCGGCGTCGCCGCGGCCGGCGTCCGGGGCCGGGTCGGGTTCGGAGGGATCGGCGGGACCGGACTCGGAGAAGGGGTGCTCGGCGTCGGTCACGGCATCAGCGTAGCCAGCGGCCCCGGCGCGACCGGACAGCCCACCGGGTGAGCAGTCAGCGACGTTCCTTGATCTTGGCCCGCTTGCCGCGGCGCTCCCGCAGGTAGTACAGCTTGGCGCGCCGCACGTCGCCGCGGGTCACCACCTCGATGTGGTCGATGTTGGGCGAGTGCACCGGGAAGGTGCGCTCCACGCCGACCCCGTAGCTCTCCTTGCGGACGGTGAACGTCTCGCGCACCCCGCCGCCCTGCCGACGGATGACCGCGCCCTTGAACACCTGGATGCGCTCCTTGGCGCCCTCGATGACCTTCACGTGCACGTTGACGGTGTCGCCGGGCCCGAAAACCGGGATGTCGTCGCGCAGCGACGCCTTGTCGACGAAGTCCAGCGTGTTCATATCGGAAGACACATCCTTGCAGGTCGCGCGGCCGCGGGACCGGGGTGCACGCTCAGGCGTGGCCGACGGTCAGCGCACCGATGGTTCGGGCATGGTGGTTGTCGTCGGCGACCGGCGGGCCACGCCGACCCGCCGCGAGCTGCCGAGACAACTGCTCAATTGTGCCAGACGCCCCCGGCGCAACGAAATCCAGGCGGGCCGATCCACCGGCGCACCGGCGCACCGGCGAATCACGGTCCCCCGGGTCGGCCGCGTTCTGCCGCCGCCGCCGACGCGCATGATAAATCTGATGCTGAGCGTCGGTTCACACTCCGAGGAGGAGACATGCCCGCACGGCCACCGCGACCGGCCCGCCTGGCGACGATCGGGTTCGCCGCGGTTCTGCTCGGTGGCTGTGCGACCGGCGTGGCTGGGGTGCCCCCGGCGAGCCCGACCCAGCCCCGGATCCACTTCGTCACCCCGCTGGCGACCGCGGTCGCCCCGGCGCCGCAGGTGCCGTTCGGGTTGCCCAACCCGGCCCTCGACGGTGTCGGTGAGCGGATCGGCGAGGCCACCGACGCCGCCGCGGCGCGGGGCGCCACGATCACGGTGACCGTGCTGGACCGCTCCACCGGCCAGCTTTTGTCCAACGGCACCGCCACCACGATGGCGATCGCCTCGGTGGCGAAGTTGTTCATCGCCGACGACGTGCTGCACCGCGGGCCGTTGGGCGCCGAGGACCGCGCCCAGCTCGACGCCATGCTGCGCTCCTCCGACGACGACGCCGCCGAGGATTTCTGGAACCGCAACGGCGGCGACGCGATCACCACCCGGGTCGCCAACCGCTACGGGTTGACCGCCACCACACCGGGTTTCGACGGCCGCTGGTGGAACACCATCAGCACCGCGGCCGATCTGGTGCGCTACTACGACATGCTGCTCAGCGGATCCGGGGGGCTGTCCCTGCACCAGGCCAACATCATCGTCGACAATCTCGCCCAGTCCACCCCGGCCGGGATCGACGGCTACCCGCAGCGGTTCGGCATTCCCGACGGCCTGTTCGCCGAACCGGTGGCGGTCAAGCAGGGGTGGATGTGCTGTGTCGGCGCCGATTGGATGCATCTGTCGACCGGGGTGATCGGCCCGGACCGTCGCTACGTGATGGCGATCGGGTCGTTGCAGCCCGGCGACGACGCCACCGCGCGGGCGACCATCACCGACGCGGTGGCCACGATCTTCCCCACCGGACGCATTTAATCGCGGTACAGGTCCGGACGGCGCTGCCGGGTGCGCTGCCGGGAGGCCTGCCGCCGCCACGCCTCGATGCGGGCGTGGTCGCCGGAGAGCAGCACGTCGGGCACCTCCAGCCCGCGCCAACTGGCGGGCCGGGTGTAGCCGGGGCCCTCCAGCAGGCCGTCGCGCCCCGGCGAGTGCGAATCATCGTGGTGCGACAACGGGTTGCCCAACACCTCCGGCAGCAGCCGCAGCACCGCCTCGATCATCACCAGCGCCGCCGACTCCCCGCCGGCCAGCACGTAATCACCGATGGAGACCTCCGCGACCCGCATCCGTCGCGCGGCGTCCTCGGCGACCCGCGCGTCGATGCCCTCGTAGCGCCCGCAGGCGAACACCAGGTGGGACTCGTCGGCCCATCGCCGCGCGGTGGTCTGGGTGAACAGCTCCCCGGCCGGGCTCGGGATGACCAACAGGGTCTGCGGGGTGCACAGTTCGTCGAGGGCCGCCCCCCACACCGGGGCCTTCATCACCATCCCCGGCCCGCCGCCGTACGGGGTGTCGTCGACCGAGCGGTGCACATCCTGGGTCCACCGGCGCAGATCGTGCACGTGTAGATCCACCCGTCCGGAGTGAATCGCCTTGCCCGGCAATGACTGATGCAGTGGCTCGAGATAGCCGGGGAAGATCGTGACGACGTCGATGCGCATCGGTCTACAGGTCCAAAAGCCCGTCGGGCGGATCGATGTCGAGCACACCCTCCTCAAGGCGCACACCGGTGACGATCGCGGCCACGAACGGCACCAGCACCTCGGCGCGCTCGTCGCCGGTGCGGACCGTGAGCACCTCCCCGGCGGCGGTGTGCAGCACATCGGTGACCGTCCCGACCTCGACACCGGCGAGGGTGCGCACCCGCAGACCGATCAACTGGTGGTCGTAGTACTCGTCGGGGTCGTCGATGGGGGGCAGCGCCGCGGTGTCGATCAGCAGCAGCGATCCGCGCAGCGCCTCGGCGGCGTCGCGGTCGTCGACCCCGCCGAGGCGCACCAGCAGTCGGGCACCGTGCTCGCGTACCGCCTCGACGACGACGTCACGGCGGGCGGCCCCGCCCCGCGGATGGCCGGCCTGCAGGCGCCTCCCGACGGCGAACCGGCCCGCCGGATCGTCGGTGCGCACCTCGACCACCAGTTCGCCGGTGACGCCGTGCGCCTTGACGACCCGGCCGACCACCACCTCCATGGCGCCGTGCGCTACCGGTCGGTGTCCACCACGTCGACGCGGATGCCGCGGCCCCCGATGCCGGCCACCAGGGTGCGCAGCGCGGTGGCGGTGCGCCCCCCGCGCCCGATGACCTTGCCGAGGTCGTCGGGGTGGACGTGGACCTCGACGGTGCGGCCGCGCCGGTTGGTCAGCAAATCGACGTGAACATCATCGGGGTTGTCGACGATTCCGCGGACCAGGTGGTCGACGGCGTCGACGACGACTGCGCTCATCGTGACGCTCAGCTCTCGGTCTTCTCGGCCGCGTCGGTCTCGGCGGGTTTGTCCGCCGCGTCCTCGGTCTTGTCGGCGGCCTTCTCAGCCTTCTCAGCCTGCTCGGCCTTGTCGGCCTTGTCGGCCTTGGCGGTCTTCTTTTTCTTCGGGGTGGCGGCCTCGGTGGTCGGCGCCCCTTCGGCCTCGGCCAACGCCGCGTTGAACAGGTCGAGTTTGCTGGTTTTGGGCTCCTTGACCTTCAGGGTGCCCTCGGCCCCGGGCAGGCCCTTGTACTTCTGCCAGTCGCCGGTGATCTTGAGCAGTTTGAGCACGGGCTCGGTGGGCTGGGCCCCCACCGACAACCAGTACTGGGCGCGCTCGGAGTCGATCTCGATCAGGCTCGGCTCCTCCTTGGGGTGGTAGCGGCCGATGATCTCGATGGCGCGGCCGTCGCGGCGGGTGCGCGCGTCGGCGACGGCGATGCGGTATTGGGGGTTGCGGATCTTGCCCAGCCGGGTGAGCTTGATTTTCACAGCCATGGTGCGGCGATACTCCTGTGGTTGTCACGCTGCAATTCAGCGATTCGGGCGGGAGTGCCCGAATCCGGTTTTGCCTCGCGTGTGTGACTGTCGGCCAAGCACCCGGGTTCTCGGGCGGGTCGGCCGACAGACAGCGCTGAATTCTGCCATAACCGCACGCCCACCCGGTAATCGGCCGGTTACACCCCCAGCACCAGCTTGGCGATGAGGAAGTACACCAACAGCCCGGTGGCGTCGACGAAGGTGGAGATGAACGGGTTGGAGAACACCGCCGGGTCGGCGCGGATGGCGCGCGCCAGCAGCGGCATGCTGCCGCCGACGGTGGCGGCCATGGTGCACACGCTGAGCAGCGACAGTCCCAGCACCGCGCCCAGCGAGAGGTCGTAGACGATGCTCGCCAGCACGAACGCCACGCTGCCCAGCAGCAGGCCCAACGACAGCCCGACCCGGAACTCGCGGGCCACCACCTTGACGATGTCGCGCGACCCGATGTCACCGAGGGCCAGCGCGCGGGTGACGGTGGTCGCGGCCTGGTTGCCGGTGTTGCCGCCGGTGCCGATCAGCAGCGGCACGAACAGCGCCAACGCCACCGCCTGGCTCAGGGTCGCCTCGAACACCGACAGCACCTGCACGGTCAGGGTGGCCCCCACGGCGAGCACCAGCAGCCACACCACCCGCCCGCGCACCAGGTTGCGCACCGGGTTGGTCAGGTACGGCTGGCGCAGCGGTTCGGTACCACCGGCGCGCGCCTGGTCCTCGGTTTCGGCGGTCTCCAGGATCCGCAGCGCGTCGTCGACGGTGAGGATGCCCACCAGCCGCGATTCGTTGTCGACCACCGGCAGCACCAGCGCCTTGAGGTCGGCGCAGCGGCGCGCGGCGTCCTCGGCGTCGTCGGTGGCGCGGACCGGATAGGCCCGCTCCATCAGATCCCGGATCCGGGTCTGCGGCTCGGCGCCCATCAACTCGCGCAGGCTGACCACCCCGACCAGGGTGCGGTGGTCGTCGGTGACCGGAAGGATGTAGACCGTCTCGGCGTCGGCAAGATGTGCCGACACCCGAGACAACGCCACCTCAGCGGTCGAATCAGCGCGCACCGCAACGAATTCCGGGCTCATACGGCGACCGATCGACCCCTGCGGGTAGCCCAGGATGCTGGCGGTCATCTCACGTTCCCGCCACGGCAGGCCCTGCATCAACCGACGCGCCACCTTCGCGGGCAGCTCATCGAGCAGCTCGACGCGGTCGTCGGGGTCCATCTCGGCGAACAGTGCCGCGACGTCGTCGTTCTGCAGCCCCCCGAGCAGGTCGCTTTGCAGGCTCGCGTCGAGGTCCTCGAAAACCTCCAGCGCCTGTTCCTTGGAGAGCAGCCGGTAGAGCACCGCGCGTTGGGTGCCGTCCAGCCGCTCCAGCACCTCGACGATCTCCGTGGATCCCAGGGGGCGCACGGAGGTGGTCACCGCCGACAGATCACGGTCGTCGAGGCCGCGCTCGATGGTCTTCGTCACCGCCTCGCGGTTCCAGTCCTGCATCCGTCGCTCCCCTGCCCTGTGCCGTCCCTGCCCGGTGCCGTCGGCGGCCCCACCGGATTGAACACGATCGCGCCACCACGCTAGGCTCGGCGTCCGTGCGCACCCTTGCCGTGTTGTTCGCCGCGCTGACCGTCGCGCTGACGAGTCCGCTAGCGAGCCTAGGCGTCGCGCCCGCGGCGTGGGCGGACACCGCGGTTCAGCCGCCGGGCACCGCGGCGATCCCCGACGGCCCCGCCCCCAATTGGCTCATCGCCGACCTCGACAGCGGGCAGATCCTCGCGCAGCGCAACGGCGACGCCGTGCGTCCGCCGGCCAGCACGATCAAGGTGCTGCTGGCGCTCACCGCCCTCGACGAGGTGCCGCTGGACGCCACCGTGGTGGCCTCCCGGGCCGACACCGACGTCGAGTGCAACTGCGTGGGAATCGTGCCCGGCCGCAGCTACAGCGCCCGTCAACTGCTCGACGCGATGCTGTTGGCCTCGGGCAACGACGCGGCCACCACGATGGCCGACCTGCTCGGCGGCTACGACACGGCGGTCGCCAAGATGAACGCCAAGGCCGCGGCGCTGGGCGCCACCCACACCCATGCCGCCACCCCGTCGGGGCTCGACGGGCCGGGCGGATCCGGGGCCACCACCCCGCGGGATCTGGCGGTGCTCTTCGGTGCGGCCCTGGCCAACCCGGTGTTCGCCGGGATCGTCGCGCAGCCCTCGGCGTCGTTTCCCGGCGCCGACGGCCCGATCACGCTGGTCAACACCAACGAGTTGCTGGGGCGCTATCCGGGCGCACTCGGCGGCAAGACCGGGTTCACCAACGCCGCCAAGAAAACCTATGTCGGCGCGGCGGCCCGCGACGGGCGGCGACTGGTCGTCGCGATGATGTACGGGTTGATCCACGAGGGCGGCCCCACCTACTGGGACCAGGCGGCGGCGCTGCTGGACTGGGGATTCGCCCAGGGGCCGCAGGCCGCGGTCGGCCACCTCTAGGGCCTCTGGGGCGCTCCAGGGCGCGCGGGCGGGCGATCCGCCCGGCGGTCACCGCAGCGTTCCGCGCAGGATGACCCGGTCCGGGCGGCGCAGCACCGCCGCATCCGCACGCGGGTCCTCGCTGTAGCACACCAGGTCGGCCGGGGCGCCGGGCTCCAAGCCCGGCTGGCCCAGCCAGCGCCGCGCCCCCCAGCAGGCCGCACCGAGCGCCTCGGTGGGGCTCATCCCCACCCCGCCGAGGGCGGCGACCTCGTCGGCGATGCGCCCGTGGCGGACCATGCCGCCGGCGTCGGTGCCGGCGTAGATCGGGACCCCGGCCTCCCGGGCGGCGGCGATGCGGGGTCGGCAACTGCGGTGCAGCGCGCGCATGTGGGCGGCGTAGTCGGGGTATCGGACGGCCGAGTCGGCGATGCCGGGGAAGTTGTCGATGTTGATCAGCGTCGGCACCAGCGCGGTGCCCCGCGCGACCATCAGGTCGATGAGGTCGTCGGTGAGCCCGGTGCCGTGTTCGATGCAGTCGATGCCGGCGTTGATCAGCCCCGGCAGGGCGTCTTCGCCGAACACGTGGGCGGTGACCCGGGCCCCTTCGGCGTGCGCGGCGTCGATCGCGGCGGTCAGGGCGGCGTCGGACCAGAGCGGGGCCAGATCCCCGACCGTGCGGTCGATCCAGTCCCCGACCAGCTTCACCCAGCCGTCGCCGTGGCGCGCCTGCTCGGCGACCACCGCGGGCAGGCGGCTCTCGTCGTCGACGTCGAGGCCCAGCCCGGGCAGATAGCGTTTGGTGCGGGCCAGATGCCGCCCGGCGCGCAGAATGCGGGGCAGGTCGTCGCGCCCGTCGAGGTGGCGGGTGTCCACCGGCACCCCGGCGTCACGCACCAGCAGCACCCCGGCCGCCCGCTCGGTCTCGGCCTGGCGCACCAGCTCGGCCGCGTCGGCGGCGCCGCCGCCGTAGGCGATGCCGATGTGGCAGTGCGCGTCGACGAGTCCGGGCAGGATCCACCCGCCGTCGAAGACGGTCTCGGCACCGGCCACCGGCTCGGTGTGCAGCACCCCGTCGGCGATCCAGAATTCGACCGGGGTCTGTTCGGGCAGCGTCCGCCCGCGCACATGCAACACCACGGCGCGCTACTTTTTGCCCGGGAACTTCAACGTCGACAGGTCGAGGTCGGCCAGCCCGGGCGGCAGCTCGTCGAGACCGGCCGGCATCTGCGACAGATCCGGGAACCCGGCCGGCATCCCGGGCACGCCGCCGGCCAGCGGGCCCCGGGCCTTCGGCGGGGTGGGGCCGCGGCGTTTGCCCTTCTTGCCCTTGCCGCCTTTGGATTTCCCGCTCTTGCGGGTCGCTGACTTGCGGCCCACGCCGGGGATGCCCATGCCGCCCATCATCGACGACATCATCTTGCGGGCCTCGAAGAACCGGTCGACGAGCTGGTTGACCTCGGTGACGGTGACCCCGGAGCCGTTGGCGATGCGCAGCCGGCGCGAGGCGTTGATGATCTTCGGGTCGGCCCGCTCGGCGGGGGTCATGCCGCGGATGATCGCCTGCAGCCGGTCCAGTTGGCTGTCGTCGACGGCGGCCAGTGCGTCCTTCATCTGCCCGGCGCCGGGCAGCATGCCCAGCAGATTGCCGATCGGGCCCATCTTGCGGATGGCCAGCATCTGGTCGAGGAAGTCCTCCAGGGTCAGCTCACCGGTGCCGATCTTGGCGGCGGCGGCCTCGGCCTGCTCGGCGTCGAACACCTGCTCGGCCTGCTCGATGAGGCTGAGCACATCGCCCATCCCGAGGATGCGGCTGGCCATCCGGTCGGGGTGGAAGACGTCGAAGTCCTCCAGCTTCTCCCCGGTGGAGGCGAACAGGATCGGCTCGCCGGTCACCTCGCGCACCGACAGCGCCGCACCCCCGCGGGCGTCGCCGTCGAGTTTGGTCAGCACCACCCCGGTGAATCCGACCCCTTCGCGGAACGCGTCGGCGGTGGCGACCGCGTCCTGGCCGACCATGGCGTCGAGGACGAACAGCACCTCGTCGGGGTCGACCGCGTCGCGGATGGCGGCGGCCTGGGCCATCATCTGCTCGTCGATCCCGAGTCGGCCGGCGGTGTCGACGACCACCACGTCGAAGTGTTTGCTTCTCGCCTCGTCCAGGCCCGCGGCGGCCACCGCCACCGGGTCGCCGGGGGCGGTGTCGGCGGCGGCGGACTCCGCCGAGGTGCCCGGGTGCGGGGCGAACACCGCGACACCGGCGCGCTCCCCGACGATCTGCAGCTGGTTGACCGCGCCGGGCCGTTGCAGGTCGCAGGCCACCAGCAGCGGGGTGTGGCCCTGGCCCCGCAGCCAGGCGGCCAGCTTGCCCGCCAGCGTGGTCTTGCCGGCGCCCTGCAGACCGGCGAGCATGATCACCGTCGGACCGGTCTTGGCGAACGTCAGCGGGCGGGCCTGCCCGCCGAGGATGCCGATGAGCTCCTCGTTGACGATCTTGACGACCTGCTGGGCGGGGTTGAGCGCACCGGAGACCTCCGCGCCCTTGGCCCGGTCCTTGATCCGGGCGATGAACGCCCGCACCACCGGCAGGGAGACGTCGGCCTCCAGCAGCGCCAGCCGGATCTCGCGGGCGGTGGCGTCGATGTCGGCGTCGGTGAGCCGGCCCTTGCCGCGCAGCCCCTGCAGGGCCGACGTCAACCGGTCGGAGAGCGATTCAAACACGTCGCCAAGCCTAACGGCATCGCCGCGGCGCCGGCCCCGGTGCTACACCCGCTGCTACAAGGCGTCGATGCCGCGCTCGCCGGTGCGCACCCGCACCACGGTGTCGACCGGGGTCACCCACACCTTGCCGTCGCCGATCTTGCCGGTGCGGGCGGCCTCGACGATCGCCTCGACGGCCTCATCGACGACGACGGCGTCGACGACGATCTCCACCCGCAGCTTCGGCACGAACCCCGGGGTGTCGGCGGCGGCGGGATCCTCGGGTTCGCGGTACTCCTCGACGAGCCCCTGCTGGCGGCCGTAACCGTGGGCCTCACTGATCGTCATGCCCAGCACGTCGAGGCGCGCGAGGGCCTCTTTGACCTGGTCGAGCCGGGTCGGCTTGATGATCGCGGTCACCAGCTTCATCGTGTCGGTCTTCCTCTTTCTGCTCGTTGTGTTCGGCCCGGCTCTGCTCGCCGCCGCTCAGCCGAGCAGGGCGTCGACGAACGCCGCCGGCTCGAACGGGGCCAGATCGTCGGGCCCCTCACCGAGGCCGACCAGCTTGACCGGCACCCCGAGCTCCTGTTGGACCCGGAAGACGATCCCGCCCTTGGCGGTGCCGTCGAGCTTGGTCAGCACCACCCCGGTGATGTCGACCACCTCGGCGAAGACCTTGGCCTGGGCCAGGCCGTTCTGCCCGACGGTGGCGTCGAGCACCAGCAGCACCTCGTCGACGTGGGCGCGCCGGGTGACCACCCGTTTGACCTTGCCGAGTTCGTCCATCAGCCCGGCCTTGGTGTGCAGCCGCCCGGCGGTGTCGACGAGGACCACGTCGGCACCGGCGGTGATGCCGGTGTCGACGGCGTCGAAGGCGACCGACGCCGGGTCGGCGCCCTCGGCGCCGCGCACCACGTCGGCACCGACGCGGGCGGCCCACGCCTGCAGTTGGTCGGCGGCCGCCGCCCGGAACGTGTCGGCCGCGCCGAGCACCACCCGGCGCCCGTCGGCGACCAGCACCCGCGCCAGCTTGCCGACCGTGGTGGTTTTGCCGGTGCCGTTGACCCCGACGACCAGCAGCACCGACGGCGCGTCGGCGTGCGGCAGGGCCCGGATCGTGCGGTCGAGGTCGGGCTGCAGTTCGGCGATGAGCACCTCGCGCAGCACCGCGCGGGCCTCGGCGTCGGTGCGCACCGTGCCCGCCGCCAACCGGGTGTGCAGCGCGGCGACCACCGAGGCGGTCGCCGCCGGCCCCAGATCGGCGATGAGCAGGGTGTCCTCGATCTCCTCCCAGGAGTCGTCGTCGAGGTCGCCGCCGCCGAGCAGGCCCAGCATGCTGCGCCCGAGGGTGGACTGGGAGCGCGCCAACCGGCCGCGCAGCCGCTCCAGGCGCCCCGCGACCGGGGCGATCGTCTCGGCGGGCGCGGCCGGCGGGGGGGCCGGCTCGGCGGGCTCAGCCGGCTCGGCGGGCTCGGCGGGCGCGGCGGGCTCGGCGGGCTCAGCGGGCTCGGCGGGCTCGGCCGGCGGTGGCCGGACCTCCGGGGCGGGCGGGGCCGCGGGCGGGGCCGGCGCGGGGGGGTCGGCGGTGGTGGTCTGGCTGAACGTGATCCCCGATCCGCTGGTGTAGCCGCCGGAGCGGTCCAGCCCGGGCGTCGGCGGGGGCGCCGACAGGCGGATCCGCCGGCGTCGGTAGCGGACCAGCCCGACGATCAGGGCGGCGAGGGCGAGCGCGACGGCGGCGACCGCGAGCGCGATCCAGAGACCTTCAGACACTCCGCCATTGTTTCAGGCAGGTGCGGCCCCGGCGTCCGGCCCCCGCGACGCGGCGGTGCCCGGTGGGGCCGCGCCGCGGGGCCCCACGGCACGCTGACGACCCCCCAGCCGCACGTTTGCGCGCCGATCGGTGCCGTTCGCGCACGCAAACGTGCGGCTCGGCGACGGCCGGGCCGGGGTCCCGAGGTGCGCTACCCGGGGCTGGCGACCAGTTCCTGGCCGCGCATCCGCTGGGAGATCACCTGGGTGATGCCGTCGTTGCGCATGGTGACCCCGTACAGCGCGTCGGCGATCTCCATCGTCGGCTTCTGGTGGGTGATGACGATCAGCTGCGAGCGCGCCCGCAGCATCTCGAACAGCGCCAGCAGCCGGCGCAGGTTGGTGTCGTCGAGGGCGGCCTCCACCTCGTCGAGGATGTAGAACGGCGACGGCCGGGCCCGGAAGATCGCCACCAGCATCGCCACCGCGGTCAGCGACTTCTCCCCGCCGGAGAGCAGCGACAGGCGTTTGACCTTCTTGCCCGGCGGGCGGGCCTCCACCTCGATGCCGGTGGTGAGCATGTCGTGCGGATCGGTGAGCAGCAGCCGCCCCTCCCCGCCGGGGAACAGTGCGGCGAACACCTCCCGGAATTCGCGTTCCACATCCGCGTAGGCCTCGGTGAACACCTGCAGGATCTGGGCGTCGACCTCGGAGACCACCGCCAGCAGATCACTGCGGGCCGCCTTGACGTCCTCCAACTGGGTGGACAGGAAGGTGTAGCGCTCCTCCAGCGCGGCGAACTCCTCCAGCGCCAGCGGGTTGACCCGGCCCAGCTCGGCGAGCTCACGCTCGGCGCGTTTGGCGCGTCGCTCCTGGGTGGGCCGGTCGAACGGCATCGGGGCGGGCGCGCTGACCTGCTCACCGCGGTCGCGGGCCTGCTCGTATTCGGCGATCTCCAACTCGCTGGGCGGCAACCCCACCTGCGGTCCGTACTCGGCGATCAGGTCCGCGCCGGTCATCCCGAACTGGTCGAGGACCATCTCCTCGAGTTGCTCGATGCGCAGCGCGGCCTGCGCCTTGGCCACCTCGTCGCGGTGCAGCGCCTCGGTGAGCTCGCCGATCCGGGTGTTCAACGCGGCCACCTCCTCGCGCAGCCGGCCGAGGGACTCCGAACGCTGCCGACGTTCGGCGGCCAACCGGTCCCGGTTGGCCGAGGCGGCGGCCACCACCGCCGCCACCCGCTCGGCGAGCACCCCGCCGGCGTCGGCGACCGCCGCGGCGACCGCGGCGGCGTGCGCCCGCGCGGCGCGGGCCTGCTCGGCGCGCCGGCGGGCCTCCCGTTCGGCGCCGGCCTGCCGACGCAGCGAGTCGGCCTGCCCGCGCAGCGCGTTGGCGCGTTCCTCGGCGGTGCGCACCGCCAGGCGGGCTTCCACCTCGACGCCGCGGGCGGCGTCGGTGTCCGCGGCGATCTGCCGGCGGTCCACCGGGTCGGCGGTGGCGACCGGTTCACTGGATTCGGCGTTGCGCAGCCGGGTCTCCAGCGCGCCGAGCTCCTCGACGGTGGTGGCGCGGCGCGTCTCGAGCTCCGCACGCTGGTGCAGCTGTCGGTCCCAGTCCTCCTCGGCGGTGCGGGCCTGCTGGCCCAGCCGGCCGAGCTGGTCGTAGATCGCGGCGATCGCGGCGTCGGACTCCTTCAGCGCCGCCAGCGCCTGCTCGGCGGTGTCTTGGCGGGCGGCCTGTTCGGTGACCGCCCCGGCCAGCGCCGCCCCGAGCCGGCTGACCTGCTCCTCGGCCTCGCCGAGCTGGGTGCGGGCCCGGTCGATCTCGCTGGTGATCTCCAACGTCGACGGCTTGTGATCCGAGCCGCCACTGATCCAGCCGGCACCGACCAGGTCGCCGTCGCGGGTGACCGCGCGCAACCGCGGGTGCGCGCCGATCACCGCCAGCGCCGCCGACAGATCCGGGACCACGGCCACCCCGGCCAGCATCGCGGCGAGCGCACCGCGCAGCCGGGCGGGCGCCTCGATGAGGTCGTGGGCCCACACCGCCCCGGCCGGGGCGGGCTCGTCGGGCTCGGCCGCCGGGGCCGGCCAGTCCCCCAGCACGATCGCCGCACGCCCGCCGTCGGTCTCCTTCAATGCGGTGACCGCGGCCCGGGCGGTCTCGACGGTGTCGGCGGCGACCGCGTCGGCGGCGGCCCCCAGCACCGCGGCCACCGCCGCCTCGAAGCCGGGCCGCACCTTGACCAGGGTGGCGACCGAGCCGAGCAGCCCGCCGATCCCGGAGTCGGTGGCCAACCAGGAGGCGCCGTCCTTGCGGTCCAGCCCGACGGTGAGCGCATCGATGCGCGCCTGCAGGGACGCGACCTCGCGTTCGGCGGCGCGCTCGGCGGCCTGCAGCTCGCCCACCCGCGCGTCGGCGACCCGCACCGCGGCCACGCTGCGTTCGTGCTGTTCGTCCAGGCCCGCTTCACCCTGGTCGAGTTCGGTGACCCGGGCTTGGGCGGTCTCGAACTCGGCGTGGGCGGCCTCGGCGCGCGCGGCCGCCTCCTCGATGCGCGGGGCGAGCCGGGCGACGTTGTCGTCGATGGATTCCACCCGCGCCCGCATGGTCTCCACCTGTCCGGCCAGCCGCGCGAGTCCCTCGCGGCGGTCGGCTTCGGCGCGCACCGCCGCCAGATGGGTCTGCTCGGCCTCGTGGGCCACCCGCTCCTGGGCGGCCAGTGCGCCGCGCGCGGACTCCAGCCGGTCGCGTGCCCCGGCGAGCTCGGTGAGCAGCTGCTGTTCGCGGGCGGCGACGTGCTCGGCCTCGGCCTCCAGCTCCTCGGGGTCCGGGCCGGTGTGGCCGACCGGTTCCTGGTCCAGGTGCTGGGCGCGTTCGGTGGCGATGCGCACCGTGGCGGCGACCCGCTCGGCGAGCGCGGAGAGCCCGAACCAGGTCTGTTGGGCGGCCTCGGCGTTCTCGGAGAGCCGCGCCAGGGTGGCTTCGTGGCCGGCCAGGTCCGCCGCGGCGGTCTTCAGCCGCGCCGCCGCCTCGTCGTGGTCGCGGCGCAGCGTGGCCTCGGTGGTGTGGGTGCCGTCGAACTCCGCCTTGCGGGCCACCAGGTCGTCGGCGGCCAGCCGCAGCCGCGCGTCACGCAGGTCGGCCTGGATGGTGGCGGCGCGGCGGGCCACCTCCGCCTGGCGGCCCAGCGGTTTGAGCTGGCGGCGCAGTTCGGTGGTGAGATCGGTGAGCCGGGCCAGGTTGGCCTGCATCGACTCCAGCTTGCGGACCGCTTTCTCCTTGCGTTTGCGGTGTTTGAGCACCCCGGCGGCTTCCTCGATGAACGACCGACGCTCCTCGGGGCGCGATTCGAGGATCTGCGAGAGCCGGCCCTGCCCGACGATGACGTGCATCTCCCGGCCGATCCCCGAATCCGACAGCAGCTCCTGGACGTCCATCAGCCGGCATCCGGCCCCGTTGATCTCGTACTCGCTGCCGCCGTCGCGAAACATCCGGCGGGTGATCGCGACCTCGGAGTACTCGATGGGCAACGCGTTGTCGGAGTTGTCGATGGTCACCGTGACCTCGGCGCGGCCCAGCGGCGCCCGCGAGGAGGTGCCGGCGAAGATGACGTCTTGCATCTTGCCGCCGCGCAACGTCTTGGCGCCCTGCTCGCCCATCACCCAGGCCAGCGCGTCGACCACGTTGGATTTGCCCGACCCGTTGGGTCCGACCACGCAGGTGATCCCCGGCTCGAACCGCAGAGTCGTCGGCGAGGCGAAGGACTTGAAGCCCTTCAACGTCAGACTCTTCAGGTGCACGGGGTGTGAGACTACCGGGCTGGCCGGTCCTCGCGCCCCCGCTACCGCTCGCTGAATCCGGCGATCGGATCGCCGGGCTCGGCCCAGTCGGCGACCACGGTGTCCACCCGCCCCGGCGTGGCGCCCGAACGCAGCAGGGCCAGCAGCCGCTCGCAGGCCGACCGCGGCCCCTGGGCGACGACCTGCACCCGGCCGTCGGTCTTGTTGGCGGCGTAGCCGCCCAGCCCCAGCTCCAGCGCCCGGCACCGGGTCCACCAGCGAAACCCCACCCCCTGGACGCGGCCGTGCACCCAGGCGGTCAGCCGTGCCCGCGGCTCACCCACCGGTGCCCCCGCCACCGGCGACCTCGACGTCGACCTCGGTGCCGGCCTTCAGGGTGCGCCCCACCGTGCAGCTGGCGTCGATGGCGCGGTGCACCACGGTGAGCAGGCGCTGGCGCTCGTTCTCGGACAGTCCCGACAGGTCCAGCTGCATCGTCGCCGACAGCCGCGGGTAGCGCTCCTGGGCGCGGTCGGCCGGCCCGCTGACACCGATCGTGGTGGTGTAGTCCTCGCCGAGGCGACGGGCCACCGGGGCGTCGCTGGCCATGCCGCTGCATGCGGCCAGCGCGATCTTCAGCAGCTCACCGGGGGTGAACACGCCGTCGACGTCGTCGCTGCCGATGGCCACCTGCGCGCCTCGGCTGCTGCGCCCGGTGTAGCGCCGCGTTGCGGTCCGTTCCACCCACAGTTGTGTCATGGGTTCTTTTCTACTCGGTGCCCGCGCCGGGGCATACTGCCGGTGATGGCTACCGTGGTCGCGTTTCACGCCCACCCCGACGACGAGGTGGTGCTCACCGGCGGCACCCTGGCGCGGGCGGCGGCCGAGGGCCACCGGGTGGTGATCGTGGTGGCCACCGACGGCCGGGTCCACGACACCGACGGCGATCGTCTCCACGAACTGCGCTGCAGCGCCGGGATTCTCGGCGCCCACCGGGTGGAATGCCTGGGCTACGCCGACAGCGGGTACGGCCCGCGGTTTTTGCCCGATCCGCCCGGGCGGATCCGGTTCGGTCGTGCCGACGTCGAGGTGGCCGCCGGGCGGCTCGCCGCGATCCTGCGCGCGGAATCCGCCGACCTGCTGCTGAGCTATCAGGCCAACGGCGGCTACGGGCACCGCGACCACATCCAGGTCCACCACGTCGGCGCCCGCGCCGCCGACCTGGCCGGCACCCCGCGGGTGCTCGAGGCGACGATGCCACGCGAATTGCTGTGCCGAATCGGCCGATTCGCCCGCCTGGTGGGCCTGCCCGCGCCGTATGACCGCCAGATCATGGCCACCGCGTACGCGCCGCGGGCGACGATCACCCACCGGATCAACGTCGCGCGCTACGCCGGCCGCAAACGCGACGCCTTCGCCGCGCACCGCTCCCAGATCGGCGCCACCGGTGCACGGCTGCTCGGTGTCCTGCGGCGTCTGCCCGCCCCGGTGGCGGGGCTGCTGCTCGGCCGGGAGTGGTTCGTCGACCCGACGCTGGCGCCGGGCCCGGTGCGCCGCACCCTGTGCGACTGAGCGGGCTCAACGGCGCGGGCGCGGTTGGCATCGCGGGCAGAAGAACGACGACCGGTTCATGAACTTCTCCCGGCGGATCGGCGCGCCGCAGCGGCGACACGGACGCCCTTGCCGGCCGTAGACGTCCAGTGCCCGCTCGAAGTACCCGGACTCGCCGTTGACGTTGACATACAGCGCGTCGAAGGAGGTGCCGCCGGCGGCCAGCGCCTCGCTCATCACCGCGTCCGCCGCCGCGAGCACCGTCCGCAGTTTCGGGCGGGTCAGCGCATCGGCGCGGCGCGCGCCGTGCACCCGCGCGCGCCACAGCGCTTCGTCGGCGTAGATGTTGCCGATCCCGGAGACCACCGACTGGTCGAGCAGTTGGCGTTTGATCTCCGAGCGCTTGGTCGCCAACACCGCCACCACCGCCTCGGGGTCGAAGCGCGGATCGAGCGGGTCGCGGCCCAGGTGCGCCACCGGCGCGGGCACCGCGTCGCCGTCGACGGCGGCCATCTGGGCCACAAACCAGCCGCCGAACGTGCGCTGGTCGACGAAGTGCAGCGCGGTGTCGTCGTCGAGGCGCACCGCGATGCGCAGGTGGGCGGTGTGGGGCACCGGCCCGAGGAGCATCTGTCCGCTCATCCCCAGGTGCACCACCAGCGCCTGATCACCGTCGTCGAGGGTCAGCCACAGGTACTTGCCGCGCCGGCCGGTGCCGGTGATCTGCGCGCCCAGCAGCCGGGCGCTCAGGTCGGCGGGCCCACCGCGGTGGCGGCGCACCGCGCGCGGGTGATGGATGCGCACCGCGGTGACGGTGCGGCCGAGCACCTGGGCGTCCAGGCCGCGGCGCACCACCTCCACTTCGGGTAGCTCCGGCATGCCTGTGTGCTCCGCGCCTGGGTGTGCCGGCTAGGCCGGGTGGCGTCCCGGCGCGGCGGACTGCGCGGCGTCGAGGGCCTTCCAGGCGGCCGCCGCGGCCTGCTGCTCGGCCTCCTTTTTGGACCGGCCCACCCCGCGCGGGTAGGTGGTGTCGGCGACCACCGCCACCGCGGTGAACTCCTTGTCGTGGTCGGGCCCGGTGGAGCTGACCCGGTAGGCCGGGGTGCCCAGCCCGTGGGCGGCGGACAGCTCCTGCAGGCTGGTCTTCCAGTCCAGCCCCGCCCCCAGGGTGGGCGCGGTGTCGAGCAGCTCCCCGAACAGCCGCAGGATCACCGTGCGGGCCACCTCGATGCCGTGCTGCAGATACACCGCGCCGAGCAGGGACTCCATGCTGTCGGCCAGGATGCTGGATTTGTCGGCGCCACCGGTGGCGATCTCGCCGCGGCCCAGCAGCAGGTGCGCCCCGAGACCGTCGGCGGTGAGCCCGCGGGCCACGTCGGCGAGTGCGGCGGTGTTGACCACGCTGGCCCGCAGCTTGGCCAGGTCGCCCTCCGGCCGGTCGGGGTGACGGTGGAACAACTCGTCGGTGACGGTGAGCCCCAGCACCGCGTCGCCGAGGAACTCCAACCGCTCGTTGGTCGGCAACCCGCCCTGCTCGTAGGCGTAGCTGCGGTGGGTCAGCGCCAGCGTCAACACCTCCTCGGGCAACGCGACGCCGAGCGCCGCGAGCAGCGCCTGGCGGTTCACGGCCGGTCTTCCAGCAGCCCGGCCAGTTTGGCCCAGCGCGGATCGATCACCTCGTGGTGGTGATCGGGGTCGGCGGTGGCCAGCGCCACCCCGCACTGCGCGCACAGGCCCGGGCAGTCCGGGCGGCACAGCGGGGAGAGCGGCAGCGCCAGGCCGACCTCGTCGATGAGGGCCTGTTCGAGGTCGACGGTGTCGTCGACGATGCGGCCGATTTCGTCGTCCTCGGTGGTCGCCTCGGTGGTGCTCTGTGGGTAGGCGTACAGCGCGGTGAGCCGGACCTCGATGTGGTCGGCGAACTCGGTCAGGCAGCGTGCGCACTGCGCGCTGGTGGGCGCGGCGGCGGTCCCGGTGACCAGCACGCCCTCGGAGACCGACTGCAGCTGCAGATCCAGCGTCAGCGGCGCGCCGGGCTCGATCGCCTCCAGGTCCAGCCCGATCCGCACCGGGGCGTCCACGGTGCGGCGCACCGCCATCATCGTGCCGGGACGCCGCCCCAGCCGGGCGATGGTGAGCACCAGCGGCGCGTCGGATTGATGCGTGGCCATGCCTTCGATCCTACGGCGCGCCGCGCGCGCCGCGGCGCCTACCGAACCGCGTAGTCGTGGGTGCCCGCGGCGGTGCGCAGTTGGTGGCGGCCGCGGTTGACCGAGCGCAGCGTGCCGTTGAGGAACTCCTCGAACTCGGCGAGTTTGGAGTCGACGTAGATGTCGCATTCGCCGCGCAGCCGGTCGGCCTCGGCGTGCGCCGAGTCGATCATGCGGGTGGCCTCCGCGGTCGCCGAGGCCACCACCTCGGTCTGCGACACCAGGCGTTGCTGCTCCTTGATGCCCTCCTGCACGGCGTTCTCGTAGGAGATGTTGCCGTTCTCCACCAGCCGGTCGGCTTCGGCCTGGGCCCGGCTCACCGCGGCCTCGTGCTCGCGTTTGGCCGCGGCGTTGAGCCGCGCGGCCTCCTCCTGCGCCTCGGCGACCATCCGTTCGCTGTGCTGGCGGGCCTCGGAGACCATCCGGTCGGCGTGGCTCTTGGCGTCGGCGAGCACCCGGTCGGCCTCGGCACGGGCATGGTTGACCATCGACTCGGCCTCGGTGCTCGCGCCCGCGACCATGCCGTCGGCGTGGGTCTTGGCGTCGTGCAGCAGCGAATCGCGGGCGTCGAGCACGTCCTGGGCGTCGTCGAGTTCGCCGGGGATCGCATCCTTGATGTCGTCGACCAGTTCCAGCACGTCGCCGCGGGGCACCACACAACCGGCGGTCATCGGCACGCCGCGCGCCTCTTCGACGATGGCGCTCAGTTCGTCCAGCGCTTCAAACACTCGGTACACGGCAACACCCTCCAGGCGTAGTTATTTGTGACTAGTGTGCCTGGTGTTACGTCTGTGACTGGGTAGCTCACGTCGGTGTGTCGGATTACCAGGCGACGACGACCCCAGGATAAGTCGACGCGGCCGGTCGGCGGCGCGCCCGCGGCCCGGCGGGCTCAGCGAGCGGCGAGCTTGGCGGCCAGCCGCCGGTTCACCGGGTCGGGCAGCAGGTCGGAGACGTCGCCGCCCATCGACGCGACCTCCTTGGCCAGCGAGGAGGAGACGAACGAGTACCGCGGGGCGGTGGCCACGAAGAAGGTGTCCACCCCGGCGATGTGCTTGTTCATCTGCGCCATCTGCAGCTCGTATTCGAAGTCGGTGCCGGTGCGCAGGCCCTTGACGATCGCGGTCAGACGCCGCTCGCGGACGAAGTCGACCACCAGCCCGCGTCCGGACTCGGCGCGCACGTTGGGCAGGTGCGCGGTGGCCTCGGCGATCATCGCCAGCCGTTCGTCGAGGTCGAACATTCCTTTTTTGGCCGGGTTGATCAGCACGGCGGCGACCACCTCATCGAATTGGGCGGCGGCGCGCTCCAGGATGTCGACGTGGCCCAGGGTCACCGGGTCGAACGAGCCCGGGCATACCGCTCCGCTCATGGCTGCCGACGCTATCAGGGCCGGTCGGCGGCGTCGGGGAGCCGTTCGGCCAGCTCCAGGCGGGTGTCGCCGTAACGCCGGGGCGGCCAGGGGCCCCAGCCGCCGGGCCAGGCCAGCGGCGGTCCGGCCGCGGCGCGTTCGCAGACCACCACGGTGCCCGCACCGGCCCAGCCGCCCTCGACGAGCAGCCCCAGCATCGCGACCAGCTCGTCGGCGCCGAGGTGATACGGCGGGTCGGCGAAGACCAGATCGACCGCGGTGTCGGTGCCGGCGGCCAACACCGCGGCCACCGGGGCGCGCCGCAGCACCGCCCCGGGCAGGGCGACCGCGGCGATGTTCGCGGTGATGGTCGCCGCGGCCCGCGCATCCGATTCCACCAGCCGCACCGCCGCCGCACCCCGCGACAGCGCCTCGAGGCCCAACGCCCCGGAGCCGGCGTAGAGGTCCAGCACCGTCAGCCCGGCGAAGTCCCGCCGGGCGCCCAGCACGTTGAACAGCGCCTCGCGCACCCGGTCGCTGGTCGGCCGGGTGCCGCGCGCCGGAACCGCCAGCCGACGGCCCCGCGCCGCCCCGGCGATGATCCGGGTCAGCTCAGCACCACCAGCAGATCGCCGCCTTCCACCTGGGCGGTCTCGGCCACCGCGATGCGCTCCACGGTGCCGGCGGTCGGCGCGGTGATGGCGGCCTCCATCTTCATCGCCTCGATGGTCCCGATGGTCTGGCCGGCCTCCACGGTGTCGCCCTCGGCCACCGCGACGGCGACCACCCCGGCGAACGGGGCCGCCACATGGCCGGGGTTGGACCGGTCGGCCTTCTCGGCGACCGGCACCGAGCTGGCGATGGAGCGGTCGCGCACCTCCACCGGGCGCAGCTGCCCGTTGATGATGCACATCACGGTGCGCATGCCGCGTTCGTCGGGCTCGGAGATGGCCTCCAGCCCGATCAGCAGCTCCACGCCGCGCTCCAGCTTCACCCGGTGCTCCTCGCCGCGGCGCAGGCCGTAGAAGAACTGGTTGGCCGAGAGCTGCGAGGTGTCGCCGTAGGCGTCGCGGTGCGCCTCGAATTCCTCGGTCGGGCCCGGGAACAGCAGTCGGTTCAGGGCCTCCTGACGCGCCCGGCCGGGCTCGGCGAGCACCGCCTCGTCCGCGGCGGTGAGCTCCTCGGTGGGCCGCGCCGGGCCCCGCCCGGCCAGCGCGGTCGAACGCAGCGGCTCCGGCCAGCCGCCGGCGGGTTCGCCCAGTTCGCCGCGCAGAAATCCGATCACCGAATCGGGGATGTCGACGCGGGCCGGATCGTCGGCGAACTCCTCGGCGCCGATGCCCGCACCCAGCAGCGCCAGCGCCAGGTCCCCGACCACCTTGGAGGTGGGGGTCACCTTGATCAGCCGGCCCAGCACCGCGTCGGCGGCGGCGTAGTTGGCCTCGATCTCCTCGAACCGGTCGCCGAAGCCCAACGCGATGGCCTGCTGGCGCAGATTGGACAGTTGCCCGCCGGGGATCTCATGGGTGTAGACCCGCCCGGTCGGCGACAACAGCCCCGACTCGAAGGGGCCGTAGACCTTGCGCAGCGCCTCCCAGTAGGGCTCGAGGTCGCAGACCGCCGGCAGCGACAGGCCGGTGTCGTAGTCGGTGTGGGCGGCGGCGGCCACGATCGAGCTCAGCGCGGGCTGGCTGGTGGTGCCGGCCAGCGGGGCGGCCGCCCCGTCGACGGCGTCGGCGCCGGCCTGCCAGGCCGCCTCGTAGCTGGCCAGCTGGCCACCGGGGGTGTCGTGGGTGTGCACGTGCACCGGCAGGTCGAAGCGGCTGCGCAACGCGGTGACCAGGGTGGCCGCCGCCGGGGGTCGCAGCAGCCCGGCCATGTCCTTGATCGCCAGAACGTGGGCGCCGGCCGCCACGATCCGTTCGGCCAGCCGCAGGTAGTAGTCCAGGGTGTAGAGCGATTCCCCGGGGTCGGACAGATCGCCGGTGTAGCACAGGGCGACCTCGGCGACCGCTGATCCGGTCTCGCGCACCGCGTCGATGGCCGGGCGCATCGAGTCGACGTTGTTCAGCGCGTCGAAGATGCGGAAGATGTCGATGCCGGTCGCGCTCGCCTCGGCGACGAACGCCGAGGTCACCAGCTCCGGATACGGGGTGTAGCCGACGGTGTTGCGCCCACGCAGCAGCATCTGCAGACAGATGTTGGGGATGGCCTCGCGCAGCGTGGCCAGCCGCTCCCACGGGTCCTCTTTGAGGAACCGCAGCGCCACATCGTAGGTGGCCCCACCCCAGCACTCGACCGACAACAACTGCGGCATGGTGCGCGCCAGATACGGCGCCACCCGCGACAACCCGCTGGTGCGCACCCGGGTGGCCAGCAGCGACTGGTGGGCGTCGCGGAAGGTGGTGTCGGTCACCGCGACCGCCGGGCTGTCGCGCAGCCAGCGGGCAAACCCCTCGGGGCCCAACGCGTTGAGCCGTTGGCGCGACCCGTCCGGCGGCGGCGCCGAGAGGTCCACCTCGGGCAGTTTGTCGTGCGGATACACCGTCGACGGCCGCGACCCGTGCGGGGTGTTGACGGTGACATCGGCCAGATAGTTGAGGATCTTGGTGCCCCGGTCGGCCGACGATCGGGCGGTCAGAAGCGCCGGGCGCTGCTCGATGAACGACGTGGTGATGCGTCCGGCCTGAAAATCCGGGTCGTCGAGCACGGCCTGCAGAAACGGGATGTTGGTGGCCACCCCGCGGATGCGGAACTCCGAGACCGCCCGCCGGGCGCGGGCCACCGCGGTAGCGAAATCCCTTCCACGGCAGGTCAATTTGACCAGCATCGAGTCGAAGTGCGCGGTGATCTCCGCACCCAGGTTGGTGCCGCCGTCCAGCCGGATACCGGCGCCGCCGGGGCTGCGGTAGGCGCTGACACGACCGGTGTCGGGACGAAACCCGTTGGCGGGGTCCTCGGTGGTGATCCGGCACTGCAGCGCCGCGCCGTGCGGCACGATCGCCTGTTGGCTCAGCCCCAGGTCGGCCAGCGACGCCCCGGCGGCGACCCGCAGCTGGGCCGAGACCAGGTCGACGTCGGTGATCTCCTCGGTGACGGTGTGCTCGACCTGGATGCGCGGGTTCATCTCGATGAACACGTGGTGGCCGCGTTCGTCGAGCAGAAACTCCACGGTGCCCGCACAGCTGTAGTCGATCTGGCGGGCGAAGGCCACCGCGTCGGCGCAGATCTTCTCCCGCACCGCGGGATCGAGGTTCGGTGCCGGCGCCAGCTCGACCACCTTCTGATGGCGGCGCTGCACGCTGCAGTCCCGCTCGTAGAGGTGGATCACCTCACCGTGGGTGTCGGCGAGGATCTGCACCTCGATGTGACGCGGGTTGATCACCGCCTGCTCGAGGTAGACGGTGGGATCGCCGAACGCCGACTCGGCCTCGCGACTGGCCGCCTCGATCGCCTCGCGCAGTGCGTCGAGGTCGCTCACCCGCCGCATACCGCGGCCCCCACCGCCGGCCACGGCCTTGACGAACAGCGGGAACGTCATCTGCTCGGCGGCGCTGAGCAACGCGTCCACCGACGCCGACGGCTCCGAGGAGGCCAGCACCGGCAGCCCGGCCGCCCGGGCGGTGGCGATGGCCCGCGACTTGTTGCCGGCCAGCTCCAGGATCTCCGCGCGCGGCCCGACGAACGTGATGCCCGCCGCGTCGCAGGCCGCGGCGAGTTCGGGGTTCTCCGACAGGAAACCGTAGCCGGGGTAGATCGCGTCGGCGCCGCAGCGCCGCGCCGTGGCGACGATCTCGGCCACCGACAGGTAGGCGCGAACCGGGTGGCCTTCCTCACCGATCTGGTAGGACTCGTCGGCCTTGAGCCGGTGCATCGAGTTGCGGTCCTCGTACGGGTAGACCGCCACCGTGGCGACCCCGAGCTCGTTGGCGGCACGAAACGCCCGGATGGCGATCTCACCGCGGTTGGCGACCAGCACCTTGGAGATCACGCGTTCTCCTCACAACCCCTTCGACCCGTCAACTTTGTCGACCCGTCACCACGACCGGCCGGCACTAGACCAGCGTCAGCCAATAATCCTGAAAGCGGAGGAATATCAACACGGCCAACCCGATGAACCATAACGCAGTCACCGTCCAGCGCCACCGGTGCAGAATCTGCAAACTTTTGTGTCCGTACCCGGCCCCACCGGCGATCGATGCGGTCACCACCAGCAGCGTGATGGTGACCGCCCACACCACCATGCAGTAGGGGCACAGCGCCCCGATGCGGTAGAGGCTCTGGAAGATCAACCAGTGCACGAAGACCGCACCGACCAGCAGACCGGCGGTGAGACCGAGCCAATACCAGCGCGGCAGAGGAACTTTCGCGATCGCAAGCAAACCGGTGACCACGACGACGGTGAACGCCGCGATCCCGATCAGCGGGTTGGGCAATCCCAGCACCCCGGCCTGCGGGGTCGCCATCACCGACCCGCACGACAGCACCGGGTTGAGGCTGCACGACGGCACGTAGGCGCTGTCGGCGAGCAGGCGCACCTTCTCCACGGTCAGCGCCGTCGAGGCGATCAGCCCGATCACCCCGCCGATCAGCACCCACCAGGCCCCGGGTGCGCCGCTGCGCACCCCGGTCGGCACCGGCGCCGGTCGCGGGGCGCCGGCGCCCGGTGCCGGGGTGCTCACGCGTCCGGCTTCGCGGGGGCGACCGCCGCGGCCTCGGCGATGCCCGGCACGTCGTCGACGATGCTTTTGACCTTGTCGACCAGGGCCGCGGGGCTCTTCGGGTTGTAGTCCTCGCCGTTGATCCGGATGGTCGGGGTCGCCTGGATCTTGCCGGCGGCGGCCATGCCGTCGACCAGCTTGAGGTATTTGCCGCTGTTGACGCAGTCGCGCACCCCGCCGGCGGCCCCGGCCTGCCGGGCCAGCTCGATCAGCCGGGCGTTGTCGGGGAAGCTGGCGGCCAACTCGTCGGGCTGCAGTTCCTTGGTGTACAGCGCGGCGTGGAACCGTTCGAACGCCTCCATCGACTCGTCGGCGACGCAGAACGCGGCGGCACCGGCGCGACCGGAGTAGTTGTCGCGGCCCTGCTTGCTCAGGATGTTCGCCGGGTGGTAGTCCACCGCGATGGCCCCGATGTCGACCAGTTTGCTGATCGTCGGGCCGTAGTTGCGTTCGAAGTTCCCGCAGCCCGGGCACAGGAAGTCCTCGTAGATCGAGAGCACCACCTTGGGCTCATCGGAGTCCTCGGCGGTGATCACCTCGTCGGACACGACCCGGATCGCCTGGCCCTCGTCGGGTTTCTTGCTGTTGAGCACCACGATGTAGCCGACGATGCCCAACGCGAACAGCACCACGATCGCGGTCATGCCGATCTGGATCGCATGGTTGCGCCGCCGGTCGGCGGCCTTGAGGTCGTAGCCCGCGGGACGCTTGGGTTTTTTCGACACAGGTGTGCTCGGCTTCCTGGTTAGGCGGTGGTGATCGATCGACAGTGTCTTAAAAGAGTACCGGCGGGGCAACCGCGACGGTCAGCCCCGGCTCAGGTGGGCGCGCAGCGCCGAGATCGCCTCGCTCATCGCGGTCGCGCTGCCCCCGCCGAGGGCGAACAGGTTGGCGAAGCCGTGGGTGAGCGGCCCCATCCGCCGGTGGTCGACGCGGGTGCCGGCCGCGCGCAGCGCCGCCGCGTACTGGTCGCCCTCGTCGCGCAGCGGATCGAACCCGGCGGTGACGATCAGCGCCGGCGCCAACCCGGACAGGTCGCCGGCCAGCGCCGGGGAGACCCGCGGGTCGGTGCGCTCCACCGCGGAGCCGTCGAGGTACTGCTGTTCGAACCAGTCCATGTCGGCCTTGGTCAGCAAAAACCCCGACGCGAACAGCGTGCGGGAGCGGGTCTGGGAGGTGAAGTCGGTGGCCGGGTAGAGCAGCCACTGCAGCGCCGGCGCCGGCCCGCCGGCGTCCCGGGCCTGCTGGGCGACCACCGCGGCCAGGTTGCCCCCCGCGCTGTCGCCGCCGACCGCCACCCGGGCGGGGTCGGCGCCGAGTTCGGCGGCGTGCGCCAGCGCCCAGGTGAACGCGGCGTGCGCATCCTCGGCGGCGGCGGGGGCGGGATGCTCCGGGGCGCGGCGGTAGTCGACCGAGAGCACGTGGACCCCGGCGTCGCGGCAGACCAGCCTGCAGACCGCGTCGTGGGTGTCCAGGTCGCCGATCGCCCAGCCGCCGCCGTGGTAGAAGACCAGCAGCGGCGCCGCCCCGTCGCCGGCGGGCCGGTAGTGGCGCGCGCCCAGCGTGCCGGCGGGGCCGGGAACGCGCACCGGGGCGGTCGCCACGTGGATCTCGGGGCCGGCCAGCGCGGCGGTCATCGCCCGCATCGAGGAGCGCGAGGTCGCCGCGTCGCCGTCGATGATCAACCCGTCGACCCCCATCGCCTTCTGCGAGCTCAGCATCAGCTGCAGGGTGCGGTCGAGGGTGTTGCCGTCGATGGTGACCGCGCGTCCCCCGGTCAGCAGCCATTTCGCCCCGCCGGGAAGCCGCGGCAGCACCTTGGCTCCCACCCCGGTCAGGCGGTCTCTCCACTGGGCGGGCACCGACAGGCCCGGCACAGACGGCATCATCGCTGCTCCCTCGTTGACGACGGACGACGCGAACCCGTTATCGTGATTCCGCAACCCGCCGGGCTCGCAGCCGGGCGCGGAGGCAACACAGGTCCAATTTGTCACAGGCAGGTGAGATGGCAACCGATATCCCCACAATCGGCCTCAACGACGACAACACCATGCCGGTGTTGGGCGTCGGCGTCGGCGAGCTCTCCGACGACCAGGCCGAACGGGCCGTCGCCGCCGCGCTGGAGGCCGGGGCGCGCCTGATCGACACCGCCGCGGTGTACGGCAACGAGGCCGGCGTCGGGCGCGCGATCGCGGCGTCCGGGGTCCCGCGGGCCGAGCTGTTCGTGACCACCAAGTTGGCGATCGCCGACCAGGGTTTCACCAGCAGCCAGCAGGCCTGCAAGGCCAGCCTGGAGCGGCTCGGCCTGGAGTACGTGGACCTCTACCTGGTGCACTGGCCGGCCCCGGCGCTGGGCACCTACGTCGACAGCTTCGCGGGGATGATGACGCTGGCCGAGGATCGCCACGCCCTGTCGATCGGGGTGTCGAACTTCACCGCCGATTTGCTCAGCACGGTCATCGACCTGACGTTCGCGACCCCGGCGGTCAACCAGATCGAGTTGCACCCGCTGCTCAACCAGCAGGAACTGCGCGCGGCCAACGCCGAGCACAACGTGGCCACCCAGTCCTACAGCCCGTTGGCCAACGGCGCGCTGCTGGACAACGCGACCGTCACCGCGGTGGCCGCCGAGTACCAGCGCAGCCCCGCCCAGGTGCTGCTGCGCTGGAACCTGCAGTTGGGTAACGCGGTGGTGTTCCGGTCCACCGACGCCGAGCGCATCGCGGCCAACCTCGACGTGTTCGACTTCGAGCTGGCCGAGGAGCACATGAGCACCCTCACCGGGCTCCACGACGGCACCCGGGTGCGCCCCGATCCCCTCACCTACACCGGCCAGTAACGACGCCGGCCCCGCCGCCCCGATCGGGGTTTCGGGCCGCCGCGTGCGGGGCCACAACGGCAGGAGGTGGGCGCCGATGACCGAGCACCCGCGCACCCCCGACGGTCCCGGGCTGGGCACCCGCAGCGTGCACGCCGGGGACCGCCGGGACACCCACGGGGCGATCCATCCGCCCATCTACCCGCACTCGACGTTCGCGTTCGCCCGCACCGCCGATCTGCTCGACGTCATCGAGGAGCGCACCGCCGGCGCGCTGTACACCCGGTACGGCGGCAATCCGACGGTGGTGGCGACCGAGGCCAAGCTCGCCGACCTGGAGGGCGCGCAGGCCGCGCTGGCGTTCTCGTCGGGCATGGCGGCGATCTCGGCGGCGCTGCTGGCCCACGTCCGCACCGGCGAGCAGATCGTCTGTGTGGGCGACCTGTACGGCGGCACCTATGAGCTGCTCACCGAGAACCTGCCGCGGCTGGGCATCACCACGGCGTTTCTGCCCGCCGAGCACCTCGACCGCCTGCCGGCGGCGTGCACCGACGCCACCCGCGTGGTGTTCTTCGAGACCCCGTCGAACCCGACGTTGACCGTGCTCGACATCGCCGCGGTCAGCGCCGCGGCGCGCGCGGCGGGCGCGCTGACGATCATCGACAACACCTTCGCCACCCCGGTGAACCAGAATCCGTTGGCCCACGGGGCGGATCTGGTGATGCATTCGGCGACCAAGTACCTCGGCGGGCACTCCGATCTGACCGCCGGGGCGTTGATGGGCTCGGCAGAGCTGCTGGCCCCGGTGGCGTTCTGGCGCAAAAACCTTGGTCAGATGATCGCCCCGGAGGTGTCCTCGCTGCTGGCCCGCTCGCTGCGGTCGCTGCCGGTGCGGGTGGCCCGCCACAACGCCGGCGCCGCCGCGGTCGCGGCCTTCTTGGCCGGGCACCCCGCGGTGGTGCGGGTCAACTATCCGGGGCTGGCCGCCGGGGCGGCGAAGACCGTGGTGGACAAGCAGATGCGCGGGCACGGCGGCATGCTCAGCTTCGTGCTCGACGCCGACGCGGCCGCCACCGCCGCCGTCGTCGACCGGCTGGCGCTGTTCTCCATCGCCGGCAGCCTCGGCGGAGTGGAGAGCCTGGTCACCCAGCCGATCACCACCAGCCATCACGGGATGCCGCCGGCCGAGCGCCGGCGCCGCGGCATCAGCGACGGCATGATCCGGCTCTCGGTGGGCCTGGAGGATCCCGCCGACCTCATCGCCGATCTCGAGCAGGCGCTGGCGCCGTTGGCGCGCTGAGTCACCCGACCGGGCAGCTGTCGGCCGCGGTGCGCAGCACCGGCACCGACGCCGCGTCGACCGGCAGGCCGTAGCCGCGCAGCACCGCGATGAACTGCATCGCGTACTGGCAGGCGAACGCGGTGTTCGGCGGCATCCAGTCCGCCGGCGGGGAGTCGCCCTTGTCCTGGTTGGGCGCCCCGGCGACGGCCAGCAGGTTGGCCGGGTCGTTGGCGAACCGGCGCCGCTGGGCCGGGGCCCAGCCGTGCGCCCCCATGTCCCAGGCGTAGGCCAGCGGCACCAGGTGGTCGATCTGCACCGCCTGCCCGGTGTGCGCGCCGCGGGTGAACGCCACCGTGGCGTTGCCGTACGGGTCGTGCAGCACCCCGGTGGCCACCGCGTTGGGGCAGCGGGTGGTCGCCACCGCGGTGATCTGCTCGAGGTCCCGGTTGAGGATGTCGTTGCGGGTGTCGCAGCCGTTGCGTCCGCCGGGGGCGTCGGTGTCGTCGTCCCAGGCCGCGCCGAAGGCGGCCCGCCGGTAGTCGTGGCGGTGCGGGCGCGCGGGCCACACCGCCAGTCCGTCCAGCACGTCGGTGCCGGCGGTCACCGTCGGAGGGTGCGGCCGAGCGCCCGACGCCGGGGCCCGGTCGGCGCTGACCGTCTGGTAGGCCACCAGCACCGCGGTCGCCGCCAGCACCACCGGCCAGATCAGGCGGCGGCGCGGCGCGCAGGGGCTCACGCCTTGTCCAGGTAGTCGATGGCGTCGGTCTCGGTGAACCGGGCCGCCAGCGCCGCCAGCCCCGGGTTCTGCGGGTCCCGGGCAACGGTGTCCGCGCAGAAGCTCCGGGCGTGCTCGATCAGCTCGCCGTGTTCGGCGAGCGACAGCAGCGGCAACGTCATCGACCGGCCGGATTGGTTGCGGCCCAACACATCACCTTCGCGGCGTTCACGCAGGTCCAGGTCGGCCAGCGCGAACCCGTCGACGGTGTCGGCGACCGCGGCCAGCCGCCGGCCCGACCGGCTCGCCGGTCGCACCCAGCTGACCAGCAGACACAGGCTCGGATGGACGCCGCGACCGATGCGGCCGCGCAGCTGGTGGAGCTGACTGATCCCGAACCGGTCGGCGTCCATCACCACCATCACGGTGGCGTTGGGCACGTCGACACCGACCTCGATCACCGTGGTGCAGACCAGCACGTCGATCGCGCCGTCCCGAAACGCGGTCATCACGGTCTCCTTCTCCTCGGCGGAGAGCCGTCCGTGCAGGAGCCCGAGGCGCAGACCGGCCAGCGCGGCGGCCGACAGGCCGGTGAAGCCGTCGACCGCGGTCACCGGCGCACGCCCGCCGCTGTCCTCAGGGCCACCGTCGGCGCGCCGATCGGCGGTGTCGCTGTCGTCGATCCGGGAGGTCACCACGTAGGCCTGCCGGCCGGCGGCCACCTCCTCGCGGACCCGGCTCCAGGCGCGGGCCAGCCAGTCCGGCTTGTGTCCCGCGAACACCGTTCGGGTGGTGATCGGTTGGCGCCCGCGCGGCAGTTCGCGCAACGTCGAGGTCTCCAGATCGCCGTAGACGGTCAGCGCCACGGTGCGCGGGATCGGCGTGGCGGTCATCACCAGCAGATGCGGGGTGATGCCGTCGGGGGCCTTGGCGCGCAACCGGTCTCGTTGTTCGACGCCGAACCGGTGTTGTTCGTCGATGACGACCATGCCCAGCCGGTGGAACGACACGCTGTCCTGCAGCAGCGCATGGGTGCCGATCACGATCGCCGCCGCACCACTGCTGATCTCGGCGCGCACCCGGTTCTTCTGCGCGGCGGTCATCGATCCGGTGAGCAACGCCACCGCGATCGCGTCGTCGGTGCCGCCGAGCTGACCGCCGAGTGCCATCGGGCCCAGCGCCGCGGTGATCGACCGCCGGTGCTGGGCGGCGAGCACCTCGGTGGGCGCCAGAAGCGCGCACTGGTAGCCGGCGTCGACCAGTTGCAGCATCGCCAGCACCGACACGATCGTCTTGCCGGAGCCGACCTCGCCCTGCAGCAGCCGGTTCATCGGTCGGGGCTCGGCCAGTTCGCGCGCGATGACCTCCAGCACCTCCTGCTGGCCGGCGGTGAGCGCGAACGGCAGCGCGGCCACCAGGGCGGCGGCCCGCCCGGCGGGGACGCGCGGGGCGGCCGGACCCAACCGGGACGCCTCCCCCCGGCGTCGCCGCACCAGCGCCCACTGCAGGGCCACCGCCTCGTCGAAGGCCAGCCGGTCGCGGGCCCGGCGGCGCAGCGCCGGATCCTCGCCCAGGTGCACCGCGCGCAGCGCCTCGTCCTCGCTGAGCAGCCCGAGCCGCTCGCGCAGCCCCTCGGGCAGCGGGTCGGCCACCGGGTCGAGCACCGCGAGCACCTGGCGCACGCAGTTGAAGATGTCCCAGCTCTGCAGTTTCACGCTGGCCGGGTAGATCGGGTAGTAGGACCGCTCGAACTCGGCCTGCACCACCTGCCCGGCGACCGCCTCCGACGCCTCGGCGATCCTCTTGAGGGCGCGGCTGCCCCGGTGGGGGCCGGATTCGGTGTCGAGCACGAGGAAATCGGGGTGGCGCAGCTGCAGGGCGCCGCGGTAGTAGTGCACCTCCCCCGACAGCATCACCCGGGTGCCGGTGGTCAGCTGCCCCGCGATCCACTTTGTGGCGTTGAAGAAGGTGGCGGTCACCGTGGCGGCCCCGGCGCCCAGGGTGATCCGCAGGAACCGGCGCCCGCCGCGTTTGCTGGGGTTCTTCGGTGTCTGCAGCGTCGAGCTGGTGATGGTGTCGAGCAGGGTGATGTGCTCACCGGGCTGCGGGCGTCGGTCGTCGAGGTTGCGCACCACCCCGCCGGCCGCGGCATAGGTGCGCGGGTAGTGGCGCAGCAACTCCTCGACGGTGCCGATGCCGAACGCCTCGTCGAGGTGGCCGGCCGCCTTGGCACCGACGACGAAATCCAACCGGTCGCCGAGGGTGGCCACCGCTACTCGACCCCGATGAGCAGCACGTCGCCGCGGTGGCCGGTGTCGTAGATCATCAGCTCGGTGCCCGGGTGGGCGTCGTGCACATGGCGGTCCAGCGCCGCCTCGGTCGCCTCGGGGTCGGCCAGCCCGGCGCCGATGAGCACCGTCACCAGCTCCCCTCCGGAGCCCAGCAGCAGATCGATCAGCCCGACGGCGGCGGCGCGGGCGTCGTCGGCGACGATGAGCACCTCCCCGCTGGCGATCCCCAGCCCGTCGCCGGCGCGGCACGGGCCGGCCCAGGTCAGCGCCTCCTCGGTGGCGATGCGCACCGAGCCGTAGCGGGCGGCGGCCGCGGCACGCGCCATGGTGAACCCGTCGTCGACGACCTGCCGGGTCGGGTCGTGCAGGGCCAGCGCGGCCAGCCCCTGCACCATCGAGCCGGTCGCCAGCGGCACCACGTCGATGCCCCAGCCGTTGGCGGCGGTGCAGCCGGCGACGAGTTCCTCGGCGGCGACCAGGCCGTTGGGCAGCACCAGCACCTGCGCCGCGCCGGTGTCGACGATGGCGCGCAGCAGCTGCTGGGCGCTGACGGTCTCCGCCGCGGCGCACAGCACGCCGGCGCCCTCGGTGCCGAACAGCTGTGCCGCACCGTTGCCGTCGGTGACGGCGAGCACGGCGCGTTCGCGCGCCCAGCTGCCGGGCGCCGGGGCGCCGGCTCCGGCCAGCCCGGAGATCTGGATGCGGCTGAGCCGCCCGACGGTCAGCCCGGCCTCCACCGCGCCGCCGGCATCGTCGGTGTGCACGTGCACCGAGAAGCCGGCCGCCCCGCCGGCGGCGGCGATCGCCACCGACTCCCCCAGGCCGCTCAGCGCGGTGCGCAGTGTCTCCGCGTCGGCCGGGGTGCAGTCGGCGAGCAGATACATCACCTCGAAGCGGGGCCCGGGCGCGGCGGCGGCCACCGGGGCGGGTTCGGCGGGCTCGTAGGGCCGACGCACCGGCACCTGGCCGGTGACCGTCGTCGCGAGCGCATCGAGCAAGACCACCAGGCCGCGCCCGCCGGCGTCGACGACTCCGGCCTCGGCCAGCGCCGGCAGCTGCCCGGGGGTGGCGTCCAGCGCGGTGGCGGCGGCCTCCCCGGCGGCGAGCAGCGCCGCACCCAGCGCGGCGCGCTCGGCGGCGCACGCCTCGGCTGCCGCCGCGGCCGCCGCCAGCACCGACACGACGGTGCCGGGGATCTCCCGCCCGCCCATCGACGCGATCGTCAACCGCACCCCGCGGCGCAGCGCGGCGCCCAGGGTGGCGGCGTCCAGGCTGGTCGCGGCGTGGTTCTCGGCGGTGACCTCGGCCAGCCCGCGCAGGATCTGCGACAGGATCACCCCGGAGTTGCCGCGCGCACCGTGCAGTGCGCCGACCGACAGCGCGGCGGCCACCCGGGCCAGATCGCCGGCCCCGGCCTCGGTGTTGGCCTCCGCGAGCGCCGAGCGCAGGGTGAACAGCATGTTGGTGCCGGTGTCGGCATCGGCGACCGGAAAGACGTTGAGCCGGTTGATCTCGTCGGCGTGGGTGAGCAGATCGGAGACCGCGGTGTGCGCCCAATCGCGCAGCGCGGCGCCGTCGAGCACGCCTCCCGCCATCGCCGAACCACCTCCTCGCCCCGTCGGTGGGCGCCAGCCTAACCAGTGGGCCGGACAAAACCGCCCGCCAGGGGCCCGCCGGGCGGCCCGGGGTGTGGATGGTTTTGGCAGTTCGGGCCGCGGCGGCTATTCTGGTCAGGTTGTCGGGCCACCCTGCGGGTCGCTGGCCCGGCGGCAAGGCGACGATCACGACCGACCAGACAACGGGGCAAGCAGGAACCGGCCCTCAAGCAGACGTTTTCGAGGAGTGTTTACCATGGCCGCCGTGTGCGATATCTGTGGCAAGGGCCCGGGCTTCGGCAAGACGGTGTCGCACTCGCACCGCCGGCACAGCCGCCGCTGGAACCCCAACATCCAGACCGTGCGGGCGGTCGCCCGCCCGGGCGGCAACCGGCAGCGGATGAACGTCTGCACCTCCTGCCTCAAGGCCGGCAAGGTCGGCCGCGGTTAGACACCGCCGCCACCGCGGCCGTCGGCGGTGTGCCGGCGCCGCAAACCGCGTGCCCCGGGGTCGCCGACCCGCCCTACCGTAGGGGGATGGCCCCGCGCTTCGGCCCCCGAGCAGCGCTGAGCGCCGCGCTGCTCGCGGCCCTCGTCGGCTGCGGCACCGCGCCCGGCGACCGCCCGTCTCCGCAGACCACCCCCGCCACGGTGACCCTCGGGCCGCTGCCGCCACCGGTCAACTCCGCTCGGCTGTATACCGCTCCGGTGGCGGTGCTGACCCCGGGCGCCCCGATCATGCTCGGTGACGATCCCACCGACCCCACCGGCCTCTGCCAGGCCGGGTTCGCGGTCACCGATGCGACGCGAATCATCCGGTTCCTCACCGCCGCGCAGTGCGCGCACGGCGACCCCCACGCCCCGGTGTCGGTGAGCCGACCCGCACCCGACGAGCAGAACGACGAGGTCGGCGCGCAACGCATCGGCGCGATCAGCGATCTGAGCCCGGGCGTGCCCGGCGCCGTCGACCCCCCGTGGAGCCTGCCGTTCTCGCCGGTGGCGGTCTTCGGGTCCGAGTCCGGCGACTGGGGGTTGCCGGTGGCGACGACGGTGCGCGGGCGACCGGTCCCGGCGCGGGCCGTACAGCACCCCGACGAGGTGATGCACCGCGGCGCGACGGCGACTTGGACGAGTTCATCGGGGACCACGGTGACCGGACATCTGTTGGATCCGGCGACCACCCCGGAGCTGGCGACGTTGCCGGCGACCGTGCAACGGGTCGTCGTCGCCGCCGATGACCCCGACACCGATCCGCCGCCGATCTACAACCTGGTCATGGGTTCGCCGGTCACCGTCGAGATCGGCGGCGTCACCGCGAACCTGGGCATGGTGACCGGGGCCGATCCGGACCGGCACTGGGTGGTCGTCGATCTGCTCGGCCCGATGCTGACCGAGCGCGGCCTCACCCTGGCCCGCGGTTAGGGGACCGCCACCTCGGGGCCGCGCCGGCGGCTACGGCAGCCGCCAGTCGACCGGGTCGGCGCCCAACCGACCCAACGCCGTATTGGCGCGGCTGAACGGGCGCGACCCGAAGAACCCCCGCGACGCCGACAGCGGGGAGGGATGCGGGGATTCGATCGCCACGCAGTGCCCGCCGGCGAGCACCGGCTTGACCGTCGCGGCGTCGCGGCCCCACAGGATCGCCACCAGCGGGCGCTCCCGGTCGGCCAGCGCCCGGATCGCGCATTCGGTGACCGCCTCCCAGCCCTTGCCGCGGTGCGAGGCGGGGCTGCCCGGAGCCACCGTCAGCACCCGGTTGAGCAGCAGCACGCCCCGCTCGGTCCACGGGCTCAGATCCCCGCACGACGGCGGCGGGTGGCCCAGGTCGGCGCTGTATTCGGTGAAGATGTTGGCCAGACTGCGGGGCAGGGGCCGCACGTGCGGGGCCACCGAGAAACTCAGGCCCACCGCGTGCCCGGGAGTCGGGTACGGGTCCTGACCGACGATGAGGACGCGCACCGCGTCGAACGGCGTGGTGAACGCCCGCAGCACGTTCTGTCCGGCAGGCAGGTAGCCGCGGCCGGCGGCGTTCTCCTCCCGCAGAAACCGCCCCATGGCGGCCACCCGGTCGGCGACCGGGGCCAGGACCGCCGCCCAGCCCGACTCGACGAGTTCACCCAGCGGACGCGCGCTCACCGCCGGCCCGGCCCGTCGTCGTGCCGGTCGTGCAGTGAAGTCATGTGGACGCCAATCGCCGTGGGGTTGCGGTGTCGAGCAGAGGGTACTGGGTCACCGATCACCGGACGTGGGGCAGTCGCGGCGCGCGCTCCATGAACATCGAATCCGGTGCGGTGAACCCGAACGCGGCGTACAACCGGTGCGCGTCGGCGGTGTGCAGCATCCACCGGAAGTCCCGCCCCGGCCCGTCGTCGATCATCAGGCCCACCAGCGCCTGACCGATACCGTGGCCTCGGTGCGCCGCACAGACGTACACGTCGGCCAGGTAGGCCATGGCGACCCCGTCGGAGAAGGCGCGGCAGAACCCCACCATCTGACCGTCGGCGGCGCGGTACGCGCCGACGACCCGCCACGCGGTGTCGAGTTGCCGGTCGAACATCCCCCGGGTGCGGTACTTGGCCCAGTAGGTGTGCGCGGTCAATTCCTGCCACAGCCAATCGCGATCCACCCGGGCCACCGCGGTGGAGAACTCGACCTCGTCGACGGAGGTCATCGCCGCTCGTCCGGGCCGTCGAACGACTGCCAGCCGCCCGCGACGGTCGGTGTGGCGCCGTCGAGCAGGACCCGCCCCGTTCCGGTGCGCACCACCCCGATGCGGCGCCACCCGGGCGGTGCCGCCGCGGCGAAGACCGCCACCAACGCGTGGTCTTCTCCCCCGCCGAGCACCCACGTCCAGGCGTCGGCGCCGACGGCGGCGGCGGCACCGCGCAGCGCGGCGTGGTCGTCGTCCAGCGCGGCCCGCGCGAGGTCGATGTCGACCCCGGACGCGGCGGCGAGGTGACCGACGTCGGCGATCAGCCCGTCGGAGACGTCGATCATCGCCTGCGCGCCGGCCTCGGCGGCCGCCGGCCCCTGCCGATACGGCGGCCGGGGAACCAGGTGCGCGCGGCGCAACTCATCGAACCCGTCGATCCCCTTGTCCCACAGCGCATAGCCGGCCGCAGAGCGGCCCAGATCGCCGGCGACGGCGACGATGGCCCCGGCGCCGGCCCCGACGCGCCGCACCGGGGGGCGCCCGCTCAGGTCGCCGAGCGCGGCGACCGAGACCACCCAGCGCTCGGCCTGCACCAGGTCGCCGCCGACGATGCCGGCCCCGAGCGGTTCGGCCTCGGCCCACATCCCGTCGGCGACCTCGGCGAGGTGGGCGGCCGGGGTGTGCGCCGGGGCGCCGAAGCCGACCACGAACGCGGTGGGGGCGGCCCCCATCGCGGCGAGGTCGGCGGCGTTGACCGCGATCGCCTTGCGGCCGACATCGTGCGGGCTCGACCAGTCCAACCGGAAATGCCGGCCGGCCACCAGCATGTCGGTGCAGACCACGATGCGCCCGTCGCCGGCGCGCACCACCGCGGCGTCGTCGCCGGGGCCCAGCAGGGTCGACGCGGGTTGTCGACGCCCGGTGACCAGCCGGGCGATCATCGGGAACTCGCCGAGTCCACCGAGCGTGGGGGTGTCGTTCACCGTGCTGTCCTCGCTCACGTCGATTCCTCACCGCCGCGACCGCCGGGTAGGTTCTCTTGGCACGGCCGCGGGGCGGCGTTGGCAGTGTAAGCCGAGAAGGGGTGGTCGCGGATGGACGAGCCGGACGGCCCGCCGCGCTGGGCGCTGATCACCGCGCTGGTGGTGGCCGTGGCCGCGGTGCTCACCGTGCTGGTGGTGGCCGCCACCCGTCACACGCCGCGCTCGCCGGTGCCGATCGCCGCGGTGCCGGCACCGGCGGCCGCCGGACCCGACTGTGCGGGGCTGCTGGAGCATCTGCCGGACCGGCTCGGCGATTTCACCCGCGCCCCGGTCGCCGAGCCGGCCCCGCCCGGGGTGGCCGCCTGGCGTGCCGAGGACATCGAGGACCCGGTGGTGCTGCGCTGCGGGCTGGCGCGACCGGCCGAGTTCGTCGTCGGCTCCCCGATCCAGGTGGTCGACGCGGTGCAGTGGTTCGCCGTCCGCGAAACCGAGCGGGTCACCTGGTTCGCCGTCGACCGGCCGGTGTATGTGGCGTTGACGCTGCCCGCCGGGTCGGGGCCGAGCCCGATCCAGCAGGTCTCCGCGGTGATCGCGGCACGGCTGGCCGCCCGACCGATCGACCCCGCGCCGGTGGGCTGAACCGGCGCGCGTCAGCGCAGACCGGTGCCGCGCGCCAGCGCGGTGTCGACCATGGTGGCCAGCAGTGTCGGGTAGTCGACCCCGCTGGCGGCCCACATCTGCGGATACATCGAGATCGTGGTGAACCCGGGCATGGTGTTGATCTCGTTGATCACCGGGCCGTCGGCGGTGAGGAAGAAATCGACCCGGGCCAGGCCCTGCCCGTCGATCGCGGCGAACGCCCGGACCGCCAGGGCCCGGATCTGCGCGGCCGTCTCGGGGTCGACGTCGGCGGGCACGTCCAGGTCGGCGGCGTCGTCGAGGTATTTGGTGGCGAAGTCGTAGAACGCCTCACCGCCGGCGGCTGCGCTCACCCGGATCTCCCCGAGCGCGCTGGCCTGCACGGTGCCGTCGGGGAACTCCAGCACCCCGCACTCGACCTCCCGGCCGTCGATCGCCGCCTCGACGATCACCTTCGGGTCGTGGCGGCGGGCCGCGGCGACCGCGGCGGGCAGCTCATCCCAGTGCCCGACGCGGGTGACCCCGATCGAGGAGCCGCCGCGGGCCGGTTTGACGAACACCGGCAGGCCCAGCCGCTCGCGGTCCCCGCGGCTCACGGTGGGCTGGGCGGGACGCAGCACCGTGTAGCGTCCGATCGGCAGGTCCTCGGCGGCCAGCAGTTTCTTGGTGAACTCCTTGTCCATCCCGGCGGCGCTGGCGAGCACCCCGGCCCCCACATAGGGCAGCCCCGCCAGTTCCAGCAATCCCTGGATGGTGCCGTCCTCCCCGTAGGGCCCGTGCAGCACCGGGAACACCACGTCGACGGCGGCGAGCACCTGCCCGGGCGCCGAGTCGGCCACCGCCGCCAGACCCACCAGTTGGCCGGCCCGCTGCGGGTCGGCGGTGAGCGCCAATTCGGCACCGGAGTCGCCGGTCACCGACGGCAGCCGCCGGTCGGTGATGGCCAACGCGTCGGGGTCGGCGTCGGTGAGCACCCACGCCCCGTCGGTGGTGATCCCGACGGCGACCACCTCGAAGCGGCGCGGGTCCAGGTTGCGCAGGATGCTGCCCGCCGAGACACACGAGATCGCGTGCTCGCTGCTGCGGCCCCCGAACACCACGGCGACCCGGACACGGTCGTTCACAATTCAGTGAGGCTACCTGTGGTGGTCGGGGCCACGCTGGCCGCGGGGGCCCGCCACGCCGCGGGCGGGGTGGCTCACTCCGGCTTGGTGCGCCGCCCGACCAGCAACGTCATCGCCTCATCGACCGACAATCCCTGGTGGCAGACCCGGAAGACGGCGTCGGAGAGCGGCATCTCCACGTCGTAGCTGGACGCCAGCGCCAACACCGACTCACACGAGCTGACTCCCTCGACCAGGGTGCCCGACTCGGCCAACGTCTGCGCCACGCCGGCGCCGCGGCCCAGTCTCGCCCCGAAACTGCGGTTGCGGGAGTGCGGCGAGGTGCAGGTGGCGACCAGGTCCCCCACTCCGGCCAGCCCGGCCAGCGTCTCGCTTCGGGCTCCCAACGCCACCGCGAGGCGGGTGATCTCGGCCAGGCCCCGGGTGATGATCGCCGCGGCGGTGTTCTCCCCGAGACCGGCGCCGGCGGCCATCCCGCAGGCCAGCGCGATGACGTTCTTGCAGGCGCCCCCGATCTCGGTGCCGATCACGTCGGTGTTGGTGTAGGGCCGGAAGTAGCCGGTGGCCAGCATCTGCTGCACCGTCACCGCCCGAGCCGGGTCGGGGCAGGCGATCACGGTGGCGGCCAGTTGCCCCACCGAGATCTCGCTGGCCAGGTTCGGTCCCGACAGCACCGCCACCTGTTCGGCGGGCAGGCCGGTCACCGAGGTGATGAGCTGACTCATCCGCATCAGCGTGCCCAGTTCGATGCCCTTGGCCAGACTGACCAGCGTGACGTCGGGGGCCAGCAGCGGCGCCCACCGCTCCAGGTTGGCGCGCAACGCCTGGGCGGGCACCCCCAGCAACACCGTGGTCGCCCCGTCGAGGGCGCCCGCGGCGTCGGAGGTGGCCGACACCCCGGCCGGCAACCGCACCGTCGGCAGGTACCGCGGGTTGTACCCGGTGGCGTTGATCTGCTCGGCGACAGCACCTTCGCGGGTCCACAGCCGCACCGGGGTGCCCGCCTCGACCAGCACCTTGGCCAATGTGGTGCCCCACGCCCCGGCCCCCATCACCGCCACCGCACCGTCGCTGCCTGCCATCGCCCCTCCTTAGCGCTCGCCGACCTCACCCTAGCGAGCAGCCCCGGCGAGCCGGGACGGCAAACCCGCGCCGCGACCGGGCTGGCAGGATGGCAGCCATGTTCAGCGGCGCACGCCCCGTCCGGCCCGACCGGCGATGAGCCCGCCGGCCGCACTCGGGCTGATCGTCGCCGTCAAACGGCTCACCGGCGCCAAAAGCCGCCTGGCCGCCGCGTTCGACCCGCCCACCCGCGAGGCGCTGGTGCTCGCGATGCTCACCGACACGGTGGCCGCCGCGGCGGCGGTCCCGACCGTCACCGCGGTCACCGTCGTCACCCCCGATGAGCGGGTCGCGGCCACCGCACGCCGCCTCGGCGCGCACGTCGTGATCGACACCACCCCGGCCGACCACCGCGACCCGCTCAACCACGCCGTCACCGACGCCGAGCAGACGATCGCCGCGCTCACCCCGAATATCGTTGTTCTCCAGGGTGATCTGCCCGCGTTGCGCCCCGACGAGCTCAGCGCCGCGATCGACGCCGCCCGCCGCCACCGGCGCAGTTTCGTCGCCGACCGCCACCGCACCGGCACCGCGGCACTGTTCGCCTTCGGGGTGCCATTGGGCGCCCGGTTCGGCCGGGATTCGCGCGCACACCACCGCCGATCGGGGGCGGTCGAGTTGACCGGGGGGTGGCCGGGCCTGCGCTGCGACATCGACACCCCGCAGGATCTGGCCGCCGCCCGCCGGTTGGGCCTGGGGGCGGCGACCGCCGCGGTCATCGACGCACCCGCGCACACCCGGTAGCGGGATCGGTGGCGACCACACCCGAAATTAGGGAATGATCGCAGTGTGACCGAGATTCAGCTGAGCACCGAGCGCGACCGGTGGCGGCCGGCCGACACCGCGCCGAGCGCACCACCGGCGGAGACCGTCGAACCGGAGCACGACGCCCTACCGGAGAAGCGCTACCTCAACCGCGAGCTGAGCTGGCTGGAGTTCAACGAGCGGGTGCTGGCCCTGGCTGCCGACACCTCGGCCCCGCTGCTGGAACGGGCCAAGTATCTGGCGATCTTCGCCTCCAACCTCGACGAGTTCTACATGGTGCGGGTCGCCGGGCTCAAACGCCGCGACGAGATGGGGCTGTCGGTGCGCTCCGCCGACGGGCTGACCCCGCGGGAACAGTTGCGCCGCATCGCCGAGCGCTCCCAGCAGAGCCAGGCGCGCCACGCCCGGGTTTTTCTCGACTCGGTGCGTCCGGCGTTGGCTGAGCAGGGCATCCACGTGGTCACCTGGGCGGATCTCGGCGGTGCCGAACGCACCCGGTTGTCGACCTACTTTCAAGAGCAGGTGTTCCCGGTGCTGACCCCGCTGGCGGTCGACCCGGCCCACCCGTTCCCGTTCGTCAGCGGGCTGAGCTTGAACCTGGCGGTCACGGTGCGCCAACCCGATGACGGTGGCCAGCATTTCGCCCGCGTGAAGGTGCCCGACAACGTCGATCGCTTCGTCGAACTCAGCGAGGACGACACCGCCGAGGCCGCCGAGGACCTCGACGACATCGATGACACCGACGATCTCGGCGGCCCCACCGTGGCGCGCTTCCTGCCGATGGAGGAACTGATCGCGGCGTTTCTGCCGGAGCTGTTCCCGGGCATGGAGATCGTGGAGCACCACGTCTTCCGGATCACCCGCAACGCCGACTTCGAGGTCGAAGAAGACCGCGACGAGGACCTGCTGCAGGCGCTGGAGCGCGAGTTGGCCCGGCGTCGGTTCGGCTCGCCGGTGCGCCTGGAGGTCTCCGACGACATGACCGAGCACATGCTGGAGTTGTTGCTGCGCGAGCTCAACGTCGACCCCGGCGACGTCATCGACGTGCCCGGGATGCTGGATCTGTCGGCGTTGTGGCAGCTTTACAAACTGGACCGACCGGGGCTCAAGGACCCGGCGTTCGTGCCGGCCACCCATCCGGCGTTCGCCGAACGGGAGACACCGAAGAGCATCTTCGCGACGCTGCGCGAGGGCGACATCCTGGTGCACCACCCCTACGACTCGTTCTCGACCAGCGTGCAACGGTTCATCGAGCAGGCGGCCGCGGACCCCAACGTGCTGGCGATCAAACAGACCCTGTACCGCACCTCCGGCGACTCGCCGATCGTGCGCGCCCTCATCGATGCCGCCGAGGCCGGAAAGCAGGTCGTGACCCTGGTCGAGATCAAGGCCCGCTTCGACGAACAGGCCAACATCAAATGGGCCCGGGCCCTCGAGCAGGCCGGCGTCCATGTGGTCTACGGCCTGGTCGGGTTGAAGACCCACTGCAAGACCGCGCTGGTGGTGCGCCGTGAGGGGGCGGTGATCCGGCGCTACTGCCATGTGGGCACCGGCAACTACAACAGCAAGACCGCCCGGCTCTACGAGGACGTCGGAATCCTGACCGCCGACCCCGACATCGGGGCGGACCTGACCGACCTGTTCAACTCGCTGACCGGGTACTCGCGCAATGTCTCCTACCGCAACCTGTTGGTGGCGCCCAGCGGTATCCGCGCGGGCATCATCGAACGGATCGCCGCCGAGGTCACCGCCCACCGCGGCAACGGAGCCGGTCGTATCCGGGTCAAGGCCAACGCCCTCGTCGACGAACAGGTCATCGATGCGCTCTACCGCGCCTCGCAGGCCGGGGTGCGTGTCGAGATCGTGGTGCGGGGCATCTGTGCGCTGCGCCCCGGAGCCGCCGGTTTCTCCGAAAACATCGTCGCCCGCTCGATTCTCGGGCGGTTTCTGGAGCACTCCCGGATGTTTCACTTCCGCGCGATCGACGAGCTCTGGATCGGCAGCGCCGACATGATGCACCGCAACCTCGACCGGCGGGTGGAGGTGATGGTTCAGGTGAAGGATCCACGGCTGGCCGGCCAGCTCTGCGAGGTGTTCGACTCGGCGCTGGATCCGGCCACCCGCTGCTGGGAACTCGGCCCCGACGGGAAGTGGACGCCGTCACCGCAGGCGGGTCAGACCGTCCGCGACCACCAGGTGGCGTTGATGAAGAGTCGTCGCAGTCCCTGAGCACCGCGACTTGCCCGGACCGACCCGATTCAGCCGCCAGGAGTGACACAGGTGCCCAAACCGGAGAAGTTGGTGTGCGCCGCGGGCGCGGTGCTGTGGCGTCGGGCCGATCCGGCCACCGCACCCGGCGACGTGGAGGTGGCCCTGGTTCACCGACCCCGCTACGACGACTGGTCGTTGCCCAAGGGCAAAGTCGACGACGGCGAGGTCGAGCCGGTCACCGCGGTCCGCGAGATCCTCGAGGAGACCGGGTTTCACGCCCGGCTCGGCCGCTACCTGGCGACGGTCAGCTACCCGTTGGCCAACGCCACCAAACGGGTGCGCTACTGGTCGGCGCACAGCCAGGACGGCGTTTTTGCGGCCAACGACGAGGTCGACGACCTGGTCTGGCTTCCGGTTTCCGGTGCGATGAAACTGCTCGGCTATACGACCGACCGGAAGGTGTTGCGACGCTTCATCAAAAAACCCGCCGATACCCGGACCGTACTGGTCGTGCGGCATGCCACCGCCGGAAGTCGGCGGCGTTTCTCCGGCGATGATCGTCGCCGTCCGCTCGATGCCCACGGCCGCCGCCAGGCTCAGGCGCTGACCGAGGTGCTGCTCGCGTTCGGCGCCACCGACGTCTATGCCGCCGATCGGCTCCGCTGCGAGCAGACGGTACAACCGCTGGCCGACCGGCTCGAGGCGGTGATCGGCAGCGAACCGGCGCTGACCGAGGAGGCCTACGCCGGCCACCCCAAACGGGGGCGGCGTCGGGTCCTCGAAATCGCCGAGAAACCCGGCGTCCCGGTGATCTGCACGCAGGGCAAGGTGATTCCGGATCTCATCGCGTGGTGGTGCGATCGCGACGGGGTGCGCCCGGACAAGTCCCGTAACCGCAAGGGCAGCGTCTGGGTGCTCTCACTGGCCGCGGGACGGCTGCTCGCCGCCGATCACCTCGGCAGCCCGTTGGCCGCGGGCTGACGCGGGCTGCGTCGTGCCCGCGCACGACGATGCGCCGCCGGCATCGCTGCCGACGACGCATCGTCGGGGGGTTCTCGGTCGCGGTGACTACTTGCGGCCGCGCCGTGCGGTTGACTTCTTGGCCGCCGCCTTCTTCGTGGTCTTCTTCGCCGCGGTCTTCTTCGCGGTCGCCTTCGTCGCCGCCTTCTTCACCGGCGCCTTCTTCGCGGCGGTCTTCTTCGCGGTCGCCTTGGTCGCCGCCTTCTTCACCGGCGCCTTCTTCGCGGCGGTCTTCTTCGCGGTCGCCTTGGTCGCCGCCTTCTTCACCGGCGCCTTCTTCGCGGCGGTCTTCTTCGCGGTCGCCTTGGTCGCCGCCTTCTTGGCCGCGGTCTTCTTGGCCGCCGCCTTCTTGGCGGTCTTCTTCGCCGCGGTCTTCTTGGCGGCCTTCGTCGGAGCGGCCGTGGCCACACCACGTTTGACCGCCGGTCCCGCGGCCGGCAGCCGCTGCGACCCCGAGACAACCGCCTTGAACTGTGCGCCCGGGCGGAATGCCGGAACCGACGTCGGCTTCACCTTCACCGTCTCGCCGGTGCGCGGGTTGCGTGCGACACGTGCAGCGCGCCGCCGCTTCTCGAACACACCGAAGCCGGTGATGGTGACGCTTTCGCCTTTGTGCACCGCGCGAACAATCGTGTCGACCACATGCTCCACCGCGGCGGTCGCCTGCTTGCGATCGGTGCCCATCTTGTCCGTGAGGGCGTCGATCAGCTCTGCTTTGTTCATCCAGTCCTCCGAAATCGGTGGTCCGCCTTGGACCGACTAGGGGACACGGTAAACCCTAAAAGGACTGATTTCCATGCAAAACGCAAGGTTGCGGGCAGAAATGTCGCGTCGGCAAGCCGCTCCGGGTTATCGGGCCGGTGCCGCTAACCGTTGATCGTGGCGACGCAAACCCGCTCGCCCCGACGAAAATAGCACTCTGGACAGGTGTTCACTGCGTCGTCATCGTGCGCGGTTTCCACGCCGGGCGGGCGGCCTCGAATTCGTTGATCTGGTCGAGTTTGCGCAGCGTAAGGCCGATATCGTCGAGCCCTTCGAGAAGTCGCCAGGCGGTGTAGTCATCAATTCTGAACGGCAGCACGGCGGTTCCGGCGCTCACCGTCCGATGTTCAAGGTCGACAGTGATTTCCAGCCCCGGGTGTTCTTCGATGAGTTTCCACAGCAACTCCACGCCGTCCTGGTCGACTTCGGCGGCCACCAGGCCCGCTTTGCCGGCGTTGCCCCGGAAGATGTCGGCGAACCGCGAGGAGATGACGGCGCGGAACCCGTAGTCCATCAACGCCCACACCGCGTGTTCGCGTGAGGATCCGGTGCCGAAATCCGGTCCGGCGACCAACACCGACCCCTTGTCGAAAGGGGGGAGGTTGAGCACGAACGACGCCTCGGAACGCCAGGACGCGAACAGGCCGTCCTCGAATCCGGTCCGGGTCACCCGCTTGAGGTAGACCGCGGGGATGATCTGGTCGGTGTCGACGTTGGAGCGCCGCAACGGGACGCCGATGCCGGTGTGGGTGCGGAAGGCTTCCATGGTTGTCTCCTCGGTGGGCGGGGTGTCGGGGCGGTCAGATCAGATCGGCCGGCGAGGCCAGGGTGCCGCGCACCGCGGTGGCCGCCGCGACCGCCGGGGACACCAGGTGGGTGCGCCCGCCCTTGCCTTGCCGGCCCTCGAAATTGCGGTTCGAGGTTGAGGCACAACGCTCGCCGGCGGCCAGCTGGTCGGGGTTCATCCCCAGACACATCGAACACCCGGCCTGGCGCCACTGGGCGCCGGCGGCGGTGAACACCTCGCCGAGGCCCTCGGCTTCGGCTTGGGCGCGCACCCGCATCGAGCCGGGCACGATCAGCATCCGCACGCCGTCGGCGACCCTGCGGTCACGGAGCACGTCGGCCACGATCCGCAGATCCTCGATGCGCCCGTTGGTGCAGGATCCGACGAAGACCACGTCGACCCCGATGTCGCGCATCGGGACACCGGGACGAAGATCCATGTACTCCAACGCCTTCTCCGCGGCGCGGCGCGCGACGTCGTCGCTGAACAGCTGCGGGTCGGGCACCGCCTCGGCCAGCGGGGCCCCCTGGCCGGGATTGGTGCCCCAGGTGACGAACGGGCTCAACTCGGCGGCATCGAGGAACACCTCGGTGTCGAAGGTGGCGCCGTCGTCGGTGCGCAGGCGATCCCAGGCGGCGACGGCTTCGTCCCACTGCTTTCCCGTCGGCGCGTGCGGGCGTCCCCGCAAGAACTCGTAGGTGGTGGCGTCGGGGGCGATCATGCCGGCGCGGGCACCGGCTTCGATGCTCATGTTGCAGACCGTCATCCGCGCCTCCATCGACAACGATTCGATGGCGCTGCCGCGGTATTCGATGACATGGCCCTGCCCGCCGCCGGTGCCGATCTTGGCGATCACCGCCAGGATGAGATCCTTGGCGCTGACCCCCGGCGGCAGTGCGCCGTCGACGTTGACCGCCATCGTCTTGAACGGGCGCAGCGACAGCGTCTGGGTGGCCAACACGTGCTCCACCTCGGAGGTGCCGATCCCCATCGCCAGGGCACCGAACGCGCCGTGGGTGGAGGTGTGGCTGTCGCCGCAGACGACGGTCGTGCCCGGCTGGGTCAGCCCCAGTTGGGGTCCGATGATGTGCACGATGCCCTGGTCGATGTCGCCCATCGGGTGCAACCGGATCCCGAACTCCGCACAGTTGCGCCGCAGCGTCTCCACCTGGGTGCGCGACACCGGGTCGGCGATCGGCTTGTCGATGTCGACGGTGGGCACGTTGTGGTCCTCGGTGGCGATCGTCAGGTCGGGGCGATGCACCGGCCGGCCGGCCAGTCGCAGCCCGTCGAAGGCCTGGGGGCTGGTGACCTCGTGGACCAGATGCAGATCGATGTAGATGAGGTCGGGTTCGGTGCCGCCGCCGGACACCACCACGTGCTCATCCCAGACCTTCTGCGCCATGGTGCGCGGTCGTTGGTTCATCGGATCTCCCGCCGTCGTGGAATCTCACTATTTGAGACGCTAGTATCTCTCTATGAGACAGGATAGCGGCATCGGCGTTCTCGATAAAGCCGTCGGGGTGCTTCACGCGGTCGCCGAGGCGCCGTGCGCCCTCGCCGACCTGTGTGAGCGCAGCGGGCTGCCCCGCGCCACCGCGCACCGGCTGGCCGCCGGACTGGAGGTGCACGGCCTGCTGCGCCGAGGCGAGGACGGCCGCTGGCAACTGGGTCCGACGATCACCGCACTGGCCACCCACGTCAGCGATCCGCTGCTCGCGGCCGGCGCCGCGGTGCTCGCGCAGCTGCGCGAGACCACCGGCGAGAGCGTGCAACTGTATCGGCGCGACGGGGCCTGGCGGGTCTGCGTCGCCGCGCTCGAACCGTCGGCGGGTCTGCGCGACACCGTCCCGGTGGGGGCGCGACTGCCGATGACCGCCGGGTCCGGCGCCAAGGTCCTGGTGGCCTACGGTGACGCCGACCTGCGCGCGGCGGTGCTGGCGGAGGCGAAGTTCGGCGACCGGGCGCTCGCCGAGGTGCGGCGGCGCGGCTGGGCGCAGAGCGCCGCCGAGCGCGAGCCCGGTGTCGCCAGCGTCTCGGCACCGGTGCGCGACTCCCGCGGTGCGGTCATCGCCGCGATCTCGGTGTCGGGACCGATCGACCGGATGGGTCGCCGCCCGGGCGAGCGGTTCGCCACCGACCTGCTCAGCGCGGCCGACGCGCTCGCCGAGCGACTCTGAACGCCTGCCAGACTGAACCGCATGGGAACCAACCAGCGCGCGCAGATCGTCATGACCGACACCGAGATCACCGACTTCGTGGCCACCAGCCGCACCGGCACCCTGGCCACCATCGGCCGGGACGGCCAGCCACACCTGACCGCGATGTGGTACGCCGTCCTCGACGGCGAGATCTGGCTGGAGACCAAGGCCAAGTCGCAGAAGGCGGTGAACCTGCGCCGGGATCCGCGGGTGAGTTTCCTCATCGAGGGCGGCCAGACCTACGACACCCTGCGCGGCGTGTCGTTCGAGGGGCTCGCCGAGATCGTGGAGGACCCCGAGCTGTTGTTCCGGGTGGGGGTCAGCGTGTGGGAACGCTACACCGGTCCCTACAGCGACGAGATGCGCCCGGCGGTCGACGCGATGATGAACAAGCGGGTGGCGGTGCGCATCCGCACCCGCCGCACCCGGTCGTGGGATCACCGCAAACTGGGCCTGCCGGCGATGCCGCTGGCCGGCTCCACCGCCCCCGAGTAGACCCGGCGCCCGCCGGGCCCTGCCGCAGACGCTGAAGGCCCCCCACCCGCATGCGGGTGGGGGACCTTCAGCGTCTGCTCGCGCTGCCGGCGTCAGCGCCTGAGCGTCTCAACGTCTCAACGTCTCAACGTCTCAACGTCTCAACGTCGTAGCCCCGATGGGATTCGAACCCACGCTACCGCCGTGAGAGGGCGGCGTCCTAGGCCGCTAGACGACGGGGCCAGAACTGATCCGGGCTGTCAGCATAGCCCAACCCGGTGTGTCCACCTAATCGCCGGGGCGATCGTCCCGGTGAACACCGCCGCTGGGGTACCAGGACTCGAACCTAGAATGGCTGAACCAGAATCAGCTGTGTTGCCAATTACACCATACCCCACTGGGCACCTGAAACCGCTGCTCGCGACGGGTTTTGTCGACCTGGCGTGCGTCGAGGACCGTCACTGGCCGCCGTTGAGGGCCGACGTGCAGACTATCAAATGTTCTCCGGCGCTTCCGCGGGGAGCCCGGCGGCCGCCGCGCGCAGCCGCTGCAGGCTGCGCTCCCGGCCCAGCAGCTCCAACGATTCGAACAACGGCGGGCTGACCGACGCACCGGTGACGGCCACCCGGACCGGGCCGAACGCCTTGCGGGGTTTGAGTTGCAGATCGTCGAGCAGGGCCGCCTTCAGGGCGTCCTCGATCGCGGCGGTCTCCCAGTGCGCGACCCCTTCGAGGGCGGCCACCGCCGCGTCGAGCACCGGGCGTGCGGCGGCGCGCAGCTCCTTGGCCGCGGCCTTCGGGTCGAGTGCGTAGGCGTCGTCGTTGAAAAAACGCAGCAGCGCCCACGCGTCCCCGAGGACCACGATGCGGGTCTGGACCAGCGCGGCGGCCAGCGCGAACTGCTCGTCGTCGAGTCCGGTGTTCCGGCCGTGTGCCCGCAGATGGTCGGCCAACCGCGCGGTGAAGTCCGCCGGGGCCAACAACCGGATGTGCTCGGCGTTGATCGCGTCGGCCTTCTTCTGGTCGAACCGGGCCGGGTTGGCGTTGACGTCGGCCACGTCGAAGGCGGCCACCATCTCCTCCATGGAGAACACGTCGCGGTCATCGGCGATCGACCAGCCCAGCAAGGCCAGGTAGTTCAGCAGTCCCTCCCGGATGAAGCCCCGGTCGCGGTGGGCGAACAGATTCGACTGCGGGTCGCGTTTGGAGAGTTTCTTGTTGCCGTCACCGAGCACGCTGGGCAGATGCCCGAATTCGGGGACCCGGTCGGTCACCCCGATGCGGATCAACGCGCGGTACAGGGCGATCTGGCGCGGCGTCGAGGACAATAGGTCCTCGCCGCGCAACACATGGGTGATCTTCATCAAGGCGTCGTCGACCGGATTGACCAACGTGTACAGCGGGTCCCCGCTGGCCCGGGTCAACGCAAAATCCGGGACACTGCCGGCCGGGAAGCTGGTGTCCCCGCGCACCAGGTCGCGCCAGCCCAGATCCTCGTCGGGCATCCGCAGGCGCACCACCGGTCGGCGCCCCTCGGCGCGGAACGCGTCGCGCTGGGCGTCGGTGAGATCCCGGTCGAAGTTGTCGTAGCCCAGTTTCGGGTTGCGCCCGGCGGCCCGGTGCCGGGCCTCGACTTCCTCGGGTGTGGAGAACGCCTCGTAGGCCTCCCCGGCGCCCAGCAACCGCTCGACCACATCGCGGTGCAGATCTTTGCGCTCGGATTGCCGGTAGGGCCCGTAGTCGCCGCCCACGTCGGGGCCCTCGTCGTAGCCGATGCCCAGCCAACGCAGCGCGTCGAGCAGGGCGGCGTAACTCTGCTCGCTGTCGCGCTCGGCGTCGGTGTCCTCCAGGCGAAAGACCAGGGTGCCGCCGGTGTGTCGGGCGTAGGCCCAGTTGAACAGGGCCGTGCGGATCAACCCGACGTGCGGCGTCCCCGTGGGCGACGGGCAGAACCTCACCCGAACCGTCATGCTCCTCCTTTGACCGACCCGGCGCGTCGCCCTTTGCGGACAACGGGATTGGACAGGGTGCCGATCCCGTCGATGGTGATCGCGACGGTGTCGCCGTCCTCGATCGGCCCGACTCCCTCGGGCGTGCCGGTGAGAATGAGGTCTCCGGGCAGCAGCGTCATGATCGCCGAGACCCATTCCACGATCGCCCCGACGTCGTGGATCATCATCGAGGTGCGGCTCTGCTGGCGGATCCGGCCGTTGACCTCGGTGCGGATCGCCACATCGGCGGGGTCGAGATCGGTGACGATCCACGGACCGACCGGACAGAAGGTGTCGTGGCTCTTCGCCCGCGTCCACTGGCCGTCGGCTTTCTGCTGGTCGCGCGCGGAGACGTCGTTGGCGATGGTGTAGCCCAGGATGTACTCCCCGGCGCGCTCCGCCGGCACGTCCTTGCAGGGCCGTCCGATCACCACCGCCAGCTCCCCCTCGTGGTGCACCGGGGATGCGTTGGCGGGCAGCATGATCGGCGCGTCGGGACCCACGATCGCGGTGTTCGGCTTGAGGAAGATCACCGGATCTTCGGGCGCCTGACCGCCCATCTCGGCGATGTGCTCCGCGTAGTTCTTGCCGACGCAGATGACTTTGGTCGCCAGAATCGGCGCGAGCAGCCGCACATCGGCCAACGGCCAGGACCGCCCGGTGAAGGCCGGTGTGCCGAACGGGTGTTCGGCGATCTCGCGGGTGGTCTGCGGCTCGCCCTCGATGCCGACGAAGGCGACCCCGTCCGGGCTGGCGATTCGACCGAGGCGCATTCGAGACAGCTTAGGCGCCGATCGTCGGCCCGGCACGCGCAGGGCGCACCGGGTCGGCGCCGCCGCGCCCGCGCACGCTTTCAGCGCGCGGTGACCATCCTCACCAGGAAATCCTCCAGGTGGTCGCGCTCGACCTCCAGCTCACCGCGCAGCCACAGCGTCACCACCTCGAACCCGCCGGCGACCAGGGTCAGCGCGGCCAGATCGATGTCGGGGTCCACGGCGTTTTGGCCGGCGAGCAACACCCGCCCCTGGTCGGCCATGACCTGGGCCAGCATCTTGACCAGGTCGCGCCACCGGGCCCGCAGCGTCTCGGTGGTCTGCGCCTCGATCAGCAGCCGACCGCGCCGAGCGTCGCTCTCCAGAAAGTTCAGGCCGGTGCCGATCGCGGCCCGGGCACGCTGCACCGGGTCGGGCGGCGTGGTTTCGATGGCCGGAAGCAGCACGGCGAACGCCCGGGCGATCTGGTCGTCGAAGAGCGCGGCGACCAGGTCGTCGACGGTGCGGAAGCTTTCGTAGAAATACCGGTCGTTGAGCCGCGCGCGGGTGCAGACCCCGCGCACCGTCACCGCCGCCATCCCCTCGGCCGCCGCGGCGTCGAGGGCGGCGTCGAGCAGCGCCGCCTGCCGTCGCGTTCGCCGTTCGCTGTGGGTGGCACCACCGTAGGTTCGTGCGCCCGCCATAGCCCTCATTGTCACATCCTTGACCCGCCCCTCGATCTGGTGAAGACTGTCACCAGATACGCCGTACCGGGTGGGAAGGATGCGCGATGACGCCCACGGACACCAAACTGCCGACTCCCCCCTTTCTCCAGGGGTTCCCGTTCAACGTGTTCCTGCGGGTGCTGGCGCCGCGCGATCTGCGGGCCACCGCCGCTCAGCGGGACGCGTTCCGTCGCTACGCCCAGATCGGTGATCCGCTCGCCGACGGGGTCGTGCAGATGATTCAGCGCCTGCCCACCGGCGAGGGGCGCCGTCTCTTCGAGATCGCCGTCGAGCACGGAATCGACGCCCTCGACGATCCCCCGGCCGAACTGGTGGCGTTCTTCGACCAGGTCGACACCCGCCCCTACTGGCTCGACGACGACAAACTCGAGTTGGCCGTCCGGGTGAGCATGCGCACCGGGTTGTGGGGCATCGGCTTCGCGCTGCCCGGGTTGGCCCTGACCGGCGGCTATCTGGCGTCGAAGGCCGACAAGCCGCTGGTGGGCACCGGCGATCTGCGGCGGATGGCACCGCGGCGGCTCAACGAGACCGCCACCTGGTACATCGACGTCACCTCCCCCGGCGGGCTGGACCGGTTCGCCCCGGGGTTCACCGGCACGCTGCGGGTGCGGCTGATGCACGCGATCGTCCGGTCGGCGATGTGTCGGCGCACCGACTGGGATTTCACGAACTGGGACCACCCGCTCAACCAGGCGCAGATGGCCGGCACGGTGATGCTGTTCTCCCTGGCCAACCTGGTCGGATGCCAGGCGATGGGCCTGCGTTTCTCCGCACGGGAACGCGAGGCGGTATTTCACCTGTGGCGCTACGTCGGTCAGCTGATGGGCGTGGACCCCGAGCTGATGCCCGCCCACGAGGACGACACCTGGCGGCTGTTCTGGCTGCAGGCCGACACCGAGTTCCTGCCCGACGAGGACTCGCTGAAGCTGGCGCAGGCGCTGCACGGCGATCAGGACGACGACGACGCCGCCATGCGGGTGGCGCGCGCGATGCTCTCCTCCTACAGCCGGCTGGTGCTGGGCAACCGCAACGCCGATCAGCTGGGCCTGCCCGACAACAAGCCGATGCAGGCCGCGGTGCTGGGGATCTCGGCGGTCAACCGGGTGCTGGAGTTCCCGCGGCTGATTCCGGGGGTGACCCGGCTCAACGAGGAGATCGGCCAGTGGAGTCGCCGCCGGTTCGTCGAGCGTGGCTTCACCGAGACCGGCGGTGACCGCAGCTACCGACGCCACGACGCGCTCGCCACCGGTTCGCGGGCCAAGACCGGCTGAGGCCACGCCGGGGCCCGCGCACCCACCACCGGCAGCGCCCGTTGTGGCACCATCAATCGGTGCCCGTGCAGTCGATCAGCACCGCGACGCGATGGTGGATACTGATTGTCTCGCTGCTGGCCACGCTCTGCGCATTCACCTTCATCAACGGTGTCGCGTTCGTCATCCCCATGCTGGAGAGCAAACGCGACACCAACCTCGCGCAGGCCGGCCTGCTCGCCTCGATGCCCAGCGCGGGAATGGTGTTGACCCTGTTCGGCTGGGGTTATCTGCTCGACCGCATCGGTGAGCGCATCGTGCTCAGTTTCGGGATGGCGCTGACCGGCGGCGCCTGTTTCGCCGCCGCCTCGATGCATTCGCTGCCCTATGTCGGCGCGTTCTTGTTCTTGGGGGGCATGGCCGCCGCCTGCGCCAACACCGCCAGCGGGCGGCTGGTGGCCGGCTGGTTCCCCGCCCACCAGCGCGGCCTGGTGATGGGCATCCGCCAGACCGCCCAGCCACTGGGTATCGCCCTGGGGGCCATGGTGATCCCGCGTTTCGCCCAGCACGGCTTGGAACCGGCGTTGAAGTTCCCGGCGATGATCTGCACGGTGGCCGCGGTGGCCTGCGCACTCGGCGTGCTCGATCCGCCGCGCCCGCCACGCACCGAAGCCCCGGCCGAATACCTGGCCAACCCGTATCGGGGCTCGTCGATCCTGTGGCGCCTGCATGTCACCTCGGCGACGATGATGGTGCCGCAGTGCGTGATCGCGACGTTCATGTTGGTCTGGCTGATCCGCGAGCAGCACCTCTCGATCGGGACCGCCGGTGCGATGGTGACGCTGGCCCAACTCCTCGGAGCGGCGTTCCGGGTGGCGGCCGGACGCTGGTCGGATCGGGTCGGCTCGCGGCTGCGTCCGATCCGGACCCTGGCCGCCGCCGGGTCGGCGGCCATGCTGATCCTGGCGCTCACCGCCCATTTGGGATCACCGGCGGCCACGACGGCCATGATCACCGCGGCGGTGATCACCGTGCTCGACAACGGATTGGCCTCCACCGCGATCGCCGAAGTGGCCGGCCCGTTCTGGAGCGGCCGGGCTCTGGGCGCCCAGAACACCAGTCAACGGCTGACCGCGGCCGCCGCTCCCCCGCTGTTCGGGGCGCTGACCGGCGCGGTCGGCTACCCTTTTGCGTTCGCCGCGTGTGCCGGGGTGGCCCTGCTGGCGTTCCCGTTGGTGCCGGTCAGTCAGGAAGCGCGCCAACAGGAGTCGTCGGAGTCGCGGTCGGCGGTCTCGGGGCCGACCGAGGCCGAGCAGTAACGGCGTCCACCGGTCACGGGGTGGCCACGCACGGCGAGGAGATCTCGCAGGTCTTCAGCGTCGAGTCGCCGCTTTTGATCCGGATCGTCACGTCGGGTTGTTGACCGGAGATGAAGTCGGTCGAGATCGCGAAAATGTTGGCGACCTTCGGCTTCGGGGAGACCGTCGTCGACCAGGGCAGGGTGCGGACGGTCTCCTGAACGGTGTCGGTGGCGTCCATGTAGGCCACCGACAGCGGCGCGTTGATGGTGCCGGTGATCTCGTAGGTGATGCTGTCGGCCGGGGCCGCGCTCGTGGTGGCGGTGGTGCCCGGCGGGGAACCGTCGCGCTCCTCGCCGTTGCCATCGCGACCGGCCAGCAGCACCACCGCAACGATCAGCAGGATCACCACCACCGCGACCACCACGGCGGCGACGATCCACGCCGTCTTGTTCGCCGGCGGCTTGCCCGGCGGATATCCCGGCGCACCGTAGGGTCCCGCACCGTAGGGGCCCGCGCCGTGGGGTCCGGCGCCGTAGGGCGCCGCGCCGTGGGGTCCCGAGCCGTAGGGTCCCGGGCCGTAGGGCGGGTGAGCGGGGTACTGGGCGCCGTAGGGCGGTTGCGGGTAGGGCTGCCCACCGTAGGGCGTCGCGCCGGGGGGCATGGCGCCCGGTTGTCCCGGACCGCCCCCGTAGGGCGGGTTGCCATAGTACGGATTGGACATTCGGGCAGCTTAACAGCGCGGCGGACCGCCTCGGCGCGACAAAGCCGGCTAGAGCAGCCCGGCGATCCGGTCGCCCACCTCGGTGGTGGAGCGCGCCGTGTCGCCGCGGGTCGCCAGATGCTTTTCAACCGCACGGTCCACGCGTTCGGCGGCGGCGTCCTCACCGAGGTGGCCGAGCAGCAGGCCCACCGACATGATCGCGGCGGTCGGGTCGGCCACCGCCTGCCCGGCGATGTCGGGGGCGCTGCCGTGCACCGGCTCGAACATCGACGGGTTGGTTCCGGTCGCGTCGATGTTGCCCGACGCCGCCAGCCCGATGCCGCCACAGACCGCCGCAGCCAGGTCGGTGATGATGTCGCCGAACAGGTTGTCGGTGACGATCACGTCGAACCGGCCCGGGTCGGTGACCAGATAGATGGTGGCCGCGTCGACGTGGCAGTAGGCGACCTCGACGTCGGGGTACTCCTCGCCGATCTCGGCGACCACCCGCGACCACAGCGCCCCGGCGAACGCCAACACGTTGTTCTTGTGCACCAAGGTGAGGTGCTTGCGCCGGGACCGGGCCCGCTCGAAGGCGTAGCGCACCACCCGGGCCACCCCGAACGCGGTGTTGACGCTGACCTCGGTGGCCACCTCGTGCTCGGTGCCGACTCGGATGGCCCCGCCGTTGCCGGTGTAGGGGCCCTCGGTGCCTTCGCGCACGACCTGGAAATCGGTGTGCGGGCTGCCCGCCAGCGGGCTGGCCACGCCCGGGTACAGCCGGCCCGGGCGCAGGTTGACGTGGTGGTCGAGGGCGAACCGCGTCGCCAACAGCAGGCCGCGCTCGAGCACCCCCGACGGCACCGAGGGATCGCCGATCGCACCGAGCAGGATCGCGTCGTGACCGCGCAACTCGTCGAGCACCGTCGGCGGCAGCACCTCCCCGGTGGCGTGGTAGCGCCGCGCCCCCAGGTCATAGCTGGTCTTCTCGGTGCCGGGCAGCACCGCGTCGAGCACCTTGATCGCCTCGGCCACCACCTCCGGACCGATCCCGTCACCGGGAATCACCGCGAGCTTCACGACAGGTCCACCACCTCGAGTTTGGTGGCGTCGACGGCCGCGCTGATCGCGTCCCGCACGTTGGCCGGCACGTCACGGTCGAGCCGCAGCAGGATCGTCGCGTTGGGGCCGCTGACATCCTCGGAGAGTTGCGCGGCGTGGATGTTGATCTCGGCGCCGCCGAGCAGGGTGCCGATCTTGCCCAGCGCGCCCGGCTGGTCGTCGTAGTTGATGACCAGGTTGATGCCCTCGGCGCGCAGGTCGAAGTTGCGGCCGTTGATGCTGACGAGCTTCTCGACCTGCTCGGGGCCGGCCAGCGTGCCCGCCACCGTGGTGACCGTGCCGTCGGCGCCGACGGCCTTGACCTCGACGGTGGAGCGGTATTTGGGGCTCTCGGTGGCGACGGTCAGTTCGGCGGCCACCCCGCGCTCCTCGGCCAGGGCGGGAGCGTTGACGAACGTCACCGGATCCTCGATCACCGCCGAGAACAACCCGCGCACCGCCGAAAGTTTCAGCACCTCAACCTCTTCGGTGGCCAACTCGCCGCGGACCTGAATCGCCAACGAGGCCGGCAGCTCCACGGCGAGCACCCCCGCGAGCACACCGAGTTTGCGCACCAGATCCAACCAGGGCACCACGGTCTCGGCGACCGCTCCCCCGGCGACGTTGACCGCGTCGGGCACGAAGTCACCGGCCAGCGCCAGTTTCACGCTCTCGGCCACATCGGTGCCGGCCCGGTCCTGCGCCTCAGCGGTGGACGCGCCCAGGTGCGGGGTGACCACCACCTGGGGCAGGTCGAACAGCGGGGAATCGGTGCACGGTTCGGTGGCGAACACGTCGATCCCGGCCGCGCGGACCCGCCCGTCGGTGATCGCCTCGGCCAGCGCGGCCTCGTCGACCAGGCCGCCGCGGGCGGCGTTGACGATGATGGCCCCGGGCCGGATCCTGGTCAGCGCCTCGCGTCCGATCAGCCCCGCCGTCTCCGGGGTCTTGGGCAGGTGCACCGAGATGAAGTCGGCACGCCCCAGCAGCTCGTCGAGGTCGAGCAGCTCGATCCCCAGTTGGGCGGCCAGCGCCGAGGAGACGTAGGGGTCGTAGGCGATGATGTGCGCGCCGAACGCGGCCAGCCGCGAGGCCACCAGCTGGCCGATCCGGCCCAGCCCGACCACCCCGACGGTGTGCCCGTAGATCTCGGTGCCGGAGAACGACGACCGCTTCCAGGTGCGTTCACGCAGCGAGGCGTCGGCCGGGGGGATCTGGCGCGCCGCGGCGAGCATCAACGCGATCGCGTGCTCGGCGGCGCTATGGATGTTGGAGGTCGGCGCGTTGACCACCAGCACCCCGCGGTCGGTGGCGGCGTCGACATCGACGTTGTCCAACCCGACCCCGGCGCGCGCGACGATCTTCAGCTTCGGTGCGGCGGCCAGGACCTCCGCGTCGACGGTGGTGGCCGAACGGACCAGAAGGGCGTCGGCCTCCGGGACCGCGGCCAGCAGCTTCTCCCGGTCCGGGCCGTCGACCCACCGCACCTCCACGTGGTCACCGAGGGCGGCAACGGTCGATTCGGCGAGTTTGTCGGCAATCAACACAACGGGCAGGCTCACCCCGCCAGCCTAAGGGCCGCGCGACGGCGCCGCGGAGCCGGGCGCAGCGCATCGGCGCGGGCGCCGCGGAACCGCAAGGTCACAGACGTCTAACGGATGGTCCGACACACCGCCGGCCTGCGCGCCCGCCGCTGATGCGGCGCCGACAATCCCGGCATGAGACCAGCGGCAGGCCAGCGGCGTTGACCCCGCAGATCACCCGCCAGACGTTCCTGCGCGGTGCCGCCGGGGCGCTGATGGCCGGCGCGCTGCTGCGTCCGGGCCGCGCCTCCGGTGAGCCGAACACCGCCGGGTGGGGCCCGCTGGCCGGCGCCATCGGCGGGCAGGTCCTGCGCCCCGACGACGGCGCCCGGTTCGCGACGACCAAACAGGTGTTCAACACCAACTTCAACGAGGCGACGCCGGCGGCGGTGGTCACCGCCACCTCGGCCGACGACGTGCAGAAGGCGGTGGCCTTCGCCGCGGCCCACCGACTCAAGGTCGCCCCCCGCAGCGGCGGGCACTCCTATGTCGGGGCCTCCACCGCCAACGGCACCCTGGTGCTCGACCTGCGCCCGCTGCCGGCGACCATCGACCTCGACGAGGCGAGCGGGCAGGTCACGGTCTCCCCGGCGACCGGCCTGTATCCGGTCCATGAGGCGCTGGCCGCCGCGGGGCGGGGCATCGCCACCGGCATCTGCCCCACCGTCGGCACCGCCGGTCACGCGCTCGGCGGCGGGCTGGGGGCCGATTCGCGCCACGCCGGGCTGATGTCGGACGCGCTGAGATCGGCGTCGGTGGTGCTGCCCAACGGCCAGTCGGTCACCGCCTCGGCCTCGAGCAACCCCGACCTGTTCTGGGCGTTACGCGGTGGTGGCGGCGGCAATTTCGGCGTGGTCACCTCGCTGACCTTCGCCACCTTCCCGACCAGCGACGTCGATGTGGTGAACCTCACCTTCCCGCCGGAGGCGTTCGCCCGGGTTCTGCTCGGCTGGCAGAACTGGCTGCGCTCGGCCGACCGCAGCCGCTGGGCGTTGGCCGACGCCGTCGCCGACGGCCACGGCTCGCAGTGCCGCATCCTGGCCACCGGCCCGGTCGGCTCCGGCGCCGGCACCGCCGAGGCCCTCGTCGCCGCCGTGGGTGCCCAGCCGACCCACACCGATCACCACACGTTCACCCATCTGGACCTGGTGCGCTTTTTGGCCGGCAACCTCAACCCGGCACCGCTGGCCTACGTCGGCGGGTCCGACGTGCTGCCGGCGATCACCGCCGATGTCGCCCGCGCGATCGCCTCGGCGCGCGACGCGTTTCCGCCCGAAGCCGGGCGTGTCTTCGTGATCATGCATGCCCTCGACGGCGCGCTGGCCGGTGTCGCCCCGACGGCCACGGCCTTCCCGTGGCGCCGGCATTCGGCGCTGGTGCAGTGGTACGTCGAAACCGCCGGGCCGCCCTCGGCGGCGACCGGGTGGCTCAACACCGCACACCAAGCGGTGCAACCGTATTCGGCGGGCGGCTACGTCAACTACGTGGAGGCCAACCAGCCGCCGGCACGGTATTTCGGCGCCAACCTGGCGCGGCTCAGCGCGGTGCGCCAGAAGTACGATCCCGGCCGGGTGATGTTCTCCGGAATGGGCTTCTAGCGGTATCGGCGACCCGGCGCCGGGGGGCCGTCCCTACCATCGAGGCATGGACGTCACCGTGGTCGGCAGCGGCCCCAACGGACTGGCCGCCGCGGTGGTCTGTGCCCGAGCCGGACTCGCGGTGCAGGTCATCGAGGCCCAACCGACGTTCGGCGGCGGCGCGCGCACCGTGGCCGACCCGGAGTTTCCCGGCGTGCGCCACGACATCTGCTCGGCGGTGCACCCGCTGGCGCTGGCGTCGCCGTTCTTCGCCGCCTTCGACCTGCCGGCCCGCGGGGTCAGCCTGGTCTCGCCGTCGGTGTCCTACGCCAACCCCCTTCCGGGACGTCCCGGCGCCATCGCCTACCGCGATTTCGACCGCACCTGCACCGAGTTGCCCGACGGGCGCGGCTGGCGACGCCTGCTGGGGCCGCTGGTGGAGCACCCCGAGGCGGTGGTGGGGTTTCTGCTCGGCGATAAACGGTCGCTGCCGTCCGGGCCGGCGACCGTGGCGCGGCTGGGGCTGCGGATGCTCTGGCAGGGCACGCGGGCGTGGAATGCGCGTCTTGCCGACGAGGACGCCCGCGCGTTGTTCACCGGTGTTGCCGCCCACACCATTTCCACGATGCCCTCGCTGACCTCCGCGGGGGCGGGGATGCTGCTTGCGACCCTGGCGCACACGGTGGGCTGGCCGATTCCGGCCGGCGGCAGCCAGGCGATCGTCGAGGCGCTCCTCGCCGATCTGCGTGCCCACGGCGGCAGTGCGCACGCCGACACCGAGGTCACCGCACCGCCGGAAGGGGTGGTGCTCTACGACACCGCGCCGACCGCGCTGCTCGACATCTACCGCCACCGCCTTCCGGGTCGCTATGCCAACGCGCTGCGCCGCTACACCTTCGGCGCCGCGGTGACCAAGGTCGACTTCGTGCTCTCCGGCGAGATCCCGTGGTCCGACCCGCGGCTGGCGAGTGCGCCCACCCTGCATCTGGGCGGGGACCGCGTGCAGATGGCCCGCGCAGAGTCCGCGGTGGCCGCCGGGCGTCATGCCGCCGAGCCGATGGTGCTCGCCGCGCTGCCGCATCTGACCGACCCGGGCCGCGTCGACGCGGCCGGGCGCCGCCCCCTGTGGACCTATGCCCACGTGCCGGCGGACTCGCCGACCGATCAGACCGACGCGGTCAGCGCGGTGTTCGAGCGGTTCGCCCCCGGATTCCGTGACGTGGTGGTCGCCACCCGGTGCACGCCGGCGGCCCGGATGGCCGACCACAACGCCAATTACGTCGGCGGCGACATCGGGGTCGGCGCCAACGACGCCTGGCGGGCCCTGGCCGGGCCCACCCCGCGGGCCAACCCGTGGGCCACCCCGCTCCCGGGGATCTACCTGTGCTCGGCGGCGACCCCGCCGGGTGCCGGGGTGCACGGGATGGCCGGCTATTACGCCGCCCGCACGGTGCTGCGCCGCGAGTTCGGGATCCGCGAGCTGCCCGCGCTGGCGCCCTGATCGCGCCGCGGCGACTAGGCGGTCTCGGTGATGGGGCGGTCCACCCAGCTCATCAGGTCGCGCAGCTTCTTTCCGGTCACCTCGATCGGGTGCTCGGCGTTCTCCTTGCGCAGCGCCTCGAGTTCGGCGTTGCCGCCCTCGACGTTGGCGACCAGGCGTTTGACGAAGGTGCCCTCCTGGATGTCGCGCAGGATGTCGCGCATCCGCTGCTTGGTGTCGGCGTCGATGACCCGCGGCCCGGACAGGTAGCCGCCGAACTCCGCGGTGTCGGAGACCGAGTAGTTCATCCGGGCGATACCGCCCTCGTACATCAGGTCGACGATGAGCTTGAGCTCGTGCAGCACCTCGAAGTAGGCCATCTCCGGGGCGTAGCCGGCCTCCACCATGACCTCGAAACCGGCCTTGACCAGTTCCTCGGTGCCCCCGCAGAGCACCGCCTGCTCGCCGAAGAGGTCGGTCTCGGTCTCCTCTTTGAACGTGGTCTTGATGACCCCGGCGCGGGTGCCGCCGATCGCCCTCGCGTAGGACAGCGCCAGCGCCTCACCGGCACCGGTGGGGTCCTGGGCGACCGCGATCAGCGCGGGCACCCCCTTGCCGTCGACGAACTGGCGGCGCACCAGATGACCGGGGCCCTTGGGGGCGACCATCGCGACGGTGATCTCGGCGGCCGGTTCGATCAGCCCGAAGTGGATGTTGAGTCCGTGGCCGAAGAACAGCGCGTCGCCGGCGTTGAGGTTCGGCTCGATGTCCTCGGTGAAGATCTGGGCCTGCGCGGTGTCCGGTGCCAGCAGCATGATCACGTCGGCCCACTTGGCGACCTCGGCGGGGGTGTCGACGTCCAGGCCCTGCTCGGTGACCTTGGCCCGCGACTTCGAGCCCTCTTTGAGCCCGACCTTGACCTGCACACCGGAGTCGCGCAGGCTCAGCGAGTGGGCGTGCCCCTGGCTGCCGTACCCGATCACCCCGACCTTGCGGCCCTGAATGACCGACAGATCCGCGTCGTCGTCGTAGAACATCTGCACTGCCACGTGTCTCTTCTCCTCTAATCGTTGTCAGGTGGTGGTTGGTGGGGTTGACTGCTCGCGCCGGAAGCAGATTACTTGCCGGACCCCATGCCCCGCGGACCGCGGGACACGGTGACCAGTCCGGATTGGGCGATCTCGCGGATTCCGAACGGCTCAAGCACCCGAAGCAGCGCCTCCAGCTTCTCCTCGGTGCCGGTGGTCTCCACGGTCAACGACTCGGTGGAGACGTCAACGACCTTGGCGCGGAAAAGGTTCACCGCCTCGACCACCTGGCCGCGGGTCGCGGCGTCGGCGCGGATCTTGATCAGCGCCAGCTCTCGGGAGACCGACTGTTGCTCGTCTTGCTCAACGATCTTGATCACGTTGATCAGTTTGTTGAGCTGTTTGGTGATCTGTTCCAGCGGGGTGTCTTCGACCGACACGACGATCGTCATCCGCGACATCCCCTTGGTCTCGGTCGCGCCGACCGCCAACGACTCGATGTTGAACCCGCGCCGCGAGAACAACGAGGCCACCCGCGCCAACACGCCGGGCTTGTCGGCGACCAGCACCGACAGGGTGTGGGTGGTGATGGTGGCCATCAGGCGTGTCCCTCGTTGTCGTCGTCGTCGAAGAGCGGACGGATACCGCGCGCCGCTTGGATCTCGTCGTTGCCGGTGCCGGCGGCCACCATCGGCCACACCTGGGCGTCGGCCCCCACGATGAAGTCGATCACCACCGGCCGGTCGTTGATCGCGCGCGCCTGGTTGATGACGTCGTCGACGTCCTCCTCACGCTCGCACCGCAACCCGACGCAGCCGAGCGCCTCGGCCAGCGTCACGAAGTCGGGGATGCGGCGGGAGTGGGTGGCCAGGTCGGTGTGCGAGTACCGCTCGCCGTAGAACAGTGTCTGCCATTGGCGCACCATCCCCAGGTTGCCGTTGTTGATCAACGCCACCTTGATCGGCAGTCCCTCGATGGCGCAGGTCGCCAACTCCTGGTTGGTCATCTGGAAACAACCGTCGCCGTCGATCGCCCACACCTCGGCGTCCGGGCGCCCCATCTTGGCGCCCATCGCCGCCGGAACGGCGAAACCCATGGTGCCCAGGCCGCCGGAATTCAGCCAGGTGCGCGGCTTTTCGTAGTCGATGAACTGCGCGGCCCACATCTGGTGTTGCCCCACCCCGGCGACGTAGATCGCATCGGGCCCGGCCAGACGGCCGAGACGCTCGATGACGTACTCCGGGCCGAGGCTGCCGTCGCTCTGCGGACCGTAACTGAGCGGGTAGGTGGTCTTGACCTCGTCGAGGTAGCCCCACCACTGCGCGAGGTCCAGGCTGATCCGGTCTCGACGCAGCGCCGCCAGCAGATCGGTGATGACGGCCTTGACGTCACCGACGATCGGCACATCGGCGTGCCGGTTCTTGCCGATCTCGGCGGGGTCGATGTCGGCGTGGATCACCTTGGCGTCCGGGGCGAAGGTATCCAGCTGCCCGGTCACCCGGTCGTCGAATCGTGCACCCAGGGTGATCAGCAGGTCGCTGCGCTGCAGTCCGGCGACCGCGGCGACCGTGCCGTGCATCCCCGGCATACCCAGATGCTGCGGATGGCTGTCGGGGAACGCGCCGCGCGCCATCAACGTGGTGACCACCGGGATGCCGGTCAGCTCGGCGAGTTCGGCCAATTCGGCGGTGGCCTCACCCCGGATCACCCCGCCGCCGACGTAGAGCACCGGGCGTCGCGCGGCGGCGATCAGCTTGGCGGCCTCCCGGATCTGACGGTTGTGCGGCTTGGTGTTCGGTTTGTAGCCGGGCAGGTCCATCGTCGGCGGCCAGGAGAACGTGCACGGACCCTGCAGGATGTCCCTGGGGATGTCGACGAGCACCACCCCGGGGCGCCCCGAGGCCGCGATGTGGAACGCCTCGGCGATCACCCGGGGGATGTCGTCGCCGTTGCGGACCAGATAGTTGTGTTTGGTGATCGGCATCGTCACCCCGGAGATGTCGGCCTCCTGGAACGCGTCGGTGCCGATGAGCTGGCGGCCCACCTGGCCGGTGATGGCCACCACCGGAATGGAGTCCATCTGCGCATCGGCCAGCGGGGTGACCAGGTTGGTCGCGCCCGGCCCGGAGGTGGCCATGCACACCCCGACCCGGCCGGTGGCGTGGGCGTAGCCGCTGGCGGCGTGCCCGGCGCCCTGCTCGTGGCGGACCAGCACGTGGCGCAGCTTGCGCGAGTCGAACAGCGGGTCGTAGACCGGCAGCACCGCGCCGCCGGGGATGCCGAAGATGACCTCGACGTCGAGTTCCTCCAGGGAACGGACCACCGACTGGGCGCCGGTCAGCTGTTCGGGGGCGACGCGGCGGGCCCTGGCGGTCTTCGCGTCGGTCTTCGCGTCGGGCTCGGCGCCGGCGCCGTTGGCCGCGTGTCGGGGGTCGGCCGCCGGTCGCGTGGTGGGTGCGCTCACGATGTCCTTCTTTGCTGTCGAAGAGTGTGTCGAGACAAACAAAAACCCCCGCCAGCCAGCTGCTGCACGAGGGTTGCGCGTCGGTGCTCGAGGACCCGGGTGGGTCAGTCAGTCGCCAACGCGCTGACCAAGTACTACGAGCATACCGCGGCTGTTCATGACTCGACGGTAGCGTCCCCACAGGTCAACCGTCAAATACGCCCGCCCACCGGCCGCCGGCGCCGGTGGTGCGATGATGCCGGGGTGAGCAGCCACCCCCGCGCATCCGGCGACCGCGGCGCACCGGTCGTGATCCGGATCTCACCGATGGCGCATCTGGCGGTCGGATTCTTCGCCCTCTGCCTGCTGGCGCCGGTGGCGGCCTGGCCGCCCAGCGCGCCGCTGCTGCTGGTGCCGGTGGCGGCCTCGATCTGGATCATCCGGGTGCGCACCGTCGCCGACCCGGACGGCGTGACCGCGCGCACCCTGCTGACCAGCCGCCGCGTGGGCTGGGACGACGTCGACGGGCTGCGGTTCACCAAGGGCTCGTGGGCCCGCGCCCACCTCACCGACGGCGCCGAGCTGACGCTGCCCGCGGTCACGTTCGCGACGCTGCCGCGGCTGGCGGAGGCCAGCGCGGGGCGGGTGCCCAACCCGTATCGCTAGCTCAGGCCAGCGGGTTGGCCCCGTTGAGCAGCACCCACATCGCCACCCCGCCGCCGATGCCGATCAGCAGCGCCAAAAACGACCCGATGAACGGGCGCCGCGACCAGCCGCGGCCGGCGTCGAATCCGTACCGGCCGGGCCCGACCAGGATGATCGCCACCGCCAGACCGATCAGCGTCACCTGGTATTCGTGCCCGTCGGGCAGGAAGAACGCGAACCGCCCGGAGTCGGCGGAGACCCCGGCCAGCATCCCGTTGATCAGGTAGGCCAGCGCACCGGCGGCGGCCAGCGGCGTGAACAATCCCAGCACCAGCAGCACCCCGGCGGTGATCTGCCCGCCGGCGGCGACGTAGGTGAGGATGTCGGCGTGCTCGTAGCCGACGTCGGAGAGCGAATTTTTCAGCCCCGTCAGCCCCGAACCGCCCCACCAGCCGAACAGCTTCTGCAACCCGTGGGCGATCAACAATCCGCCCAGCGTCATCCGCAGGATCAGCAGACCCAGGTCCTGGGTGCCCCGGCGCCCCGCCGCGCGGACCCGCTCCTCCTGGACGTGCCAGTCCGGCGGGGCCCCGTGCACGCCCCCGCCGTGCGGCTGGACGTAGGGCAGCGGCTCCTGGTCGGCCAGCAGGGCGAACCCCGAACTCGGGTACGGCGGGTTGCTGGGGTCATACGGCGGGATCGCGGTCGTCTCGAAGTCGCCGGCGTAGGTGGCCGACGGAAGATCGTCCTCGGGATCGACCAGACTTGCCGAACCGGACGATTGCATGTTGCTAGGGGCCACAGGTTCCTCCGGTCGCTGCCAGTGTGAGTCATCGGATTGACGGGGCACGCCTGACAGGGTAGAGCCCCACCGCCGGTATTTGGCGATTTGATTTGCGGTCTTTTCCAGGGCGTATCCACACCGTGACCTTCGGCATGCCCCGGTCCGTGGCGGTCCTGCGATCGCGGTCCGTAATCTGGCGGGCATGCGATCGCACCGGCCGGTTCCGTGGATGGTCGCGCTCGGCTGTGCGCTTCTGCTCGCGGTGTCCGGGTGCGCCCGCTTCGACGACGCCCAATCCGCGCCGTTCACCGAGGTCCCGCAGCTGGCGCCGCCCCCGCCGTCACCGACCACCCCACCGCCGCCGCTGCCGCCCGAGCCGTTCCCCAAGGAATGCCCGGCCCCGGGGGTGATGCAGGGCTGCCTGGAGCCGACCAGCGGGCTGATCATGGGCGTCACCGGCAAAACGGCCCTGGTCGCCGAGCGGACCACCGGGGCGATCAAGAAGATCGCCGTCGACGCCGAACCGACCGTCAAGACGGTGCTCGACGTCGATCCCGCCGGCGACGGCGGGCTGATGGACATCGTGTTGTCGCCGACCTACCAGCAGGACCGGTTGATGTACGCCTACATCAGTACCCCGACGGACAACCGGGTGATCCGGATCGCCGACGGCGACGTCCCCAAAGACATCCTCACCGGCATTCCCAAGGGACCCACCGGCAACACCGGCGCCCTGATCTTCACCAGCCCGACCACGTTGGTCGTGCTCACCGGCGATGCCGGCGACCCGGCGGCCGCCGCCGACCCGGCGTCGCTGGCCGGCAAGCTGCTGCGCATCGAACAGCCGACCACGGTCGACCAAGCGCCGCCGACCACCGCGCTGAGCGGCCTGGGCGCCGGCGGGGGCCTGTGCACCGACCCCGCCGACGGCTCGCTGTATGTCACCGACCGCACCCCGACCGGCGACCGCCTGCAGCGCATCACCAAGAAGTCGGAGGTCTCCACGGTCTGGACCTGGCCGGACAAGCCGGGGGTCGCCGGCTGTGCCGCGCTGGAGGGCACGGTGCTGGTGAACCTGGTGAACACCAAGCAGACCGTGGTGTTGTCGGTGTCGCAGGACACCGGCGCGCTCACCAGCGAGCCCGAGGTGGTGCGCGAGGACAACCACGGTCACGCCTGGTCGCTGCAGCTCTCCCCCGACGGCAACATCTGGGCCGGCACGGTCAACCGCAGTTTCGGGGACGCGGGCACCCTCGATGACGTCGTGTTCCCGTTGTTCCCCCAGGGCGGTGGCTTCCCGCGCACCGACGAGGAGAAGACGTAAACCGGCTCCCTCTGCGAAGTCCACCACGTCGAGGACTCCGCGAAAAACCCCCGGACCGCCATCGACGGATTGACCTTCGCCTGCGGACCCCACCACCGACTCATCACCCCCACCGGCTGGCGCACCCGCAAAAACCACGCCGGCGACACCGGATGGATCCCCCCACCCCGCACCGACCGCCCCGGTCCCCGCACCAACACCTTCCACCACCCCGAAAAACTCCTCCACCGCGACAACGACGGCGACGACCCCGACGCGGCCTAGCGGCGGCTCAGCTACACGCGGCCAGCACCAGCTCACGCACCCGGGCGGCGTCGGCCTGTCCCTTGGTGGCCTTCATCACCGCGCCGACGATCGCGCCGGCGGCCTGCACCTTGCCGCCCCGGATCTTGTCGACCACGTCGGGGTTGGCGGCCAGCGCCTCGTCGACGGCCGCCTGGATCACCGAATCGTCGCGCACCACTTCCAGCCCGCGGTCGGTCATCACCTGCTCGGGCTCACCCTCACCGGCGAGCACCCCCTCAACGACCTGACGGGCCAGCTTGTTCGACAACGTGCCCGCGTCGACCAGCGCGACCACCTCGGCGACCTGGGCGGGGCTGATCGGCAGCGCCTCCAGATCGACGCCGGCCTCGTTGGCCTTTTGCACCAGGAAGTTCCCCCACCACGCGCGCGCCGAGTCGCTGGACGCACCGGCGGCCACCGTGGCGGCCACCAGCTCGACCGCGCCGGCGTTGACCAGGTCGCGCATCACCTCGTCGGAGACACCCCAGTCGTCCTGGATCCGTTTGCGGGCCAGCCACGGCAGCTCCGGGATCGTGGCGCGCAACCGCTCGATCATCTCCGCGCTCGGCGCCACCGGTTCGAGATCGGGCTCCGGGAAGTAGCGGTAGTCCTCGGCGGTCTCCTTGGCCCGGCCGGCACTGGTGTAACCGGCCTCGTGAAAGTGCCGCGTCTCCTGGACGACCTCGCCGCCGGCCGACAGCAGCGCGCCCTGACGGCACATCTCGTAGCGCACCGCCACCTCCACGCTTTTCAGCGAGTTGACGTTCTTGGTCTCGGTGCGGGTACCGAATTCTGTTGCGCCGGTGGGCTTGAGCGAAACATTCGCGTCGCAGCGCATCGATCCCTGATCCATCCGCACGTCGGAGACGTCCAGAGCGCGCATCAGGTCCCGCAGCGCGGTGACGTAGGCGCGGGCGATCTGCGGGGCCCGATCCCCGGCCCCGACGATCGGTTTGGTCACGATCTCGATCAGGGGCACTCCGGCACGGTTGTAGTCGACCAGGGACTCGGTGGCGCCCTCGATGCGGCCGGTGTCGCTGCCGACGTGGGTCAGTTTCCCGGTGTCCTCCTCCATGTGCGCGCGTTCGATCTCCACCGGCCAGGTGGATCCGTCTTCCAGCGGGACATCCAGGGAGCCGTTGAACGCGATCGGCTCGTCGTACTGGGAGATCTGGTAGTTCTTCGGCTGGTCGGGGTAGAAGTAGTTCTTCCGCGCGAACCGCCCCCAGGGCGCAATCTCGCAGTTCAGCGCCAACCCGATACGGATCGCCGACTCCACCGCGGTCGCGTTGAGCACCGGCAGCGAGCCGGGCAACCCCAGGCAGACCGGGCAGACCTGGGTGTTGGGTTCGGCCCCGAACGCGGTGGAACACCCGCAGAACATTTTGGTGGCCGTGGACAACTCCACGTGGACCTCCAGACCCAGCACCGGGTCGAAGCGGGCGATTACCTCGTCGTAGTCGAGCAGATCGGCGGCGGCAGCGGTCATGGCCTGAGTCTATTCGCCGGCCGACCGCGCCTCTCAGGGTGCGGTGACCACCGGTGTCGTGGCCGGGTCAGACCGGCCAGGTTTCGAGACGGTAGGCCGCGTCCCAGAACATCCACTCGTAGCGCGCGGCCGTGCCGAAGTGTGCACGCATCAGCTGCGTCTCGTGGTCCGAGCCGCGGGCGCCGAGGCGGTCGGTGACCGCCAGCACGTCCTCGACCATCACGGCGAACTCGTCGGCGGCGTACATGTCGATCCAGCGTTGATACAGCGCATCGGGGGAGCCGTTTTTCTGCAGGTGCTCCCCGACCGCGGCGTAAATCCAGTAGCAGGGCAGCACCGCGGCCACCGCCTCGGCGTAGGACCCCAGCTGGGTCACCGAGAGCAGGTAGCTGACGTAGGCCCGGGTGGTCGGGCTCACCGAGGCGGCCGCCGCCTCCGCGGCGGTGGTGCCCAGCCCGGCGAGCAACTCGGCGTGCACGTCCTGCTCGGCGAGGATCGCCTCGTGGGCGTGCCGGGCGAACAGCACCGTCTCGTTCTCGTCGCCGGCCTTGGCGGCACAGCCGGCCAGCGCCCGCGCGTAGCCGCGCAGGTAGTGGCCGTCCTGGGCGATGTAGTAGTGGAACCGGTCGTGACGCAACGACCCGTCGGTCAGGCCGGTGATGAACGGGTGCTCGCAGATACCGCGATAGATCGCCGTGATGTCCGACCACAGCAGGTCACGAAAACGATCAGCCATGCTCCCACGGTAGCCCGCCCGCCCGACGCGCCGCGTCGACACTGAGATCAGGTGATGCACCCGGATTTTCGGCGCCGCGGCGCACCGCGCCCCTAAACTGGTGTGATGGCGGAGCGCAACGTACTCGGTGGGCCGCTGCAGCCGTGCGGCACCGACCCGGTCACCGGGTTCTACCGTGACGGCTGCTGCTCGAGCGGGCCCGAGGATGTGGGCCTGCACACGATCTGCGCGGTGGTCACCGGTGAGTTCCTGGCTCATCAACGGTCGATCGGCAACGACTTGTCCACCCCGATGCCCGCCTACCGGTTTCCCGGGCTCACCCCGGGCGACCGCTGGTGTGTCACCGCGGTGAACTGGCTGCGCGCCCACCAGGACGGCTACGCCGCACCGGTGGTGTTGGCGGCCACCCATGAGCGCACCCTCGACGTGGTGCCGCTGCAGGTGCTCGGCGAATACGCCGTCGACGTGCCCGACGACCCCGGCGACCTGTGAGCCGGCCCCGCCCGATCGCGGTCAGCCGAAGAACGCCGCGGCGTCGTCGTAGCGGCTCTGCGGCACCAGCTTGAGCTGGCTCACCGCGTCGGCCAGCGGCACCCGGCCGATGTCCTGCCCGCGCAGCGAGACCATCATCCCGTACTCGCCGGCGTGCGCGGCGTCGGCGGCGTTGACCCCGAACCGGGTGGCCAGCACCCGGTCGTAGGCGGTCGGGGTGCCGCCGCGCTGCACGTGTCCGAGGACGGTCACCCGCACCTCTTTTTTGACCCGCTGTTCGATCTCCACGCCGAGCTGGGCCGCCACCCCGGTGAAGCGTTCATGGCCGAATTCGTCGGTACCGCCGGCGCGTAGCTCCATCGACCCGGCCGCCGGTTTGGCGCCCTCGGCGACCACGCAGATGAAATGCGAGGAACCGTGCTGGAACCGTTTTTTCACCAACCGGCAGACCTCTTCGACGTCGAACGGCTGCTCGGGGATGAGCGTGGCGTGCGCCCCGGACGCGAGACCGGCGTTCAGCGCGATCCAGCCGGCGTGCCGACCCATCACCTCCACCAGCATCACCCGCTGATGGGACTCGGCCGTGGAGTGCAGCCGGTCGATGGCTTCGGTGGCCACCGTCAGCGCCGTGTCGTGCCCGAATGTCACGTCGGTGCAGTCGATGTCGTTGTCGATGGTCTTGGGCACCCCGACGACCGGGACGTTCTCCTCGGAGAGCCAGTGCGCGGCGGTGAGCGTGCCCTCTCCCCCGATCGGGATCAGCACGTCGATGCCGTTGTCGTCCAGGGTCTGTTTGACCTGGTCGAGCCCGGCCCGCAGTTTGTCCGGGTGGGTGCGGGCGGTGCCGAGCACCGTGCCGCCCTTGGCCAGCAGCCGGTCGTTGCGGTCGTCGTTGGCCAACTGGATCCGTCGGTTCTCCAGCAGCCCACGCCACCCGTCCTGGAAACCCACCACCGTCGAGTTGTAGCGGGCGTCGCAGGTGCGCACGATCGCTCGGATCACGGCGTTGAGACCGGGACAGTCCCCGCCCCCGGTGAGGATTCCGATTCGCATGACCCCCATCATGCCGGGTCGGGTCCCACGCCCGTGAGCCGACCAACGATCGTCGCGCCGCCGGTGTCGGGCCGGTCCACACCGCAACGCGCCGTGCAGCGCGGTGCGGCGCCGTGCTCACAGGGCGGTCGGCAGCCTGCCTCGGGCGGTCTCGTAGGCGGCACCCACCCGGTAGAGCCGGTCGTCGGCCAGCGCCGGGGCCATGATCTGCAGACCCACCGGCAGGTTGTCCTCCTCGGCGAGCCCCGAGGGCACCGACATCGCACAGTGCCCGGCCAGGTTCATCGGCAGCGTGCACAGGTCGAACAGGTACATCGCCAACGGATCGTCGACCTTCTCCCCCAGCCGGAACGCGGTGCTCGGCGTGGTCGGCGAGACCAGCACGTCGACACTGCGGTAGGCGGCGTCGAGGTCCCGGGCGATCAGGGTGCGGATCTTCTGCGCCTGGTTGTAGTAGGCGTCGTAGTAGCCGGCCGACAGCGCATAGGTGCCGATCATGATGCGGCGTTTGACTTCCGGTCCGAATCCGGCCGCCCGGGTCAGCGCCATCACCTCCTCGGCGCTGTGGCTGCCGTCGTCACCGACGCGCAGCCCGAACCGCATCGCGTCGAAGCGGGCCAGGTTGCTCGAGACCTCCGAGGGCAGGATCAGGTAGTAGGCGGCCAGCGCGTGCTCGAAGCTGGGGCAGTCCACCTCCGACACCTGCGCGCCGAGTTCGGTGAGCTGGTTCACCGCGGCGTCGAACGATCCCAGCACGCCGGGCTGGTAGCCCTCGCCGCCGTGCAGTTGGCGCACCACCCCGACGCGCAGCCCGGTGAGGTCGCCGGAGGCGCCGGCGCGGGCGGCGGCCACCACGTCGGGGCGCGCGCGGTTCACCGAGGTGGAGTCGCGGTGGTCGTGGCCGGCGATCACCGCGTGCAGCAGCGCCGCGTCCAGGACGCTGCGCGCGCACGGCCCGCCCTGGTCCAGCGACGACGCACAGGCCACCAGCCCGTAGCGACTCACCGTGCCGTAGGTGGGTTTGACGCCGACGGTGGCGGTCAGGGCGGCCGGCTGACGGATCGAGCCGCCGGTGTCGGTGCCGATCGCCAGGGGCGCCTGGAACGCGGCCAGCGCCGCCGCGCTGCCGCCCCCGGAGCCGCCGGGCACCCGTTCGGTGTCCCACGGGTTGCGGGTGGGGTGGTAGGCGGAGTTCTCCGTCGACGAGCCCATCGCGAACTCGTCCATGTTCGTCTTGCCCAGGATCGGGATGCCGGCGGCCCGCAGCAGCATCGTCACCGTGGCGTCGTACGGCGGGCGCCAGCCCTCCAGGATCTTCGACCCACAGGTGGTGGGCATGTCGGTGGTGGTGAACACGTCCTTGAGCGCCAGCGGCACCCCGGCCAGCGGGGAGGCCGGCTGCTCCCCGGCGGCGAACGCCGCGTCGACCGCGGCGGCCGCGGCCAACGCCTCGTCGGCGGCGACGTGCAGAAACGCCCCGTAGTCGCCGTCGGTGGCGGCGATCCGGTCCAGGCAGGCCCGGGTCAACTCCACCGACGACAGCTCGCCGGCGGCGATCCGGGCGGCCAGCTCGGCCGCGTCGGCACCGAGGAGTTCGTTCACCGGTCGTCTCCGAGGATCTGGGGCACCACGAACCGGCCGTCGCGCGCCTGCGGCGCCGCGTGCAGCGCCTGCCGTTGGCCCAACCCCATCCGGATCGTGTCGGGGCGCATCACGTTGACCTCCGGCAGCGGGTTGCCGGTGGGCGCCACACCGGTGACGTCGACGGACTGAATCGTGCTGACATGGGTGAGGATGGCGTCCAGCTGGGCCGCGTAGCCGTCCAGCTCGGCGTCGCTGAGCGCCAGCCGGGCCAGCTTGGCCAGGTGGGCCACCTCGTCTCGGGAGATCTGGGACACGGCGTCCAAGCCTACTCATCCACCGATGTCGGCCCGCACGGCGTGTGGAACAGTTGACCCGTGCGGTCCTATCTGATGCGCGTCCAGCTGCCGGACCGCCCCGGGTCGCTGGGGTCGCTGGCGGTGGCGTTGGGTTCGGTGGGCGCAGACATCCTGTCGTTGGACGTGGTCGATCGCGGCCCCGGCTACGCGGTCGACGACCTGGTGGTGGAGCTGGCCGCCGGGGGGATGCCCGACGCGTTGATCAGCGCCGCCGAACAGCTGGCCGGGGTGCGGGTGGACAGTGTGCGGCCCTACACCGATGTGCTCGACGCCCATCGCGAACTCGAACTGGTCGACCACATCGCCGCGGCCGGTGACCGCGGCGCCAAGCTGCAACTGCTGGTCGACGAGGCGCCGCGGGTGCTGCGCGCCGGATGGTGCGCGGTGGTGCGCCTCACCGAGCAGGGGCCGCGGCGGCTGGCCGGCAGCCCCGGAGCGCCCGAGACCGAGGTCAGCGCGCTGCCGTGGCTGCCGTTGGCGCGGGCCACCGCGCTCGACGGCACCGCCGGATGGGTGCCGCCGGTCTGGCAGGAGCTCGACACCGCCCTGGCCGCGGCGCCGCTGGGCCGCCCGGAGGTCGCGGTGGTGCTGGGCCGCGCCGGCGGCCCGGCGTTCCGGGCCTCCGAGGTGGCCCGGCTGGGCTATCTGGCCGGCATCGTCGCCACTCTGCTGGGGTGAGCGCCGGCAGCGGCCGCGCCGCTCAGCGCAGGGTGACCGTCGGCGGGCTGGTCGACAGGTCGGCGGTGCCGCTGATGTAGGTGGAGACGGTGCCGTTGACGTCGCTGCCGTCCCGTTTCTTCGCGCTCAGCGGCCAGTCGACGTCGCCGCTGAACCGCAGCGTCAGGTCGTACTCGCTGAACAGGTCGGTCGTGATCGGGGCGAGGTCGGGCACCCCCCAGTTGACGGTGTCCTCGGCGGCCTCGCTGCGGCTGAGGCGCTGCGGGCAGCCGGTGGGCGCCAGCTTGCGGGTCGTGGTGCACTTCGCCAACGCGGCCTTGATGCCGTCCTTGACCGCGCGGTTGCCCTGCTCGCTCACGTCGAAGTTGATGTTGAGTTTGTAAAACGAGCTGTAGCTCAATCCGTTGAGCAGCAACGGGTCGGAGCTGACCGTGAGGTTGGGGTTGCTGCTCCCGATGTCCAGCCAGCCGGGGAACACGTAGAACGTGGCGTCACCGATGTCCTTGCCGAACAGGGTGAGCGTCTTCTGGGCGTCGTTGTTGGTGCTGGTCGACGGCTCGAGCTTGATCGCCGCCTGGTCGAGTTTCCATTCCTTGTCCGATTTTTTCAGGCTGATCGTCTCGTCGGAGACCTTGTCGCCGAATTTCGCCGAGACGTGCACGCGGCCCATCCCGACGAAGTCCTTGGCGTCGTCGTTGAGGATCGTGATGTCGGTGATCGGCATCTTCGCGATCTGTTTGTCCAGGATCTCGTCGGTGAGGAACTCCGTGGACCCGGGCTGGTCGGCGCCGTAGGACAGCGCCTTCTCGGCGTCACCGGCGGCCAGCGCCTCGAGGTAGCCGGTCATCGTCTCGCCGCCGGTGGCGCTTTTGGCGCCGCCGGAGAGCGCCATCACCAGCACGATCGCCAGCACCACCAGCAGCACCACCCCGCCGATGACGAGCCCGATGATCAGGGGTTTGCGGCTGCGCTGCGGCGGCGCGCCGTAGGGCGTGCCCGCCGGCATCCCGGCCGCACCCGGCCACGGCGCCCCCGGGGGGACCGGTGCGCCCGGGGGGACCGGGGGGGCCGGGGGGTACGCCATCTGGGTCTGCTCCCAGTGCGCGGCCTCGGGCTGCGGGGACGGGTGCGGGTGTCCCATCGGGTTGGGCACCTGGTAGCCGTCCGGCCCGATCGTCATTGCGGCTCCCCTTGCTGTGCGGGGTGCCGGTGTCGCATCCCCTCGGTTCGGTCCCTGGTCCCTGGTCTCGGGCCCCGGGTGTGCTGCGCATAGCGCCGGCTCAGTTTAACCGGACCCCGGTGCGGCCGAGCACGCGATTTCGGCGGCGGTCAGTGTGCCGGGGGCCCGTCGGCGAGCAGCGCGACGAACCCGTCCTCGTCGAGGATCGGCACCCCCAACTCGACGGCCTTGTCGTACTTGGAGCCCGGGGCGTCGCCGGCGACGACATAGGAGGTCTTCTTCGACACCGAGCCGGCGGCCTTGCCGCCGCGGGCCACGATCGCCTCCTTGGCCTCGTCGCGGGAGAACCCGCTGAGCGCGCCGGTGACCACGATCGTGAGCCCCTCGCAGGTGCGCGCGATGCTGGTGTCGCGCTGGTCGACCATCCGCACCCCGGCCGCCCGCCATTTGTCCACGATCGCGCGGTGCCACTCCACGGCGAACCAGTCGGTGATCGCCGCGGCGATGGTCGGGCCGACCCCGTCGACGGCGGCCAGCCGGTCGGTGTCGGCGGCCATGATGAGGTCCAGGTCGGCGAACTCGGTGGCCAGGGCGCGCGCCGCGGTCGGGCCGACGTGGCGGATCGACAGCGCCACCAGCACCCGCCACAGCGGCTGGTCCTTGGCGCTGTCCAGGTTCGCCAGCAGCCGGGCGCCGTTGGCCGACAGCTCCCCGGCCTTGGTGGTGAACAGTTCGGTGCGCAGCAGATCCGCGGCGGTCAGGGTGAACAGATCGCCCTCGTCGGCGATCACCTCCGCCTCCAGCAGCGCGGTGGCCGCCTCGTAGCCCAGGGCCTCGATGTCGAAGGCGCCGCGCCCGGCGACGTGGAACACCCGCTCGCGCAACTGCGCCGGGCAGTACCGGGAGTTGGGGCAGCGGATGTCGGCGTCGCCCTCCTTGGCCGGCGCCAGCGCGGTGCCGCACTCGGGACAGTGGGTGGGCATGACGAACGCCCGTTCGCTGCCGTCGCGCGCGTCGACCAGGGGACCGAGCACCTCGGGGATGACGTCGCCGGCCTTGCGGATCACCACGGTGTCGCCGATCAGCACCCCCTTGCGCTGCACCTCCGCGGCGTTGTGCAGGGTCGCCAGCGCCACGGTGGACCCGGCGACGGTGACCGGGCTCATGTAGGCGAACGGGGTGACCCGGCCGGTGCGCCCCACGCTGACCCGGATGTCGAGCAGGGCCGTGGTGGCCTCTTCCGGCGGGTATTTGTAGGCCACCGCCCAGCGCGGCGCGCGCGAGGTCGCCCCCAGCCGGCGCTGCACGGCGATGTCGTCGACCTTGACCACGATGCCGTCGATCTCGTGGATGACGTCGTGGCGGTGCTCGCCCCAGTAGGCGATGCGGTCGGTGACCCCGCCCATGTCGGTCACCCGGGCGGTGTGGTCGGAGACCGGCAGCCCCCAGGCCCGCAGCGCCAGGTAGGCCTCGTGCAGGGTGTCCGGGCGGAATCCCTCGGTGTGGCCGATGCCGTGGCAGATCATCCGCAGCGGCCGGCGCGCGGTGATCGCGGGGTTCTTCTGCCGCAGTGAGCCGGCCGCGCTGTTGCGGGGGTTGGCGAACGGCGACCGGCCCTCGGCGACCAGCCCGGCGTTGAGCACTTCGAAATCGGCGAGACGGAAGAACACCTCGCCGCGCACCTCCAGCACCGCCGGCAGCGGGTAGTCGTCGCTGGGGGTCAGCCGCTGCGGGACATCGTCGAGGGTGCGCGCGTTGAGCGTCACGTCCTCCCCGGTGCGCCCGTCGCCGCGGGTGGCCGCGCGGTCCAGCTGCCCGTCGCGGTAGACCAGCGCCAGCGCCACCCCGTCGATCTTCAGCTCGCACAGATACGGGGTGGGCCCGCCGATCTCGGCGCGCACCCGCGCGTCCCAGCTCAACAGCTCGTCGGTGTTGAACACGTCATCGAGGCTGAGCATCCGCTCCAGGTGCGGGGCGGCGGTGAAGTCGGTGGCGAACCCGGCACCGCCGACCAGCTGGGTCGGCGAGTCCGGGGTCCGCAGCTCCGGATACTGCTGCTCGAGGGCGACCAGCTCGGTGAACAACACGTCGAACTCGGCGTCGGCGATGATCGGCGCGTCGCGGATGTAGTAGCGGAACTGATGGTCGCGCACCTCGTCGGCGAGGTCCTGCCAGCGGCGCCGCGCGTCCGGCGGTACCGGGTCGGCTTCGGGGGAACTCACCTGTGCAGGTTATCCCCGCGCACCGCCTCGGGATCCTCGGCCAGCGCCGCCGCGGTGCGACCGGCCAGCGCGATCGCGGTGCGCGCCCAACTCGCGGTGGCCCCGGCCAGCCCGCACGCCGGGGTGATGCCGACCCGGTCGGCCAGCATCGACCGGGCCAACCCGATCCGGTCGACGAGTCCGGCGGCGACGGCGGCCAGCTCGGCCACACCGGGCGGGCGGGCCGGCTCGACCGCGGGCACCACGCCGAGCTGCACGGTGCGCCCGGCCTCCAGCAGCGTCGCGATGCCCTCGTCGTCGGCGCGGCCCAGCACCGCCGGGTCGACCGCGACGGCGGCGATGCTGCTGCGCTGCAGCAACGCCCACGGCACCCCCGGCGCGCAGCAGTGCAGCGCCGCCTCGACGCCGGCCGCCGCGACGCACCCGTCGAGCGCCCGCAGCGCCACCTCCTCATCGATGGGGTCCACCGGGCTCAGGGCGGTCACCCCGGGCACCCGTCCGGCCAGTGCGGCCGGCAGCGCCGGCTCGTCGAACTGCACCACCACCGGGGCGTCGAGCCGGCGGGCCAACGCGCCGACGTGGGCACCGACCCCTTCGGCCAGTGAGGCGGCCAGCTCGCGCACCGCACCGGGATCGGTCACCGCCCGGTGACCGTTGCGCAGCTCCAGTTCGGCGGCGAGCGTGATCGGGCCGGGGGCCTGCACCTTGACCGGGTGGCCGGTCCCGCGCAGCCCGGCGTTTTCGAAGGCCTCCTCCAGCGCGTCGAGATCCTCGCGCAGCAGGCCGGCCGCCCGGCGGGTCACCGCGCCGGCCCCGGCGCCCATCCGGTAGCCGCGCACGGTGGTGTCCAGCGCGATGTCGATCAGCAACGCGGCCGCCCGACCGATCAGATCGGCGCCCACGCCGCGGGCGGGCAGCTCCACCAGGTGCGGCAGGGCGCCCAGCTCCCCGACGACGATCTCGGCGGCGGCCCGCGGGTTCCGGTCCGGCCAGGACCCCAGCCCGGTCGCGGTGGCGAACACCCCCACGGTCACGCCGTGTCGGCGATGGTGGCCGAGGCGATCACCTCGTCGCCGTCGGGGTCGGGCCGGTAGCAGACCAGCGTCTGCCCGCGGGCCACCCCGCGCAGCGGGCGCTCCAGGTGCACCGCCAGGCGTTGCCCCACCGGTTCGGCGACCGCCGGCGCGGTCTCGCCGTGGGCGCGCACCTGCACCTCGCAACGCACCGGGGCGGTGAACCTCACGCCGCGGGTGTAGACCGGTGTCTGCCCGATCAGCTCGCGGACGTCGAGGTCGTCGACCGAGCCGACGGTGACCGTGCCGGTGGCGGCGTCGATGGCGGTCACGTAGCGCGGTTTGCCGTCGGCGCCGGGCCCGGCGATGCCCAGTCCCTTGCGCTGACCGATGGTGAACCCGTGCACGCCGTCGTGGCCGGCCAGCACGGTGCCGTCGGCGTCGACGACGTCCCCGCGGCGCACCCCGATGCTGGCGCCGAGAAACGCCTGGGTGTCGCCGGTCGGGATGAAGCAGATGTCGTGGCTGTCCGGCTTCTCGGCCACCGCCAGGCCGCGGCGCTCGGCCTCGGCGCGGATCGCCGGCTTCGCGGTGTCGCCGACCGGGAACGCGGCGTGCCGCAGCTGCTCGGCGGTGAGCACCCCGAGCACGTAGGACTGGTCCTTGTCGGCGTCGACGGCGCGCCGCAGCCGCCCCTCGGCGAGCCGGGCGTAGTGGCCGGTGGCGACCGCGTCGAACCCGAGCGCCAGGGCACGCACCGCCAACGCCGAGAACTTGATCTTCTCGTTGCAGCGCACACACGGGTTGGGGGTCTCACCCCGGGCGTAGGAGTCGATGAAGTCGTCGATGACGTCGGCTTTGAACCGTTCGGCGAAGTCCCAGACGTAAAACGGGATGCCCAGCACGTCGGCGACCCGGCGGGCGTCGTCGGCGTCCTCCTTCGAACAACAGCCCCGCGCCCCGCTGCGCAGCGCGCCCGGGGCGGCGGAGAGCGCCAGGTGCACCCCGACGACGTCGTGACCGGCGTCGACCATGCGCGCGGCGGCCACCGAAGAATCCACGCCGCCGCTCATCGCGGCGAGCACCTTCATCGGCCCGGCCCCGCACTGGCCAGCGCCGCCTGCCGGGCGCGGGCCACCACCGTGGGCAGCACCGCCAGCGCGGCGTCGACGTCGGCGTCGGCACTGGTGTGGCCCAGCGACAGCCGCAGTGAACCGCGCGCCCCGGCCGGGTCGGTGCCCATCGCGGTGAGCACGTGGGAGGCCCGGGGCACCCCGGCGGTGCACGCCGAACCGGTGGAACATTCGATCCCGTTGGCGTCCAACAACATCAATAGAGAATCTCCTTCACAGCCACGGAACGTGAAATGAGCGTTGCCGGGCAGGCGGCGATCCCGCGCCCCGTTGAGCACGGTGTCCTCGATGCTGCCGAGCACCCCGTCGATGAGCCGGTCGCGCAGTGTTGTCAGCCGCGCTCCGGTGACCTCCGCGGCGTCCACCGCGATGCCGGCCGCGGTGGCCATCCCGACCGCGCCGGCCACATTCGGTGTGCCCGAACGGATGTCACGTTCCTGTCCGCCGCCGTGCACCAGCGGCGCACAGCAGACGTCCCGACGCAGCAGCAACGCCCCCACCCCGGGGGGGCCGCCGAACTTGTGCGCGGTCACGCTCATCGCCGCCAGCGCGGTGTCGTCGAAGGCGACCGGCAGCTGGCCGACGGCCTGCACCGCGTCGCTGTGCATCGGCACACCGAACTCGGCGGCGACCTCGGCCATCGCGGCGACCGCCAGCACCGTGCCGACCTCGTTGTTGGCCCACATCACCGAGACCAGCGCGACATCGTCGCTGCCGGCCAACTCGGCGCGCAGCGCCGCCGGGCTCACCGAGCCGTCGGCCTCGGTGGGCAGCCAGCTCACCTGCGCGCCCTGGTGCTCGACCAGCCAGGTGACCGCGTCGAGCACGGCGTGATGCTCCACCGCGGTGGTCACGATGCGCCGCCGGCGCGGATCGGCGGCTCGGCGCGCCCAGTACAGGCCCTTGATCGCCAGGTTGTCGCTCTCGGTGCCGCCGGCGGTGAACAGCACCTCCGAGGGCCGCGCCGACAGCGCGGCCGCCAGGCTCTCCCGCGACTCCTCCATCACCCGGCGCGCGGCACGGCCGGTGGTGTGCAGCGACGACGCGTTGCCGACCGTGCCGAGCGCGGCCGTCATCGCCTCGATGGCCGCCGGATACATCGGCGTGGTGGCGGCGTGGTCCAGATACACCATGACCCGCCCAGAATACCGACGTCGGCCGACCGGCCCACGGGCAGACACAAAAGCCCCCGACACGCCGGGCGTGCGGGGGCTTCTGCGTCGGGCGGGTGGGCGCTCAGCCCTTGCGGGCCTTGACCGCCTCGGCCAGTTGCGGGGCGACGTTGAACAGGTCCCCGACGATGCCGTAGTCGGCGATCTCGAAGATCGGCGCCTCCTCGTCCTTGTTGACCACCACGATGGTCTTGGAGGTCTGCATCCCGGCGCGGTGCTGAATCGCCCCGGAGATCCCCAGCGCGATGTAGAGCTGCGGCGAGACGGTCTTGCCGGTCTGACCGATCTGGAACTGCCCCGGGTAGTAGCCCGAGTCGACCGCCGCACGCGAGGCGCCGACCGCGGCCCCCAGCGAGTCGGCCAGCTCCTCGACCACGCTGAACTTGTCGGCGCTGCCGACCCCGCGGCCACCGGCGACCACGGTCGTGGCCTCGGTGAGCTCCGGACGGTCCCCGGCGACGACCGGTTCCCGCGCGGTGATCTTGGTGGCGTTCTCGGCCTGCTCGGGCACCTCGACGGTGACCTTCTCGCCGGCCCCGTCGGCCGGCTCGGGGTCGATCGAGCCGGCCCGCACGGTGATCACCGGGGTGTCGCCGTTGGCCTGCGCCTCCACGGTGAACGCACCGCCGAAGATCGAGTGCACCACCTTGGCGCCCTCCTGGACGTCGACGACGTCGACGAGCAGACCCGACCCGATGCGCGCGGCCAGCCGACCGGCGATCTCCCGGCCGTCGGGGGATGCGGCCAGCAGCACCGCGGCCGGGCCGGCCGACTCGGTCAGCGACGCCAGCACATCGACGACCGGGGTGACCAGGTAGTTGTCGACGTCCTCGGACTCGGCGACATAGATCTTGGCGGCGCCGGCCGCCTTGAGCCCGTCCACCAGCGGGTCGGCGGTCCCGGGGGCGCCGACGACGACCGCGGACGGCTCGCCCAGCGTGCGGGCGGCGGTGATCAGTTCGGAGGTCACCTTTTTCAGGGCGCCCTCGGCGTGCTCCACGAGCACCAATACTTCTGCCATGTTGTCTCTTCCCTAACTCGGTCCGGAGGTCTCTAGATGAGTTTCTGAGCGACCAGGTACTCGGCGATCTTGGTGCCCCCCTCGCCCTCGTCGGCGATCTTCTCCCCGGCGGTCTTGGGCGGCTTGGGCGTCGACGCGGTCACCGTGGACCCGGCGTTGGCGACACCGACCTCGTCGGCCTCCACGCCGATCTCGGCGAGGGTGAGCGCGGTGACTTCCTTCTTCTTGGCGGCCATGATGCCCTTGAAGGACGGGAAGCGCGGCTCGTTGATCTTCTCGTTGACGCTGACCACGGCCGGCAGCGTGGCCTCGAGGTTGAACACGCCCTCGTCGGTCTCGCGCTCGGCGGTGACGGTGTCGCCGTCGACGGTCAGCTTGCGCACGTGGGTCAGCTGCGGCAGCCCCAGGTACTCGGCGATGATGGCCGGCACCGCGCCGCCCACGCCGTCGGTGGACTCGTTGCCGGCGATCACCAGTTCGGTGCCCTCGATGGTGCCCAGCGCCTTGGCCAGCGCCCACGCGGTCTGCACCACATCGGAGCCGTGCAGGCCGTCGTCCTTGAGGTGCACCGCCTTGTCCGCCCCCATCGACAGTGCCTTGCGGATCGCCTCGGTGGCCCGTTCGGGACCGGCGGTGAGCACGGTCACGGTGGACTCCCCGCCCTCTTTCTCCTTGATCAGCAGGGCTTCTTCGACGGCGCGCTCGTTGATCTCGTCGAGCACCGCGTCCGCGGCGTCGCGGTCGAGGGTGAAGTCACCCTCGGAGAGCTTGCGCTCCGACCATGTGTCTGGGACCTGTTTGATCAGGACCACGATGTTCGTCATAAGTCTGGCCTGTCCTCCTCGAACGAGTCCCGCGGCGGCCGGCCACCGGACTTAGCTCAAAATGTGTCACGGAACAAAACTGAGGTTACCGATGAGTAACTTCGGCTGTTTCGCTCGTCTACCATAACCGGTGGCCCACCGGTGATCACCGGCGTCTCCCCCACAACCGGGCCGACCCATTCGCAACCGGAGTGCTTCACCGATAACCTCCCTTGTGCAATGAGCGCATCCGCAGCCGAGGGCCCGCACCTCCACACCGCACCGCAGACCGACCCCGGGTTGGTTCTCACCGGCGAACGCACCATCCCCGGCCTGGCCGAGGAGAACTACTGGTTCCGCCGCCACGAGGTGGTCTACCACCGGCTGGCCCCGCGCTGTGCGGGACGGCGGGTGCTCGAGGCCGGGTGCGGCGAGGGCTACGGCGCCGACCTGATCGCCGGGGTCGCCGCGGAGGTCGTCGCCGTCGACTACGACGCCGCGACGGTGGCGCACGTGCGCACCCGCTATCCGCGGGTGGGGATCCGCCACGGCAACCTCGCCGCGCTGCCGCTGCCCGACGCCGCGGTCGACGTGGTGGTCAACTTCCAGGTGATCGAGCATCTGTGGGATCAGCCCGGGTTCATCGCCGAGTGCGCACGGGTGCTGCGCCCCGGCGGGCTGCTGCTGATCTCCACGCCCAACCGGATCACGTTCTCCCCCGGTCGCGACACCCCGATCAACCCGTTCCACACCCGCGAACTGCACGCCGCGGAGCTCACCGCGCTGCTCACCGACGGCGGGTTCACGATGGAGTCGATGAACGGGCTGTTCCACGGCGCCGCACTGCGTGCCCTCGACGCCCGCCACGGCGGGTCGATCATCGACGCCCAGGTCGCGCGGGCGGTGGCCGACGCCCCCTGGCCGGCCGCGCTGCTCGCCGATGTCACGGCGGTCGGCGTGGACGACTTCGCGATGATCGAGGCGGGCACCGACCCGGCCCACCCCATCGACGAGAGCCTGGACCTGATCGCGATCGCGGTGCGCCCGTGACCGATTCGCATGCGCCGGCCCCCGGCATGTTCACCCTGGTGTTGCACACCCACCTGCCGTGGCTGGCCCATCACGGGCGCTGGCCGGTCGGCGAGGAGTGGCTCTACCAGTCGTGGGCGGCCTGCTATCTGCCGGTGCTGCGGGTGCTGCGCACCTTGGCCGCCGAGGGGCGGCGCAACCTGCTGACGTTGGGCATCACCCCGGTGGTCGCCGCCCAGCTCGACGACCCGTACTGTCTGGCCGGCATGGGCCACTGGTTGGCCAACTGGCGGCTGCGCGCGGCCGAGGCGGCCAGCCTGCGCCCGGGCGATCCGGCCGGCTCGCCGGCGCCGGCCTCCCAGCCCGACGCGATGCGGGCCTTTGGGCGCCGCGAGCACGCCGCGGCCGAGGCCGCCGAGGCCGATTTCGCCGCCCACTGGCGCCACGGCGCCAGCCCGCTGCTGCGCGCCCTGCTCGACGCCGGCACCGTGGAGCTGCTCGGCGGACCGCTGGCGCACCCGTTCCAGCCGCTGCTGGCCCCGCGGCTGCGGGAATTCGCCCTCGCCGAGGGCCTGGCCGACACCGCGCACCGGCTGGCCCACACCCCGCGCGGGATCTGGGCGCCCGAATGCGCCTACGCCCCGGGCATGGAGCACGACTACGCCGCCGCCGGGGTGGGGCACTTCATGGTCGACGGCCCGTCGCTGCACGGCGACACCGCACTGGGCCGCCCGGTCACCGACTCCGGGGTGCTGGCGTTCGGTCGGGATCTCACCGTCAGCTACCGGGTGTGGTCGCCGAAGTCGGGCTACCCCGGCCACGCGGCATACCGGGATTTCCACACCTTCGACCACCGCACCGGGTTGAAGCCGGCGCGGGTCACCGGGCGCACCGTCGCCCCGGACCGCAAAGCCCCCTACGATCCGGTGCGCGCCGACGCCGCCGTCGACGCCCATGTCGCCGACTTCGTCGCGGTGGTGCGTCGGCGGTTGCACAGCGAAACCGAGCGCCTCGGACGTCCCGCCCACGTCGTCGCCGCGTTCGACACCGAGCTGTTCGGGCACTGGTGGCACGAGGGTCCGGTCTGGCTGGAACGGCTGCTGCGCGCCCTGCCCGAGGCCGGGGTGCGGGTCGGCACCCTCGCCGACGCCGCGGCGGCCGGGTTCGTCGGCGCGCCGGTTGAGCTGCCCGCCGGGTCCTGGGGATCGGGCAAGAACTGGCAGGTGTGGTCCGGGGAGCAGGTCGCCGACCTGGTGGCGCTCAACGCCGAGGTGGTCGACACCGCGCTGAGCGTCGTCGACAAGGCGCTGCCGCCCGCCGCGGCGGCCGCCTCGCTGGACGGGCCGGTGGTGCGCGACCGGGTGGCCGACCAGATCCTGCGCGAGGCGCTGCTGACGGTCTCCAGCGACTGGCCGTTCATGGTCAGCAAGGACTCCGCCGCCGAGTACGCGCGCTACCGCGCCCACCTGCATGCCCACGCCACCCGGGAGATCGCCGACGCGCTGGCCTCCGGCCGCCGTGAGGTGGCCGCCCGGTTGGCCGACGGTTGGAACCGCGCCGACGGGTTGTTCGGCGCCCTGGATGCCCGGAGGCTGCCGCGGCCATGAAGATCTTGATGGTGTCTTGGGAGTACCCGCCGGTGGTGGTCGGCGGGTTGGGCCGCCATGTGCACCACCTGGCGGTGGCGCTGGTCGCCGCCGGCCACGAGGTGGTGGTGCTCGCGCGCCAACCCACCGGCACCGACCCGTGCAGCCATCCGCCCAGCGACGAGGTCAGCCAAGGGGTGCGGGTCATCGCCGCCGCGCAGGACCCGCACGAGTTCAGCTTCGGTACCGACATGATGGCCTGGACACTGGCCATGGGTCACTCCATGGTTCGCACCGGGTTGACCGTGAAAACCCGTGGCAGCGACGAGGTTTGGCGACCCGATGTGGTGCACGCCCACGACTGGCTGGTGGCGCACCCGGCGATCGCACTGGCCGAGTTCTACGATGTGCCGCTGGTGTCGACGATCCACGCCACCGAGGCGGGCCGGCATTCGGGCTGGGTCTCGGGGCCGATCAGCCGGCAGGTCCACGCGGTGGAATCCTGGCTGGCCCACGAATCGGATTGTCTGATCACCTGTTCGGCGTCGATGCGCGAGGAGATCAGCGAGCTCTTCGGCCCGGGGCTGGCCGAAACCACCGTGATCCGCAACGGGATCGAGGCGCAGCGCTGGCCGTTCGCCGTGCGCCGCGCGCACGCCGGGGCACCGGAGCTGCTCTATGTGGGCCGGCTGGAGTACGAGAAGGGTATTCAGGAGGCGATCGCGGCGCTGCCGCGCATCCGGCGCGCCCACCCGGGCACCACGTTGACCGTCGCCGGGGAGGGCACCCAACACGACTGGCTGCGCGAGCAGGCCCGCAAGAACCGGGTCGTCAAGGCCACCCGGTTCGTCGGACGCCTCGACCACGACGAGTTGCTCGCGGTGCTGCACCGGGCCGACGCGGCGGTGCTGCCCAGCCATTACGAGCCGTTCGGTCTGGCCGCACTGGAGGCCGCCGCCGCGGGCACCCCGCTGGTGACCGCCAACGTCGGCGGCCTCGGTGAGCTGGTCACCGACGGGGTGACCGGGGTGTCGTGCCCGCCGCGGGATCCGGCCGGCCTCGCCGACGCGGTCTGCGCGGTGCTCGCCGACCCGGCCGGTGCCCAGCAGCGCGCCCGGGCCGCCCGCGCGCGGCTCACCACCGACTTCGACTGGGAGACCGTGGCCGACGAGACCGCCGGAGTGTATCTGGCGGCCAAACGGCGGGTGCGCTCCCCACAGCCGCGCCGCCCCATCGTCGAGCACGCCCTGCCCGACCGGTAGGCGCGGCCTCAGGGCGTAGGCGCGGCCTCCGGGCCGTGCACAGCTAGGCGCCACAGCTAGGCGCTGCGCCGGGCGGCGATGAACGAGCGCACCCCCATGACCACGTAGCCGACCAGCAGCACGAACATCACGGTGCTGGTGATCACCGCACCCGGGCGTGCGGCGGTCCCGGCGATCAGGTCACCGAGTTTGACCACGTTCATCAACGAGCCCAGCGCACCGAGCAGCGCCACCGCCAGCGCGGCGTGGATGGCGTGGCGGTGCGCGGCCGGCCGGCGGGCGATCAGGCCGGCCACCAGCAGCGCGATCCCGACGAAGGCGGGGATGAGCGCGGTGACGCTGGCCGCCGAGGAGGCGATGTAGGCGATGACACCGGTGAGCACGAGGATCGCGCCGATCACCAGGGTGAGGGTGGTCACGGTGGGCTCTCTTTCTGCGGGGGCGGGGCGATCGCGCACGTCGGCGCCGATCGGCGTCGCCGATGGTCCGTCGGCGCGGGGGTCGGTGTCGTCCCTCGACGCGTCCAACGGCGGTCGTCAACAGCGCAGTGTAGCCGGTCGCCGCGCCGGTATCGAATCCGTACCGGCAGCGCGGATTTCGTCCTTCGCTCGCACCGCGGTGCGCTCAGCCGGCGGTCTTCTTGCGTTCGATGTCGGCGAGGGCCTCGGCGAGTTCGGCGCGTTCGGCCGCGCCGGCCTCCCACAGGTCCTGGCGGTTCTTGACGACCCTGGCCGGAGCCCCGACCGCGATCGAGAAGTCCGGCACGTCGCCGCGCACGACCGCGTGCGAACCGAGCACGCAGCCCCGCCCGATCGTGGAGCCGCGCTGCACGGTCACCTTGGCCGCCACCCAGGTGTCCGGGCCGATCCGCACCGGGCTCTTGACGATGCCCTGGTCTTTGATCGGCAGCCTGATGTCGTCCATCTTGTGGTCGAAATCGACGATGTAGCACCAGTCGGCCATCAGCACTGAATCACCGAGTTCGATGTCGAGGTAGGCGTTGATCACGTTGTCGCGGCCGAGCACCACCTTGTCGCCGAACCGCAGGGACCCCTCGTGGGCCCGGATGGTGTTCTTGTCACCGATGTGCACCCAGCGCCCGAGCTCCAGCTGGGCGAGCTCGGGGGTGGCCTGGATCTCCACGTCCTTGCCCAGGAACACCATGCCGCGGGTGATGATGTGCGGGTTGGTCAGCTTGAATCTGGCCAGCCGCCAGTACCGGATGAGATACCACGGGGTGTAGGCCCGGTTGGCCAGCACCCACTTCAGCGAGGCCCGGGTGAGAAACCGGGCCTGCCGTGGATCGCGCAACCGAGAACCCCGCCAACGTTTGTGGATGGGGGCGCCCCACATGGTGGTCATGACCGGAAAGCCTACGCGAGCGGTTCGCGACGACCCGATACGCTCACCTGATGCTGCGTCGGTGCCTTGCGATAGCGGCCGTGCTGGCGATGACGCTGGCCGGCTGCACCAACACCGACTCCTGGGTGGAGCCGGTGGCGTCGGTGGGCTGGCCGGCGCCGTACGCCGACGCGGCCAACAGCAGCTACACCGAGACCGCGGGGGCCACGGCGTTGACCCTGGCCTGGACCCGGTCGGTCAAAGGTGAGCTCGCGGCCGGCCCGGCGCTCAGCGAGACCGGGTATCTGGCGCTCAACGCCCAGACCGACGCCGGCTGCTCGCTGATGCAGTGGGAGGACGACAACGCCGGGCGGCAGCGCTGGTGTCTGCGGCTGGCCCAGGGCGGTGGCTTCGCCGGGGCGCTGTTCGACAAGTTCGACAATCTGTATGTGGGCGAACCGGGCCAGATGCTGGCGTTCCCCATCACCCAGTGGGTCCGCTGGCGCCAGCCGGTGATCGGGATGCCGACCACCCCGCGCCTGCTCGATCCGGGCCGGTTGCTGGTGGTCACCCATCTCGGGCAGGTGCTGGTGCTCGACGCCCACCGCGGCAGCGTGGTGGGCACCTCGCTGGACCTGGTCGACGGGGTCGCGCCCACCGATCCGCGCCGCGGGCTCGACGAGTGCGCCCGCGGCGGGTCGGCGTGCCCGGTGTCCGCACCGCCGGCGTTCGACGCCGTCCACAACCGGGTGGTGCTCAACCTGTGGGAACCCGGCGCCGACGCCCCCGTCCTGGTGGGCCTGCGCTACCAGCCGGGGGGCAGCCCGCAGTTCACCCGGGAGTGGACCTCGAGTGCGGTCGGCGACGGCGCGCTGGGGGCCCCGGTGTTCTCCGCCGACGGCCAGACCGTCTACGTCAGCGGCCGCGACCGGCGGCTGTGGGCGCTGCACGCCGAGGACGGCTCCGCGAAGTGGTCGGTGCCGTTGACGTTTGCGGCCCAGACCCCGCCGGCGGTCTCCCCCGACGGGGTGATCGTGGCCGGCGGCGGGCCGCAGACCGACCTGGTGGCGATCCGCGACGACGACGACCACGGCGAGCAGCTGTGGCGCCGCGACGACGTCACGCCGCTGGCCACCGCCGGCCTGGCCGGGCACGCGGTCGCCTACACGGTCGTCGACGGCACCTCGGTGGGCCCGACCGGGCTGTCGCTGCTGGTGTTCGATCCCGGCGACGGGCGCACCCTCAACAGCTATCCGCTGCCGGAGGCCTCCGGGTTCCCGGTGGGGCTGGCGGTCGGGCCCGACCGGAGCGTGGTCACCGCCACCAGCGCCGGGCAGGTGTACAGCTTCGCCCCCACCGGATCATGAGCGCCCATCCCGTCGCCGCGGCCCCGCGCCGCGCCGGCACCGCCGACCTCGTCGCCACCGTGCTGCTGCTGGTGGCGCAGCTGCTGCTCTACGCGATGACGATGATGGTGCTGGGGTTGATGGTGATGAGCACGGACAACTGCGCCTACGTCGAATGCGGTGACGAGGCCTGGCTCGGCCGGGCGCTGGCCCTCGGCTTCTGGGGCGGGGCGGCGTTGTTGGCCACCACCGTGACGGTCTCGGTGATGCGACGCCGGCGCAAGCGGCTCGCGTTCCTCGTCCCGATCCTGGGTCTGATCGCCCAACTCGGGCTGGGCGCGGGGGGCCTGGCGTTGGAATCGCTGGCCGGGCCGCTGTAGTCGGCAGGGCGCGCCGGCTCAGCCCAGCGCCAGCGGCGGGATCGCCGAGCGCGCCACCCGCGCCGAGGTCGCCCCCGACGCCAGCGGCAGCAGCTCGCCGGGCGCGAAGAAGAAGATCAGCTCGTCGTCGGTGATCGCGAAGTTCTGGTAGTGCGCCGCATCGGTGCCGGTGCCGGGCAGCACCGCCGCCCGCCAGCCCAGCTGGCGCTCCAGGTCGCGCTGCACCAGCGGAAAGATCGTCTCGAGCACGTCGGAGCTGCGGGTGCCGGGGCCGAACAGGGTGTCGAAGGTGATCGGCCGGTGGCGGTCCAGGTCGTAGCTGAAGGTCTTGTACCAGTTCGACGGCTGCGGGCCGCCGACGTCCTGGTAGATCTTGAGCACCACGCTCTCGGTGCCGCCCGGGGGCGCACCCGACCGGTAGCGTTCGGTGCTGCCGTCCATCTCGTAGGGCACCGCGCGGGGGCCGGGCATCTGCGCGACACTGATGAACCCGTCGCGGTTTTGCACCACGTAATCGGTGAGGGCGTCCTGGTCGGCGTAGTCGGTGGGAAACACCAGGTTCAGCCGGTACTGCTCGGTGGTGGTCTGGATGCGGCAGAGCTGCTCGGCGTCGCCGACCCCGCCGAGGTCGGCGCATGACACCTCGGCGGTGGCGGCCGGTATCCCCAGCCAGGCGGCGATCCCGAGTGAAACAGCGGTGACGGCTCTGCGCATCATCGGTGGTCTGATCCAGTCCATCAGCAGGGGCGGTGAAGGTGCTCAGCCTACCGGGCGACCCCCGGGCCCGCGGGTCGCCCGGCACACGAAGGCGGTGGCCTTGGCTGCCGCGCCGGCGCCGATGCGGGTGAGGATCACCGACAGCGGCGTGCTTCCCCGCAGCCCGGAGCGCAGCCGTCGGCGCAGCGCGTCGGGGTCCACGTCGACACCGCGCACCAGGATCTCCACCGCCCCGCAGTCGCGGGCGGTCAGCGCCGCGCGCAGCGCCTTGTCCTTATAGGGCAGCTGGTCGAGCACCTCGAAGCCGCGGGTTCCGGCCGGCACCGTGTCGCCGGTCAGGTAGGCGATGGCCGGGTCGAGCTTCCACAGGTGGTGGCGGGCGCCGTAGTGGCGGACCAGCCCGGCGCGCACCACCGCGCCGTCGGGGTCGATGAGGTAGCGCCCGGCCGCACCGACCGGGCAGTCGTCGGGGTCGGCGTCGGTGAGCTCCTCGCCGCGGTCGAGCAGGACCGCACGGCGCCGCACCCCGACGGTGGCCACCCCCGGCGACCACAGGCAGGCCTCCCGCACCGACCCGAACAGGGAGGTGACCGTGATCTCGCCGCGGAATCCCAGCCGCCCCAGCGCGGCGAAGTCGATCCCGGGGGCGACTTTGACCACCAGGTCGCGGTCGCGGTAGGTCTGCAGCAGCCCGTCCAGTGCCGGGCGGTAGTCGCGCGGGTCGAACCGGCGCCGCCCGCCGGAGCGTCGTGCCGGGTCGGCGACGATGACCGGGGCCGCGCTGACCGGCCGCAGCGCGTCGGCCCGGCACAGCGGCAGCGCGCCGGCCAGGTTGTGGTCGGCCATGGCCAGGCGCACCGGGTCGAGGTCACTGCCGAGCAGCCCGGCCGCGGTGGCCTGCAGCGCGGCCAATTCGGTGCCGATCGAGCAGGTGACGTCGTGCACGACGCGCCCGGCGAGCCGCTCGGCGCGGTGGCGGGCCACCGCCGCGGCGCTGGCCTGCTGCAGCGCCTCGTCGGTGAACAGCCACTCGGCGCTGCCGGGCAGCTCGGCCAGTTTCGCCGCGGCGCGGCGGCGCAGCAGCACCGTTTCGATCAGCGCGGCGGCGCGCCCACCGTGGTCGGCGCGCACCGCGGCCACATCGGCCAGCCGGGTAGCCGCGCTCAGCTCGCGGCGCGTGGTCTCGGCCAGCGCGGCCCGGCCGGCCGGCGAACGCAGATAGGCGACGTCGTCGCGGTCGAACGGGTAGCCGGTCATCACCGGTCGGTCAGGACGGCTTCACCCCGGTGACCATCACGTTGTAGAACCAGCCCTTGGGCGCGATCCGGCGCCACACCGTGGCGTCGACCCAGCTCAGCGCGATCCAGCTGGTGAACGCGAAGCGGGCCCAGCCCCAGCCGAGCCGGCCCGGCGGCACCGCCGCCTCGAACGTGCGCACCGGCCAGCCCAGCATGGCGGCGGTGAACTCCTCGCTGGCGGTGGCGACGTCGGCCGCGCCCGCGCGGGTAGCCATCGCCTCCAGGTCGGCGGGGTCGAAGGTGTGCAGGTCGACCACCGCCTCCAGGGCGGCGGCACGCGACGATTCGTCGAGCTCGGTCTGCGGACGCCGCCAACCGCCCAACCCGGGCAGCCGGGTGAGGTTGGTGGTGACCCGCCAGGTCAGCGTCGACAACCCGCGCGCATAGCCGTTGCCGACGGTGGTGGGCTCCCCGGCGAACACGAAGCGACCGCCGGGTTTGAGCACCCGCAGCACCTCGCGCAGCGACAACTCGACGTCGGGGATGTGGTGCAGCACGGCGTGGCCGACCACCAGGTCGAAGGTGTTGTCCTCATACGGGATGCCCTCGGCGTCGGCGACCCGACCGTCGACGTCGAGGCCGAGTCCCTGCCCGTTGCGGACCGCGACTTTGACCATGCCCGGGGACAGGTCGGTGACGCTGCCGCGCCGCGCCACCCCCGACTGCATCAGGTTCAGCAGGAAAAATCCGGTGCCGCAGCCCAGCTCCAGGGCCCGGTCGTAGGGCAGATCGCGGCGCGCCTCGTCGGCGGGCACGATCGCGTCGAACCGGCCGCGGGCGTAGTCCACGCAGCGCTGGTCGTAGGAGATCGACCACTTATCGTCGTAGCTCTCGGCTTCCCAGTCGTGGTAGAGCACCTGGGCGAGTTTGCTGTCGTGGCGCGCGGCCGCCACCTGCTCGGCGGTGGCGTGTGGGTTGGGTGCCGGGTCGGTAGTCGTCATGGTGGGGTCAGCCTAACGGCCGGTCGAGGTGGGGGGAAAACCGCCGCAACCGGCGCCACCCGCGCGGCTCGGCGCCGCGCCCGGGCGGTGGCGGAACGGCCGGGCCGCGCGCAGACGGGGGGATCTCGCGGCGACGGCCCGGCCGTTGCCGGTCTAGAAGGCCAGTCCGGCCAGCACGGCGGCGATGAGCTCCGCCAGCTGGCCCGGAAGCAGATCCATCAGGCCCCCGGCGGCTGCGGGCAGCACCGCGGCCACATCGCCGGGCACGATGTCGCCGAGTCCGGCGGGCAGCAGGCCGGTGAGCATTCCGGGGAGATCGCCGAGCCCACCGCCGGAGAACAGCCCGCCGAGGGCATCCAGGCCGAACTCGTGCAGGCTCGGATCCTTGAACGCGTCGACGAGGTCGCCGATCATCGCGCCCGGGTAGCCCAGCGTGGTCCGGGCGACGTCGGTGAGGCCGTTGTGGAGGGCGCCGACGATGTTGTCCGGGTTGAGGCTGATCACCGCCTCGGCCAGATGGGTCAGCGCCGCCTGCGGGGCCACCATCAGCTCGCGGGTGTTGACGAAGAGGTCCTGCCACAGGTTGGCGGGCAACACCTCGACGCCGTTCCAGCTCTCCAGCATCCACCCGTCGATGGGGTTGCCGCTGACCACCACCTGGCTGGTGTTGCTCAGCGGGTCGGTGAGCATCATCAGCGGGTTGGGGTTGTCGACGTTCATCTGGGTCCACGCCATGATCGCCGCGGCGTGGGAGAACGCCGCGGCGTTGCCGACCTCGGGATCAACGAGACTTCCGGAGGGGTCGACGAGACTGCCGTAGATCGCCTCCACCGCGCCGGAGAAGTTGTCGTTGAACACCACGCCGTTGAAGTTCACCGTCGACCCCCACTGCGGCGTGATCGGGAGCCCGAGGGTCCACAGAAACGGCGGCAGGATGTAGAGGATCTCGTTCAGCCGCCCGAGCGGCTGCATCAGAGAACCCAGCAGCGAACCCTTGTCGAGGAGGCCGGCGTTGATCTCGTTGAGCCCGGACAAGATGGTCCCGCCACCGTCGCCGAAGGCCGCCGACGGGTCGGCGATGGTGCCCCCCGCCTCGCCGTCGAGGATCGCGTTCAGCAGCGGCCAGGCGGTCTGCTGGGTACGCAGGAACTGCGAGGCGAACACCTGACCCGCACTGTTGAAATCACCGGTATCGAACAGGGCTTGACCCACCTGCTCCGCCTGGCCAACGCCTGCCTCGGTGAGCGCCGCGCCCGGCGGCACCGTCCCGACCAGGTTCGCCACGTTGTCCAACGACTCGCCGTGCCGGATGAAGTCGATGACCACATCCGCGGCGTTCAACAACTGCACCGAGATGGTCTGCGCCGAGATGTCCGGGATCGACACCGACACCGGCGGGGCGAGCGCCGGTCCGGCCGCGATCATGCCGGCACCGGCCAGCGCGACGGCGGTGGTGGCCCAGGGGCGGGTGGCGAGCGCCTGCATGGAGTGATCCTCCCGGTCCGGTCCTTCCAATACGAGTCGACCCGTATCGCAATGCGTGCCCAAGTTACTCTAAGGCTAATCTCAGGTCAAGGGTCGGGGCTCGATTTCGCCGACAGCGCTCACCCCGCTCAGCCGCGGGCGGCTGCTATCCGATCACGCTAGGAGAAGGCGGCGTCGATGCCGGCCTTCGCCGCGGCCAGCGCCTGCGGTGCCGCCTCGGCGAACCGGCCGACCCAGCGCACCGCCGCCTCATACACGCCGTCGGGGGCGACGATGTCGTCGATGATCCCGAGACTCAGCGCCTCCTCGGCGTCGATGAACCGCCCGCTGTACACCAGTTCCTTGGCGCGGCTGGCGCCGGCGGCGCGAGCCAACCGGGCCAGCCCGTCGGCGTCGGGCACCAGGTCGGCGAGGATCTCGGTCGCCCCGAACTTGACGTTGTCCCCGGCGATGCGCCAGTCGGCGGCCAACGCCAGGCTCAGCCCCCCACCGAGGGCGTAGCCGGTGAGCGCGGCCACGGTCGGTTTCGGGATCGCGGCGACCGCAGCGGCGGCGTCGGCACGCACCCCGGTGGCCACCGCCGTCTCCTCGGCGTTGAGGGTTCGCAGTTCGGGCACATCGTCACCGGCACTGAAGATTTCGTGGCCACCGTAGAGGACGACCGCGGCCACGTCGGCGCGCCGGGCCGCCTGACCGGCCGCCGCGGCGATCTCCCGGTAGGCCTGGCGGGTCAGCGCATTGGTGGGCGGACGGGTGAGCGCGATCGTGCCCACCCCGGGGTGGGCGTCGGTGGTGCGCAGGTGCACGAATTCGCTCACTGCCCCCACCCTCGGGGCAGTCCGTCGGGCCGCTGGGCCAACGCGGCGTTATAGCGCTCGGAGTCGAAGAACTCGAAGTGCCAGTTGTCGCCGTCGATCGCCAGGTCCGGCTGCACGGGGGTGATCGTGCGCTCCACGGCGAGAACCTCGTCGACGGTGCGGCCGGCCAGGGCATCCAGCTGGGTCCAGGTGGGCGGCAACAACAGGTTGGCCCCGGCGGCGAAGTCGTCGATCGCCGACTGGGGTTTCACCCAGTCCGCGGTGTCCGATTCGGTGTTCTCCCCGTCGGCGCGCTGGCCTTCCGGCAGCGCCCCGACGAAAAAGTAGGTGTCGTAGCGGCGGGTGCGTTCGGCCTCGGGGGTGACCCAGTTCGCCCACGGGCGCAGCAGGTCGGCGCGCAGCACCAGTTGTTCGGCGTGCAGGAACTCCGCGAACGACAAGGTGTTGTCGGCCAGCGCGCGCCGCTGCGCGCCGTAGACCGACGGGTCGGCGACGATCGCGGTGGGATCGACGGCCGGTCCGGCGAACAACACCCCGGACTCCTCGAAGGTCTCACGAGCCGCGGCGCACACCAGCGCCTCGGCCAAGCCGACGTCGACGCCGAGCCGCTGCGCCCACCACTGGGAATTCGGTCCGGTCCAGGCGATTTCGGCGGTGCGGTCCCGCTTGTCGACTCCACCGCCGGGGAAGACCATCACCCGTGGCGCGAAATGCATGCTGGCGGCGCGCCGCATCAAAAACACGTCGAGACCCGCGCGGCCCGCGGGGTCGTCGCGGATCAACATCACGGTGGCGGCCGGTCGCGGTGTCAACGGAGTCATCAAAACCTCCGGTGGGCAGCGCGGCTGCGGGTGCGGCGGGCGAAATAGCGCCCGTCGATGACATCGAGACTGATCGACTGCCCGAACGCCGCCGACAGGTTCTCCGCGGTCAGCACGTCGGTCAACAGCCCCGATGCGACCACCGTGCCCTCCGAGAGCAGCAGGGCATGGCTGAACCCCGGCGGGATCTCCTCCACGTGGTGGGTGACCAGCACCAGCGCCGGCGCGTCGGGGTCGGCGGCCAGATCGGCCAGCCGCGCCACCAGCTCCTCACGCCCGCCGAGGTCCAGCCCGGCCGCCGGCTCGTCGAGCAGCAACAACTCCGGGTCGGTCATCAGCGCGCGAGCGATCAGCACCCGCTTGCGCTCCCCCTCCGAGAGCGTGCCGTGGCGCCGATCGGCGAGGTGTTCGGCCCCCAGGCTCTCCAGCAGGTCGATCGCCCGGTGGTAGTCGACCTCGTCGTAGCGCTCCCGCCACCGGCCCAGCACCGCGTAGCCGGCGGAGACGACCAGGTCGCGCACCACCTCGTCGTCGGGGATGCGCTGGGCCAACGCCGAGGAGCTCAGCCCCACCCGGGCGCGCAGTTCGGTGACGTCGACCCGGCCGAGGCGTTCGCCCAGCACATGGGCGACCCCGGTGCTGGGATGCTCGGTGGCCGCCGCGATCCGCAGCAACGAGGTTTTGCCCGCCCCGTTGGGGCCGACGACCACCCAACGCTCGTCCAGCTCGACCGACCAGTCCAGGGGCCCGACCAGGGTGTGTCCGCCGCGTTGCAACGAGACCGCCGCGAAGTCGAGCAGCAGGTCGGGGTCGACTGCGTCGGCTTCGGTTTCAGGCACGCAACCATCGTGCCGTACCGGGTTGGCCCGCAGGCTGCGGGGTCACCCCGGCCACCCGCGCCGAACCGCCCTTGTTTGCCGGATGCGTACTGGGATCGACACCTGAGCGGACATACTCCCGCTATTTTCGGGCCGTGTGTCCGCTCAGGCGTCGATCTCAGCCACCACTCGGCCACGGGCCACTACTCGGGCACTAGTCGGCCGGGATCTCCACGCGACGGGCGGTTCCGTCGACGGCATCGGCGGCCTCGATCTCACCGCGGGTCACCCCGAGGATGAACAGCACCGTGTCCAGGTAGGGGTAGCTCAGCGCGGCGTCGGCGACCTCCCGCAGCGCCGGTTTGGCGTTGAACGCCACCCCGAGCCCGGCGGCGGCGAGCATGTCGATGTCGTTGGCGCCGTCGCCGACGGCGACCGTCTGGCTCATCGGCACCCCGACGTCGCGGGCGAAATCGCGCAGCGCACGGGCCTTGCCGGGCCGGTCGACGATCGGGCCCACCAGCCTCCCGGTCAGCACCCCGTCGACGATCTCCAGGGTGTTGGCGGCCACGTAGTCCAACGCCAGCTCGTGCGCCAACGGATCGATGACCTGCCGGAACCCGCCGGAGACGACCCCGCAGAAGTAGCCGAGCCGGCGCAGGGTGCGCAGCGTGGTGCGCGCCCCCGGGGTGAGCACCAACTGGTCGGCGACGTCGTCGAGCACCGCAGCGGGCAGGCCCGCCAGGGTGGCGACCCGCCGGTGCAGCGACTCGGCGAAGTCCAGTTCGCCGCGCATCGCCGCCTCGGTGATCGCGCCGACCTCCGCCTCGGTGCCGACGTGGGCGGCGAGCATCTCGATGACCTCGCCCTGGATCAGCGTGGAGTCGACGTCGAAGACGATGAGCCGTTTGGTGCGCCCGGAGAGGCTGCTGTCGGAAAACGCCACGTCGAGGTGCTCGTCGGCGGCGGCGCGGGCCAACACGCTCTGCAGCTGCCCACCGACCTCGGTGGGCACCGTGACCCGCAGCTCCAACCCGGTGACCGGATAGTCCGAGATCCCCCGGATGGTGTCGATGTTGACGCCGAGTTCGGCGACGTCGTGGGCGAGCGCCCCGAACGTCGCGGCGGTGACCGGACGGCCCAGCACCACGATCTTGTGGGTGGACGGCTCGTGGATGATCGGCTGGTCGTCGCTGTGCTCGATGGTGACCTCGAGACCGAGTGCCCCGATCGCGGCCCGCAGCTGCGCGGCCAGCGCGGTGCCGCGCGCCACCTGCGGTGCCGCCGACACCAGCACACCGAGGATCAGCCGGCCCCGGATCACCACCTGTTCGACGTTGAGCAGGGCGACCTGGTGGCGTCCGAGCACCTCGAACAGCGCCGAGGTGACGCCCGGTCGATCGACCCCGGTGACGGTGATCAGCACCGACATCTTGGGGGTATTCACCCGCAGCCCCCCGAAAGGGTTAGGTCGACGGCGACGCCGCGACGGCCTCTTCGGGGTGCTTGCGGCCGATGTGCGCCTCGGCCCGCATCCGCTCGACCATGTGCGGGTAGTGCAGCTCGAAGGCCGGGCGCTCGGAGCGGATCCGCGGCAGCTCGGTGAAGTTGTGCCGCGGCGGCGGGCAACTGGTCGCCCACTCCAGCGAGTTGCCGTAGCCCCACGGGTCGTCGACGGTGACGACCTCGCCGTAGCGCCAACTCTTGAACGAGTTCCAGGTGAACACGATCAGCGAGGCGCCCAGGATGAACGCCCCGATCGTCGAGACGATGTTCAGCGGCTGGAAGCCGTCGGTGTCGAGGTAGTCGGCGTAGCGGCGCGGCATGCCCTCGTTGCCCAGCCAGTGCTGCACCAAAAACGCGGTGTGGAACCCGATGAAGGTCAACCAGAAGTGCAGCTTGCCCAGCCGCTCATCGAGCAGCCGCCCGGTCATCTTGGGGAACCAGAAGTAGATCCCGGCGAACGTGGCGAACACGATCGTGCCGAACAGCACGTAGTGGAAGTGCGCCACCAGGAAGTAGGTGTCGGTGACGTGGAAGTCGATCGGCGGGCTGGCCAGCATCACCCCGGTGAGTCCGCCGGCCAGGAACGTCACCACGAAACCGACCGAGAACAGCATCGGGGTCTCGAAGGTGATCTGACCCTTCCACATGGTGCCGATCCAGTTGAAGAACTTGATCCCGGTCGGCACCGCGATCGTGAACGTCATGAACGAGAAGAACGGCAGCAGCACCGCGCCGGTGGCGAACATGTGGTGCGCCCACACCGCGGTGGACAGCGCCGCGATCGCCATCGTCGCGAAGATCAGCGTGGTGTAGCCGAAGATCGGTTTGCGGCTGAACACCGGGATGACCTCGCTGACGATGCCGAAGAACGGCAGCGCGATGACGTAGACCTCGGGGTGGCCGAAGAACCAGAACAGGTGCTGGTAGAGCAGGACCCCGCCGTTGGCCGGGTCGTAGATGTGCCCGCCGAGGTGACGGTCGTAGGCCAGCCCGAGCAGCGCGGCGGTCAACAACGGGAAGATGATCAGCACCATCAGCGAGGTGACCAGGATGTTCCAGGTGAACACCGGCATCCGGAACATGGTCATGCCCGGCGCGCGCATGCACACCACGGTGGTGATCATGTTGACCCCACCGAGGATGGTGCCCAGCCCGGCCACCGCCAGCCCGGTGATCCACAGGTCCGCACCGGCGCCCGGGGTGTGCACCGCGTCGGAGAGCGGCGTGTAGGCGGTCCAGCCGAAGTCGGCGGCGCCGCCGGGGGTGAGGAACCCGCCGAGGGCGATCAGCGTGCCGAACAGGAACAGCCAGTAGCTCAGCGCGTTGAGCCGCGGGAACGCCACGTCGGGGGCGCCGATCTGCAACGGCAGCACCAGGTTGGCGAACCCGAACACGATCGGCGTCGCATAGAACAGCAGCATGATCGTGCCGTGCATGGTGAACAGCTGGTTGAACTGTTCGTTGGAGAGGAACTGCAGCCCCGGCGCGGCGAGCTCGGCGCGGATGAACAGCGCCAGCACACCGGCGATGGCGAACATCGCCATACAGGTGACCACGTACATGATCCCGATCAGCTTGTGATCGGTGGTGGTGATCAGCTTGTACAGCAGGGCACCCTTGGGTCCCGTGCGCGGCGGGTAGGGGCGACTGGCCTCTAATTCTCCGCGCGGGGGGGCTTCGGCTGTCAAGGTTCCTCCAACGGTTCGTCCCGGCATCCCTGGATTACTGCAGTGATCGTAGCGCTCCGCGCAGACGTCGTCCGCCCCGGTCCTACAAACTGTCGTAATGATGCCGTGCACAATTTTGCGACACCCCGATGTTACCGTCAACCACGTGCTGAGCAGCGGTGTACCGCCGGGCGTCGTGGCGTCGACCACCGCGATGGTGACCGGGCTGGCCGTGGTGTTCGGTGCCGGCTGCACCAGCGAGGACACCGCCGCGCCCACCGAGTCGGTGATCACCAGCACCACCACGATCGCCGGGGCCGGGGTGCTGGGCAACCAGCGCCGTCCCGACGAGTCCTGCGCCGCCGAGCCGGCGCCGGCCGATCCGGGCCCGTCGCCGCGCGCGGTCGCCAACGCCGAGGGCGTCGACCCGCAGACCGTGGAGGTGCCGGCCGACCCGCACCGCATCGTGGCGCTGGCCACCGACCACCTCGACGCGTTGTGCGCGCTGGGGCTGCAGTCGCGGCTGGTCGGCGTCGGTCTGCCCGCGCCCTCCTATCTGGGCACCGTGGTGCACGACGCTGCCGGTGTCGGCCCCCGCGACACCCCGGACGTGGCCGCGATCGAGGCCGCGGACCCGGAGCTGATCCTCGGGTCGGCGCAGCCGACACCGCAGGTCTACGGCGAATTGGCCGCGATCGCGCCGACGGTGTTCACCGAGGCGCCGGGGGCGCGCTGGCAGGCCGCACTGCGCGCGGTGGCCGCGGCGACCGGGCGCGGCCAGACCGCCGACGCGTTGCTCGACCGGTTCTCCGAGGAGGCCGCCCGCCGCGGCGCCGCTGCCGACACCGCCCACTACCAGGGCTCGATCGTGCAGCTCACCGAGGACACGGTGCGCGTCTACGGGGCGGTGAACTTCCCGGCCAGCGTGTTCAAGGCCGCCGGGTTGGATCGTCCGCCGGCGCAGCGGTTCACCGACACACCGTTTGTGGAGATCGCCGCGGACGCCGACGCGCTGGACGGCGACGCCGACCTGTCGGTGGCCGACGCCGACGTCGTCTACGTGTCGTTCGACTCCCCGGCCGCCAAGGATCGTGCGCCGGCGGTGTTCGACAGCCCGGCCTGGCGGGCCCTGTCGGCCACCCGCGACGACCGGGTGTTCGTGGTCAACAACGAGGTGTGGCAGCGCGGCCAGGGCCTGGTCGCGGCCTACGGGGTCCTCGACGACCTGCAGTGGGTCAACGCGCCGATCAACTGACCAACCGGTGCAGCTCGGCCGCGGCGGCCGATCGCGCGGCAGCCGCGTCGGCGCGCAGCCGGTCGACCTCGGCGTCGAGGTCGCCGACGCGGTCCTGCAGCGCCGCGAGTTCGGCGACCTGACGCGCCCGCAACCTGCCCTCCTCGTCGTCGGTGCCGAGCACCTGCAGCTGCTCGGTGAGGCGACTCTGCGCGTCATACAGCTCGGCGCGCGCGCTCACGGCGCGCTCGTGCCGCCCGTCGAGGCGGGTGGCCCGCTCCCAGTGCGCCAACACCCCGGAGAGCGCCGCCACGGTCTCGGCGTCCAGCGCGCGCCCGGCCAGCCAGGACTCCAACCGGCCCGGCGCGAGGTCCTCGTAGTCGACCTCGGTGTAGACCGGCCAGGTCTCGACCACCTCGGCGGTCACGCTGCGCCCGCCGGGCACGGTGACCGCGAAGCGCTGCCACCGGGCGTCGGCGCCGCCGTCGCGGGCCTGCGCGCCGCCGACGAAGCGGTGCCCGTCGGTGCGGGGCAGCTCGAAGACCACCTCGACCGGGTCGTCGTGTTGGCTGTCGGCCCGCAACCGATGGCGGCACTCCACGCGCTGCTCCTCGACGACCGCCTCGGTGGCCAGCCGCACCCGGGTGGTGACCGTGTGCCACGTCGGGGTCGTCTCGCAGCGCACGGCGAGATCCTTGGCGAATGCGCAGCGCAGCGCCGCGCCGCGGGCGGTGAACTCCACCATGGCCTCCCCGGCGTAGCCGCCCTGCTCGTAGACGACCGCCGGCCCCTCTTCGAGCACCACGCCGGTGGTGTTGGTGAAGGCCAGGACGACCTCGGGGGCGGGGCCCCCGCCGGGGCGCCACACCAGCTCCCGGCGCACATCGGCCACCGGCGCCACCGCCAGCGGCACGGTCGCCGCACCGCCGCGTTTCAGCGACACCGGGGTGGCCAGCCGGTAGTGGAAATACTCGCCGCGCTCGTCGGTGTCGACGTCGGCGGCGGCCGCGGCGTAGCCCGCGGCGCTCTCGGCGTCCCCGGGTCCGGCGCTTCGCATCGCCGCGCTGACCATCGCGCGGGCCCCCTGCGGGGCGGCCACCCGGTCGCGCTCCTCGCGCACCGTGCGCCGGACCCGGCGCGCGGAGTACAGGTCGACGTCGAACGAGAGCGGCTGACCGGTGGTCAAGGTCACCTCGACCTCGGTGAGGTCCTCGTCGAGCGGGTTGTGGATGATGCCCATCGCGACGACGGTCAGCGAGCTCGCGTCGCGGATCAGCCGGTAGGAGACCCGCCATATCGGGGCGGCGACGAGGTAGGAGACCCGGGCGTCCTCGGCGCGCCCCCGCACCGCCACGGTCACCTCGCGGTGCTGCCCGCCGGTGGCGCCGCGCAGCTTCTCCACGCGGTAGGACAGATCGTCGCGCGACGGCGCCTCCACGACGGTCAGCCGCTCCACCGCGGCGAGATCGACCAGGCTGATCTCGTCGGCGTCGGTGCGCAGCACCAGCTGGCGGCGGCCGTCGCCGGCGTCGTCCACGCCGATCACCGCACCGCGCCGGCGGCGATCCCCGCAGTCCAGCTCGACGCTGCGTCCGCGCAGACCGTCGAGCAGCCCGACCAGGGCGGCACCGGGATGCCCCGGCAGGTCGCGGGCGGCGGCCTCCTCGTGCGCGTCGGCCGGGGTGTCGAAGGTCACCGCGCCCAGGAGCGCCGGGTCCGCCGAGTCGCGGGCGCCGACGTCGACGAACAGCGACTTGAGCACGTCCTTCATGTCGTCGCGACGAACCGTCAGGGTGAAGTCACCGTCGATCGGTCCACGGCGGCCGACAAACGCCACGCCGTGTTTGTAGAGGACCAGGCGCGTCACCGGGGGTCGGGGGCTCATGACGCGACGATAGCGGGACGGACCGACCGCACCGGAGCGTTCGCCGCCGACGCAGCGCGCGCCGGTGCCCCTACGGTGGGAGACGCGACGCGGCGCGGCCTCCCGACTGGCTCGCCCGGGGTGAAATTTAACTTCGCTAAGCTATACAACGAGGGCGCGGGGCCGCCGGCGCGGCCGGCGGGAACCGGGGATCGAACCGCTCTGCGCCGTGAGGATCATGCAACCGAGACCGACACAGGACCGACAGACGACCGACAGAGGGGTGCCGACATGAGCACAACCGTTTCCGCCTACGCGGCCACCGCGGCGACCGAGCCGCTGATCAAGACCACCATCACCCGCCGCGCGCCCGGCCCGCACGACGTGGCCATCGACATCAAGTTCGCCGGCGTCTGCCACTCCGACATCCACACCGTCAAGGGTGAGTGGGGCACACCGCAGTATCCGCTGGTGCCCGGCCACGAGATCGCCGGGGTGGTCACCGCCGTCGGGTCCGACGTCACCAAGCACCGGGTCGGCGACCGGGTCGGGGTGGGCTGCTTCATCGACTCGTGCCGGGAGTGCCCGAACTGCCTGGCCGGGCTCGAGCAGTACTGCACCGGCGGCGGCATGGTCGGCACTTATGACTCGATCGGCCGCGACGGCGCGCCCACCCAGGGCGGCTACAGCCAGGCCATCGTCGTCGACGAGAACTACGTGCTGCGCATCCCCGAGGAGATCCCGCTGGACGCCGCCGCCCCGCTGCTGTGCGCCGGGATCACGCTGTTCTCCCCGCTGCGACACTGGCAGGCCGGCCCCGGCAAGCAGATCGCGATCGTCGGCCTCGGCGGGCTGGGCCACGTCGGGGTCAAACTGGCCGCCGCGATGGGCGCGGAGGTCACCGTGTTGTCGCAGTCGCTGAAGAAGATGGAGGACGGCCTGCGCCTGGGCGCCGGCCACTACTACGCCACCTCCGACCCGGACACGTTCCGCACGCTGCGCAACCGCTTCGACATCATCCTCAACACGGTCTCGGCGAACCTGGATCTGGGCGCCTACTTGAACCTGCTCACCCGCGACGGGACCCTGGTGGAGTTGGGCATGCCCGAGAAGCCCATGAGTGTGCCGCCGTTCCCGTTGATCGGGATGCGGCGCAGCCTGTCGGGGTCGCTGATCGGCGGGATCGCCGAAACCCAGGAGATGCTCGACTTCTGCGCCGAGCACGACGTGCGCCCCGAGATCGAGATCATCGACGCCGACTACGTCAACACCGCCTACGAGCGGGTGCTGGCCTCCGACGTGCGCTACCGCTTCGTCATCGACACCGCGACGATCTAGCCGCCGGGCCCCGGTCACCGCCCGGGCCCGGCGACCGACGGCTCAGAACTCCCAGTCCTCGTCCTCGGTGATGACGGCCTTGCCGATCACATAGGAGCTGCCCGAGCCGGAGAAGAAGTCGTGGTTCTCGTCGGCGTTCGGGGAGAGCGCCGAGAGGATCGCCGGGTTGACGTCGGTCTCGTCGCGCGGGAACAGCGCCTCGTAGCCGAGGTTCATCAAGGCCTTGTTGGCGTTGTAGCGCAGGAACTTCTTGACGTCCTCGGTCAACCCGATGTCGTCGTAGAGGTCCTGGGTGTACTCCACCTCGTTGTCGTAGAGCTCGAAGAGCAACTCGTAGGTGTAGTCCTTGAGCTCCCGGCGCTTGGCCTCATCGACCATCGTCAGCCCGCGCTGGAACTTGTAGCCGATGTAGTAGCCGTGCACCGCCTCGTCGCGGATGATCAGCCGGATCACGTCGGCGGTGTTGGTCAGCTTGCCGCGGCTGCTCCAGTACATCGGCATGTAGAACCCGGAGTAGAACAGGAAGCTCTCCAGCAGCGTGGAGGCCACCTTGCGCTTCAGCGGCTCATCACCGCGGTAGTAGCGCAGCACGATCTCGGCTTTGCACTGCAGGTTGGTGTTCTCCTCCGACCAACGGAACGCGTCGTCGATCTCGGCGGTCGAGCACAGGGTGGAGAAGATCTGGCTGTAGCTCTTGGCGTGCACCGACTCCATGAACGCGATGTTGGTGTAGACCGCCTCCTCGTGCGGGGTCAGCGCGTCGGGGATGAGGCTGACCGCCCCGACCGTGCCCTGGATGGTGTCCAGTAGCGTCAGCCCGGTGAACACCCGCATCGTGACCTGCTTCTCCTGGTCGGTCAGCGTGGCCCAGGCCTGAATGTCGTTGGACACCGGCACCTTCTCCGGCAACCAGAAGTTCCCGGTCAACCGGTCCCAGACCTCGAGGTCCTTGTCGTCTTGCAACCGGTTCCAGTTGATCGCGGAAACTCGGTCGATCAGCTTCACCTGTCCACTCACCACTACCCCACTTCGCAGACGGACAACCAGGATTCAGACACTACCCGTTGTGGGCGACAACGGGCGTGAACACAACCGGTTGTGGTCGCCGTGTCGTGTCGCCGGCTCGGATCGGGGCATCCGGCATCGTCACGCGCCGCCGGCCACCCCGAAGAACTGGTATTCGGCCGGTCGCAGCCGCCGGGTGGCGCCCCAGTACTGCCAGGTGTAGCCGCCCCACAACACCGGGTTGCGGCCGTGCTCATCGAGGTACCAGCTGCTGCAGCCGCCGGTGTTCCACACCGAGCGGGCCAGCCGGCGCTGCAACGCGTCGTTGAACCGGTCCTGCGCCGCACGGGTGGGGGCCAACGCCTGGGCGCCGGCGGCGTCGGCCGCCGCGATCGCCTCCTCGATGTAGTGGATCTGCGACTCGATCATGAACACCATCGAGTTGTGCCCGAGTCCGGTGTTGGGGCCGAGCAGGAAGAACAGGTTGGGCACCCCGGCGACGGTGACCCCGCGGTGCGCGGCCATGCCCTCCCGGCGCCACCGGTCGACCAGGTCCTCACCGCCGGCGCCCTTGATGGCCACGAACGTGTAGGAGTCGGCGACGTGGAACCCGGTGGCGAACACGACGACGTCCACCGGGCGTTCCACCCCGTCGGCGGTGACGATGCCCGACGCCGTGAAGCGCGCGATGGACTCGGTGATCAGCGTGGTGGTGGGGTCGGCGATCGCCGGATAGTAGGTCGAGGAGTTGAGGATGCGTTTGCAGCCCAGCCGGTAGCGCGGGGTGAGCTTGCGGCGCAGCGCACGGTCTTTGACGCCGCGGCGGATGTTCCAGCGGCCCAGGACTTCGCCGATGCGCAGCAGGCCGGGCCAGCGGGTCATCCCGACCGCCAGCGCCTCCTGCAGCCAGTAGATGCCGGTGCGCAGCGCCCACCGGGCGCCGGGCACGGTGGCCAGCACACGCCGCAGCCACGGGGGGATCGCTTCGTTGGTGCGCATCACCACCCACGGCGGGGTGCGCTGGTAGAGCTGCAGTTCGGTGACGTCGTCGACGATCTCGGGCACGATCTGGATGGCGCTGGCTCCGGTGCCGATCACCGCGACCCGCCGGCCGGCCAGCGCGACGGTGTGGTCCCACTGTGCGGAGTGGAACGCCGCCCCGCCGGCGGCGCGGAAATCGTCGAGCCCGGCGAAGTCGGGGATCGACGGGATGTGCAGCGCCCCGGCCGCCGAGACCAAAAACTGCGCGACGTACTCGCGGCCGTCGGCGGTGAAGACGTGCCAGCGGTACTCCCGGTCGTCCCAGTGCGCGCGCTCGACCAGCGAGTTGAACACCACGTAGCGGCGCAGCCCGTATTTGTCGGCGACCCCGGCCAGGTAGCCGAAGATCTCCTCCTGGTAGGAGAACAGGTGGCGCCAATCGGCTTTGGGCTCAAAGGAATACGAGTACAGATGCGACGGGATGTCGCAGGCGCACCCGGGGTAGGTGTTGTCACGCCAGGTGCCGCCGATGTCGTCGGCCTTCTCCAGGATCACAAAATCCATCCCGCGGCGCTGCAGCGCGATCCCCATCCCCAACCCGGAGAACCCCGAGCCGATGATCAGTGCCCGGGTTCTGACCACCGCATCGGCACCCGCGGCCCGGTCGGCGGGCTGCTCGGTGACCGTCATGACGCACCCCCTTCATGGGACCGTCGGTACCGGATACCTATCCGCCAGTCTGCTCACCGCCGCCGGAGGTGTCAACGGGTGGGTTCGCCACCCTGGCCGAAACGCGGCTCAGCTGGCGGCCCGGCGCAGTGCGGCGGCGTGGATGGGCCGATCGGGGTCGATGGTGACGCCGAGCAGCGCGGCGGTGCTGGTCACCGTGCCCGACAGGATGACGCTGAGATGCTCGACGAAGGCCTCCTGCACCATCCGCCGGGGGCTGACGGTCTGCGGCCCCAGCCACCAGTCGGTGGCCGAGGCGACCGACCCGAACGTGGTGAACGCGGCCAACTCGACGACGTCGGGATCCAGTTCCAGTTCACGCAGCTCGTTGCTGAACAGTTCGGCGATGGCCAGCATGATCTCGCGGCCCTCCTGCAGGGCGCGCTGGGTGGCCGCGGCCTGCTGGGTGAACCGGCCCAGGATCAAAAACCGCAGCACGTTGGGGTGCTCGTCGACCAGGCGGACGTATTGTTCGACGCCCTTGCGGATCACCTCGTCGGCGGAGTCGGTCGCGAGGTCGATCGCCGGGTAGATCGCGGCCCACAGCATGTCGCGCATCCGCTCGCTGACCGCCTGGAACAGGTCGGCCTTGTCGGTGAAGTGCCGGTAGATCTTCGGTTTCGCGGTGCCGGCCTCCTCGGCGATCTCGCGCACGCTGATCTCCGGACCCTTGCGGTCGATCGCCCGGAACGCCGCGTCGACGATCTCGGCGCGCACCTTCTTGCGATGCTCGCGCCACCGCTCCCGCCGGGCGTCGACCTTGACGGGCGGAGCGGTCTCGGCGGGCCGGGGCGGTCTGCGCACGCTTGCCACTCTACTCGCCCACCCCGCCCGGCACGGCGGTTGACCTGCCCGGACCGGCCCTCGGCGCGCCGCGTCCGCCGGTGCACGGCCACCGGCCGGTTTCTCCCCGACCCGTCGACGTCGGTAGCGTGGGCGAGGCGATCCACCACCGAAGGGCTGAACACGGGTGAGCAAACAGTTCGATCTCGCGATTGTCGGCGGCGGCCCGGCCGGGTCGGCCGCGGCCTGGCAGGCGCGGCAATCCGGGGCCTCGGTGGTGGTGTTGGACAAGGCCCGGTTCCCCCGCGACAAGCCCTGCGGCGACGGGTTGACCGCCCGCGCGGTCAGCTACCTGCAGAAGATGGGGCTGGCCGAGGAGGTCGCCGGCTTCCACCGGGTCAACCGGGTCACCGTCTCCAGTCCGTCGCGCTGGGAGCTGAGCTTTCCGCGCCGCCCGGGCATGCCCGACCACGGCCACACCGTCAGCCGCACCGTGCTCGACACCATGCTGTTGCGCCACGCCGCCGCCGCCGGCGCCGAGGTGCGCGAGTCCGCGGAGGTGGCCGGGCCGATCTTCGACGCCGCCGGCCGGGTCGCCGGGGTGCAGCTCAAGGGCGGCGAGCAGGTGCCGGCCGATGCGGTGATCGCCGCCGACGGCGCCTACTCCCCCATCAAGCGGGCGCTGAAACTGGATTCGGCCTACAACGGCTACTCCGCGATCGCGATCCGGGCCGAGATGCAGGCCAACCGGCCGGACTCCGACAGCCTCGACATCTATCTTCGGCTGCGGTTCCGCGGCGACCAGCTGCCCGGGTACGGCTGGGTGTTCCCGATGGGCGAGGGCCGGTTCAACATCGGGCTCGGCTACGTCAACAGCTACCAGAACTGGCAGTCCATCAACGCCACCGCCTTTTTGGGCGAGTTCCTGGGCACGCTGCCGGCCGACTGGCAACTGCCCGCGATCGACGAGCTCAAGAAGGCCAAGGGGGTGCGGGCCTGGCGGCTGCCGATGGGCTTCACCGCCTGGCCGCCGTGGCGGCCCGGGGTGCTGTTCGCCGGCGACGCCCTGGGCGCGGGCAAACCGGCCAGCGGGGCGGGCATCTCCAAGGCGCTGGAATCGGGCATGGCCGCCGGGGAGTGCGCCGTGGCCGCCCTGACCAACGCCGGGCCCGACGACTTCACCAACTACGCCCAGCGGATGCAGGCCGCCTGGGGGCGGGAATACCGCCGCGGCCGCTACTTCCACCAACTGTTGGGCTATCCGCGGATCGCCGAGGCCGGGGTGCGGCTGATCGACAGCGCGATGTTTCGCGACCGGATGCTCAAGGCGCTGTACAAGAAGGCTCAGGGCCCCGCCCACACCTACTGACCTCGTGGCGCTCACACCATGGGGCGCCCGAATCGATGCAGGGTCAACGTTGCCCACGCCGCGGCATTGAGCGGGAACATCCGAAGCACTCGCGGCAGCCGACGGTAGACCACCCCGAGAGCCCGCAGCGCCCGATCGTGGCGGCGCTCGTCGGCGGCGGTCCACCGCAGACCGAGTTGCCGGCGGATCTCCGGCGGGGTCAGGCCCGTGTTGAACCAGGCGTGCACCGGGCCGAACAGCCGGTCCAGCGGGAACGGCAGCATCCGCAGGTTCAGCAGGTCGTGGAAGTATGCGCCGATGGTGTCGTCGATGCTGGCGCGCTGCAGCGACCGCTCCCAGTACCGCCAGAAGTCGGCCATCGATTGATGCCACATGTCCTGGGGCACCTGCAGGCTCGTCCCTAAGCGCGCGCAGGCGCGCAGCAGGACTTCCTCGTCGTGGCGAGTCATCGGTCCGTGCATGCGGACCGAGATGTCCCAGAACCCGTAGAACAGGCACGAGGCGACCCACAACTGCAACTCCCGGTCGAAGGCGTTGTATTTGACCGGCGAGTCCGGGCCCGAGCGGACCTGGCGGTGCGACGTGCCGACGGCCTGGCGGTACAGGTCGATCTGTTCCTGGGTGCCCTCCAACGCAATCCCCAGATACGCCAGCGTGGTGCGGGCCCGCTTGAACGGGTGACGCATCACCTGGCCTCCGGTGACGCTGCTTTCGACCACGCCGTATCCGATCTCCGGCCAGGCCAACTGCAGAAAGACGTTCGCGGTATCGCCGATGAGTGCGCCGATCCCGTCGGCCCGCCGACGCAGAACGGCGCGCTCCTCGGCGCGCAACCCGGCCGCGGTGGGCGTGGTGTCGCGGCCGCGAGGATCGGCGGCGGGCTTCGGCGGCGCCGACCGCGGCGCGACGGCGTCGTGCCCGCCGCCCGCGGCGTTCACCTGGTGCGCCATGGTGCTCCTTCATCGTTCATGACCCGCGCGGGCCGACGGCGGTTCACCGTCGCCGCTCAGCCGCCGAACAGTGACCACATCGGTTTCAGGAAAGGACCCTTACCAGATGCTGGCATCTGGTAAGGGTCGTGTCAAGATGGGGTCATGGGTGTCGCAGCGGGCCGGGTGTATGCCGGGCAGAACGCCGTCGAACGCGCCACACGCCGCCGCAATCAGCTGATCGAGGCGGCGCTGGAGTTGCTCGGCACCGCGGCGACGTTCTCGGTGACCTCGGTGATCGCGCGGTCGGGCCTCGCTCCGCGCTACTTCTACGATTCGTTCGCCAATCTCGATGAACTCCAGCACGCGCTGTATGACACCTTGATCGCCGAGGCCGAACGACGTTCCCAGGCCGCACTGGCGCGCACCGGACGGCGGCGAGCGCGGGTGCGGGCCCGGGCCGTGCTCAGGGAGATGGTCGCCTTCGCCCTCGATGACCCCCGCCGCGGCCGCGTCCTGTTCACCGTGAGCATGGGCTCACCGGTCCTCGGCGCCCGCCGCGAGGACGAGGTGCGACGCTTCGCGACGTTGATGTCCTTCCACGCCCTCGCCGGCGAGGCCCAGAACGGTCCGAGTTCGCGCGCGGTGGCCCTCGCCGCCAGTTTCGCCATGGGCGGATTCGTCGAGATCGTCTCGCAGGCTCTCGACGACGTCGCGAACGTCGATCAGGAACAGCTCGCCGACGACCTCACCGAATTGTTCCTCGGGTGCGCCCGCGCGGGTTCACAGATCGGATGATCGGGGTCGTCGGCGCCACCGATCACCGGCGGACACGCGCGGGGCTCCCGAGCGCCACCGCATCGGCCGGCACGTCGCGGGTCACCACCGATCCCGCGCCGATCACCGCGTTGTCGCCGATCGTGACCCCGGGGCACACGATCACTCCCCCTGCGAGCCACACGTTGTCCCCGATGGTGATCGGCTCGGCCGACTCGAGCTTGTCTCGGCGGGTCTGCGGGTCCATCGGGTGCAGCGGCGTGAGCAGCTGAACGTTCGGGCCGATCTGACAATGTGCGCCCACGTGAATGGGTGCGGCGTCCAACGCGGTCAGGTTGACGTTCACGAACGTGGCGGCGCCGAGGTGGAGGTTGATGCCGTAGTCGACGAACAACGGTGGGCGTACGGTCACGCCCGGCCCGAGGCTGCCCACCAGGTCGGCCAGTGTTCCCGCCGCAGCGGGGTCACCGGCGAGGGTTTCGCGGTGGAAGCGATCGGCCAGCACCGCGGCACGCGCCAAGCCGGCCTCGAGCTCCGGATCGTCGGCGCGGTACAGATCGCCGGCGAGCATCCGTTCGCGCTGCGAACGCCGATCGCCGGTGACGCCGTGACCGCCCATGCGGATACGGTCGCACACTTCCGCCATCCCCACGCAGACCTCGGCGCTCCGGGGAAGAGAACTCGCAGGCCAGAGGCCCCGGTGCTCACCTCCAAGCCGGGACTGCACGGCCGCCGGCGACCCCGGACACCACGGCGTCGGCACGCCGAGATCGCCGAGCACCTACAATTGGCTACCGGTGCACAAAGCGACGTGTCGTGTGGGCGCCAGGGGCCGCGTTTCATGTGCGGCACGCAGCGAGCCACTCTAGCGGGTGTCTGGCCTTCGCTCCACGGGCGCGTCGCCCGGACAAGTTTCCGCCCTGATCCGCCGACGGTGGGCGCGGGGTCCGCACACACCGGATTGCTCCGGTCCGTGCGACGGAGACGCGAGAGGGAGGTTGGATGTCGAGAACACCGATTGTTCAGGACAATGTGGATTTGCGATCGCGCGAACAGCACTACGGCGATGATCCATTAGCCGATCGCGAGACCGATCTCTACCGTGGCGAATACGTCATGAGTTTCGTCGAGAAGTGGGACGAATTGATCGACTGGGACGCGCGGGCCCACTCCGAGGGGCGCTTTTTCATCGATGTGCTGCATGCCCGCGGCAAGGAGAGCGTCCTCGACGTCGCCACCGGCACCGGGTTTCACTCCGTGCGATTGACCGAGGCGGGCTTCGAGGTCTGCAGCGCCGACGGTTCGGCGGCCATGCTCGCCCAGGCCTTCGACAATGCCCAGAAGCGGGGACTGATCCTCAAGACCGTGCAGGCGGATTGGCGTCAGTTGAACCGCAATATCCACGGCAAGTACGACGCCATCATCTGCTTGGGGAACTCCTTCACGCACCTACACACCGAGCAGGATCGCCGCCGTGCCCTCGCCGAGTTCTACGCGGCCTTGCGTCACGACGGAATTTTGATCCTCGACCAGCGCAACTACGATGAGATGTTGGACCACGGCTTCAAATCGAAGCACAAATACTATTACTGCGGCGATCGGGTTTCCGCCGAGCCGGAGTATGTCGACGACGGGTTGGCCCGCTTCAAATACGAGTTCCCGGACGGTTCGCAATACACGCTGAACATGTTTCCGCTGCGGAAGAACTACGTGCGCCGCCTGATGCGGGAAGCCGGGTTCGAGCGGGTGCGGACCTACGGCGATTTCCAGGAGACCTACCAGGACAACGAACCGGATTTCTTCATCCACATCGCGGAGAAGTCGGTGAACCTCGGTGGCGGCACCGCGGGCGCGACCAACGGCCAGGTGGAGACCGAGGCCTACTACGACAGCGACGACGCCCACGGGTTCTACTCGCTGATCTGGGGCGGCGAGGACATCCACGTCGGCTGCTATGAGGACACCGGCGACATCACCGCCGCCAGCGCGGCGACGGTCGACCGCATGATCGACCAGCTCGGGACGCTCGACGCCGGGACCCGCGTGTTGGATCTGGGCGCCGGCTACGGTGGGGCGGCGCGACGCCTGACCGCGAAGTCCGGCTGTTCGGTGACCTGCCTGAACATTTCCGACGCCCAGAACGACACCAACCGGTACAAGAATCGCCGCGCCGGCCTCCACGACCGGATCCGGGTTCGGCACGGCAGCTTCGACCAGATTCCGGAACCGGACGGCGCCTATGACGTGGTCTGGTCCCAGGATGCGCTCCTGCACGCCCCGAACCGGCGCAAGGTGCTCGAGGAGGCCTTCCGGGTGCTCAAACCGGGCGGCGAGATGATCTTCACCGACCCGATGCAGGCCGACGACGTTCCCGACGGGGTGCTGCAGCCGGTCTATGACCGCCTCAATCTGACCGACCTCGGCTCGCTGCGGTTCTACCGCGAGGCCGCGCTGGCGGTCGGGTTCGAGGTGGTGGACCAGATCGATCTGGTCCACAACCTGCGCACCCACTACGACCGGGTGCGCGAGGAACTCGAGAACCGTCGGGCGGAGCTGGAGCAGAAATCCTCACCGGACTACCTGGAGAAGATGCTGGTCGGGCTCAAAGACTGGGTGGACGCCGCCGACAACGGCTATCTGGCGTGGGGTATTCAGCGGTTCCGCAAACCCGCCGGCTGAGCCGCGGATGTGGTGCCGGCCCATCCCCGGTAAGCACGGTGGAAGGAGCTGGAGTCCTGGCAGCCGAGCAGCAGGGCGATCTGCGCGATGCTGGTCTGCCCGGTGCTCCGGTAGTGGCGCGCAAGGCTTTCCCGGGTGCGGCTCAAGACGCCTTGGACACTCGCGCCTTCGGCTTGGCGTTGGCGTTGCAGCGTGCGCGGGCTCAGCGCCAGTCGTCGGGATAGTTGTCGATGTCGGGTCGCCCGGCCGCAAGACCTTCCAGCAGTGCCGTGCGGACCCGTTCGGCCGTGAGCGAGAACCGGGGCAGTTCGGATAGCCGGGCATGTAATTGCGGCGGCGCCTCACTGTTCGGCCAGGACGGACGACTGATCGGCGGACTCGGCGCCTCCGGCGGCACCCCCGAACACGACGCCGCCCTGGCCCGAACGACCGCCGAAGGCGCACAACCCTGACAGCCCGGCTCGGCACGACGGGTCCGGGCCCACCGGTGCGCGTCCTCGGCTGGTCGCTCGGTGACGAATGCGCTCCGTCGTTGAGGGCACCGATGACGGCGTCGTTGTTGGCGCCGCAACCGCGCCCCCAACAAAAACGCCGGCCAGGGGGTGTTCCCCCTGGCCGGCGCCTTGTCTGGAACATCGCTAGAGCATGCAGGACACGCAGCCCTCGACCTCGGTGCCCTCCAGCGCCATCTGACGCAACCGGATGTAGTAGAGGGTCTTGATCCCCTTGCGCCAGGCGTAGATCTGCGCCTTGTTCACGTCGCGGGTGGTGGCGGTGTCCTTGAAGAACAACGTCAGCGAGAGCCCCTGGTCGACGTGTTGGGTCGCCGCGGCGTAGGTGTCGATGATCTTCTCGTAGCCGATCTCGTAGGCGTCCTGGTAGTACTCCAGATTGTCGTTGGTCATGTACGGCGCCGGGTAGTAGACCCGTCCGATCTTGCCTTCCTTGCGGATCTCGACCTTCGACACGATCGGGTGGATCGACGACGTCGAGTGGTTGATGTAGGAGATCGACCCGGTGGGCGGCACGGCCTGCAGGTTCTGGTTGTAGATGCCGTGCGCGGCCACCGATTCCTTCAACCGCCGCCAGTCGTTCTGATCCGGGATGCGGATGCCGGCATCGGCGAAGAGCCGACGCACCTTGTCGGTCTTGGGCTCCCAGATGCCCTCGATGTACTTGTCGAAGAACTCGCCGGAGGCGTACGTCGAGCGCTCGAAGCCGGTGAAGTGCCTACCCCGTTCGATCGCAAGGCGATTCGACGCACGCAGGGCGTGGTAGAGCACCGTGTAGAAGTAGATGTTGGTGAAGTCGACGCCTTCCTCGGAGCCGTAGAAGATCCGTTCCCGGGCCAGGTAGCCGTGCAGGTTCATCTGACCCAACCCGATCGCGTGGGACTCGTTGTTGCCCTGCTCGATCGAGGGCACCGACGCGATGTTGGTCTGGTCGGAGACCGCGGTCAGCGCCCGGATCGCCACCTCGATGGACTGCGCGAAATCCGGTGAGTCCATCGTCTTGGCGATGTTCAGCGAGCCCAGGTTGCACGAGATGTCCTTGCCCACCTTGGCGTAGGACAGGTCCTCGTTGAACAGCGACGGCGTGGAGACCTGCAGGATCTCCGAGCACAGGTTGGAGTGGGTGATCTTGCCGTCGATCGGGTTGGCCCGGTTGACGGTGTCTTCGAACATGATGTACGGGTACCCGGACTCGAACTGCAGCTCGGCGACCGTCTGGAAGAACTCGCGCGCCTTGATCTTGTGCTTGTGGATACGCGAGTCGTCGACCATCTCGTAGTACTTCTCGGTGACGTTGATGTCGGCGAACGGCACCCCGTAGACCCGCTCCACGTCGTACGGCGAGAACAGGTACATGTCCTCGTTCTTGCGGGCCAGCTCGAAGGTGATGTCGGGGATCACCACGCCGAGGCTGAGTGTCTTGATCCGGATCTTCTCGTCGGCGTTCTCCCGCTTGGTGTCCAAGAAACGGTAGATGTCGGGGTGGTGGGCGTGCAGGTACACCGCACCGGCTCCCTGCCGCGCCCCCAGCTGGTTGGCGTAGGAAAACGAGTCCTCCAGCAGCTTCATGATCGGGATCACCCCGGAGCTCTGGTTCTCGATGTTCTTGATCGGCGCGCCGTACTCGCGGATGTTGGTCAGCAGCAACGCCACACCGCCGCCCCGCTTAGACAGCTGCAGCGCGGAGTTGATCGAGCGCCCGATCGACTCCATGTTGTCCTCGATGCGCAGCAGAAAGCAGCTGACCGGCTCGCCGCGCTGGGCCTTGCCGGAGTTGAGGAAGGTCGGGGTGGCCGGCTGGAACCGGCCGTCGATGATCTCGTCGACGAGATGTTCGGCGAGCCTGGTGTCCCCGGCCGCCAAGGTCAGCGCCACCATGACCACCCGGTCCTCGAACCGTTCCAGGTAGCGTTTGCCGTCAAAGGTTTTCAGCGTGTAGGAGGTGTAGTACTTGAACGCCCCCAGAAAGGTCGGGAACCGGAACTTCTTGGCGTAGGCACGGTCCAGCAGCGTTTTGACGAAGTTGCGGGAGTACTGGTCGAGCACCTCGCGCTCGTAGTAGTTCTCCCGGATCAAGTAGTCGAGCTTCTCGTCCTGGTTGTGGAAGAACACCGTGTTCTGGTTGACGTGCTGCAGAAAGAACTGGCGGGCCGCGGCGACGTCCTGGTCGAACTGGATCCTGCCGTCGGCGTCGTACAGGTTCAGCATCGCGTTCAACGCGTGGTAGTCGGTCTCATTGCCCGCGCCGGCGGCCGGTGTCGTTACAGGCTCTGCAGCTGTGACCGTTGGTGACACGTCTCGTCCTTCCAGAAAGTAGCCAGTCCCTCGCGAACGGTTTCCACGTCGTCGGGGGTTCCCATCAATTCGAAGCGATACAGGTAGGGCACTGCGCACTTGCGCGAGATGACCTCGCCGGCGTAGCAGTACTCGGCACCGAAGTTGTTGTTGCCGGCGGCGATGACGCCGCGCAGCAACGACCGGTTGTGTTCGTTGTTCAAAAACTTCTTGACTTGCTTGGGCACGTAGGCCCCGTCGTTGATGTCGGGGGTGTGGCGCCCGCCACCGTAGGTCGGGACCACCAGCACGTAGGGCCGGTCGACCTCAATCGGGCCGTGCAGCGGGATCCGGGTCGCCGGCAACCCCAGCTTCTGCACGAAGCGGTGGGTGTTCTCCGACACGCTGGAGAAATACACCAGGTTGGCCCCCATGGCTTCCCTCCTTCCTCTGCGATACCCGCACGCCGGCGGCCGGCGCCGGGTCAGGCGCCGGGTCAGGCGCCGGGTCAGGCGCTCAGCGCGACACCGGCGAGCGCCTTGATGCGGTCGGGCCGAAACCCCGACCAGTGCTCGTCGCCGGCGACCACGACCGGGGCCTGCAGATAGCCCAGCGCCATCACGTAGTCGCGGGCCTCGGAGTCCAGCGAGATATCCACCGAGCGGTAGTCGATGCCCTCTTTGTCCAGCGCCTTGTAGGTGGCGTTGCACTGCACGCAGGCCGGCTTGGTGTACACGGTGATGTTCATCGTCGAACGACTCCTCGGTGGAAGGTGAGCAACTTCTTCAGGAACTACATCCGCACCGCTGTTCAGCGGGCCGACGGACGGGACGATTCCCGAGGCGAACGACCCGTTCGGGGCCGTTGCGACGACCGGTCCCGGGGTCCGGGCCGATCCGGGGATCGTGTGGTCCGGCAGCACCGTGAACACTACACCTAGTGTCTGACCGGGGGAAGACATACAAGATGTTCTGAACAACATTCATGAAATTCGCTGGTCGTACGGCTGCCGCCCGACCCGCCCCGGCGTGTCGCATCTCACATCCCCCGTCGTCGATCCGGTGCCCTCAGCTCTACCACCGGGCTCCGACACCGCCGCGCCACCGCGGCGGCGCGGCGGCGCCTCCGCGCCCGTCCAGCAAACGTAATCCGCGCTCCGACGGCACGTGCGCCCGACCGCGCGGCAACCCGGGCACCGGCGTCGACGGCCGGTGCGCGCGCCCGGCGTCCGCTAGCGGGTGTGGCGCCGCGGCGCCGGCGGGCCCGGGCGCAGCGCCCGGGCAAAGAACCGGTTGGCCTGGCGCATCGCCACGCTGTAGGGCCACCAGGCGAGGCGCTTGAAGGCATACAGCGCCCGGATGTCGGCCGAGGTGTAGATCAGGAACCGGTTTTTGCGCACCCCGGCCAGGATCTTGGCCGCGGCCCGCTCCGGGCTGACCGCATGCCCGGAGAACCGGTCCACCCATTTTTTGACCTGCGGGTCGTCGCGGTCCACCCCGGCGATCTCCACGGTGCCCACCAAGGGGGTCTTCACCGCCCCGGGCACCACCACCGACACCCCGATGCCGTAGCGCGCCAGGTCGAAGCGCAGCACCTCCGAGACGCCGCGCAGCCCGTACTTGGCGGCGCTGTAGGCCGCATGCCAGGGCAGGGCCACCAGCCCGGCCGCCGAGGACACGTTGACCAGCTGCCCGCCGCGACCGGCGGCCAGCATCGGCGGGAGGAACTCCTCGATGACGTGGATCGGCCCCATCAGGTTGATCGCGACCATCCGACTCCACTGGTCGTGGCTGAGCCGGTCGACGGTGCCCCACGCCGAGACCCCGGCGATGTTCATCACCACGTCCATCGCGCCGTGGCTGGCGTGGATGTCGTCGGCGAAGGCGACGACCTCGTCGTGATCGGCGATGTCGATGACCCGGTGGGCGCGGACCTGGGCGCTGAGCGCACGCGCGTCGGCGACGGTCTCGGCGAGCCCCTCGGCGTTGCGGTCGGTCAAAAACAGCTCCGCCCCCTCGGCGGCCAGCGCCAGCGCGACGGCGCGGCCGATGCCGCTGGCCGCGCCGGTGAGGAAACACTTCTTACCCGCGAACGTGGTCACCGTTGTCCCTGCCATGGCGCGACGATATCGCCGGGGGCTCCCCGGCAACGACTATTCGTCGAGTTGCCCACCCCACAGTGCGGTGCGCCACAGCGTCTCGAGCACCCGGGTGCCGCGGGCGATGTCGGCGTCGGAACCGGCGAACGCGCTGTCCCCGGAGAGCATCGAGGCGGTGGTGGCCGTCAACGCCCGCACCAGCGCCGGAATGTCGTCGCTGATCGGGTGGGCGGTGCCGGCGGCGATCTCGTCCTGCACGATCCCGACGATCTGGTCGATGACGGTGTCGAGCTGCTGGTCGAGGATCTCGCGGATCTCGGCGTCGGTGTGGCGGGCGGCGTTGCAGGCCAGCATCACCGGATCGTTGTGCTCATAGACGACCGCGGCGCTGCCGACCATCCGGCGGGCGAACGCCGCCGGCGATTCGTCGGCCCCGCGCGCGGCGAAGAACTGGGTGAGCTCGTCGAGTTCGGCCGCCGCATCCGACATGATCTGGGCGAGCACCGCGTATTTGGACTCGAAGTAGAAATAGAACCCCGACCGGGCGACCCCGGCCCGGTCGCTGATGGTGCTCACCGACAGCTCGGCGAACGGTTTCTCCTCGAGCAGGTCGCGCACGGCGGTCACGATCGCCTGCCGTTGCCGGTCGCCGCGGCGCTGCGATGTCGGGGCCGTCTGCGGATCGGTGCTCACCCGCCCACCATGCACCACGGCCCGCCGGAGAAAAAACTTGACAGCCGTCAACTTTGTCGCTGTGATGGAGGGACAGTGACGGCTGCCACAGCCGTCGTGCGGTGGTGTCGGCCCGCGGGGCCACGCCACGCCGCGCAACCGTTGAGCCAAGGAGCGCCGATGACCACGATCAGCACCCCGCACTACCTGCTCGACCAGGCCAAACGCCGGTTCGTCCCGACGTTGAACACCATTCCCGGGATGGGGACGCTGGAGAAGGCGCTGCTCAACGTCAACTGGAAGCAGCGCACGCTGGCCGCCCCGCCACCGGGCAGCGACCTCAAACCGGTCCGGGGCGACTCCGGGCTGCCGCTGCTGGGCCACATCATCGAGATGTTCCGCGGCGGGCCCGACTACGCCAAGTTCCTCTACGAGACCCGCGGACCGGTCACCTTCGCCGACTCGCCGATCCTGCCGTCGATCGTGGCGCTGGGGCCCGACGCCACCCAGACCGTCTTCGCCAACCGGGCCAAGGACTTCTCCCAGCAGGGCTGGGTGCCGGTGATCGGGCCGTTCTTCAACCGCGGGCTGATGCTGCTGGACTTCGACGAACACCTGGGCCACAAGCGGATCATGCAACAGGCGTTCACCCGTCCGCGGCTGGCCAGCTACGTCGCCGACATCGACCGGGTCGCCAGCGCCATCGTCGCGGACTGGCCCACCGACGACCCCCGGTTCCTGGTGCATCCGGCGATGAAGGAGCTCACCCTCGACGTCGCCTCGGTGGTGTTCATGGGCCACGAGCCGGGCAGCGACCACGAGCTGGTCACCAAGGTCAACAAGGCGTTCGAGCAGACCACCCGCGCCGGCGGGGCGATCATCCGGACCGCGGTGCCGCCGTTCAAATGGTGGCAGGGGCTGCAGGGGCGCAAGGTGCTCGAGCAGTACTTCGCCGAGCGGGTCACCGAGCGTCGTCACGCCGAGGGCACCGACATGCTCACCGCGCTGTGCCACGTCGAGGACGAGGACGGCAACAGCTTCACCGACGACGACATCATCAACCACATGATCTTTTTGATGATGGCCGCCCACGACACCACCACGTCGACGGTGACCACGATGGCCTACCACCTGGCCGCCTACCCGGATTGGCAGGAGCGGGCCCGCGCGGAGTCCGACGCGCTCGGCGACGGTGCACTCGACATCGAGGCCCTGGAGAACCTGACCGCGCTGGATCTGGTGATGGACGAGTCGCTGCGGCTGGTCACGCCCCTGCCGTTCAACATGCGCCAGACGGTGCGCGACACCGACCTGCTGGGCTACCACGTGCCGGCGGGCACCAACCTGGTGATCTGGCCGGGCGCCAACCACTGGCTCGACGAGCTCTACACCGAGCCGAAGAAGTTCGACCCGGAGCGGTTCCTGCCGCCGCGTGAGGAGCACAAGAAGCACCGTTACGCGTGGGCGCCGTTCGGCGGCGGGGCGCACAAGTGCATCGGCATGGTGTTCGGCCGCCTGGAGATCAAGACCGTACTGCACCGGATGTTGCGCCGCTACCGGATCGAACTGGCCCACCCCGGCTACCAGCCGCGCTGGGACTACGCCGGCATGCCGCTGCCGATGGACGGTATGCCGCTGGTGCTGCGCCGCCGCTGAGCGCGGGCTACGCGCCGGGTGCAGCCGGCGTCAACAGCCGGTTGGCGCAGGCGATCACCGCCGCCCGGGCCGAGGCACCGGGGTCGGCGTCGCGGGCCATCGCCCAGGTCGCGCGGGCGCCGTCGCTGCCGCGGATGACGGTGGCGGTGCGGCCGGCTGCGCTGCTCATCTGGTGAAAGCCCAGCACCTCCACGGCGACCCCGGCGTCGTGCAGCATCGCGGTGAGCGCGCCGATCGGGCCGGTGGCCACCGCGGCGACGGTGGTGTGGCGCTCACCGACCGCCAGGGTGGCCCGGTAGGTGCTCGCGGCGGGGCCGGCGGCCCCGCCGGGGATCCACTGCCGCAGCCGCAGCGGGCCGCGGGTGCGGCGGGAGTCGTCGTAGCGGGCCAGAAACTGCGCCCAGCTCAAGGTGGCCGCCTCGTCGCGCAGCCCGCGCGGCAGCGGCACCCCGAACAGCTCGGTGAAGCGGGTGGTGGCCCGGGGCGCACCACGGCGGTGGCGCGGTGTCGGCGGGGCGGGGCGGGTGCGGTGAGGTCCGGTCATGGATCGGCCTTCTTCTGAGTCCGAAGGGTGACCGACGGGGTAGCGCGACCCGCAGCGGGGGGTCGGTCCGGATCAGACCCCGCTGCGGGTGCTGGCTACGGCGCGCCCGAGACCGTTCCCGGGGGCGCGACGGACGACGCGCGCGGTGGACATGGCCGCCAGCGTAGCGGCGGCCGTGTCGGCGGCGCAACCGGTTTGGTGTCGGTTCAGCCGGCCGCGGTGTCGAGACCGCGCAGGGCCTTCTCGATCAGCCCGGTGACCTGCTCGGCGATCTCGCGCAGCGCGGGTTCCCCGGTGACCTGCGCCATCAGGGCGGGGTTCATCGCCTCGACGATGACGGTTCCCGGTGTGTCGGGGTCGGCGCGCACGACGACGTTGCACGGCAGCAGCACCCCGATCTGGCGGTAGGCGGTGACCGCCTGATGCGCCAGCGACGGGTTGCACGCGCCGAGGATGGTGTAGTCCTCCATGTCCTCGCCGAGCTTGGCTTTCAACGTGGCCTTCATGTCGATCTCGGTGAGAACCCCGAAACCATTCTGCGACAACGCTTCTCGAGTTCGTCCAACCGCATCCTCGAACGAGGTCTGCACGGTGGTGGTCAGCGCCGCTTTCATCATCGATTCCTCTCGTCATCGGCCGGCCGGCGGTGGGCGCCGCCTCAGGCCAGGGTGAGAAACAACTTCTCCAGCTCGGCCTCGGTCAATGCGTCCTTGTCGCCGCTGTCGGCGCCGTTGAGGCATTCACGCAGCCCGGAGGCGATGATCTTGAAACCGGCCCGGTCCAGCGCCCGCGAGACCGCGGCGAGTTGGGTCACCACGTCACGACAGTTGCGCTCCTGCTCGATCATCGTGATCACCCCGGTCAACTGCCCCTGGGCGCGCCGCAACCGGTTGAGGACCGCGGTCATGCTCTCCGAATCGTGGGTCATCGGTCTGTTCTCCTCGCTCACCGGCGCCTCACGCGCTCGCCGTCGTTGTGGCCGCCCCTGCGGATACACCGACCGAGGCCTCGTCCTCGGCGTCGGCGAACTCGCAGAACGCGTCGTAGGCACGGGCACCGTGGATGGTGGCCGGCCCACCCATCATCAAGATACTGACCCCGATCGCCTCGGCGGCCTCCTCGCGGGTCGCCCCGGCCTTCACCGCGGCCCGCGCGTGCGAGGCGATGCAGCCGTCGCAGCCGTGCACCACCCCGACGGCCACCGCCATCAGCTCCTTGTACTTGGTGTCGAGCGCACCGGGCCGGAACGCGGCCTTGCTCAGCTGCCCGAAACCGGCGTAGACGTCGGGGATCTTCGTACGCAGCGCGCGGTGCTGCGGGTTGAGGTCGCCGAGGACGTCGTGGTGGGTCATACCCCGACAATACCCCTCGGGGTATATCTGCGCCACCCGGGCGAGCCGCCCGGGCCGGTCAGGACAGGATGCGTCGGGCCACGTTGGTGCTGACCAGGTCGAGCAGCTCGTCGCCGCGGCCGGCCAGGATGGTGCGGATCGCATACAGCGAGAACCCCTTGGCCTGCTCCACGCTGATCGCCGGGGGGATCGACAGCTCCTGGCGGGCGGTGACCACGTCGACCAGCGCCGGCCCGTCGTGGGCGAACGCCTCGCCCAGCGCCGCGTCAAGCTCGCCGGGCCGCTCGACACGGCGACCGAGCATTCCGGCGGCGGTGGCCACCGCGGCCAGGTCCGGGTCGTGCAGTCCGGTGCCGAAGTTGACGAAACCGGCGGCCTTCATCTCCAGCTCCACGAAGTTCAGCGAGGAGTTGTTGAACACCACCACCTTCACCGGCAGCCGGTTTTGGATCAGCGTCAACAGCTCACCGAGCAGCATCGTCAGGCCGCCGTCGCCGGCGAATGCGACCACCTGCCGGTCCCCGGCGGCGGTCTGCGCGCCGATCGCCTGGGGGACCGCGCCGGCCATGCTGCCGTGGTTGAACGAGCCGATCAGCCGCCGTCGGCCGTTCATGTGCAGGTAGCGGGACGCCCACACCACCGGGGAGCCCACGTCGACGGTGAACACCGCATCCGGTGCCGCGATCCGGTCGACGGTCGCCGCCAGGTACTCCGGACGGATCGGGGTGCGGCCCCGATCGTCGACGGCCAGCGCGTCGAGCCCGGCGCGGGTCTTGCGGTAGTGGGCCAGCGCGCGCTGCAGGTGGTTGCGCTCGGTTTTGCGGGTCAGCTGCGGCTGCAGCGCGGCCAGGGTGTCGGCGACGCTGCCGAGCAGCGGCAGGTCCACCGGGGTGCGCCGGCCCAGGTGCCGGCCCCGGATGTCGACCTGGATGACGGTGGCGTCCTCCGGATAGAACTGCTGGTAGGGGAAGTCGGTGCCGAGCATCAGCAGCACCTCGGCCTCGGCGATCGCCTTGTAGCCGGAGGCGAAGCCGAGCAGTCCGGTCATCCCGACGTCGAACGGGTTGTCGTATTCGATGTGTTCCTTGCCGCGCAGCGCGTGCACGATCGGCGCGGCGAGGGTGTCGGCGGCGGTGAGCAGCGCCTCGTGGGCGCCGGCCACCCCCGCGCCGGCGAGGATCGTCACCTTCTCGGCGGCGTTGAGCACCGTCGCGGCGTTGGTCAACGACCGGTCGTCGGGCCGGCACACCGACCGTGTCGCGTACACCGGGCGCTGCGCCCAGCCGGGGTCGTCGCTGCGGGCCAACAACACCTCGCCGGGCACGACGATCACCGCGACCCCGTTGTCCTCGACCGCGGCGCGCATCGCCTGCGCCACGATGCGCGGGGCGGTCTCCGCGGTGCTGATCAGCTCGCAGTACACGCTGCACTCCTTGAACAGCTCCTGCGGGTGGGTCTCCTGGAAGTACTGCGAGCCGATCTCGGCGATCGGGATGTGCGCGGCGATCGCCAACACCGGCACCCGGCTGCGCTGCGCGTCGAACAACCCGTTGATCAGGTGCAGGTTGCCCGGACCGCAGCTGCCCGCACACACCGCCAGCGTGCCGGTGAGCGCGGCGTCGGCCGCGGCGGCGAACGCGGCGGTCTCCTCGTGGCGCACCAGCTGCCAGCTCACGCCGTCGGGGCCGGGCACGCGCCGGATCGCGTCGGTCAACCCGTTGAGGCTGTCGCCGGGGATGCCGTAGACGCGGCGCACCCCGCCGTGGCGCAGCGCGGTGATCAGCTGGTCGGCGACGGTGGCCATCGGCGCTCCTCCTCCTGCGGCCGCACCGGCGGGCGGGTTAGTTGATCAGCGGATCGCGCGGCATGCCCAGGATACGTTCGGCGATCTGGTTGCGGCTGACCTCCGAGGTGCCTCCGGCGATGGCCATGCCGCGCGCCCCCATCACCATCCGGCCGGCCAGCGCGCCCGGCCCGTCGGTCACCGCGACCTCCGGGCCCAGCAGGGCCGCCCCGATCGCCGCGCCCTCCCCCATGTGCTCGGCGAGGGTCAGTTTGGTGATGTTGCCCTCCGGGCCGGGCCCGGCGCCCTCGAGGCTGCGGACCGCCCGGCGCAGGTTGAGCAGCCGCAGCGCGTGATCGTAGGCGATGTAGGCGCCGATGCGCACCTCGGCGTCGGCCAGCCGCGGGCCGTACTGCCCGACCAGGCTCACCAGATGCTCGGCGATGCCCTCGTGGAACGATCCGCCGCCGCCGATGCTGACCCGTTCGTTGCCGAGGGTGGCGCGGGCCACCGTCCAGCCGGTGTTGGGTTCGCCGACGACGTCCTCGTCGGGGACGAACACGTCGTTGAAGAACACCTCGTTGAACTCCGCACCGCCGGTGATCTGGCGCAGCGGGCGCACCTCGACCCCGGGGGCCTGCATGTCGACGATGACGGTGGTGATCCCGCCGTGCTTGCTGGCCTCGAAGTCGGTGCGCACGGTGGCCAGGCCCCGCCGGCAGTAGTGCGCCCCCGAGGTCCACACCTTCTGGCCGCTGAGTGTCCAGCCGCCGTCGACCCGGGTGGCGCGGGTCTTGACCGCCGCGGCATCCGATCCGGCGTCCGGCTCGGAGAACAGCTGGCACCACACCTCCTCCTGGCGCAGCGCCGCGGCGACGAACCGGTCGATCTGCGAGGCGGTGCCGTGCTGGATGAGGGTCAGCACCACCCAGCCGGTGATCGAGTAGTCGGGCCGGGTGATGCCGGCGGCACTGAACTCCTGCTCGATCACCAATTGTTCGACCGCCGAGGCGGCCCGGCCCCATGGGGTGGGCCAGTGCGGCATGATGTAGCCGGTCTCGATGAGCTTGTCGCGCTGGGCATCGCCGTCGAGGGCGGCGATCTCGGCGGCGTCGGCGCGCACCCGGGTGCGGATCTCGTCGGCCTCCGCGGGCAGGTCCAGGCTGTTGGCGCGCGACACCCCCGCGGCGGTGCGTTCGAAGGCATCGCGGGCCGGACCGTCGCCACCGAACAGCGCCCGCACGCTCAACGCGCGACGCAGATGCAGGTGCGCATCGTGCTCCCAGGTGAAACCGATGCCGCCGTGCACCTGAATGTTCATCTCGGCGTTGCCGGCGTAGGCCGGCAACGCCAGCGCGGCGGCCACCCCGGCCATCAACCGGAACTGTTCACCGGCGTCGGCGGCGGCCTCCTCGGCGGCGGCCTCGTCGGCGGCGCGGGCGGCGTCCCACACCGCGGCGGTCGCCGATTCGGCGGCCACCAGCATGTCGGCGCAGTGGTGTTTGACCGCCTGGAAGGTGGCGATGGTGCGGCCGAACTGCCGACGCACCTTGGCGTACTCGACGGCGGCCTCCACACAGTCGGCCGCCCCGCCGACCGCCTCGGCGGCCAGCAGCAGCCGGGCGTAGTCCCGCGTCGACGCCGTCGCGCCGCCCAGCACGTCGGCGTCGCCGACCGCCACCTCGGTGAGCGTGACCCGTCCGCAGCGTCGGGTGGGGTCGAGGTTGTCGGGCACCGTGACCGCCACCCCGGCACGGTCGGCCTCGACGAGGAGGATGTCCTCCCCGACGGCGAGCAGCAGCAGATCGGCCAACCCGGCGCCGAGCACGATGCCGGCGTCCCCGCTGGCCACGCCGCCGTCGAGCGTCACCGCCGCGTCGACACCGATCCCGGCGGTGACCCGGCCGTCGAGCAGCCCGGGCAGCCACCGCGTCTTCTGCTCGCCGGTGCCGGTGGCCGCGATCGCCGCCGAGGCGATCACCGTGGGCACGAACGGTCCCGGCGTCACCGCCCGACCGAGTTGTTCGACGACGACCACCAGTTCGGCCAGCCCGAACCCGGATCCGCCGTGTTCCTCCGCGATGTGCAGCCCCAGCCAGCCCAGCGCGGCGAGCTCATCCCAGAACGGGGGCCGGGACTCGTCGTCTGCGTCCAGCAGTGCCCGCGCGGCCGACCGGGCCTGCTGCGCGGTGAGAAACGCGGCCGCCACCTCGGCGAGTTCGCGATGGTCGTCGGTGAGCGCGATCCCCATGGGGCCTCCTTGACGAGTCGCCGGTTGGTCCCCGCAAGCTATCGCGCCCGCGGTGCGGGTGGCCGCGCGGGGTCAGGACCGGGCGGTGGTGTCGCGCTGCCCGTAGGGCACCGCGCCCAGCAGCGTCACCGACACCGAATCGCCGCTGGGCACGCGGTAGGTGCGCCGCTCCCCGGGGCGGGCGCCGGCCAGCGCGGTCCCCAGCGGGGACTGCGGCGAGTAGACCTCGATGTCGCCGGGGTCGACGTCGCGCACCCCGAGCAGGAACGTCTCGGTCTCCTTGGTGTCGTCGAACCGCACGGTGAGCACCATGCCGGGCTCGGCGATCCCGTCGTCGGGCGGGTCCTCGCCGACGACGGCATGGGAGAGCAGGTCGCGGATCTGGGCGATCCGGGCCCGATTGGCCTGCAGGTGATCCAGCGCCACCGATTCGTCTTCCTCGTGGGTCTCGAGGAGCTCGTTCAACTCGGCCTGCAGCCGATCGTGGGCGCTGCGTGTCATCCAGACAGATTGCGGGCCGGTCATCAGGTTTTCTCCGTTCTCGGGTGTGGCGGAAAACTAACAGGGTCGAGCGAAGGCGGTGCGCGGGCGTTGCCGCGACGTTAGCGCGCCGGATCGAACTCGCGCAGTGCTGCGGGAAGTTTGCCGGTGGTGATCAGTTCGGTCAAGAGCCGCCCGGTGGCCGGCCCCTGGGCGATTCCCCACATGCCGTGCCCCCCTGCCACATAGATTCCGCGCTCCGGTAATGCTCCGATCAACGGCCGACCGTCGGCGGTCAACGGGCGTGGGCCCACCCACAGGTCGGTGCGTTGCGCCCAGTTTATCCCGTCGAGCAGCGGCGCCGCCGCCGCGGCGATCGCATCGAGCCGGGCCGGCACCGCCGGCGCGTCCGGTGAGCGGAATTCCATGGTCCCGGCCACCCGCAGCCCGTCCCGGTACGGGGTGCAGGCCACCCGGGCGTCGGGCAGGTAGATCGGGGTGGGCACCGGCCGGGATGTGGGCACGGTGAACGAGTAGCCCCGCCCGGCCTGGACCCGCGTGCGGATCTGCCGCCCCACCAGCCGCGACAGCCACGCCCCGGTGGCGATCACCGCGACGTCGGCGCTCAGGTCTGCGCCGTCGCGCGTGGTCACCGCCGCCGCACCGTCGCGCGAGCGCACGTCGGTGACCTCGGCGATCTCCAGGCGCCCACCGCGGTCGGTGACGGCCCGGCCCAGGGCGGTGACGAACCGTCCCGGATCGAAGAACCGCTGGCCGTTGACGCTGACCGCGGCGGTGACCTGCGACGAGGCGGCCGGGACCTGCTCGCGCAGCGCCGCGCCGGAGAGTCTGGTGACGTCGACCGGCTGGCCGGTGTCGGCGAACCGCCGCATCTCGGCTTCGAAACGGGTTGCCTGTTCGGCCGTTTCGAACACGGCGGTGATCGGCCCGTCGGTCATCGGGGCGTCGACGCCGCCGGCGGCGAGCAGGTCGTAGGACTCCAGGATCATCGCGTTGATCGGGACCGCGGCGTGTGCGGCGCGCCGCCACGCCGGCCATCGGCAGTGCGCGGCGAAGCGCAGCAAAAACCCCCACATGCGCCGGTCGGCGGAGAGCGCGATGCGCAGCGGTGCGGTCGGATCCCACAGCGAGGTCAGCCCGTAGCGCAGCGCCGAGGGCTCGTTGAGCGGGATCGTCAACGCCGGCGAGATCCAGCCGGCGTTACCCCACGAGGAACCGGCCGCCACCCCGGCGCGGTCGACGACGGTGACCTGCACCCCGCGTTCCTGCAGGAACCATGCCGTGGACAGCCCCACGATGCCCGCTCCGACGACGATCGCGGTGCGCGGTGCGCTCACTGCCATCAACTTCCTCCGTTTCCGTACCGGTGACCCCCTCCCCCCATGATGGGGAAAATTCCGGTTCGGCGCCGCCGCCGAGCCCGGCCCGCGGGGGCCGGATAAACTGGCCGACGCTAGATCAGCGCCCCGTCGGGGGTGCGGCCCGGCAGCGGCCGCGGTGTTCGACGGGCGGCCATGGTCGCCGGGGCCCCGGCGCGGGTGCGTCGGCGGCGGTTCGCGGTGACGGCGGGGATAGGGATGTCAGGACAGTTCAGCGGCGCGAGCTACACGTGTCCGCACTGTGGTTTCGACACCCCCGTCGCCGGGGAGTTCTGCACGATGTGCGGTCGCGCCCTGCCTCCGGTCGACCGATCGGCGTATCTGCCGGCCGGGCGCGGGGTGCGCTGCAGCGCGTTTCTGCTCGACCTGGCGGCGATGCTCAGCCCCGCACTGCCGCTGGCGGTGATCGCCGCCCTGCTGGGGGTGGCGGCGGTGGTGTACCTGGTGGTGCCGGTCGGGTTCGTCGCGATCTGGGCCTGGATGCAGATCTGGCAGGCGCTCTCCGGCACCACCTTCGGCAAGTCGATTCTGGGCCTGCGGCTGGTCCGCGTCGCCGACTACCGGACGCCGGGGCTGGGCGCCACCCTGGCGCGCAGCCTGGTGTTCCTGCTCACCCTGGGTCTGGCCGGGCTGCCGGTGCTGCGCGGCGCGACCGGATGGCACGATCGGCTCACTCGCCTCACCGTGCTCGACGTGCTCAACGGTGCCGACCCGGTCGGCGCGCAGGCACGGCGCGGGGTGCGCGGCGGCTACCGCTGATCACCGCGCGGCGCCGTCTCCGGTCGATCCGGTGGCGTGGCGATCCGCGGGGCGGACGGGTCGGCCGCGGCGATGCGCGGGGCGGCGATCCGCGGCGGCGCGGTCTCTGGCGCGGCAGCGGGGCGCGCGGCGGGTCGTGGGGCGAACTCGGCGGCCCACGCCCCGACGAGCAGCACCGCCGCCAACACCACCACCGTCACGTCGAACGTGCTGGTGATCTGCTGGGACAGCGAATTGCCGAACACGGCGTTGATCACGCCGGGGTTCAGCGGTGCGCTGCGCGGCACCAGCGCGACCCCCAGGATCAGTCGGCACACCGCCACCACGACCAGGGTGGCGAACAGCACCGCGCTGACCGCCCGGGGCGCGGCGGCGCCGACGCCGTTGAGGGCCAGCCAGACCGCGAGGACCGCGGCGATCACGTCGGCGGCCATCAACGCGGTGCTGTTGTAGGGCGGGCCGGGCAACGCGAGCACCGCGGTGAGCCCCACCCCGGTGATCCGCAGCACCGCCGTGCCGGCGCACCACGCGGCGATGAGGAGCAGCGCCGAGCGGGCTGCGGCGGGCCAGAGCCGGGCCGCACCGCCGGATCGCAGGCCCGCCACCGACCGGGGGCCGAGCAGCGCCGCCGCGGCGACCCAAACCAGATACCCCTCGAACCCCACCCCGGCGGTGCCGGTGTTCTGCGCGATGCCGTGGAAACCGTCGAGGTCCCGCCCGACCGGCAACACCCACACCAGCGTGGCGGCCAGCGCCGCTGACCCGCCCAGCAGCACCGTCGCCAGCCGCGCGGCGGGGCCCCCGGTGATCAGCCAGCGTCCGGCGATGAGCACCGGCAGCACCGCCACCACGCTGAAGAGCACCGCGGCGACCGCGGTCACCAGGTTGGCGGTGCCGGCCTGCCCGCCGAGGTCGGGCAGCACGAAACGGGTGCGCAGATACAGGTTGAGCAGGGCGGCGCCCCCACCCGCCACGATCGAGACCCACCCCAGCACCCGGCATGCCGCGGCGGTGGTGGCCTCGCGGTCGCTGCCCACCGGCGGCCCGGCCGCCAGCAGCGCGCCGGCCAACCCCAGCAGGGCACCGGGGCCGACACCGGGGGCGACCGCGCCGCTGCCGGTGTGGCGCACCGCCGCCACGATCGTCACCGCCGTGAACGCCGCGACCACGAGCAGGTACGGCAGCGTCAGCGGCCCGCGCAGCCGTGCGGCGGCGCCGTCGCGTCCCCGCCAGGCGGCGACCGGCGGCACCAGCGCCGCCAGCGTCACCGCCACCAGCCCCGCGTAGACCCCGTAGACCCAGCCGCCGGTCGCGCCGATGCCCAGCCCGACGTGGATGTTCCACGGCAGCAGCAGGCCGGCGATCAGCAACACCGCCGCAGCCACGAGGCGGACCCGGTCATCGCCGGTACCGGTCGACACCGGTGTGCGCGGGTGGCTCATCTCGGTCATTGTTCGCCTGCTATCCGGAGCTGTCGTCGCCGAAACTGGGCATCTTGACGTCCGGCATCGTGACGTCCGGTTTCGCGGGCGCCTGCTGGACGGGGGCGGGTCGTTGCGGTGCCGGCTGCGGTTTCGGCGCCTGGGTGGGCACCTCGACCGGCTCCCGGGTGGGGGCCGGGCGCGGAGCCTGCTGGGTCGGCGCCTCGGTGGGCATCTCGACCGGGGACGGGGCGGGGGCCTCACTCGGAGCCGGGGCCGGTGTCTCGGCCGGGGCCTGCGTCACCGGCGCGCGGGACGCCTCGCTGGGCGCTTCGGTCGGCGCCGGCTTCTCGGTGGGCGCTTCGGTCGGCGCCGACTCCTCGCTGGGCGCCGGTTTCGTCGACGGCTTGTCGGTGGCGCTCTCCGGGGCGCTCGGGGTCGCCTCGGGGGCCTTCGGCTGCGAGCTCACCGCGGGAGGCTTGCCGGGGGTGGCCGACGGCGGCGGGGACTCCGAGGCGGTGTCCGGCGCGTCGACGGCGTCGGTGTCCGGCGCCGGCCGGTCTTCGCCGGGCCGGCTCTGCCCGGGCGTCGGCGTGGTCAGCGGCGGCTCGGTCGCCGGGCCCGACGGGCTCTGCGCCGGAGTCGGGGCCACATCGGGGAAGACCGGCGGGTTGTTCTGCTGCGGGGCGACCGGTGGGCCGGTGCCCACCAGGGTCGGTTTCAGGGCGTCGACGTCGGTGATCGGCGTACTCAGCGGGGACACCCCGGGGGTGTCGGCGGTGCTGGGCAGTTCGCTGATCTCGGTGACGCCGGACGGCAGCAGGGCGGATTTTCGTTCCGGGGTGACGGTGGCGGAGAACAGCTCCCGGGGAATGCTGGCGGTCACCGTGGCCGGGTCGAAGGAGGACGCGGCGTCGGTGCTCACCGTCGTCGCGGCCGGCGCAGCGAACAGGGCGCCCTGGGTCGGGCTGACCGCGACCACAGTGCCCAGGTCCGCCAGCGTCGGGCCCGCCACCCCGGCCACCAGGTCGGTGAGCACGTTGGCCCCGACCACGGCGGCGGACTGCACGGTCGCCGGGACCAGGTTGCTCATGTAATAGAGCACCGCGATCGGGGTGAACAGGGAGAAATCCGGGATCAGCCGGGCCACCAGCAACTGAGCGTACGGGTCCACCGCGCCGGGAACCGGCTCCACCCCGGGCACCGGGGGCACCACGGCGGGCGCCGCCGGCAGCGGTGCGGCCGCGTCACGCACCCCGAACGTGCCGTCGGGATACATGTCGATGAGCGACCGGGCGCTGTGCACCGCGCTCGTCAGCGATTTCGGCTCGAACGTCCGCACCGTCGGGCTCACCCCGGGGGGCGGCAGATGCTCGACGACCGTCCAGTTCTCCGCGTCGGGCTGCACACCCTGCCCCGGGCTGGTGGGGAAGTACTTTCCCGGAACGGCGTCGTCCTGGGTGCGGATCGCCTGCTGGCTGTTGACCGGTTTGACCCCGATCGCCACCCCGACGGCCAGCGCGGCGAAACCGACCACGACGGCCGCGGCCACGGTGCTGCCCAGCAGCAGCGCCCGGGGCCGCTGCGACGCGGCGGGCGCGCGGGCGGTGTCGAACGGCGTGAACTCATCGGCGCCCCCGACGGCGTCGAGATCGTCGAGATCGTCGAGATCGTCGAGATCGTCGCCCTCATCGACCTCGGAGTAGGCCAGCTGGTCGCCCTGCGGGCTCAGCGCCGTCATCGACACCTCGGCCGAATCGGCCGAATCGGGCGGGTCGGCCGGAATGACCGCGTCGGCCGGCACCGCCGGCGACAACCGGGTGGCGGCGGCGTCGCGGGCCACCGCGTGGGCGACGGCGGTGTCCGCACCGGTCGACAGCGCGGCGGCGGTACCCGGATCGGCGGGCGGCTCGGCGGTGACGCCCACCAACCCGGCGGCGGTGAGCGCCTGCACCAACCGGCCGGTCCGCTCCGTCGCGGTGCCGCTGACCCGGGTGGCGACCAGCCGATGGCCGGTGTCGGCGAGCGCCCGGTCGGTGGAGACCAGGGTCGACACCAGGGCGTCGATGTCCCCGTCGGCCACGGTGACCCGAGACTGATCGATCACCGTCGCCGCGGCTGCGGCGTCCACCAGCACGATCTGCGCATCGTCGTCGGTGACCGACACCCCCAGGGCGACATCCATGTTGTCCACCTCTCCCCGTCGCGGTCGGCGACGGGGTGATCACCGGCCGCGCCACCGCCCAGTTTATTCATTGTCGTCGCCGCAACGGCGGGTGTTACCGATTGCGGCCCACCGACGCGCCGGCCCGGCGTCCGCAGAGCCGCCGGGCGCATTTCTCCCATCTGAGCGGGGAAAATAGTAGGATCGATGCAGCGTTGATCGCTACTCACCCGATCTGCCGATGCGGATTTCGCGCGTCGGCGCCGCTGCGGCGGTCGGTCCCGCACCGACTCGGCGGCCTGCCGCCGGATGGCTGCGCGACGGCCCGTACGGCGCCCCGGCCGGCGCCGCGGAGCCCGACCGCGCCAAGACGAAGGAGGAAACGTGACGGTTCATCCGCAGGACATCGAACAGGTTCGTCAACTCGCCACCCAGTTGCGTCTGCGTGCCGCCGCGCTGGAGGAGAACGTCTCGCAGGTGACGACCGCGATCCGCGCGGTGAACTGGACCGGCGCGGAGGCGAGCAAGTTCAAATCGGACTGGTTCGACACCCACCTGCCCGAGGCGCAGGCCGTGATCGCCACCATGCGGGCCGGCTCCGAGGCGGCCGCCGCCGACGCCGCCGAGGCGGCCACGCGGGTGCCGAGCCGCTGACCCGACGGGCAGGGGACCGTCCTCGCGCGAGGACGATTTCACCGTGGAGCTAAGGGGACTCGAACCCCTGACCCCCACACTGCCAGTGTGGTGCGCTACCAGCTGCGCCATAGCCCCGAGTCGTGCCCATCGAAATTACACCACCGTCAATCCTGGTTCAAAACGGCTGGTCACGGCAGCTCTTCGGAGCCCCGTGACCGCAGCGGGCCCACCTCTTGCGGTTCGGGGACACCGCGGCGGGTCTCCGGGGCGAGCACCCAGCCCAGCGCGGCCACCAGGAAGATGATCCCGCTGATGGTGAAGCTCGTCTCGAAACTCCACCGCTCGGCGACCTGCCCGATCGCCAGCGACCCGGTGATCACCCCCAGGTCGGCCATCATCTGAAAGGTGGCCACCGCTGTACCGGAACGCACCTCGTTGCCCAGGATGTCGGCGATGGCGGCCTGTTGCGGGGCGCTGAACATTCCCGACGCCGCCCCGGTGAGGTAGGCGGCCAACAGAAACAACGGCAGCGACGTGACCACCCCGATCAGAATCGTCGACACTCCGGCGGCGGCCAGCCCGACGATCAGCGGGTAGCGCCGCCCGGTGCGATCCGAGAGGTACCCGGCCGGGATGACCGCCGAGACGTTGCCGGCCGCGATGGTGGCCAGCGCCACCCCGGCCATGCCCGGCCCGCGGCCCAGCACCTCGGTGACGAACAGGGGCACCAGCGCGATCCGCAGCCCCAGCACCGACCATCCGGTGGCGAAATTAGACAGCAGCGCCGACCGGTACGCCCGGTGTTGCAGCGCCTCGCGCACCGTCACCGTGGGCACGCCGGTGTCACCGACCGGGGTGGCAAGCGGTGAATGTCGCAGGTTGACGAAGACCACCAGCGCCGCCGAGAGCACTGCGGCGCCGTAGATGATGAACGGTGCGGCCAGACCCAGACCCGCGGTGAGGCTGCCCAATACCGGCCCGCCGATCGATCCGACCAAAAACGCGGTGGTGAACATCCCCGCGATGCGGCCACGGGCGTTCGGAGGGCTGATCCGGATCATCAGCCCCAGTGAGGAGATGAAGAACATCGTCGAGCCCACCCCACCGATCGCCCGGAACAGCAGGAGTTGCCAATAGCTTTGCGCGATCGCACACGCCGCGGTCGAGACCGCCACGATCAGCAGCCCGCTGACATAGACCCGCCGTTCGCCGAGCCGCTGCACCAACATGCCACTGACGGGGGCGAACATCAGCCGCATCAACGCGAACGCCGTGATGACGAACGTGGTGGCGCCGATACTGACCCCGAAATGGCGTGCGTAGGACGGCAGCACCGGCGAGACCACGCCGTAGCCCAGCGCGATGATGACATTCGCCGAGATCAGCACCCAGATTTCGCTGGGCAGGCGCTGCCGGCGCACGGCGCCGGAGCGGCCTCGGAGCACAGAAGTCACCCGATAACCCTATTCACCACTTCCTGCGCCGCCTCCTGCACCCGCTCCAGATGGTCGGCACCGAGGAACGATTCCGCGTAGATCTTGTACACATCCTCGGTGCCCGAGGGGCGGGCGGCGAACCAGGCGTTGGCGGTGGTGACCTTCAATCCGCCCAACGGAGCACCGTTGCCGGGAGCGGTGGTCAAGGTGGCGGTGATGGGCTCTCCGGCCAACTGCTCGGCACCGACCTGATCGGCGGAGAGCCGGGCCAGTTTGGCTTTCTGTTCCCGATCGGCGGGGGCGTTGACCCGCGCGTAGACCGGGTCACCATAACGTTCGGTGAGTGCGCGATAGTGTTGTGACGGACTGGTTTCGGTGACCGCAAGAATCTCGGCTGCCAGCAGCGCACAGACGATGCCGTCCTTGTCGGTGGTCCATACCGTGCCGTCACGGCGCAGAAAGACCGCTCCGGCCGATTCCTCCCCGCCGAATCCGATTGAGGCGTCGAGTAATCCGTCGACGAACCATTTGAAACCCACCGGGACCTCCCGCAGTTCCCGACCGATCCCGGCCACCACCCGGTCGATGATCGATGAGCTGACCGCCGTCTTGCCGACCGCCAGGGTCGCCGGCCAGTCGCGACGGTGGGTGAACAGGTAGTCGATGGCCACGGCCAGAACGTGATTGGGGTTCATCAGCCCGGCATCGGGGGTGACGATGCCGTGCCGATCGGCGTCGGCGTCGTTGCCGGTGGCGATCTGGTAACGGTTCCGATGGGCGATGAGCGAGGCCATCGCATCCGGTGAGCTGCAATCCATCCGGATCTGACCGTCGGTGTCCAGCGTCATGAACCGCCACGTGGCATCGACCTGGGGATTGACGACCCGCAGGTCCAACCGGTGCCGTTCGGCGATCGCCGCCCAGTAGTCAACGCTGGCTCCGCCCATCGGATCGGCACCGATGGTCACCCCGACGTCGCGGATCGCTTGCAGATCAACGATGTTCGGAAGATCGTCAACATAGCTGCCCAGAAAATCGCGCCGCTCGGCGGCGGCCAACGCCCGGGCCACCGGCATCCGTTTCACCGCGGTGCAGCCGTCACGCAGAATGGCGTTGGCGCGCCGGGCGATCGCGCCGGTCGCCTCGGTGTCGGCGGGGCCCCCGTGCGGGGGGTTGTATTTGAAGCCGCCGTCTCGGGGCGGGTTGTGCGAAGGGGTGACCACGATTCCGTCGGCACGTGACGCGCCGTCGCGCCCGGCGCGGCGGTTGTGGGTCAAGATGGCGTGGCTGATCGCCGGTGTCGGGGTGTACCGCCCGTTTGCCTCGATCACGGTGGCCACCCCGTTGGCGGCCAACACCTCCAACGCCGAGACCCAGGCCGGCTCCGACAACCCGTGGGTGTCGCGACCGAGAAACAACGGTCCGGTGATCCCTGCTGCGGCGCGGTACTCCACGATGGCCTGGGTGATCGCCCAGATGTGGGACTGGTTGAATGCGCCGTCGAGTGCGGAGCCCCGGTGCCCGGAGGTGCCGAACGACACCTGTTGATCGGGATCGGCGACGTCGGGCTCCCTGGTGTAATAGCACGTCACCAGGTGGGACAGGTCGACGAGATCATCGGGTGCAGCCGGTTGGCCGGCGCGCGGATGGACCACCATGGTTTCATTCTGCGACACACCCGGGTGTGAGCGGGCGAGACGAGCGAATGGAAGGCGACCAGTGCGGGGACAGGACCGACGCGAGTTGGCCGCGGTGTTCGCCGGCGGGGCCCTGGGGGCCACCGCGCGCGCCGTGCTGGAGACCGTCGTCGACCCCGACCCCACCCGCTGGCCGTGGCCGACGTTCTCGGTCAACATCGTCGGCGCACTGCTGCTCGGGTATGTCACCACCCGGCTGTTGGAACGGCTGCCGGTGTCGACCTACCGTCGGCCGCTGCTGGGTACCGGGCTCTGCGGCGGGCTGACGACGTTCTCCACCATGCAGGTGGAGACGCTGCACATGCTCGAACACCGCCAGTGGGCGCTGGCCGCGGGCTATGTGGCGGCCTCGGTGGCCGCCGGGTTGACCGCGGTGCATCTGGCCACCGTGGTGGTGCGGCGGGCGCGGGTGCGGCGATGATGCTGTGGGCGGGGGTGGTGCTGGCCGGCGGGGTCGGCGCGGTGCTGCGTTTTCTGGTCGACCGGGCGGTGGCGCGCCGGCTGGCGCGTGGGTTCCCGTTCGGCACGCTGGTGGTCAACCTCACCGGCTCGGTGGTGTTGGGCCTGCTCAGCGGGTTGGCGTTGAGCCCGCAGTGGGGCTTGCTGGTCGGCACCGCGCTGGTGGGTTCCTACACCACGTTCTCCACCTGGATGCTGGAGACCCAGCGCCTCGCCGAGGAACACCAACGGCTCCCGGCGGGCGCCAACATCGTGGTCGGCGTCGTACTCGGGCTGGCCGCCGCGCTGCTGGGCCAGGCCCTCGGCGGGCGGCTGTGAGGTGGGTCGCAGTCGTCGCGGCCGGGAAGACCGGCGCCCGGCGGGCGGGTTGTTGCTCACAGGGCGCGAATGCAGGGCCCGACCCCACCGTCGCGGTTGTGGTCGGCCCACCGGCGGGAGGCGGGGCTGACGATGTCGACATCCAGTGCGGGTGACCGGCTGCCGGGATGGCTGCAGCGGCTGTGGGCCCGGCGCGGCGCCGTCGCGCCGTTCGCGGCGTCCGGTGCGCTCAGCGTGGTGACCGGCGGCATCGTGGCCGCGGCGATCGCCGCGCCCACCCCCACCCGCCACGGGGTCTGGGCGGTGGCTTACCTGATCCTGGTGGTCGGCGTGTGCCAGATCGCTCTCGGCGCGGGCCAGGCGCTGCTGGCCGCGGCCCCGCCGACCCCTCGGGCGGTCGGGGCCACCGCCGTGGTGTTCAACCTGGCGAACCTGGGCGTGCTGGCCGGGGTGCTCACCGACCGGGTCGCGGTGCTCAACGCCGGGTCGGTGCTGCTGCTGGTCGCGCTGGTGCTGTTTCTGATCGGGGTGCACCGCAGTGACCGCCGGGGGTGGGTGCTGCACCTCTACCGGTGGGTGGTCACGGTGCTGGTGATCAGCATCCCGATCGGGTTGGTCATCACGACCGTCGGTGCGTCCTGATCAGCCGGTGTTGAGCAGCCGGGCCAGCACGGCGGCCTGACTGCCGTGCAGGTCGCGGGTGGCGGTGACCAGCGTGACCGTCTTGCCCCGGGTTCTCTCACGAAGTTCGGTGAACGCCGCCTGCCCCTCGGCGCTCTGCAGTTCGCGTTCGTAGCGGCGCGCGAACTCCGCGAACCGGTCCGGTTGGTGGTTGTACCAGCGCCGCAAGTCGTTCGACGGCGCCGCGTTTTTGAACCAGTGACCGACCCGGGGGTCGTCTTTGCGGAACCCGCGCGGCCACACCCGATCCACCAGAATCCGTTCCCCGTCCTCGGGGCGGGCATCGTCGTAGACCCGCGCGATCCGAACCGTCTGGGCGGCGCTCATCACCGCAGTTTAGTCCGCTCTGCCCCCCGGCGGCGATCGGCGCCCGCCGCGCGGACCCGCTCAGCCCGGCGCCCCCGGCGCCAGGACCGGCAGGTCGGTCGGGGCTCCGCTTTGCGCCAGATCCAGCAGCGCGTCGACGTCGAGGTGGGTCTCGACCAGGTCGGCCAGCACCTCCAGGCGGCGTTCCCGGGCGGCGGCGAACGACACCGCGGCGCCGGCCAGTCCCACCGTCTCACGCAGCAGCGCGCCCCGAAACGCGTCGCCCTCCAGACAGCCGTGCCACATGGTGCCCAGCACCGCTCCGCGGCGCGCGCCGCCGGGGAACTCCGTCGTCTTCTCCCCGACGCGCACCCGGCCGTGGTAGATCTCGTAGCCGCCGACCGGGACTCCCAGCCCGGTGCCGCACGGCAGTCCCAGCGTCTTGGCCGCGGTGAAGGTGGTGCTCACATCCAGCAGGCCGAGACCGGGCACCGTCGTCGCCGGGCCCTCCACCGCATCGGGGTCGGCGATGCGGGTGCCCAACATCTGGAAGCCGCCGCAGATGCCGAGCACGGGTCGGCCCGCCGCGGCGTGCGCGGCGATCGCGGCATCGAGACCGCGGGAACGCAGCCATGCCAGGTCGGCGATGGTGGCGCGGGTGCCGGGCAGCACGACGAGTTCGGCGTCGGCCAGGGCTCGCGGCTCGGAGACGAACACCACGTCGAGGTCGGGCTCGAGGCCGAGGGCGTCGACGTCGGTGAAATTGCTGATCCGCGGCAGCCGCACCACCGCGACCCGCCGGGCGCCGCGCTGCGCGGTGCGCCGGGCCCCCAGGTCCAACGCGTCCTCGGAGTCCAGCCACAGGTCCGGATGCCAGGGCAGGGTGCCGAAGACCCGCCGGCCGGTGGCCCGGTGGATCCCGGTCAGCGCCGGCTGCAGCAGGGCCGGTTCGCCACGGAACTTGTTGACGATGAACCCGGTCATCAGCGCCTGGTCGGCGGCGTCGAGTAGCGCGACGGTGCCGAAGAACGCGGCGAACACCCCGCCCCGGTCGATGTCGCCGACCACCACCGTCGGCAGCCCGGCGTGGCGGGCCAGGCCCATGTTGACGTAGTCGCCGTCGCGCAGGTTGATCTCGGTGGGGCTGCCCGCTCCCTCGGCGACGATGACGTCGTAGCGCCCGGCCAGATCGTCGTAGGCGTCGTGGGCGGCCGCGGCGAGGCTCCGGCGGCCCGTGCGCCACTCGGTGGCCGACAGCGCCCCGGCCGGGCGCCCCCCCAGCACCACGTGGCTGCGCCGATCCGAGCCCGGTTTGAGCAGCACCGGGTTCATCGCGACCTCCGCGGTGGCGCGGGCCGCCTGGGCCTGGATCCACTGGGCGCGGCCGATCTCGCCGGCGCGCCCGTCGGCGTCGAGGCAGACCATCGAGTTGTTCGACATGTTCTGCGCCTTGTAGGGCGCCACCCGCACGCCGCGCCGGGCCAACGCCCGGCACAGCCCCGTGGTCACCACGGTTTTCCCGGCGTCACTGGTGGTGCCGGCGATCAGCAGTCCCGCCATCGGTGCCTCCTCACGGCCAACACAACCATGGCCGCCGCCGGCGCCGACCGCCCGGTGCGGCGGTGGCGGGCCCGGCGATCAGGCGTGCTGGGCGCCCGGGTGGAACCGTTTGACCCGGTGCAGCGTGTTGCGGTCGGTGTGGTTCATCTGTTTGCCGTCCATGGTGGCCAGTTTCAGCACCAGGGTCTGGTCGTAGCTGAACGACTCGTCGTCGTGGAAGGTGAAGCTGCCCTGGAAGCTGATCAGCTCGGCGCGCTCGGACAGATACTCGTTCTGCAGGATGCCGTAGTTCGGCTCGCCCGGCGTCGCGGTGAACTCGATCGTCGTGTCGCGCGGCTCGGCGTGCCCGCCGGCCTGGATGGCGATGCCCCGACCGAACACCACGGTGCGCATGACCACGCCGGTCTTCTTCTCCCACAACAGGTAACCCACCTCGTCGTGGAAGGGATCCATGGCCTCCTCGCCGTGACGCCAGGCGGTCATCTCGTATTTGAGGCCCTCGATCGTCTGCTGACCGTTCTCCTGGATGGGGATCGGTTTGAACCACGCCTTCTCGAAATAGCTGGTCTCGGCGGTACCGCCGTCTTTGTTGTGAAAGGAGAAATCGACGCCGGCGTCGCCCTCCCACTCGCCCACCAGCGGGGTCAGCGGCCCGAGTTTCTGCGGTCCCAGGATTTTGGTCATGGCGGTAGCTCCTCACGTTCGTCGACGACCACGTCCGGGTACCGCCTGTTCGGCCACCGCCCACAGACGCCGAGGCTCACCGGTCACACGCGGCACCGTGGGGAATGTTAGGTCCCGACGGCGACCGGCGGTGTCAATCCGCGCCGATACGGAGAAAGGGCCGCATCTAGCGGCCCTTTCAAAAGTGGAGCTGCCGGGAATTGAACCCGGGTCCTCCGGCCTGCCCTCAAGGCTTCTCCGTGCGCAGTTCGCTAGGTCTCTACTCGGATCTCCCGGTCACGCGAACCAGCCGGGATGACGATCCCAGTCGCTGTTTGGTGTCCCGATACGTCCCGCGACCGAACGTCTCGGTGGATCCCTCTCGATGATGCCAGGATCCGGGTCGAGGGCATTCCCGGGCTGACAGACTAGCTGTCGCTTAGGCAGCGAGAGCGTAGTCGCGCTGATGTGAATCGGCGCTTAATTGGTTGCAACGACGCTTAACGGTGGTCTCTTGCCTGCACCGGCACGCTTCCCTTGATTCGAAGCACGAAGTCGAAACCGTTCAGCCCCCTGTCTGTGTGTTCCTCCCACCGACGGTCGGCGGAACTTTCATGATACGTGGTCTGCAACGCCGCGTCACCGCGATCTGTTCCGCGTCCGGTGGGTGTCCGGACGACACCGCCGCGGCCTCACCCGACGGTGATCATGGTCACCGCGGCCATCGCCAGCACCATGCCGGCGACCTGCCAGCGGTGGATCCGCTCGCGCAGCAGCACGATCGCCAGCACCACAGTGACCGCCGGGTACAGCGAGATCAGCACGCTGGCCAGCGACAGCATCGCCTCGTGCAGCGCCACCAGCATGGTCACGTTGGCGGCGGTGTCGAGCACCGCGATCAGCAACGCCAGCCCCAGCGGCGTCCCCCGCGGAGCGCTCAGGTTGCGGCTCGCCGCGGCGATCGCGACGACCAGCACGCTGGCCGCCACCCGGGCGAACAGCAGCGGCCACAGCCGCGACTGGACCGGGGTCTGGTCCATGCACACGAAGTTCAACCCCAACGCCAACCCGGATCCGACGGTCAGCCACGCCACCTTGCCGGTCAACCAGTGCGGGCGCGGTTCGCTCTCACCGGACTCCCGGCTGATCAGCACCACCGCGACCAGGGCCAGCGCGATCCCGGTGGACGCGACCGCGCCGGGCCGCTCCCCCAGTCCGAGACCCACCGCAACCGGCACCGAGGCGTCCACCGTGGCCGACACCGGCGAGACCACCGCGATCGGTCCGGCGCTCAGCGCTGCGTAGAACCACCAGATGCCCAGCGCCTGGGAGATCCCGCCGAGGCTGCCCCACAGCACCGCGTCGGTGGTGATCTGTCCGCCGGCGGCCACCGCGATCACCGCCAGCAGCACCGCCGCCGCCGGGGTGGAGATCAGCACCACCCGCAGCGCCGCGATACGGCGGGAGGCGAGCCCGCCGGCGAAGTCGCTGAATCCGAAACTGGTCGCCGAGGCCAGCGCCAGTGCCGGCGCGGAGTTCAGCGCATGCCCTTCGCCCGCTGACCCAGCGCGCGGGTGATCTCCCGCTGCGCGTCCCGGCGGGCCAGGTCCTGGCGTTTGTCGTGGGCCTGCTTGCCGCGGGCCAGGGCTAACTCCACCTTCACCTTGCCGTCGGCGAAGTACACCGACAGCGGCACCAGGGTGAGGTTGCCGTCCCGGATCTTGCCCACCAGGCTGTCGATCTGGCGCCGATGCAGCAGCAGCTTGCGGTTGCGCCGCGGGGCGTGGTTGGTCCAGGTCCCGTGGTGATACTCCGGGATGTGCAGGTTGCGCAGCCACACCTCGCCGTCGTCGACGGTGGCGAACGCGTCGACCAGCGAGGCGTGCCCCTCGCGCAGGCTCTTCACCTCGGTGCCGACCAGCACCACCCCGGCCTCGAAGACCTCCACAATGGCGTAGTTGTGCCGTGCCTTGCGGTTGGTGGCGATGACCTGCTTGCCGTCCGCCTGAGCACCGCGACCGCCCCGCTTGCCGGATTTCTTCGCCACGTCAACGCCGGATGTAGAGCCGCAAGGTCACGTAGGCGGTCGCGCCGGCCATCACCGCACCCACCAGCCACAGCACCGGGGCGATGTAGAGCACGTCGGCGTAGTCGATCTTGGCGATCAGGTTGGCCTTGTAGAACTGGCTCAACGCCTTGTCGAGGAAGACCGCCCGCACGAAGATCAACCCGATCACCGAGATCGCCACCCCGATGGTGGCGGCCAACACCGCCTCCACCAGGAACGGCAACTGGGTGTACCAGCGGCTGGCGCCGACCAGGCGCATGATCCCGATCTCGGTGCGCCGGGTATAGGCCGCCACCTGCACCATGTTCGCGATCAGCAGCACCGCGCCGACCGCCTGGACCAACGCGACCGCGAACGCCGCGCCGCTGATGCCGTCGAGCACGGCGAAGAGCCGGTCGATCAGCTCCTTTTGGTTTTTGACCTCCCGCACCCCGGGCTGGTTGCGCAGCGACTCATCGAACGCGCCGTGCTCCTCGGGGTTCTCCAGTTTGACGATGAACGACGCCGGGAACGCGTCCTTGCTGGCCACCTCCTTGAACTGGGGCAGCTTGCGGATTGCGTCCTGGTAGGCGTCCTCACGGTTGAGGTAGCGCACCGATTTGACGTCGTCGCGGGCCTCGATCTGCTCGCGCAGCGCCGCGCACGGGTCGGCTTCGCATGCGGGGTCGTCGGCCGAGGCGTCGTCGGTCAAAAAGACCTGCGATTCGACGCGGTCGAGGTAGATGGCCCGCGAATGGTCGGCCAGCCGGATCACCAACAGCCCGCCGCCGAACAACCCGATCGAGATCGCGGTGGTCAGGATCATCGCGACCGTCATGGTCACGTTGCGGCGAAGCCCGGTCAGGACCTCGTTGAACAGGAATCCAAAGCGCACTTATCGATCCATTCCGTAGACGCCGCGTTGCTCGTCGCGCACCAGCCGGCCCAGCGAGAGTTGCACCACCCGACGGCGCATCGAATCGACGATGTGGTGGTCGTGGGTGGCCATCAACACGGTCGTGCCGGTGCGGTTGATCCTGCCGAGCAGGTCCATGATGTCGTTGCTGGTCTCGGGGTCGAGGTTGCCGGTGGGCTCGTCGGCGAGCAGCACCAGCGGCCGGTTGACGAACGCCCGTGCGATCGCCACCCGCTGCTGCTCACCGCCGGAGAGCTCGTCGGGCAGCCGATTGGCCTTCCCGGACAGCCCCACCATCTCCAGCACCTCGGGCACCACCCGGTTGATGGTGTCGGTGCGTTTGCCGATCACCTCCAGGGCGAACGCGACGTTGTCGAACACCGTCTTCTGCTGCAGCAGCCGGAAATCCTGGAAGACGCAGCCGATGACCTGCCGCAGCGCCGGGATGTGGCGCCCGGAGAGCTTGTTGACGTGGAACTTCGACACCCGGATGTCACCGCCGGTGGGCCGCTCGGCGGCCAGCAGCAGCCGCATGAACGTCGATTTACCCGACCCGGACGGCCCGATCAGGAACACGAACTCGCCCTTGTCGATCTTGACGCTGACATCGTCGAGGGCCGGACGGGCCGACGTTTTGTACTGCTTGCTGACATGGTCGAGCGTGATCATCACGGCACGCAGTGTAACCGCGGCGACGGCTGCGGCCGGTCAAGCTAGCCCGGCGGGGGCGCCGGGGCCGCGGGCCCGGGTGCGGCGCTGGTCGCGGTGTCGGGAACCGAGCCCGGCGGGCCGGCCGCCGGCGCCGAGGTCGGTGACGGCGGCGGCGGGAACAGCGGCGGCGGGAACGGCGCACTGGCGGTAGGGCTGGTGGGGCTGGTGGGGCTGGTGGGGCTGGTCGTCGGCGGCTCGGTGGGCGTGGTGGTGCTCGGCTCCGCCGGCTCGGGGGTGTGCACCTGGGTGCGCGGCACCCAGGTGTAGGCCGGGTCGGGCACATAGCCGGGGGGCACCACCTCGCGGGCCGGCACCTGATGGGGGGCCGGCTCCGGTCTGTAGGTGTCGTAGGCCCACCAGGTGAGCACGAACGCGACGAGCAGCACCACCGTGGAGGTGCGGATCCGCCCACCCAGCAGGTAGCCGGGCCAGCCCCGGGCCGCGGAGCGTTCTCTCATCGGGCTCATCGGATCGGCTCCTCGTCGAGGTCGTCGTCGCCGCCGGGGTCCGCGTCGGCGGGGCCGGGGTCGCCGTCGCGCCGCGCCGACGGCGCGATCCCGCCCACCCGCGGGGCCGCCCCGGCGGTGACCACACCGGCGCGCCCCAGCGCGCGCAACACCTGGGCCCGCAGCCGCCGGCCCACCTCGAACTGCTTGCCGGGCAGCGTGCGGGCCACCATCCGCAGGTTGACGGTGTCGACCTCGATGGACTCCACCCCCATCAGGGCCGGCTTGTCCAACAGCAACTCCCGCAGCGGGGCGTCGCTGTCGATGGCGCGTTCGCACACCCCGTGCAGCACCTCGTTGACCAGGTTGAGGTCGGCGGTGGTGGGCACCGGCACGTCGACCACCGCCCGCGCCCAATCCTTCGACAGGTTCAACGACTCGACGATCTGGCCGTTGGGCACCGTGTACACCTCGCCGTCGGCGGTGCGCAGCTTGGTCACCCGCAGCGTGACGTCCTCGACGGTGCCCTCGGCCGTCGCCCCCGAGGTCAGCTCCAACCGCACCAGGTCACCGAAGCCGTACTGTTTCTCCAGGATCAAAAAGAAGCCGCTGAGCAGATCCTGGACGAGTTTTTGGGCGCCGAAACCCAGCGCACCGCCGAGCACGGCGGCGGGGGCGGCCAGCGAACCCACCGGCACGTCGATGATGTTGGTGATCTGCACCGCCACCACGATGAACAGCAGCACGATCGAGCCCCAGGAGATGACCGCCGCCACCGCCTGCCGGTGCTTAGAGACCTCCGAACGCACCAGCGCGTCACCGGCTTTGAACTCGGCCTCATACCGGCGGGCGACGGTGCGGGCGGTCCAGTTGATCAACCGGGACGCCAGCACCGCCCCCAACAGCAGCAGGGTGATCCGCAGCCCCTTGTCGAGGATCCAGACGCCGATCTCGCCGTGCCAGAAGCCATGCCAGCCCGGGGCCGCGGCGGGGCGGCTAGCCATCGGCGGGGCGGTTGCGCCAGCGGATGCCGGCCTCCAAGAATCCGTCGATGTCGCCGTCGAGCACCGCCGCGGGGTTACCGACCTCGTGTTCGGTGCGCAAATCCTTGACCATCTGATAGGGGTGCAGCACGTAGGAGCGCATCTGGTTGCCCCACGAGCTGCCGCCGTCACCGCGCAGCGCATCGAGCTCAGCACGTTCTTCGGACCGCTTGCGTTCCAGTAGTTTTGCCTGCAGAACCCGCATCGCGGCCACCTTGTTCTGCAGCTGAGACTTCTCGTTTTGGCAGGTGACGACGATGCCGGTCGGCACGTGGGTCAGCCGTACCGCCGAGTCGGTGGTGTTGACCGACTGGCCACCGGGCCCACTGGAGCGGTACACGTCGACGCGGACGTCACTCTCGGGGATGTCGATGTGGTCGGTGGTCTCGACCACCGGAAGCACCTCGACCTCGGCGAACGACGTCTGGCGGCGGCTCTGGTTGTCGAACGGGCTGATCCGCACCAGCCGGTGGGTGCCCTGCTCGACCGAGAGGGTGCCGTAGGCGAACGGGGCGTGCACGGCGAAGGTGGCGCTTTTGATCCCGGCCTCCTCGGCGTAGGAGGTGTCGAACACCTCCACCGGGTAGTGGTGGGCCTCCGCCCAGCGGATGTACATCCGCATCAGCATCTCGGCCCAGTCGGCGGCGTCGACGCCCCCGGCGCCGGAGCGGATCGCCACCAGCGCCTCGCGCTCGTCGTACTCCCCCGACAGCAGGGTGCGCACCTCCATCGCCTCGATGTCGGCGCGCAGGGCGGCCAGCTCCTCGTCGGCCTCCGCGCGGGCCGCGTCCGCCGCCTCCCCGGTCTCCTCGGCGACCAGCTCGTAGAGCACCGGCAGGTCCTCCAGCCGGGAGCGCAGCTCCTCGGCGCGGCGCAGCTCGCCCTGCGACCGGGAGAGCTCGCTGGTGACCCGCTGGGCGTTGGCCTGGTCGTCCCAGAGGCTCGGGTCGGAGGCCTGCTGCTCGAGTTCGGCGACGCGGGCCCGCAGTGCGTCCACGTCGAGGACCCCCTCGACCGTGGTCAAGGTGGCGTCAAGGGTGGCGATGTCAGCCTGCCGATCGGGTTCCACGAGTAGTCACGTTACCGGCGGATTCGGCGCCGCCGCGCGCGGTCGGGGCTAGCATCGAAGGGGAGCCAGTTAGACGCACCGCCCGACCACGATGCCGACGACGCAACAGCCCGCGTTCGTCGTGGTCGCGCCTGACCAGAAGGCTGGAGTATGCATCCCTACCACGTGGCCATCGTCGGCGCGGGCCCTTCCGGGTTTTTCGCCGCCGCATCCCTGTTGAAACTCGACACCCACGACGTGCACGTCGACATGCTGGAGATGCTGCCGACGCCGTGGGGCCTGGTGCGCTCCGGGGTGGCCCCCGATCACCCGAAGATCAAATCGATCTCCGCCCAGTTCGAGAAGACCGCCGCCGACCCGCGGTTCCGGTTCTTCGGCAACATCCGGGTCGGCGAGCACGTCCACGCCGACGAACTCGCCGAGCGCTACGACGCGGTAATCTACGCCGTCGGCGCCCAGTCCGACCGCCATCTGGGGATCCCCGGCGAGGATCTGCCCGGCAGCGTGGCCGCCGTCGACTTCGTCGGCTGGTACAACGCCCACCCGCACTTCTGCGAACACCGCCCGGAGCTGACCTGCCGGCGCGCGGTCGTGGTGGGCAACGGCAACGTCGCGTTGGACGTCGCCCGCATCCTGGTCACCGATCCCAGCGAGCTGCGCACCACCGACATCGCCGACCACGCGCTGGACCTGCTCGACCCGTGCGGGGTGGAGGAGGTGATGATCATCGGGCGCCGCGGCCCGCTGCAGGCCACCTTCACCAGCCCCGAACTGCGGGAGCTGGGCACCCTCAAGGGGCTGGCGAACGTCGACATCGTCATCGACGAAGCCGAATTCGACGGGATCACCGACGCCGACATCGACGCCGCCGACAAACACCCGAAGCAGAACGCCAAGGTGATGCGCCGCTACGTCGGCGCCGAGCAGCATCCGGGCAACCGGCGCATCGTGTTTCGGTTCCGCACCTCCCCGATCGAGATCCGGGGCACCGATCGTGTCGAGGAGGTCGTGTTGGGCCGCAACGAGTTGGTCACCGACGACGACGGCCGGGTGGTCGCCCGCGACACCGGCGAACGCGAGGTGCTCCCCGCCCAGATGGTCGTGCGCTCGGTCGGCTACCGCGGGGTGCCGACCCCGGGGCTGCCGTTCGATGACCGCCGCGGCACCATTCCGCACACCGACGGCCGCATCGAGGGCACCCGCAACCAGTACGTGGTCGGCTGGATCAAACGCGGCCCGTCGGGGGTGATCGGGTCCAACAAGAGCGATTCGGCGGCCACCGTGGAGACCCTGATCGCCGATCTGGACACCGCCGAGCCCACCGAGGCACCCGCCGGGCGGGCCGACGATCTGGTGGCCTGGTTGCTGTCCCGGCAACCGCAGCTGGTCACCGACGAGCACTGGCAGCTCATCGACGCCCACGAGCGCACCAGCGGCGAGCCGCACGGCCGGCCGCGGGTGAAGCTGGTCCAGGTCGCCGACATGCTCAAGATCGCACACGGCTGAGCCACCCCGGCGGCGCCGGCGTGCTCTTAGGCGGCGCGCCCCTTCGGCGCGCGGTCACCGAGCAACGCGGTCAGGTGCCGGCGCAGGTACTGCTGGTCGGGGACCTGCCGGGTGACCAGCATGCGGTAGTACAGCGGGGCGTAGAGCTGTTCGAACAGCATCTCGACGTCGGTGTCGGCGGGCAGATCACCGGCGGCCACGGCGGCGCGCAGGCGGGTTTTGCCGGCCTCGTCGCGCGGGGCGATCACACCGGTGAGCAGCCGGTCGGCCAACGCCGGGTCGTGATGGGCGGCGTCGAAGACCCCCAGCAGCGCGGGACCGCGTTCGGCGCAGAACATGTACTCCACGGCCACCGCCATCTGGGCGCTCAGGTCGGCGGCCAGGTCCCCGGTATCGGGGAAGACCGCCGCGGGCGCGGAGACCTCCTCCAACGCCTCGAGCAACAGCGCCCCCTTGGTGGGCCACCACCGGTAGATCGTCTGCTTGCCCACCCCGGCCCGCCGGGCGATCGCCTCGATGCTCAGCCGCCCATAGCCGGTCTCCCGGCAGAGTTCGAGGGCTGCCGCCAAGATCGCCCGCCGGGCGTGGTCACTGCGGCGGTACTGATTCCCCCACGTCACGGGCACATTCTAACGGCGCTGCCGGTGTCGTCTGCCGCCATCAGCGCTGAAAAATAAAGTTACTCGCGGGTATTGACCTTAGCTCGATACGGACCGTACCGTCTAGACCGATTATCTCAGTTCTTTCTCAGTGAAATCAAAGGAGACGTCACGCCGTGAACACCGCCCCTCACCCCACGATGCGGCCCGCTCTGCGCCCCTACGCGACCGCCGGCGTGGCCTTGGCCGGCGCCGGACTGATCGCCGCCGCGCCGGTCCTCACCCCGCTGCCGGAGACCCACGTGCCGCAGATTCAGCTCACGGCCGGGATCGGCGACGGGCTGGTCGACGTGTTCAGTGGATTCGATCCGACATTCGGGTGGCTCGACGTGCTCGGCAACAGCGCCACCAACGTGGCCTCAATCGCCGAGGGGGTTCTCGACAACGGAACGCCCGCGTTATCGCAGTTCCTGAGCAACCAACTCGGCTACGGCACCACGCTGCTCGGCGGGCTTCAGGGCGCCGTGACCGGGACGCTGGCGTGGTTCTTCGACGACCAACCGGGCAACAACATCGGGTTTTTTGTCGACGGGATGATGGATCTCATCAAGGCCGGTGACTTCATCGGCGCGGGCGGAATCTTCAACTCCGGGATCACGAGCCTGTTGTTCAGTGCGGCATTACCGATCCTGCCCGCTGCTCAGATCCCCGGAGAGATCGTGCAACACCTCGCAAATGTCGTCGGCGACGTGGGCAACGGTCTCACCGGCTCGCTGCTGGCCGGTGTCATCAACGCCTTGTCGCCCGTTTTCGCGACTGGCCAGGCGATCTTCGCCAGCCTGCAGGCCATCTCGGATGCCGCCGGGCCGCTTGAGGGTCTCGCCGCGTTGATCAACACCCCGGCAAATCTCACCGATGCCTTTCTCAACGGGTTCGAGAAGGTTGTCGACGGGGTGCCGCCCGCCCTCACACCCGGGTTTCTCACCCCCCTGCTGCCCGACGGCGCCGGGATCGGCCCGCTGGCCTTCCTCACCGTGGGAATCCCCCAGATCATCGCCGAGGCACTCGGCGGCGACGCGACCGGCGGACTGACCGGGGTGCTCGCCGAATTCGCCGACACCGCGATGGCGCTGCCCGAACAACTGGTGAACTCGATCACCGACACCGTCGGCGACATCTTCGACGTCGGCTCGCTCACCGACGGACTGGCCGACCTGCTCACCATCGGCGACCTCGCCGGGCTCGGCGACGTGTTCACGATGCTCGACCCGACGATGTTCATCGAACCGCTGCTGACGATGCTCGGCATCTAGGCGCACGCGCAGGCTTCGGGCCCCCGGCAACGGCGCCGGGGGCCCGAATTCGTCGCGCCGACAGCCGCTTATCTCAGACAGTGACACCGGTGCGAGCAAGGGGACTAGGTTGGAAAGTGAACAGCCCACCGTCGTCGAGGAAGTCATCATGGTTTCACAGAGCTCGAACAGTTTTGGGACGCGCGATCAGCTCACCGTCGAAGACACCAGCTACGAGATCCACCGCCTGGATCGCATCGAGGGATCGGCCCGGCTGCCCTACAGCCTGAAGGTGCTGCTGGAGAATCTGCTGCGCAACGAGGACGGCCGCATGGTCACCGAGGAGCAGATCCGGGCACTGGCCGACTGGGACCCCCAGGCCGCGCACGGCCGCGAGGTCGCCTTCACCCCGGCGCGGGTGCTCATGCAGGACTTCACCGGGGTGCCGTGTGTGGTCGACCTGGTCGCGATGCGCGACGCGATCACCGAACTCGGTGGCGACACCGACCGCATCAACCCGTTGTGCCCCACCGAGCTGGTGATCGACCACTCGGTGATCGCCGACGTGTTCGGCCGCGCCGACGCGTTCAAGATCAACGTCGACCTGGAGTATGAACGCAACTCCGAGCGCTACCAGTTGCTGCGCTGGGGCCAGCAGGCCTTCCGCGACTTCTCGGTGGTCCCGCCGGGCACCGGCATCTGCCACCAGGTGAATCTGGAGTACCTGGCCCGGGTGGTGTTCACCCGCGACACCGGCTCGGGCGCCACCCCGCAGGCCTACCCCGACACCCTGGTGGGCACCGACAGCCACACCCCGATGGTCAACGGCCTCGGTGTGCTCGGCTGGGGCGTCGGCGGCATCGAGGCCGAGGCGGCCATGCTCGGCCAGCCGCTGTCGATGCTGATCCCGCCGGTGGTCGGGTTGAAGCTCACCGGGGAGCTGCAGCCGGGCACCACCGCCACCGACCTGGTGCTCACCGTCGCCGAACTGCTGCGCCGCACCGGGGTGGTCGGCAAGTTCGTCGAGCTGTTCGGCCCCGGGGTGGCCAACGTGCCGCTGGCCAACCGCGCCACCATCGGCAACATGAGCCCCGAGTACGGCGCGACCTGTGCGATCTTCCCCGTCGACCAGGTCACCTTGGACTATCTGCGGCTGACCGGGCGCTCGGAGCACCAGATCAAACTGGTCGAGGCCTACACCAAGGCGCAGGGCATGTGGCACGACCCCGACCACGAGCCGGTCTACTCGCAGACCATCGAGTTGGACCTCTCCAGCGTCGAGCCCTCGATCGCGGGACCGAAGCGTCCCCAGGACCGCATCCCGTTGCGGGCCGCCCCGCACGCGGTGGCGCAGCTGCTCAACGGCGCGGAGACCACCGCCCAGGCGCTCTCCGAGCTCGACGAGGCCTCCGCGGACTCGTTCCCGGCCAGTGACCCGATCGCGTTCGGTGACACCAGCCAGGCGGCCGGCAAGCCGCGCACGCCGTGCTGCGACGACAAGGAGCACGAGTGGAATTCGGCGAAGACCCCGGTCAAACTCGCCGACGGCACCGAATTCGAGTTGGACAACGGTCATGTGGTGATCGCCGCGATCACCTCGTGCACCAACACCTCCAACCCGTCGGTGATGGTCGGTGCGGCACTGCTGGCCAAAAACGCCGTCGACAAGGGCCTGAGCCGCAAACCGTGGGTGAAGACCACCCTGGCACCGGGGTCGCGCGTGGTCACCGACTACTACGAAAAATCCGGTCTGACAGCATATCTGGATAAACTGGGCTTCAACCTGGTCGGCTACGGGTGCACCACCTGCATCGGCAACTCCGGGCCGCTGATCCCGGAGGTGAGCCAGGCCGTCGTCGACAACGACCTGACGGTGTGCTCGCTGTTGTCGGGCAACCGGAACTTCGAGGGGCGCATCCATCCGGAGACCCGGATGAACTTTCTGGCCTCGCCGCCGCTGGTGGTCGCCTACGCGCTGGCCGGCACCCTGCACACCAACCTGCTCAACGACCCGCTGGGCACCGACGCCGACGGTGAGCCGGTCTATCTGCGCGACATCTGGCCCACCGAGGACCAGATCGCAGAGGTGATCGACGACAACGTGCAGGCCGCGATGTTCACCAAGAGCTACGGCGACGTGTTCACCGGCGACGAGCACTGGCGCAACCTCGATGTGCCCGACAGCGCCACGTTCCAGTGGGACCCGGACTCCACCTACGTGCGCCAGCCCCCCTACTTCGACGGGATGACCCGCGAACCGCAGGAGTTGGCCGACATCACCGGGGCGCGGGTGCTGGCCAAGCTGGGCGATTCGGTGACCACCGACCACATCAGCCCGGCCGGGGCGATCCGCGCCGATTCGCCGGCCGGCAAATACCTCTCCGAGCACGGCATCGAGCGTAAGGACTTCAACTCCTACGGCTCGCGGCGCGGCAACCACGAGGTGATGATCCGCGGCACGTTCGCCAACATCCGGTTGCGCAACCAGTTGGCCCCCGACACCGAGGGGGGGTTCACCCGCGATTTCACCCAGGCCGACAACGCCGCCGACGCACCGGTGACCACGATCTACGACGCGTCGGTGAACTATCTGGCCGCGGGCACTCCCCTGGTGATCCTGGCCGGCAAGGAGTACGGGTCGGGATCCTCGCGTGACTGGGCGGCCAAGGGCACCATCCTGCTGGGGGTCCAGGCCGTGATCGCCGAATCCTATGAGCGCATCCACCGCTCCAACCTCATCGGCATGGGGGTGCTGCCGCTGCAGTTCCCCGAGGGGCAGGACGCCGAGTCGCTCGGGCTCACCGGGGAGGAGACCTTCGACATCACCGGGGTGACCGCGCTGGCCGACGGGATCCCCGACACGGTGCACGTCAAAGCGGGCGACACCGAATTCGACGCGGTGGTCCGCATCGACACCCCCGGGGAGGCCGACTACTACCGCCACGGCGGGATCATGCAGTTCGTGCTGCGCCAGTTGCTGAACTGACACCCCCGACCGACACCGAAACGGAGGCAACGATGGCCGACGGTTTGTACCCTGCCGCCACCGCCGACATCTACAACCAACGCAAGCAGCTCACACCGCACACCCATGAGGCGTTCGAGGCGTTCTCCAAGGCGGTGTTCGCCGCCGGGGAGCTCGACGAGAAGACCAAACAGCTGATCGCGGTGGCCGTGGCGCACACCACCCAGTGCCCGTACTGCATCCAGGGGCACACCAAGCTGGCGCACCGCAAGGGCGCCAGCGACACCGAGATCATGGAGGCGGTCTGGGTTGCCGCCGAGATGCGGGCCGGCGGGGCCTACGCCCACTCGACGCTGGCGTTGACCGAGCTGAACAAGCTGCAGCACTGAGCGGCAACGACCCCGCCCACCCCGATCCGATGGGCTAGCCTGATGTCCATGCCTGTACGCAAGTTCCTGCTGGAGTGGCCGGTCCTGCGGCAACTGCGCTCCGGGGATCTGCTGGGCCGCGGACCGGCGGTGACGTCGGCGCGCACCCGCGCCACCGCCCCGCACACCGCCACCGCCGACAGGGTCGTGCAGAGTGTCTGCCCCTACTGCGCGGTCGGATGCGGTCAGCGGGTCTTCGTCACAGACGACAAGGTCATCGGCATCGAGGGTGACCCGGATTCGCCGATCTCGCGTGGCCGGCTCTGCCCGAAGGGTGCGGCCAGCGAACAGTTGGTCAACGCGCCGGGCCGCCAGACCCGGGTGCTCTACCGCCCGCCGGGCGGCACCGAGTGGCAGCCGCTGGCGTTGCACACCGCGATCGACATGATCGCCGACCGGTTCATCGAGACCCGCCGACGCACCTGGCAGGACGTCGACGAGCGGGGCCGACCGGTGTACCGCACGCTGGGGATCGCCGCCCTCGGCGGGGCGACGTTGGACAACGAAGAGAACTATCTGATCAAGAAGCTGTTCACCGCCGCCGGCGCGATCCAGATCGAGAACCAGGCCCGCATTTGACACTCCGCCACGGTTCCCGGTCTGGGAACCTCGTTCGGGCGAGGCGGCGCCACCCAGAGCCTGCAGGACATGGCCAACGCCGATTGCATCGTCATCCAGGGCTCCAACATGGCCGAATGCCATCCGGTGGGTTTCCAGTGGGTGGAGGAGGCCCGGGCCCGCGGCGCGACGGTCATCCACGTCGACCCGCGTTTCACCCGCACCTCGGCGGTGTGTGACAAACACATCCCGATCCGGGCCGGCTCGGATGTGGCGCTGCTGGGCGCATTGATCAACTACGTGCTCACCCACGACCTGTGGTTTCGCGAGTATGTGCTGGCCTACACCAACGCGGCCAACCTGATCGACGAGAACTACCGGGACACCGAGGATCTCGGCGGACTGTTCTCCGGTTTCGATGCGACCACCGGGACCTACGACCGGTCGAGCTGGGCGTACGCGCGGGCCGGCGGAGGCCCCGACGGGGCGCCGCTGCGCGATGAGACGCTCACCGACCCGCGCACCGTGTTCCAGATCCTCAAACGCCACTACGCGCGTTACACCCCGCAGATGGTCGCCGAGGTCTGCGGGATCGCCGTGCGCGATTTCGAGTATCTGGCCCAGGCGATGACCGCCAACTCCGGGCGGGAACGCACCACCTGCTTCGCCTACGCCGTCGGCTGGACCCAGCACAGTTTCGGTGCCCAATACATCCGCACCGCAACGATTCTGCAGTTGCTGCTGGGCAACGTCGGCCGCCCGGGCGGGGGCATCATGGCCCTGCGCGGACACGCCTCCATCCAGGGGTCCACCGACATCCCCACCCTCTACGATCTGCTGCCCGGCTACCTGCCGATGCCGCGCGCCGGCAGCCACGACACGCTCGGCGACTACCTGGCCGCCGTCGGCCCGAAGAACCGGAAAGGCTTCTGGGCGAATGCCGATGCCTATCTGATCAGCCTGCTCAAGGCATGGTGGGGTGAGGCGGCCCACCGCGGCAACGACTTCGCCTACGGCTACCTGCCGCGGCTGACCGGGGCACACGGCACCTACCAGACGGTCACCGGGATGCTCGACGGCGCGGTGCAGGGCTACTTCCTGCTGGGCCAGAACCCGGCGGTCGGGTCGGCCAACGGGCGCATGCAGCGGCTGGGGATGGCGCAGCTGAAATGGCTGGTGGTGCGCGACCTCAACCTGATCGAGTCGGCCACCTGGTGGAAGGATGGCCCCGAGATCGAATCCGGGGAACTGCGCGCCGCCGACATCGACACCGAGGTGTTCTTCCTGCCGGCGGCCACCCACGTGGAGAAGTCCGGCACGTTCACCCAGACGCAACGGCTGCTGCAGTGGCGCCACCAGGCGGTCAGCCCGCCCGGGGACTGCCAGAGCGAACTGCAGTTCTTCGTCGAGCTGGGCAGTCGCATCCGGGCGAAGCTGGCCGACTCCACCGATCCACGGGACCGACCGCTGCTGGATCTGCTGTGGGACTACCCCACCGACGCCCACGGCGAGCCGGACCCCGAGGCGGTGCTCGCCGAGATCAACGGCCGCCGGTCGGACGGACCCGAGGCCGGGGCGCCGCTGGCGGCGTTCACCGAGCTGCGCGCCGACGGCTCCACCGCGGCCGGGTGCTGGATCTACACCGGGGTGTTCGCCGACGGCGTCAACCACGCGGCCCGGCGCACCCCGCACGGTGGGGACAGCCCCACCCAGTCCGCCTGGGGCTGGGCGTGGCCGGCCGACCGGCGCATCCTGTACAACCGGGCCTCGGCGGATCCGGCGGGCCGGCCGTGGAGCGAGCGCAAACGTTACATCTGGTGGGACGACGAACAGCGCCGGTGGGTCGGCCGCGACGTCCCCGATTTCGTCGTCGACCGCGCCCCCGACGCCCGCCCCGGGCCCGGCGTGGGCGGGCCCGACGGGCTCGCCGGTGACGACCCGTTCGTGATGCAGGCCGACGGCAAGGGCTGGTTGTTCGCCCCGACCGGGGTGGTCGACGGGCCGTTGCCCACCCACTACGAACCGCAGGAGTCCCCGGTCGCCAACCCGCTGTATCCGCAGCAGCAGAACCCGGCGCGGGTGCTGTTCCCGCGCGCGGAGAACCTGTCGGCGCCGAGCGCGGCCGACCCCGGCGCCGGGGTGTACCCGTATGTGTTCACCACCTACCGGCTCACCGAACATCACACGGCCGGGGGCATGAGCCGCTGGCTGCCCTACCTCTCGGAGCTGCAGCCGGAGATGTTCTGCGAGGTCTCCCCGGAGCTGGCCGCCGAACGGGGCCTGCAGCCCTACGGCTGGGCGACGATCATCTCCGCCCGCACGGCGATCGAGGCGCGGGTGCTGGTCACCGAGCGGATGACCCCGTTGACGGTCGCCGGGACCACCGTGCACCAGATCGGCCTGCCCTACCACTGGGGCGTGGGCTCCTCGGCGGTGGTCAGCGGCGACGCCGCCAACGACCTGCTCGGCATCACGTTGGACCCCAATGTGCAGATTCAGTCGTCGAAGACCGGATCCTGCGACATCCGACCCGGGCGGCGCCCGCGCGGGCCGGCACTGCTCGCGCTGGTCGCCGAGTATCAGGCGCGCGCGGGTGCGACGATCGAGACCGGCAACCGTCGTCTCACCGATCCGGCGAAGGAGGACTGATGGGTCAGCTGAGCGGGCCGACCGATCCGAGCCGGGATGCGCGCTGGGCCCCCGCCGCGGCGCGCAAGGGGTTTTTCACCGACACCTCGATCTGTATCGGCTGCAAGGCCTGCGAGGTGGCCTGCAAACAGTGGAACCACGTCCCCCAGGACGGCGAACTGGAGCTGCTGGGCTCCTCCTACGACAACACCGGTGCGCTCGGCGCCAACACCTGGCGCCACGTCGCGTTCATCGAACAGGACCGCGACCGCGTCGCGGCGGCCCGCGACTCCGGGCGCGCGCTGGTCGACCTGGGCATGCCGCCGATCGGGCCGACCCCGCACGCCCCGCCGGCCGACTCAGCGGCCGAGCCGGCGGCGGCTTCGGCCCCCACACCCCCCGACACCGACGAATTCCGCTGGTTGATGGCCTCGGACGTGTGCAAACACTGCACCCACGCCGGCTGCCTGGACGTCTGCCCCACCGGGTCGCTGTTTCGCACCGAGTTCGGCACCGTGGTCGTCCAGGACGACGTCTGCAACGGCTGCGGATCGTGTGTGGCCGCCTGCCCGTTCGGGGTGATCGAGCGGCGCGCCGACGGCACCGCCGCGCCGAAGACCGACCGCGGGCCGCAGGGCCGCGAATCGGGCATCGCCCAGAAGTGCACCCTGTGCTACGACCGCCTGGTCGACGGCGCGCCGCCGGCCTGCGCACAGACCTGCCCCACCGAGTCGATCCGCTTCGGTGACCACGCCGACATGGTGGCCCGCGCCCGCTCCCGGGTGGCCGAGCTGCACGCGCAGGGGCTCACCGAGGCCCGGCTGTACGGGGCCAACGACCGCGACGGGGTCGGCGGCACCGGGTCGGTCTTCTTGCTGCTCGACGAGCCGGAGGTCTACGGGCTGCCGCCGGATCCGCGGGTGGGCACCGCCGACCTGCCGCAGATGTTCCGGCGCTCCGGGGTGGCCGTCGCCGGGATGCTCGCGGCGGCGGCGTGGGCGTTTCTGCGGGGCGCCCGGTGACCGGGGCGGCCCGGCCCGGCCCGGCCCGCTCGCGGCGCGGGCGGCGCCGCGGCGGTGGCCGCCGCGAGCTGCCGATGGTGCCCGACGTGGCGTTCAGCTCCTACTACGGCCGGCCGGTGGTCAAACCGCCCCCGTGGGACGAGAAGATCGCCGCCTACCTGTTTCTGGGCGGGGTGGCCGGCGGCTCGGCGCTGCTGGGTGCCGGCGCCCAGCTGACCGGGCGCCCGGCGCTGCGGCGCAATTCCCGGCTGGCAGCACTGGCGGCGACGGGGCTGGGCACACTGGCGCTGGTCGCCGACCTGGGCCGCCCGGAACGGTTCCTCAACATGCTGCGCACCGTGAAACTGACCTCGCCGATGAACCTGGGATCCTGGATCCTCTCCGCGTTCGGTGCCGGCGCGGCGGTGGCCGCCGCCGCCGAGGTCGACAGGATGGCCCGCCGTCGGCTCCCGCTGGGCCCGCTGCGGCGCCTGCTGCGCGCCGCGGAGGGGCCGGCCGGGCTGCACGCGGGCGCGTTGGGGCCACCGCTGGCGGTCTACACCGCGATCCTGCTCGCCGACACCGCCACCCCGACCTGGCATGGCGCGCACCGTCATCTGCCGTTCGTGTTCGCCGGGTCGGCGAGCCTGGCCGCCGGCGGGCTGGGCATGGTCACCACCGGGGCCGGCGAGGCCGCCCCGGCGCGCCGGCTCGCCGTGCTGGGGGTGCTCGCCGACCTGGCCGCCACCGCCGTGATGGAGGCCCGCATCGACCCGGTCGTCGCCGAACCCCTGCACCGGGGCCGGCCCGGACAGGCCCTGCGCTGGGCGCAGCGGTGTCTGGTCGCCGGCGGGATCGGCGCGCTGCTCGGGGGCCGGCGCCGTCCGGTGGCGGTGGGCTCGGGGCTGGCGCTGCTGGCCGGGTCGGCGCTGACCCGGTGGGCCATCTTCGAGGCCGGCATCGCCTCGGCCCGGGATCCGCGCTACACCATCGAACCGCAGCGGCGCCGGCTGGCGGCCCGCCGGGCGGCCGGCATCGTCGACGACGCGATCACCACCGTCGACTAACTCGACCCGGCCCGCAGAACCTGGTTCGCCCCGACCAGCAGCGCCGCGGCGCGGTCCAGCAGCGACTCCTTGCTCATCGCCGGCGGGCGGTCGATCGCGATACGCAGCGCGAGTTGGAGCACCGTGCCCATGCCCAGATAGATGATCTCGTCGGCGTCGGAATCCCGCAGTTGCGGATAGTGCTGCAACAACGTCAACCGGGCGAGGTGGTGCAGGTGCTCCTCGATGCCGGGCAGCACGTTGCTCTGGTTGCCCATCGGCAGATCGTTGATGACCGCGCCCATCACCCCCCGGTGGTCTTCGAGGGCGTCGACGAGCACCGCCAGCACGTGGCGGGCGCCGGCCACCACGTCCATGGCCAGCGCCTCGGCGAGCGCGGCCACCAACCGCCGCATGATCTGCTCCTCGGCGTGCGCGCGCAGCGCCATCACGATCGCTTCCTTGTCGCTGAAATAGCGATAGACCGTCCCGATGCTCAGATGGGCCTGCTCGGCGATCCGATTCGTCGACAGACGGGGATACCCATCGCGGTCGAGAAGCTGAGCGGTTGCACCAAGAATCTCCTCGATGGTCTGTTGAGCGCGCTGCTGCAGCGGCATTCTCCGGTTTGTCCTGCTCATTTAGCGTCCACACTCTCACGGTTCCAGAGACAACAAAGTGAGTAGAAGTCGAGTATCACTCAACTCTAACGTTGGGTGAGGCAGCGCAGAGCTGCTTGAGAGAAAGGCGCACGATGGTGTCGTTCGAGGATCTGCTCCGGCCGCTCAACCCGATCGATGAAGTGCTGCGCGCGCTGATCCCGCTCGACGACGGCTCGGCCCCCGACCTCGCGCCGATCTGGGCGGAGCTGCGCCGGCGGCCGAGCGCGCTGTTGAACCCGATGGATCTGTTCTTCGAACTCCAACGCCCCGAGTACTTCAAGAAGACACGCTTCGACGGCCCGCCCGGCGACCCGGGCTGGTTCGGCCCCGACAGCGCCGCCTGGTACGTCCACACCCACACCCCGTCGGTGGTGGTGGGCATGATCACCACCGCGATCATCGACATCTTGCACCAGGACATCCAGTACGCCGTCTACGACCACTCCAAGCTGGTCGGGCGCCGCCCGGACGGCAGCGTGCGCTCGGGCACCTTCTCCAGCAGCGGTCTGATGGTGCGGGCCGGCCACACCTTCTCGTTTTTCACCGGCGTGGTCTACGGCTCCACCGAGACCGCCGAGGCCCTGTGCCAGACGGTCAAGGCCATGCATCACCGCGTCAAGGGCACCCGTCCCGACGGCAAGCATTACGACGCCGACGAACCGGAGTTCTTCCGCTGGACCTATGCCACGGTCGTCGACGGGCTGGCCGGGGCGCATCGGCGCTATCACCCGAATCCGTTGCGCGGGGAGGACCTAGACCAGTTCTATCGGGAGTACTCGCGGGTCGGCGAGGCGCTCGGCGGCACCGACCTGCCGCAGAGCAGGGCCGAATGCCGCCGGGTGCTCACCGACTCGCCGTCGGCCGCCGAAGTGGGCCTCAACGCCGACAACATCAAATATCTGCAGCTGCTCAACCCGCCGGGGCTGACCCCGCTGCGCCCGTTCTACGACTTCGCCTACTGGGTGATCATGGACATGATGCCCGAGCCGGTGCAGGCCGCCGTCGACTTCCGCCAACCCAATTTGCTGGTCCGCCAGGGCTATCGCCGGACCGCACGGGCCCTGCTCAACGCCCCGCACCTGCTCGGCGAGATCCGCGAGGTGCGGGCGGCGCACCGCCGGTTGACGTCGGCGCCGGCCGACCGCCGCGCCGTCGAGCAGGTCGCCTCGTGACCGCCCCGAGCGCGTCGGGCCCCCGCTGCCCGCGGCCGCCCAGCGCTCACCCCTACGACTACGCCTACCGGCCCGGGTCGGCGTTGCGCCCGCCGCCGCCGCGGCTGCGCCGCGACCCGTCCTGGGCGGCGCTGTCGGTGTTCGACGCATGGCGCCCGGCGCAGCCGTCGGCGCGGCAACATGCGCTGCTGGAGCTGTTCATCGACCACTACTGGCAGGGCGATGCGCTGATGGACGCGGTCGTGGAACGCTTCCGCACCCTGGGCATGCGCACCGGGCGGCGTCTGCTCGATCAGGCGCTCGACGAGGGCATCGAGAGCCTGACCGCACCCCCGGCCGAACTGGTGGCGCTGTTCGCCAGCCTGGACCGGCCACCGCACTGGCACGATCCGGTGATCTGGGAGCGGGGCCGCCGGCTGTGGATCGACTGTTCGCTGGCGGGCAAGGTCGGCATGGGCATCCAAGACGCGATCGGCACGTTCGTCGGCGAAGAGGTGTCGTCGGCGACCGGGGCGACCAAACGCTTCGTCAACGCTCCGCTGGTCCGCAACCTCGAGACCGCGCAATGGTTCCACGCCGCCACCAAACCGGGATTCCTTCACCGCCACAGCCGGGAGTTCAAAGACACCGTGCGGGTGCGGCTGATGCACTCGCAGGTGCGGTTGGGCCTGCGGCGGTCCTGGGGCGACGAGCATTTCAGTCGGCACGGCAACCCGATCTCGACGAGCACCACGCTCGGCGCCGCGGTGACGTTCGCCCTGTTGCCGATGCTCACCGACCACAACCACGGCCGGCGGGCCCGCACCGAGGACATGGACGCGGTGATGCGGTACTGGGCCTACATCGCCTACGTCTTCGGCGTCGCCCCCGAGATCATCCCCACCACCGCCGCAGACGGCATCCTGCTGGCCGACTACATGGTGGCCACCGCCGGGGGCCCCACCGCCGGCACCACGATGATGACCCGGGCGGCCGCCGACAACCTCGCGGCCGTGCCCGGAACGGTCGGCCTCCTCGCCCGCGCGGCGGTCGCGCCGGTCCTCGGCGCAGTCGCCTACTACAGCGGCGCGCCGCTGGCGCGTGCCCTGGTGTCGGCCACGCCGTATCGGGACGTCCCACTGCAGCCGTGGACGACGTTGACCGGGCTGGCCGTGCACGCCTGCGTCAAATACCGGATGGTGCTCGACAAGCTGCCCGGCGCCGCGCTGCGGCGGTCGCTGCGCGCCCGCCACAGCGATCCGTGGTGGGCGCTGAATGTACAGATCACCCGGATTCTGGCGCGCCGTTCCGGCGTCGGCCACACCGGCTACCGCCACCACGACGCCACCGCCGGCTGCCCGGTGCACTGAGGGGCGCGGGCTCAGGGGCTCCTGCGCAGCGCCGAACCCTTGTGCATGGCGACGTGATCGGTTTTGTCGCTTTTGATCTCGTACTGCGGGTCCTCGGGGCTGCAGCGACGCATGTGCCCCTTGTACTCGACGTCGCGGGTGTGCACCCTGGTGATGGTCCCGCTGACGCGGCCGGCCTCGGAGTTCCACCACACGTGGTCACCGACGTTGAATTCCGTCACAATCGCACCTCGATTCCGTTGCCGGCCACCAACTCTCCGATCACCGGGTAGCCGGGGACCTCCCCGGCGACCAGCAGACCGCCGGAGGTCTGCGCATCGGCCAGCAACAGCAGCTCCTCCTCGCCGACACCGGCGCCGACCCGCAGCTGCGGGCGCACCCACTCGAGGTTACGACGGGTGCCCCCGGAGATGTAGCCGTCGCCCAGGGCGTCCCGCGCCCCGTCGAGCACCGGCACCGCCGCCGCGTCGAGCACCGCGGCGACCCCGGAGGCGCGGCACAGCTTGTGCAGGTGGCCGAGCAACCCGAACCCGGTCACGTCGGTGGCCGCGGTCGCCCCCGCGGCGACGGCGGCCTCGGCGGCCCCGGCGTTGAGCTCGACCATGGCGGCCACCGCCTCGTCGAACACCTGCCCGGTCTGCTTGTGCCGGTTGTTGAGCAACCCCACCCCGATCGGTTTGGTCAGCGTCAGCGCCACCCCGGGGCGGGCGGCGTCGTTGCGCAGCAGCCGGGCCGGGTCGGCCACCCCGGTCACCGCCATCCCGTATTTGGGTTCGGGATCGTCGACGGTGTGCCCGCCGATGACCGGGCAGCCGGCCTGCGCGGCGACCGCCTGCCCGCCGCGCAGCACCTCGGTCAGCATCTCCAGCGGCAGCACCTCGCGGGGCCAGCCGACCAGGTTGACCGCCACCACGGGGCGCCCACCCATCGCGTAGACGTCCGACAGCGCGTTGGCCGCCGCGATCCGGCCCCAGTCGTAGGGGTCGTCGACCACCGGGGTGAAGAAGTCCGCGGTGGCCAGCACCGCCAGGTCCTCACCGACGCGCACCGCGGCGGCGTCGTCACCGTCGTCGAGCCCGACCAGGATGTCCCCGCCGGCCTGCCCGGTCAGCCCGCGCACCGCCTCTTCCAGTTCGCCGGGCGGGATCTTGCAGGCGCAGCCGCCCCCGTGGGCGTATCCGGTCAGCCGGCCCGGGCCGGTCAGGGCGCTCACCTGCGCCGGTCGTGGTTCGCCACGACGATCGTCGGGAACACCGGCGCCCGACTCTGCTCGGCGGTGGTCATCGGCGCTCCTCACTTCGGGTTGGCTGTGCACCTGCTCCGCACTGTAGTGGGATCGGGCCGGCGCCGGAGTTGCCGATGCCGTGCGCCGGCGGGTCAGTTAAGTTGGCGGCGGAGGCGTTTGGGTACCTGGTGGTCCCCCCGGTCTTCAAAACCGGTGAGGCCGAGCAGCTCGGCCTGGCGGGTTCGATTCCCGTCCGCCTCCGCCAACCGCGCCGAGGAGGGTTGTGAACCACACCGATCCCCGCCGCGCGATCCCGCGCACCGATGCGCTGCTGGCGCTGCCGGCGGCGACCGCGGCCCGCGCCCGACTCGGCGAACACGTGGTGCGCACGATCGTGCACGAGGTCCAACAACGCGCCCGTGCCGGCCGACTGGCCCCCGCGGCGGTGCCCGACGCGGTGGCCGCGACCCTGGCCGAACGCTCGGCCACTGCTCTGCGTCCGGTGCTCAACGCCACCGGGGTGGTGGTACACACCAACCTGGGCCGCGCGCCGTTGGCGCCGGCCGCGGTCGAGGCGCTGCGCACCGCCAGCGGCTACGTGGATGTGGAGATGGACCTGGCCGGCGGGGTCCGCTCGGCGCGCGGGCTCGCCACCCGCGCGGCGCTGCGTGACGCCTGCCCGCCGGCCGGCGACGCCCTGGTGGTCAACAACGGCGCCGCCGCGCTGGTGCTGGCCACCACCGCACTGGCCGCCGGCCGCGAGGTGGTGGTCAGCCGCGGCGAACTGATCGAGATCGGCGCCGGTTTCCGGCTACCGGAGCTGATCGCGGCGACCGGCGCCCGCCTGCGCGAGGTGGGCGCCACCAACCGCACCCACCTCGAGGACTACGCCGCGGCGATCGGCCCGGCGACCGGCTGTGTGCTCAAGGTGCACACCAGCAATTTCCGCATCGAGGGCTTCACCAGCGCGGTCGGGCTCGCCGAGTTGGCCCGGCTCACCGGCGCCGGCGGTGTCGCGCTGGTGGCCGACCTGGGCAGCGGGCTGCTGGGCCCCGACCCCGTGCTGCCCGACGAACCCGACGCCGCCACCGCGCTGCGTGCCGGGGCGGACCTGGTGACCGCCAGCGGCGACAAGCTGCTCGGCGGACCGCAGGCCGGACTGCTGCTGGGGCGCAGCGACCTGATCGCCACCCTGGCGCGCCACCCGCTGGCGCGGGCGGTGCGCGCCGACAAGCTCACCCTCGCCGCCCTGGAGGCGACCGTGACCGGCGGTCTCACCCCCGTCACCGCCGCACTGCACGCCGATCCGGCCCGGCTGCGCCGGCGCGCCCAGCACCTGGCCGACACCGTCGGCGCCACGGTCGACGCCCACGACGGGCGCGTCGGCGGCGGCGGGGCGCCCGGGGTGCCGCTTGCCGGCTGGGCGGTGGTGCTGCCCGAGGCCCTCGCCCCGCTGCTGCGCACCGGCACCCCGGCGGTGCTGCCGCGGGTGCACCGCGGCCGCTGCCTGCTCGACCTGCGCTGTGTCCCCGAATCCGAGGACGCCCGGCTGACCGCGGCGGTGGCGGCCGCGCTGGCCGCCCTGGCCGCCGATCGTGACGGTGACCCCGGGTGAGCCGGACGCCCGCCCGCCGTGTGGTGGCCACCGCCGGCCACGTCGACCACGGCAAAACCACCCTGATCAACGCGCTCACCGGCATGCAGCCCGACCGGTGGGCCGAGGAGCACCGCCGCGGACTCACCATCGACCTGGGATTCGCCTGGACCACCCTGGCCGACGACACACACCTGTCGTTCGTCGATGTGCCCGGTCATCAACGGTTCCTGGCCAACACGCTGGCCGGGCTGGGTCCCGCCCCGGTGGTGTGCTTCGTCGTCGCCGCCGACGAGGGCTGGCAGGCCCAGTCCGCCGACCACCGCGACGCGATCGCCGCGCTGGGGATCACCGGCGGGGTTCTGGTGATCACCCGCACCGACCGCGCCCCCGACCGGGTCGACGCCGTGGTCGCGCAGGCACGCGCCGAACTGGCCGGCACCGGGCTGGCGCAGGCCCCGGCGGTGGCGGTCTGCGCGCCCACCGGGGCGGGGCTGGCCGCGCTGCGCCGCACCCTCACCGCGGTGCTGGCGCAGGCGCCGCCGCCGCCCGCGGTCGACCGGCTGCGGCTCTGGGTCGACCGGGCGTTCACCCTCGCCGGGGCGGGCACCGTGGTGACCGGCACCCTCGCCGCCGGCGAGCTGGGCCACGGCGACGAGGTGGTGCTGCACGGCGCCCGCGGCGCCCACCCGGTGGCGGTCCGCTCCCTGCACAGCTGCGGGCAACCCCACCGGCGGCTGGGGCCGGTCTCGCGGGTGGGGGTGAACCTGCGCGGTGTCGACGCCGCGCAGGTGCACCGCGGCGACGCGCTGCTCACCGCCGCGGCCTGGCCGCTCACCGAGATACTCGACGTGCGCCGCACCAGCGGCGTGCCCCACCCCAGCGCACCCCAGCACCTGATGGTCCATGTCGGTACCGCCGCGGTGCCGGCGCGACTGCGCCCCCTCGACGACGACCATGCCCGGATCACCCTCGCGCGCCCTCTGCCGCTGATCGTCGGTGACCCGCTGGTGCTGCGCCACCCCGGAAGCCCGCGGCTGCTCGGCGGCGCCCGGGTGCTCGACGTCGAACCGCCGCCGCTGCGCCGCCGCGGCGCGGCCCGCCAGCGGGCCGCCACGCTGGCGGCGCTGCCACCCGACGGTGACGTCGCCGCGGAGGTGATCCGCCGCGGCGCGGTCACCCCCGCCCACCTGCGCCGCCTCGGCCTGCCGGTCGGCGCCGCCCCGCCGGCCGGGGTGCACGCGGTGCGGCGCTGGTGGGTCGGCGCCGCCGACTACCGCCGGTGGTGTGCGATGCTCGTCGACGCCGTCGAGCACCGGCATCAACGAGACCCGGTGGGCGCCGGGCTCTCCCGCGGCGCCGCCGTCGATGTGGTGGGACTGCCCGAACCGGGTCTTCTCGACGCGCTGATCACCGACACCGGGCTTGTGCAGCGCGACGGCCGGCTGTGGGCCCCCGGACACGAGCGCGACCTCGGCGCGGCGGCCGCGGGCATCACCGCGGTGCAGGCCCGCCTGGCCGGCGCCCCGTTCGCCGCCCCGGAGGCCCCTGAGCTGGCCGCCCTGCACGTGGGGCCGCGTGAGCTGGCCGCCGCCGAACGCGCCGGGCGGCTGCTGCGCCTCGACGACGCCGTGGTGGTGTTGCCCACCGCCCCGGCACTGGCGATGCGCACGTTGAGCCGGCTGGAGCAACCGTTCACCGTCAGCGCCGCCCGCCGCGCGTTGAACACCACCCGCCGGGTGGCGCTGCCGCTGCTGGCCCACCTCGATGCGCGCGGCTGGACCCGCCGGGTCGACGCTACCCACCGCGAGGTGGTGCGCCCCGGCTCGTCGACACGCCACGACCCAGTCCGCGCTTAGACTGGCCTCATGCCCGAGCAACGACTCGACATCCACGCCACCCACCCCGACGCCACCCGCGCGGTGTTGGCGCTGGAAACCTTTGTGCGCCAAAGCGGATTGGACCCACGCCTGGGCGAGCTGGTGAAGATCCGCGCCTCCCAGCTCAACGGGTGCGCGTTCTGCCTGGACATGCACCACCGCGATGCCCGCGCCCACGGCGAAGACCAGCGTCGCCTCGACGTGGTGTCGGCCTGGCGGGAGGCGTCGCAGCTGTTCACCGACGCCGAGTGCGCCGCACTCGCGCTCACCGAGGCGGTCACCGAGATCGGTGAGGCCGGGGTGCCCGACGAGGTGTGGGATCAGGTCACCGACGAGTTCTCCGAGAACGACGTGGTGAACCTGCTGATGGCGATCGCCACGATCAACGTCTGGAACCGGCTGGCGATCGCCACCCACCAGCGGCTCCCCGATCGCGAGCAGCGCGCTTAACGCTGCTCGCGGTCGTCGCGGTAGGCCTCGTAGGCGGTGCTGTACTCCATCACCCGGGCCACCTCGGCGACGAATCCCTCGTCGTGGCCGGCCCGGCGCAGCAGCTGGAAACCCATCTCCATGCCCGAGCTGATCCCGCCGGCGGTGAGGATCCGGCCGGTGTCGACCACGCGGGCCCGGCTGACCCGACACGCCGGCGCCAACTCGGCCAGCCGGTCGATCGGCACCCGCCCGGGCGGACTGGTCTCGGCCCGGTCACCCTCTTTGCGGCTGGTCGCGGCGATCCCGTCGAGCAGCCGCATCCGGGCGTAGATCCACGACCCGGTGCACACACTGGTCAACAGGGTGCTGCGCGGCAGGTCCTCGATGTAGTGGTGCAAACGCCGGTTGTAGGTCTGGGTGCGGGTGCCGGCACCGCCGGGGATCAAGAAGGCGTCCATCGACGGACGGTCGGCGAACCCGTAGTTGGGCACCACGGTGAACCCGGCCTGGGCCTGCACCGGCCGCAGCGCCTCGGCGACGAAGAACACCTCCAGGGTGGGGTCGAACCGGCGCGCCACCGAGAACACCCCGTAGGGCGCGGCGAAGTCGAGCACCTCGGCGTCGGTGAACACATAGATGCCCAGCCGGAATCCGTCGGTCACGGCCACTCCTCGGTGTCGGCGTCGGGGCGTCGCCACACCACCGACGGTTTTCCCACAGCGGGTTGTATAAACCATTCTCACCCAAATCGTCGCCCGCGGTGGTAATACGAGACACAGACGACACATCGCCCAAGGGGGCCTGCCCAAGCACCCTCGGGGCTGTCATCGGGCTTTGTGCACAGCCCCGCGGCCCGCCGGGCACTGCCCCGTGCCCCGACGTCGACCGATACCGAACCGAGGTGAGGAGATGAGCGACACCCCTCGCGCGCTGGCCCCGCTGCTGCCCGGCGGCGAGCCCGTGGAGTCCCTGCTGCGCAAGGCCCAGTTCTTCACCCCCGGCACGCCGAGCCCGGACTACCGCGAGGTGCACCGCCGCGACGGCCGGCACGCCGAGGAGTTCTACCGGGAACGCTGGCGCCACGGCAAGGTGGTGCGCTCCACCCACGGGGTGAACTGCACCGGGTCGTGCTCGTGGAAGGTCTACGTCAAAGAGGGCATCATCACCTGGGAGACCCAGCAGACCGACTACCCGTCGGTCGGGCCGGACATGCCCGAATATGAGCCGCGCGGCTGCCCGCGCGGCGCCTCGTTCTCCTGGTACACCTACTCCCCGTCGCGGCTGCGCTACCCGTATGTGCGCCAACCGCTGCTGGAGGTCTGGCGTGAGGCGCGGAGCCGCCTCGGTGATCCGGTGGCGGCCTGGGCCGACATCGTCGCCGACCCGGTGCGCACCGCGGCCTACAAGAACACCCGCGGCAAGGGGGGGTTCCTGCGCTCCAGCTGGGCCGAGGTCAGCGAGTTGATCGCCGCCGCGCATGTGCACACCGTCAAGGCGTTCGGCCCCGACCGCGTGGTCGGGTTCTCCCCGATCCCGGCGATGTCGCAGGTCTCCTACGCCGCGGGCACCCGGTTCCTGTCGATGATCGGCGGCACCATCTTGTCGTTCTACGACTGGTACGCCGATCTGCCGCCGTCCTCACCGCAGGTGTACGGCGACCAGACCGACGTCCCGGAATCCGGCGACTGGTGGAACGCCGCCTATCTGATCATCTGGGGCACCAACCTGCCGATCACCCGCACCCCCGACGCGCACTTCATGACCGAGGCCCGTTACCGCGGCCAGAAGGTGGTCGTCGTCAGCCCGGACTACTCCGACCACACCAAGTTCGCCGACGACTGGCTGGCGTGCAACCCCGGCACCGACGGGGCGCTGGCGATGGCGATGGGCCACGTCGTGTTGGCCGAGTTCTTCCGCGACCGGCAGGTGCCCTACTTCCAGACCTACGTCAAGACCTACACCGACCTGCCGTTCCTGGTGACGCTGCGGCCCCGCGACGAACGGGCGGGCTCCGCGGGCTCCTATGTGCCCGACCGGTTCCTGACCGCCGCCGACCTCGGTGCAACCGCTGCGGGCGCCCAGCACCGCACGGTGCTCATCGACACCGCGACCGGGGAGCCGTTCTTCCCCAACGGCACCCTGGCCGACCATTTCTCCGAATCCGGCGCCGGCAAGTGGAATCTCGACCTCGGCGGGCGCGATCCGCTGCTCAGCGTCTACGGTCCCGACACCGAGTCGGTCACCGTCGATCTACCGCGCTTCGACGTCGGGGCCACCGAGGGCGGGGCGACGGTCGCCCGCGGTGTTCCGGTGCGCCGCATCGGTGAGCGCCTGGTGTGCACCGTGTTCGACCTGTTGATGGCGCACTACGCGGTGGGTCGCGACGGGCTGCCCGGGGTCTGGCCGACGAGCTACGACGACGCCACCACCCCGCACACGCCGGCCTGGCAGGAACAGATCACCGCCGTGCCTTCGGCGGCCACGGCTCGGGTGGCGCGCGAATTCGCCCGCACCGCCGAACTCTCCGAGGGTCGGGCGATGATCACGATGGGAGCGGGAACCAACCACTGGTACCACTCCGACCAGATCTACCGCACCTTTTTCACCCTGACCATGCTCTGCGGCTGCCAAGGCGTCAACGGCGGCGGCTGGGCGCACTACGTCGGGCAGGAGAAGGTCCGTCCGCTCACCGGCTGGCAGCAGGTGGCGTTCGCGTTCGACTGGCAGCGGCCCACCCGGCACATGACCGGTACCTCGTTCTTCTATCTGCACAGCGACCAGTGGCGCTACGAGAGGTTCGGCGCCGACGAGCTCGCCAGCCCGCTGGCGCGCGGCCTGTTCGCCGGCAAAGCGATGGCCGACACGATCGCTCAGGCCAGCCGGCTGGGCTGGACGCCGTCGCACCCGGCGTTCGACCGCAACCCCCTGGACATCGCCGACGCCGCCGCGGCGGCCGGGCGGCCGGTGGCCGACTACGTCGTCGACGAGATCAAGGCGGGCCGGCTGGGTTTCGCCGGCGAAGACCCGGACAACCCGGTGAACTTCCCGCGGGTGCTGACGGTGTGGCGGGCGAACCTGCTCGGCTCCTCGGGCAAGGGCATGGAGTATTTCATGCGCCATCTGCTCGGCGCCGATAATGCGGTGCGCGCCACCGAATCCCCGCCGCAGGTGCGCCCCACCGAGGTGACCTGGCACGACGACGCCCCGCGCGGCAAGCTCGACCTGGTCACCACCGTCGACTTCCGGATGACCTCCACCTGCAGCTACTCCGACATCGTGCTGCCGGCGGCCACCTGGTACGAGAAGCACGACCTGTCGACCACCGACATGCACCCGTTCGTGCACTCGTTCAACCCGGCGATCGCCCCGCCGTGGGAGTCGCGCACCGACTTCGACGCGTTCGCGACCATCGCCGAGCAGTTCTCCCGGCTCGCCGCGCGGCACCTGGGCACCCGCACCGACGTGCTGGCGGTGCCGCTGATGCACGACTCCGCCGACGAACTGGCACAGCCCGGTGGCGTGGTCCGCGACTGGCGCTACGGGCAGTGCGAGCCGGTGCCGGGGGTGTCGATGCCCAAGCTGGTCACCGTGGAGCGCGACTTCGGCGCGGTCGCCGCGAAGATGGCCGCCCTCGGACCGCTGGTGGAGACCGCCGGCACCGGAGTCAAGGGCATCGTGTGGAAACCGACGGCCGCGGTGGACTACCTGCGCCGCACCAACGGGGTGGTGCGCGGCGGCGTCGCGGCCGGCCGGCCGTCGCTGGCCCGCGACGTCCACATGGCCGAGGCGATCCTGGCACTGTCGGGCACCACCAACGGCGAGGTGGCCGTGCAGGGCTGGGAGGCGATGGAACAGCGCACCGGGATGCGGCTGGCGGATCTGGCCGAGGAGCGCGCCGGGGACCAGATCACGTTCGCCGACACCCAGGTTCAGCCGCGCGCGGTGATCACCTCCGCGGAGTGGTCGGGCAGTGAGACCGGTGGGCGGCGCTACTCCCCCTTCGTGGTCAACGTCGAGCGGCTCAAACCGTGGCACACGCTGACCGGGCGGATGCACTTCTTCCTCGACCACGACTGGATCGCCGAGTACGGCGAGTGGTTGCCGTGCTACCGCCCGCCGTTGAACTACATCAGTCACTTCGGCGAGCAGGGGCTGCCCGAGGAGCGTCGCCCCGAGATCACCGTGCGCTACCTGACCCCGCATTCGAAGTGGTCGATCCACTCCGAGTACCAGGACAACCTGCACATGCTGCGGCTGTTCCGCGGCGGTCCGGTGATCTGGATGAGCCCCGCCGACGCGGCGACCATCGGGGTGGCCGACAACGACTGGATCGAGGCCTACAACCGCAACGGCGTGGTGGGCTGTCGGGCGGTGGTCACCCACCGGATGCCCAAGGGAACGGTGTTCATGTACCACACCATGGACCGGCATCTGATGACCCCGATCACCGAGGTCTCCAAGCTGCACGGCGGCGGCGACAACGCCCTGACCCGGCTGGTGATCAAACCCACCCACCTGATCGGGGGCTACGCACAGTTGTCGTTCGGGTTCAACTACTACGGGCCCACCGGAAGTCAGCGCGACGAGATCACCGTGATCCGACGGCGATCCCAGGAGGTGAGATACCGATGAGGGTGATGGCCAACGTGGCCATGGTGATGAACCTCGACAAGTGCATCGGCTGCCACACCTGCACGGTGACCTGCAAGCAGGTGTGGACCAACCGGCCCGGCACCGAATACGTGTACTTCAACAACGTCGAGACCAAACCCGGGGTCGGCTACCCGAAACGCTACGAGGACCAGGACCAGTGGCACGGCGGGTGGACCCTGGACAAAAAGGGCCGGTTGAAGCTGAAAGCCGGTGGGCGGCTGCGCAAACTGCTGTCGATCTTCTACAACCCCGATCTGCCGTCCATCGACGACTACGGTGACCCCTGGACCTACGACTATCAGAGCGTCATCGACGCCCCGTTGGGCACGCCGAACCCCACCGCCCATTCGATCTCGGCGCTGACCGGCAAGGACATGAACGTCTCCTGGGGCTCCAACTTCGACGACGACCTCGCCGGCGCCCCCGAACACGCCATCCACGATCCCAACCTCGCCGGGCTCGAGGAGAAGGTGAAGATGGAGTTCGAAGAGGTCTTCATGTTCTACCTGCCGCGGATCTGCGAGCACTGCCTCAACCCGTCGTGTGTGGCGTCGTGCCCGTCGGGCGCGATGTACAAACGCGCCGAGGACGGCATCGTGCTGGTCGACCAGGACCGCTGCCGCGGCTGGCGGTTCTGTGTGTCCGGATGTCCGTACAAGAAGGTGTATTTCAACCACCGCACCGGTAAGGCCGAGAAGTGCACGTTCTGTTTCCCGCGCATCGAACAGGGCCTGCCGACGATCTGCAGCGAGACCTGCGTGGGGCGGCTGCGGTATCTGGGGTTGTTCCTCTACGACGCCGACAAGGTGCTCGACGCCGCCGCCACCCCCGACGTGCAAGACCTCTACCAGGCCCAGCTGGACGTGTTCTTGGATCCGCACGACCCGCAGGTGCAGGCCGAGGCCGAGAGATCCGGGATCCCGCACGACTGGGTGGAGGCCGCCCAGCGCTCCCCGTGCTACGAACTGGCGGTGCGCCACAAGGTGGCGCTGCCGCTGCACCCCGAGTACCGCACCTTGCCGATGGTCTGGTACATCCCGCCGCTCTCACCGGTGGCCGACGTGGTCAACGCCGCCGGCTACGACGCCGCCACCCCCGACAACGTGTTCGCCACCATCGACTCGTTGCGGATCCCGATCGACTACCTGGCGAACCTGTTCACCGCCGGCGACTCGGAGTTGATTCGCACGGTCCTGCGCAAACTCACCGTGGTACGCACCATTCAGCGTGCCGCACAGCTGGGCCTGGACATCGATGAGACCCTGCCGGCCTCGGTGGGGGCGACCATCGAGGAACTCGACGACCTCTACCGGCTGCTGGCGATCGCGAAATACGAGGAACGCTACGTGATTCCGCCGGCCCACCAGGAGGAGGCGGGACGGTTGATGGGCCAGCACGAACAACTGTTCTGCAGCCTGGACACCGACGGCGGCCCCGGCATGGGCGGGACGGGCCCGCCGGGCCCGCACGGGGTGAGCTCGTATCAGCCCGGGCAGGTCAAACCCGACGGCGGCAACCCCGCGGTCCCGGCCTCGGGGTTCAACCTGCTCAACTGGGACGGACGCAGCAGCGCCTCGGGCATGTTCCCGGAACCGGGGCCGGCATGAACACCGCCACCGCGAAACTCGCCTCGGTGCTGTTGCAGTACCCGACCGCCGCGCTCTTCGACGGCTTCACCGAGCTCACCGCGTTCGCCGCCGAGACCGGCCCGAAACCGGCGCGGCGGCATCTCTGCCGGTTCCTGGACTGGCTGGGCGCCACCGCGCCGGATGCGGTGGCGCAGCACTATGTGCAGACCTTCGATCTGCGTCGGCGCTGCGCGCTGTATCTGACCTACTACCGCTACGGCGACACCCGCAAACGGGGCATGGCGATGGTGATCGTCAAGACCGCCTACCGCGACGCCGGGTATGTCCCCGACGATCAGGAACTGCCCGACTATCTGCCGATGATGCTCGATTTCGCCGCGCTCTGCCCGCGGGGGGCCCGGCTGCTCACCGGCCACCGCACCGATCTGGAGCTTCTGCGCCGCGGGCTGGCCGCCGCCGACTCGCCCTACGCCGACGTGGTGGCCGCCGTGATCGCCGCGCTGCCCAAACTGGGCCGCTACGAACTCAACCAGGTGCGCAGCGCCTGGGAGTCCGGGCCACCGCAAGAAGACGTCGGGCTCGAGCCGTTCGCCCCGCCGGACTATCTGGCCGGCTACGGGGCCGCGCCGACCGCCTCGTTGGGAGCAGACCAGTGCCGCACATAACCACCTGGCACCTGTGGTGGTGGGTGATCTTGCCCTACATCTCGATCGCGGTGTTCGTCGTCGGCCACATCTGGCGGTGGCGCTACGACCAGTTCGGCTGGACCAGCCGCTCCACCCAGCTGCAGGAGCAGCGGATCCTCAAATGGGGGGCACCGCTGTTCCACTACTCGGCGCTGGCCGCGATCGCCGGGCACGCGATGGGGATTTTGGTCCCGAAGTCGTTCACCGACTGGATCGGCATCCCCGAGACCTTCTACCAGGATGTCTCGGCGGTCGCCGGATCGGCCGCGGCGATCGGGGTGCTCGCCGGCAGCGCGCTGTTGACGTTTCGCCGGGTCGCCGTGCCGCGGGTGCGCGCGACCACCAGCCCGGTGGACTACCTGGCGCTGATCCTGTTGGGCGTCATCGTGCTGTTGGGTATCTGGCTGACCCTGGGCATCCAGGACACCTCGCACTACGAGTATCGCGACACCGTCGGGGTGTGGTTTCGCAGCCTGTTCGCCCTGCATCCCAACGTCGCGGTGATCATGGATGCGCCGCTGATGTACCGGGTGCACGCGATCGCGGCGTGGGCGATCTTCCTGGTCTGGCCGTTCAGCCGGCTGGTGCATGCGTGGAGCTATCCGCTGTGGTACCTGTGGCGGCCCTACATCGTCATGCGCCACAGCGCACCGCGGTTGCCGCAGGAGCCCGGCACCGGCGGGCGGCGGTGGCGCAAGATCGGGGTGCGTTACTGAGGGGGCGAGGCCTCGGTGCCCGCCTCGTGGGCGTGCCTGCCGGGCAGACCGCTTTCGCCGCGGCTTCGGCGCGACAGGAGCACCTGCCAGACCGGCGCCACGACGCCGCCGAACGTCATTACCGCCCCGATCGGCGGAGCGCTGTCGAGCACCGCGACACCGGCGACAGCGATCAATAAGCCGTTCACCACGAACGCGGGCGTGCTCCACCACCGTTCAGGACCCAACAGCCCGGCCACCACGGTGGGATCGGTGCGGCACAGACGCAACACCCGCCCTGCGCCCGCCGCCATCATGGCGAGAATCAACGCCAGGGCCGCGAAGAAGAACCCCATCCGCGTCGGCAACTCCGGTTCCGGGGCCGCGAATGTACCGACCGCGATCACGCCGAAAAAGCCGGCGGCCAGAGCGCTCAGGCCCGCGCCGATCCGCCACGGTATCGGGTTGACCGGGTGTGGGGCCGGTTCCGCCAAGGCGGCGGAGGCGACCTCGTCGCCCGCCGTCGGCGCCGTCGGCGCCGTCGGGGGCGGCAGGACAAGAAGCAGCGCGGCGGTTTCGTCGAGGACGAGGGCGCCGGTGCGCATGCTTGCCGCGATACCGTTGTACACTAGATCCCACAGCCGTTGGTTCCGTTGGGCCAGAGTCAGATCCAGGCTGTGGACGGAACGGCCCGCCGAATCGGCGAACGAGATGTCGCTGCCGTTGACGGTGACGTCGCTGAGTTCGTACAGGCTCACCCAGGACTTGCCCTGCTGCAGCCACTGAGCACCGGCCAGCAGCCACTCCCGTGACCCGATCAACCGCCAGCACAGCGTGGCGAGCGTGCCGACGGTGACGACCAACGCTACGGGGTGCTCGCGGACCGACAGACCGCCGCCCCACCAGATCAATGCGGCGACAACCCCCGCCGCGAGCGACAGCGCGATCGCGAGGTCACACCAGAATTGCCGCCGCGGGGTGGTCACCCACTCCAGCGGTGGGCCCCACAGCTCCTGTGGGGGAAGGGCATACCGGGGTTTCCCCAACGGTCGTACCGTCGCGGCCGTCCCCTCGTAAACGCGGGGCGCCCGAGGCGGTCGCGGCAGGCCGGTTTGACGGTCGGGCGCAGTGGGTTGCGGCCACGCCGTCATTGCGGGTGGTCGCCTCCATCGAGCGGCCCACCCGCCGCTGCGCTGAACTGCCAGTTGTCCGGGTTGCGCTGCGAGTACACCACCGGGCGCAACTCACCCATCTTCGGCCAGTCCGCGACGTCGACGGCGGTGCGTCGATACACCGAGTACTCACTGACCGTCGGCCCGTTGATCACCCCGGCGAGGGTGACGTACTGCTCACCGGTGACGTCGTCGGGGCGCGGGCTCACTCCGGTGATCAGCAGCGTGCCCTCCTGGGCGTCGGAGGGTCGCCGCCATTTTTTGAGCAGTGGGGCGGCCAGCACCGCGATGGTCGCGATGATCAGCAGCAACACCCAGAAATCCCACACGCTGCCCATCCTAGGAGGTCAGCCCCGCAGCGGCCGGGGCGTTCGTGATAAGACTGCAGCCACAACCTGCGGCGACCACCCGAATCCACCCGTCCGGCGCGGGTCGCGGCACCACAGTGAGGAGCGGCACCGGTGAGTCCCACCCTGGACGCGGATGTGGCGCTGGCGTTAGAGCTGGCCGACCGGGCCGACGCGCTGACCGCCGACCGGTTCGGCGCCCAGGATCTGCGCATCGACACCAAACCGGATTTGACCCCCGTCACCGACGCCGACCGCGCCGTGGAGATGACGCTGCGCGACGCGCTGGCACGCAGCCGCGCCGACGACGCCGTGCTCGGCGAGGAGTTCGGCGGTACCGCGGAATTCGCGGGGCGCCAGTGGGTGATCGACCCGATCGACGGGACCAAGAACTTCGTGCGCGGTGTGCCGGTGTGGGCCACCCTGATCGCCCTGCTCGACGACGGGGTGCCGATCGTCGGGGTGGTCAGCGCCCCCGCGCTGGGGCGCCGGTGGTGGGCCGGGCGCGGACTGGGCGCGTTCGCCGTCGTCGGCACGGCGGCGCCGCGGCGCCTGGCGGTCTCGGCGGTCGCCGAGTTGTCGGCGGCCAGCCTGGCGTTCTCCAGCCTGGCCGGGTGGGCCGACCGCGGCGTCCGGGACCGCTTCGTGGCGCTGACCGACGCGGTGTGGCGGGTGCGCGGCTACGGCGACTTCTGGTCCTACTGTTTGCTCGCCGAGGGTGCGGTCGACATCGCCGCCGAACCGGAGGTGTCGTTGTGGGATCTGGCCGCCCTCGACATCCTGGTGCGCGAGGCCGGCGGGATGTTCACCGACCTGGCCGGCGAGCCGGGTCCGCACGGCGGCAGTGCGGTGGCCAGCAACACCCTGCTCCACGAGCCGGTGTTGCGTCGGCTCACCACGCCGTCGCCCTGAGCTCGCCCGCCCCGGCGCCGCCGAGGAGCCGAGGGCATCGAGGCGCACGTTTGCGTGCGTCTGGGGCGGGCTTTCGCACGTAAACGTGAGTTTCGAGGGCACACCGCATCCGCCGCCCGCGTGTGAGGTGCGTTACAAAGCTCGTACCTTACTCCGGAGTAAGATAGCGTCTAGCGCACTGTCCCCTTCGAGCTCGTCACGTGAGGCTGTCGATGACCAACACCGCACCGGAATCCACCGGCTCCCCCCAACGCCGCCGCAAGTCCGGCCACGAAAGCGCCGTGGGAAAGCGGACGCGCAAGCGCACCGCCACCGACATCGGCCTGGCGGTGATCACCCCGATCGTCGGCCAGGAATTCCTCGACAAATACAAGCTGCGGGACCCGCTCAACCGGGCGTTGCGCTACGGGATCAAGCAGACGTTCTCGGTCGCCGGGGCCACCAGCCGCCAGTTCAAACGCGTCAAGGGACTGACCGGCGGGCCCACCCGGCTGAAGGCGGGCGGCGGGCGCGACTACTTCGACCTCACCCCCGACGAGGACCAGCAGCTCATCGTCGACACGGTCAACGAGTTCGCCGAGGAGGTGCTGCGTCCGGCGGCGCTCGACGCCGACGAGGCGGCCGGCTACCCGCCGGAGCTGATCGGCAGGGCCGCCGAACTGGGCATCACCGCGGTGAACATCCCCGAGAACTTCGACGGCATCGCCGAACGCCGCTCCAGCGTCACCACCGTGCTGGTGGCCGAGGCGCTGGCCTACGGCGACATGGGGCTGGCCCTGCCGATCCTGGCCCCCGGCGGGGTCGCCGCGGCCCTGACCCACTGGGGCAGCGCCGACCAGCAGGGCACCTACCTGGGCGAGTTCGCCGGGGCGAACGTACCCCAGGCCTGCGTGGCGATCGCCGAACCGCAGCCGCTGTTCGACCCGACCAACCTGCAGACCACCGCCACCCGCACCCCGAGCGGCTACCGGCTCGACGGGGTGAAGTCCCTGGTCCCGGCCGCCGCCGACGCGGAGCTGTTCATCGTCGGCGCGCAGCTCAACGGCAAGCCGGCGCTGTTCCTCGTCGAGTCGTCGACCGAGGGGCTTGCCGTCAGGGCCGACCCCTCGATGGGGCTGCGCGCCGCCGCGCTCGGGCAGGTCGAGCTCAACGGCGTCCGGGTGCCGCTGACGGCCCGGCTCGGCGAGGACGCGGCCACCGACGAGGACTACTCCGAGGCGCTGGCGCTGTCGCGGCTGGGCTGGGCGGCGCTGGCGGTGGGCACCAGCCACGCCGTGCTCGACTACGTGGTGCCCTACGTCAAGGAACGGGAGGCCTTCGGCGAACCGATCGCCAACCGGCAGGCGGTGGCGTTCATGTGCGCCAACATCGCCATCGAACTCGACGGTCTGCGGATGATCACCTGGCGGGGCGCCGCACGCGCCGACCAGGGCTTCTCGTTCGCCCGCGAGGCCGCACTGGCCAAACGCCTCGGCGCCGACAAGGGCATGCAGATCGGCCTGGACGGGGTGCAACTGCTCGGCGGGCACGGCTACGTCAAGGAGCACCCGGTGGAGCGCTGGTACCGCGATCTGCGCGCCCTCGGCGTCGCCGAAGGCGTGGTGTTGATCTAGGCGCTGATCGCTCAGGCCCGATGTAAGTCCCGATCCCCCAGTCCCCCGCCCCGCGTCACCGATCCGAAAGAACCGTCATGGCAATCAACCTGGAAATACCCCGCAAACTGCAGAGCGTCATCGAGAAGGCGCACCAGGGTGCGGCGGAGATGTTGCGCCCGATCTCACGCAAATACGACCTCGCCGAACACGCCTACCCGGTCGAACTCGACACCCTGGCCGACCTGTTCGAGGGCGTCTCGGAGGCCGGTGCGTTCGCAATGGCCGGCGCCGAAGCCTTCCGCGACACCGAGGACACCGGCAAAAACCGCAACGGCGCCAACATGTCCGCACTGGTCAACGCCCTGGAGATCAGCTGGGGCGACGTGGGCCTGCTGCTCTCGGTGCCCTACCAGGGTCTGGGCAACGCGGCGATCTCCGGGGTCGCCACCGACGAGCAGCTCCAGCGCCTCGGCAAGGTGTGGGCGGCGATGGCCATCACCGAACCCGGATTCGGCTCGGATTCGGCGGCGGTGACCACCACCGCCACCCTCGACGGCGACGAGTACGTGATCAACGGCGAGAAGATCTTCGTCACCGCCGGGTCGCGGGCCAGCCACATCGTGGTGTGGGCCTCGCTGGACCGCTCCAAGGGCCGCGCGGCGATCAAGTCGTTCATCGTGCCGCGCGAGCACCCGGGCGTCACGGTGGAACGGCTGGAGAAGAAACTCGGCATCAAGGCCTCCGACACCGCGGTGATCCGGTTCGACGACGCCCGCATCCCCAAGGACAACCTGCTGGGCAGTCCCGAGATCAACACCGAGAAGAGTTTCTCCGGGGTGATGGAGACCTTCGACAACACCCGCCCGATCGTCGCGGCGATGGCCGTCGGGGTGGGCCGCGCGGCACTGGAGGAGCTGCGCACGCTGCTCACCGAGGCCGGCGTGGAGATCAGCTACGACAAACCGTCGCACGCCCAGAGCGCACCGGCGGCGGAGTTTCTGCGGATGGAGGCCGACTGGGAGGCCGGCTACCTGCTCACGCTGCGGTCGGCGTGGCAGGCCGACAACAACATCCCCAACTCCAAAGAGGCCTCGATGGGCAAGGCCAAGGCGGCCCGGGTCGCCAGCGACATCACCCTCAAGGCCGTCGAGATGGCCGGGACCACCGGGTATTCCGAACAGATGCTGTTGGAGAAATGGGCCCGGGACTCCAAGATCCTCGACATCTTCGAAGGCACCCAGCAGATCCAGCAGCTGGTGGTGGCGCGTCGGCTCCTGGAACTATCCTCGGCTGAACTGAAGTAGCAACGACAGCGAGGCCCCCATGCTCGATCCAGCCGTCCAGCACCGCATCGATCAGGCACTGGACGAGTTGGTGGCCGGGGAGCGCGCCTGGGCCGAGCAGTCGCTCACCGACCGGCGCGACCTGCTCGATCAGGTGCGACACCGCACCGCTGAGTACGGACCGGCGTGGATCGAGGCGGCCACCGCCATCAAGGGCCTGGACGCGGACTCGCCGCTGGTCGGCGAGGAATGGATCTCCGGGCCGTATGCGCTGGCCGTCGCCGCCGGCGCACTCGCCGAGAGCCTGGCCAAACTCGCCGACGGCAAGAGCCCGCTGGACGGTGCGACCTTCACCACCACCCCGAGCGGGCAGACGGCCGTGTCGGTGCTGCCGGTCAGCGTCTTCGATCACCTGCTGCTCTCCGGCTTCTCCGCGCAGGTCTGGCTGCAGCCGGGCATCGACGGTGACCGCGCGCTGCGCGACGCCGGTCTGGCCCAGCACAACCCGGCCGCCACCGGTGGCGTGGGCGCGGTGCTCGGCGCGGGCAACATCTTCTCCATCGCCCCGCTGGACACCCTCTATGAGCTCATCGCCCACAACCGGGTGGTGGCGCTGAAACTCAATCCCCTCACCGATCCGTTGCGCCCGGTGCTCACCGACGTGCTCGCCCCGCTGATCGACCTCGGTGCGGTGCGCATCCTCACCGGCGGCGCCGACGTCGGCGACTACCTGGTGCACCACCGGTCGGTCAGCCACGTCCACATGACCGGCAGCGCCGCCACCCACGACGCGATCGTGTTCGGCACCGGCGCCGAGGGCGCCGAACGCAAGGCCGCGAACCGGCCCCGGCTGACCACGCCGATGACCAGTGAGCTCGGCGGGGTGTCGCCGACGATCGTGCTGCCCGGGCAGTGGAGCGACGCCGACATCGACTTCCAAGCCCAACACGTGGTGACCCAGCGGCTGCACAACAACGGATACAACTGCATCGCCGCGCAGACGATCGTGGTCTCCGCGCGTTGGCCGCAGCGCGAGCAGTTCCTCGCCGAGGTGCGTCGACAGCTCGACGCCGCCCCCGGCCGGCCCGCCTACTATCCCGGGTCCGACGACCGGGTCGCGAACGCGCAGCACAGCTACCCCGACGGGGTGCGTCTGGGCCCCGACAGCGGCCGCCTGCTGATCACCAACCCCGCCGATCGGGGCACACTGTTGCAGACCGAGTACTTCGCGCCGGTGCTCGGGGTGATCGAACTCGACAGCGACGGTGAGCAATTCGCCCTCGACGCCGCCCGGGTGGCCAACACCGAGTTCACCGGAACCCTCGGCGTGAACATCATCGCCCACCCACACACCATCAACGACCTCGGTGCGACGTTCGACACCCTGGTGGAGAACCTGCGCTACGGCACGGTGGCGATCAACGCCTGGACCGGCGTGGGATACCTGACGCCGCACGCGACCTGGGGTGCGTTCCCCGGGCACAGCCCCGACGACGTACAGAGCGGAATCGGGGTGGTGCACAACGCCTTCCTCATCGCCGACCCGCAGCGCACCGTGGTGTACGGGCCGTTTCGCCCAACGCCGCGCTCACTGCTGGCCGGGGAGATGTCGTTGTCGCCCAAGCCGCCGTGGTTCGTCACCAACCGCACCGCGGCGACCACGGGGCGGTTGCTCACCGAGTTCGCCGCCGACCCGGGCTGGATGCGGCTGCCCGGGATCTTCGCCTCGGCGCTCCGGGGCTGACGGGGCTGACCCGGGCTGCCCGGGGGCCGGCGCAGCGCCGAGGTGTCCGTTCCCTCCGGCAGGTGTCACCCGGGTGCCTCCTCGATGCCCGGGTCGCGGGGGCTTGCCCCCGGCCAAAACAAAAAGTAATGTTACTTTCAGTTCCGTAACCCCCTCAACCCGGGAGACCCCATGGAATCCTTCGTCCACCTGCGTAAAGGCACCACACCGCGGCGCCTGCACGCCGACCTCGAGGGACTCAAAGACGACGAACTGGGCCGCGGTGGCTTCGTCGGGCGCACCGCCAACCTCTACCGCCGCCACGACCCGACCGCCTACCGTGCCGAGGGCCCCCTGCGCCCGGTCGACGTGCTCACCGATCAACTCGGCCCCACCGACGCCGAGGACCCGGCGGGCACCCCGCTGCGGTTGTTCCACAACGCCGACTGCCAGCTCTCGCTGTCGCGCCGCGCCGCGGCCATGCCGTTTTTCATCCGCTACGTCGACGGCGACCTGCTGTGCTTCGTCCACGCCGGAACCGGGGTGCTGCAGACCGAATTCGGGCCGCTGCCCTACCGGACCGGCGACTGGGTCTACCTGCCCAAGGCGACCACCTGGCGCCAGCTGCCCGACGCCGCGACGACCCTGCTGATGATCCAGGCCACCGACGAGTTCCGCGTGCCCCCGGCGGGTCCGCTGGGCCGGCACTTCCCGTTCGACCCGTCGCAGGTGTCGATCCCCGACCCCGCCCCGTGCGACGACGAGCCGATCGCGGCGGGCCGCGAGGACTATCCGGTACGACTGGTCCACGACGGCGGACCGACCACGCTGCACTACCGGCACCACCCCCTCGACGTCGAAGGTTGGCGCGGCGACAACTTCGCATTCACCTTCAACATCGCCGACTACAACGTGATCACCTCCGACTCGGTGCACCTGCCGCCGACCGTGCACCTGTTCATGCAGGCCACCGGAGTGTATGTGATGAACTTCCTGCCCAAACGCGCCGAGAACGTGCCCGGAACCGAGCGCACCCCGTGGTATCACCGCAATGTCGACTACGACGAGATCGCGTTCTTCCACGGCGGCTCGCTCAACGGCATCCCGATGCCACCCGGGCTGATCAGCCACGCGCCGCAGGGCGTGCACCACGGCGCGCCGGAAGCAGCCCGCGAGCGTTCCCGCCGCAAGTTCGACGAGTACGACCGCGTCGACTGGCAGGTGATCGCGGTGGACACCCGCCGCCGCCTGACCCCCGCCCCCGAAATCCTCGCCAACGACCTGGGACAACACGCATGAGCACACCGGTGAAACACGACTACGACCGCATCCCGTACCTGGTGGCCTACCAGAACACCTCCGGGGTGCGCGATGTCTACGGCGGCATCGCCGAACTGGTGGTGCTGGAGAGCTATCTACTCAAACCGACAGACCACCCCAGCGACACCGTGCTGATGTTCATGCACCCGATCGGCGGCGGCGCATACCTGCCGATGATCAACGCGCTGGCCCGCGCCGGTCACCATGTCATCTACTGCAACAGCCGTTTTCGCGGCACCGACTCCGCACTGCAGATGGAGAAGGTCGTCCAGGACCTCGGTGAGGCGATCAAGGACGCCAAGAACCGGCTCGGCTACACCAAGGTGGTGCTGGCCGGCTGGAGCGGCGGCGGATCGCTGTCGATGTTCTACCAGCAGCAGGCGCACAACCCGACCGTGACCGCCAGCCCGTCCGGCGACGGGCCGGACCTCACGCGCCTCGGTCTGATCCCCGCCGACGGCATCATGCTGCTGGCCGCCCACATCAGCCGCCACGGCACGCTCACCGAGTGGCTCGACGCCTCCATCCTCGACGAAACCGATCCGACCAAACGCGACCCGGAACTGGACCTGTACAACCCGGACAACCCCAACCAGCCGCCATACAGCGAGGAGTTCCTCACCCGGTACCGGGCCGCCCAGATCGCACGCAACCGACGCATCACCGCCTGGGTGAAAGACAAACTCGCCGAACTGAAGTCGGCCGGCCGCAACGACGAGGAGTTCGGTTTCGTCGTGCACGGCACCATGGCCGACCCGCGCTGGTTGGACCCGACCGTCGACCCCAACGAACGCACACCGGGGACCTGCTATCTCGGTGACCCGCGGGTGGTCAACATGAGCCCGATCGGGCTGGGCCGATTCTGTTCGCTGCGCAGCTGGCTGTCGCAGTGGAGCTACGACGACGCCAACGGCGACGGCATCGAATGCGGCAAAGACATCGCGGTTCCGGCACTGGTGATCGGCAACCTCGCCGACGACGCCTGCACCCCCAGCCACACCCGCCGGCTCTATGAGGGGATCGCCCATCAGGACAAGGAGATCCACGAGATCCCGGGCGCCAACCACTACTACGCGGGCCCCGACCAACGCGACACGCTGCGCCAGGCGGTGGGCATCGTCACCGACTGGCTCACTCGCCATGGGTTCGCCACCGACACGGCGGGCTCGGCGTGAGCGCGCCCGGCGCACTCGACGGGATCCGCGTGCTCGAGCTGGGCACGTTGATCTCCGGGCCGTTCGCCGGGCGCCTGCTCGGCGACATGGGTGCCGAGGTGATCAAGATCGAGCTGCCCGGCAAACCGGACCCGCTGCGCACCTGGGGTCAGGCCGAACGGGACGGCCAGCATTTCTTCTGGACCGTACACGCGCGCAACAAGAAGGCCGCCACCTTGGATCTGCGCCACCCGCGCGGGCGCCGGCTGTTCTTGCAGCTGGTCACCGAATCCGACGTGATCGTGGAGAACTTCCGCCCCGGCACCCTGGAACGCTGGGATCTCGGCTACGACGTGCTGCGCGAACACAACCGCGGCATCGTCTTGGTCCGGGTCTCCGGCTACGGGCAGACCGGTCCCGACGCCGGCAAGGCCGGCTACGCCTCGGTCGCCGAGGCCACCAGCGGCTTGCGCCACATGAACGGCTTCCCCGGCGGCCCGCCGCCGCGGCTGGCGCTGTCCCTCGGCGACAGCCTGGCCGGCATGTTCGCCGCCCAGGGGGCGCTGGCGGCGCTGTACCGGCGCACCGTCACCGGCGCGGGCCAGGTGGTCGACGTCGCGCTGACCGAATCCTGCCTGGCGATCCAGGAATCCACCATCCCCGACTACGACGTGGGCGGGGTCGTCCGCGGGCCGTCGGGCACGCGACTGGAGGGCATTGCACCGTCGAACATCTACCGGTCCGCGGACGGCAGCTGGGTGGTGATCGCCGCCAACCAGGACAGCGTGTTCGCCCGGCTCTGCGCAGCGATGGGACAGCCGGAGCTGGCCGACGACCCCCGCTTCGTCGACCACGGCGCCCGCGGACGCCACCAAGACGAACTCGACGACATCATCGGCGCCTGGGCGGCCGGGCGCGCCCCGGACGACATCATCGCCACGCTCAGCGACGCCGGGGTGATCGCCGGGCCGATCAACACCGTCGCCGAGGTCGTCGCCGACCCGCAACTGCAGGCCCGCGGCATGATCGCCGACCACTTCGACGACCGCCTCGGGCGTAACGTGAAAGGCCCCGGGATCATGCCGCTGCTCTCCGAATCCCCCGGCGCGATCCGCCGCGCCGGATCGGCTAGGCCCGGCCAGGACAACGCCGAGGTGTTCGCCGACCTGCTGGGTGTGGCCGCCGAGGAACTCGAATCGCTGCGCGCCGAGGGGGTGCTATGACCACCACAGCGACCACCACAGCGACCACCACAGCGACAGCGTTGCCCCGCCGCGTCACGATCCGCGAGGTGGCGCTGCGCGACGGGCTGCAGAACGAGAAACCGGTGGCGCTGTCCGCCAAACTCGACCTGTTGGCCGCGATCGCGGCGACCGGGGTCACCGAGGTGGAGGCCACCGCGTTCGTCTCCCCGTCGAAGGTGCCCGCGATGGCCGACGCCGCGGAGATGGCCGAGGCACTCACCTCCTTTCCCGACATCGCGTTCTCGGCGCTGGTCGCCAGCCCCAACGGGGCGCGTCGCGCGATCGCCGCAGGCCTGAACGACGTGCAGTTCGTGGTGGCGGCCACCGACGAGTTCAGCCGGGCCAACGTGGGACGCTCCAGCGCCGAGGCCGTCGCCCAGATCGCGGAGATCACCGCGATCGCCCACGACGCCGACACCACCGTCGAGGTGATCGTCGCGACCTCGTGGGACTGCCCGTTCGCGGGCCCCACCCCCCCGTCGCGGGTGGTCGACATCGCCGCCGCGGCCCGCGAGGCCGGGGTGGACCGACTCGCGATCGCCGACACCATCGGCACCACCAGCCCGCGGCGGGTGAGCACACTGATCGACGCGCTGCGCCCGGTCATCGCCGACCTGCCGCTGGGGGCCCATTTCCACAACACCCGCGGCGCCGGCCTGGCCAGCGCCTACGCCGCGGTCACGGCCGGGGTGACCCGGCTGGATGCCTCGGTCGGCGGGCTGGGCGGGTGCCCGTTCGCCCCCGGAGCCACCGGCAACATCGCCACCGAGGATCTGGTGTATCTGCTGCGCGACAGCGGAGTCGACACCGGAATCGATCTCGACGCCGCGATCCACGCCGCCGACGTCGCCCGCCGGGTCGTCGACCACGACCTGCCCAGCGCACTGCTGCGGGCCGGGGACCGGCGTCGAGAGTAGCCCCGCCGATGCCCGCACCCACCCTGAGCACCAAGGGCCGACAGACTCGATCGGCTCTGGAACAATCCGCACGTAAACTCTTCGCCGAAAGAGGTTTTCACGGAACGACGCTGGCGGACATCACCACGGCGGCCGGGCGTTCACCGGCGGTGTTCTACCGGTACTTCACCGACAAGGAAGACCTGCTGGCTGCGCTCGCCGAATCGTTCCTGCACGACGTCGTCGCCCCCTCGAGCCTGACCGTGGCCCTACCGGAATCCCCCTCCGACACCGAGTTTTTCACTGCGACCGTCACCGCCTACTGGAACACCTTCAAACAACACATTGGGATCATGATCGCGGTGGCGCAGTTGGCGGCCACCCAGCAGCGGTTCGCCGCGGTGCAAAACGAGTTCCGCCGGTTCGGCATGGACATCGTCGCCGCCTCGGTGCGCCACGCCCAGACGCAGGGCTACGGTCAAGATCTCGATCCCGAACCGACCGCCGCGGCGATCGCGCTGCTGTTCGAGAACTTCACCACCGTCTTCGCCGGGTCGTCGAGCCTCGGCGTGTCGGTCAGCGACGCCGAAGCGGTGACGACCCTGGCCACCATCTGGAAGAAGACCCTGTACGGCGGCTAACCCGGAGAGGAACCGAGTGCCCGTGGATTTCACCCTGCCCGACCATCTGCCCGCGCTGCTGGCCGAGATGGACACGTTCATCGACACTGAGATCGCCCCGCTGCAGGCCGACCACATGCAGTATTTCGACCACCGCCGCGAGTTCGCCCGCACCGACCTCGACAACGGCGGAACCCCGGCACGCGCATGGGAGGACCTGCTCGACGAGATGCGCCGACGCGCCGACCGGGCGGGGTGGCTGCGCTACAGTCTGCCGTCGTCGCTGGGCGGCCGCGACGGCACCAACCTGGACATGGCGGTCATCCGCGAACACCTGGCGCACAAGGGCCTCGGGCTGCACAACGACCTGCAGGACGAGTCGTCGATCGTGGGCAACTTCCCCCAGGTGATCATGATGGAACGCTTCGGCACCGCCGCGCAGCGCGCGCAATGGTCGGAGGCCCTGATCACCGGGGAGCGCTCGATGGCGTTCGGGCTCACCGAACCCGACCACGGTTCGGACGCCACCTGGCTGGAGACCACCGCGGTGCGCGACGGCGACACCTGGGTGATCAACGGCACCAAACGGTTCAACACCGGCGTGCACCGCGCCAGCCACGACCTGATCTTCGCCCGCACCTCCGGTGAGCCCGGGTCGGCCACCGGGATCACCGCGTTTCTGGTGCCCACCGACGCCCCCGGTTTCAGCGTGCCGTTCTACTGGTGGACCTTCAACATGCCCAGCGACCACGGTGAGGTCGCGCTGCGCGACGTCGCCGTGCCGGCCGACGCGGTGCTCGGCGAGGTGGACCGCGGTCTGGAGGTCGCCCAGACCTTCCTGCACGAAAACCGGATCCGGCAGGCGGCCTCCAGCCTGGGCGCCGCCCAGTACTGCATCGACCGGGCCGCCGACTACGCCCGCGAGCGGGTGGTGTTCGGCAAACCGCTGGCCCGCAACCAGGCGGTGCAGTGGCCGCTGGCCGAGCTGGCCACCGAGGCGCAGATGGTGCGCCTGCTGGTGTACTACGCGGCCTGGCACCTCGACCGCGACCACCACCTGGAGGTCTCCGACAAGGTGGCGATGGCCAACTACCGGGCCAACCGACTGGTGTGCAACGCCGCCGACCAGGCCATGCAGACCTTCGGCGGGCTCGGCTACAGCCGCCACGAGCCCTTCGAGCACATCTACCGCCACCATCGCCGCTACCGCATCACCGAGGGCACCGAGGAGATCCAGATCCGCCGGGTGGCCCAGCGGCTGTTCGGTTTCGACAAGCGGCGCCGATGACCCGCGCCGACGAGCAGACCGAACACCTGCGCGCGGCGCTGCCGGGCGTGCTGGCCCCGACCCTCGGCGCCGTCGAGGTGAACGACCTGCGCGCGCTCTCCGGCGGGGCCAGCCGCAGCACCTGGGCGTTCGACGCGGTCGGCGCCGACGGCCGGCGCGCGCTGATCCTGCGCAGCGGCGCCGGCGACGATCTGCACGCCTCGATGGAGCTGGAGGCCGCCGTGCAGACCGCCGCCGCGGCCGCCGGGGCGCCGGTCCCGCAGATCCTGGCGGCCGACAACTCCCCGACCGCCCTGGGTGAGCCGTATCTGATCTGCGCGGCGGTGCCCGGCGAGACCATCGTGCGCCGGATCTTCCGCCAACTCGACGCCGCACCGCAGCAGGGCGGCACCGGTCGTCAACGGCTGTTGCGGCAGTGCGCCGAGGCGCTCGCGGCGATCCACCGCGCCGACACCGCCGCGCTCGGCGACCAAGCCCCCGACCCGCTGGCGCTGTGGCGCGCGGAGTTGGACGCGGTGACCCGTCCCGACGAGGCCACCGCCCCGTTCGAGTGGGTGTTTCGCTGGCTGGCCACACACCGCCCACCGGACGGGCCGGCCCGGCTGGTGCACGGGGACTTCCGGATGGGCAACCTCATCGTCGACGGCGCGCAGTTGACCGCCGTATTGGACTGGGAGTTGGTGCATCTGGGCCAACCCGCAGCCGATCTGGCCTGGTTCTGCATCCGGGCCTGGCGGTTCGGAGCCCCGGCGCACCAGGGTGCGGGCGGGCTCGGCAGCATCGAGGAGTTCCTCACCGCCTACGAGGCGGCCGGCGGCGCCCCGGTGGACCGAACGGCGTTCCACTGGTGGCTGGTCTTGGCCACCCTGCGCTGGGGCATCATCTGCCGCTACCAGGCCCACCGGCACCTCAGCGGGCGGGCCCGCTCGGTCGAGTTGGCCACGATCGGGCGTCGGGTGGCCGAAACCGAATGGGATCTTCTGACCCTGCTGCAGGAGGCGCACCGATGAGCGCGGGGCCCTACGGTCGGCCGACCGCCGCCGAACTGGTCGAGGCGGTGATCGAATTCCTCACCACCGAGGTGGCGGCGGCCACCACCGGCGCGGTCGCCTTCCACACCCGGGTGGCCGCCAACGCCCTGCGCATCGTGGAGCGCGAACTGCGCGAGGGAGCCGCCGGCGCCGACGCCGCGTCCGCGGCGCTGGGCGGGCTCGGATTCGATGAGGAGTCCGCGTTGGCCGCCGCGGTGCGCGCCGGGCACTTCGATGAGCGCGGTGAGGAACTCACCGCGGCGCTGCTCACCCTGGTGCGTCACCGGCTGGCGGTGGCCCACCCCGGCTACACCGACGACCAACCCGGCACGCACACCGAACACCGGCCACGATCGGCCCCGGGGCAGTAGCATTCCCCCCGTGCCCCCACCCGCCGCCGCGCCGCTGCGCGTCCTGGTCTACAGCGACGACGCGCGGACCCGCACGCAGGTGACCACGGCGCTGGGCACCCGGCTGCACCCGGATCTGCCCGAGCTGCGGTTCACCGAGGTGGCCACCGAACCGGTGGTAATCCGCGAGGTCGACGCCGGCGGCATCGACCTCGCCATCCTCGACGGGGAGGCCACCCCGGCCGGCGGCATGGGCATCGCCAAGCAGCTCAAAGACGAGGTCGACCCGTGCCCGCCGATCGTGGTGCTCACCGGCCGCCCCGACGATGCGTGGCTGGCGAAATGGTCGCGCGCCGAGCTCGCCGTCCCCCACCCGATCGACCCGATCACGCTCAGCGGCGCGGTGTTGGAGCTGCTGCGCGCGCGGTGAGCGGCACAACGCCACCGCCCCATCGACGATCTCCGGCGAAATCACTCGGCCCGGCCGCCACCGTGGCTAGGCTGTGGTGGAGTTCATAATCCGATCCCCGGGTGGCCCAGTCCACAAGCCCCCGGACTCGGGCTGAGCTCACCCACGATGCCCTGGAGGAGTGCTGCTGCGGGATGACCCTCTACACCCCGATCCTGGTTCTTGCGGCGCTGGCCGCGGCGTTCGCGGTGGTGTCGGTGGTCGCGGCCCGACTGGTGGGCCCGTCGCGCTACAACCGGGCGAAACTCGAGGCCTACGAGTGCGGCATCGAACCGGTCGACCAGCCGGTGGGCGTACCGCACGCCGCGTCGGGGCAGCGTTTTCCGATCAAGTACTACCTGACCGCGATGCTGTTCATCGTCTTCGACATCGAGATCGTCTTTCTCTATCCGTGGGCGGTCGCCTACGACCAACTGGGGGTGTTCGCGCTGGTCGAGATGACGCTGTTCGTCGCGGTGGTGTTCGCCGCCTACGCCTATGTGTGGCGCCGCGGCGGGCTGAGTTGGGACTGAGTCGGGCCCGAATCGACGCGGGTCCGGGGAACGAGGAGGAAGCAGATGGGCCTGGAGGAGCAACTGCCCAGCGGTCTGCTGCTGTCCACCGTGGAATCGCTGGCGGGATACTTCCGCACCGGTTCGCTGTGGCCGGCGACATTCGGGCTGGCGTGTTGCGCGATCGAGATGATGTCGACGATGGCGCCCGACTATGACCTGTCCCGCTTCGGCATGGAGGTGTTTCGGGCCTCGCCGCGCCAGGCCGACCTGATGATCGTGGCCGGCCGGGTCAGCCAGAAGATGGCACCGGTACTGCGCCAGATCTACGACCAGATGGTCGAGCCCAAGTGGGTGCTGTCGATGGGCGTGTGCGCCTCCTCCGGCGGGATGTTCAACAACTACGCGATCGTGCAGGGCGTCGACCACGTCGTCCCGGTCGATATCTATCTGCCGGGCTGCCCGCCGCGCCCGGAGATGTTGATGTACGCCATCCTCAAGCTCCACGAGAAGATCCGGGAGACGCCGTTGGGGGTCAACCGGGAACGCGCGATCGCCGAGACCGAACAGGCCGCGCTCTCCGCGCCGTCGACCTGGCAGATGAAGGGGTTGTTGCGGTGAGCGGCCCCGACGAGCACGGCACCGATCCTGCCCGGCCGCGCGGCGCCGAGAGCGGCGAGGTGATCGGGGTGCGCCGCGGCATGTTCGGCGCCTCCGGCACCCCGGATACGTCCGGCTACGGCAAGCTGGTCCAGGAGATCGAATTCCCCGGGCGCAGCCCGCGACCCTACGGCGGCTACTTCGATGAGGTGGTCGACGCCCTCGCCGAGGCCCTGCAGCGCAACGACGTCCATCTCGATGACGCCGTCGAGACGGTCGTCGTCTACCGCGGTGAGCTCACCCTCTACATCGTTCGTGAACACCTGGTGACGGTGGCTCGGCTGCTGCGCGACGAACCCGACCTGCGATTCGAGTTGAGCCTGGGCGTCTCCGGAGTGCACTACCCCGACGACCCCGACCGGGAACTGCACGCGGTGTATCCGTTGAAGTCGATCACCCACAACCGTCGTATCCAGCTGGAAGTCGTTGCCCCCGACAACGATCCCCATATCCCGTCGCTGTTCTCGGTCTACCCGACCTGCGACTGGCACGAGCGGGAGACCTACGACTTCTTCGGCATCGTCTTCGACGGCCATCCGTCGCTGACCCGCATCCAGATGCCCGACGACTGGCACGGCCACCCACAGCGCAAGGACTATCCGCTCGGTGGGATCCCGGTGGAGTACAAGGGGGCCCAGATCCCGCCGCCCGACCAGCGGAGGGCCTACACCTGATGTCGCGTCCCACCACCGACTCCACCCAGCCCGCCGGCGAGACCGTGCTCAGCGTCGGCGGACAGGACTGGGACGAGATCGTCGAGATCGCCCACTCCGCCGACCCCGGCGAGCGCATCGTGGTCAACATGGGTCCCCAGCACCCGTCCACCCACGGTGTGCTGCGGCTGATCCTGGAACTGGAGGGGGAGACGGTCACCGAGGCCCGCTGCGGCATCGGCTATCTGCACACCGGGATCGAGAAGAACCTCGAATACCGCTACTGGACCCAGGGGGTCACGTTCGTGACCCGGATGGATTACCTGTCACCGTTCTTCAACGAGGTGGCGTTCTGCCTGGGCGTGGAGAAGCTGCTCGGCATCACCGAGGAGATCCCCGAGCGGGTCAACGTGATCCGGGTGTTGATGATGGAGCTCAACCGGATCTCCTCACATCTGGTGGCGATCGCCACCGGCGGCATGGAACTGGGGGCGCTGAGCGCCATGCTCTACGGGTTCCGGGAGCGCGAACTGGTCCTCGACCTCTTCGAGACCATCACCGGGCTGCGGATGAACCACCAGTACATCCGGCCGGGCGGGGTCGTCCAGGATCTGCCCGAGGAGGCCTACCCCCAGATCCGGGAGTTCCTCACCCTGATGCCCCAGCGGCTCAAGGACATCGACGGGCTGCTCACCGAGAACTACATCTGGAAGGCCCGCACCAAAGGAGTCGGTTACCTCGACCTCGCCGGATGCATGGCCCTGGGCATCACCGGGCCGGTGCTGCGGTCCACCGGGCTGCCGCACGATCTGCGCCGCGCCGAACCCTACTGCGGCTACGACGATTACGAGTTCGACGTGATCACCGACGATGGCTGCGACGCCTACGGCCGCTATCTGATCCGGATCAAGGAGATGACCGAATCACTCAAGATCGTCGAACAATGCCTGGACAAGCTGCAGACCCTGGGGCCCGGGCCGGTGATGGTCGAGGACCGCAAGATCGCCTGGCCCGCCGACCTCACACTCGGCCCCGACGGGCTGGGCAACTCCCCCGAGCACATCGGCTGGATCATGGGCCACTCGATGGAGGGGCTGATTCATCACTTCAAACGGGTCACCGAGGACCTGTGGGTCCCGCCGGGCCAGTGCTACACCCCGGTGGAGTCCCCGCGCGGCGAACTCGGGGTGCACATGGTCTCCGACGGCGGCACCCGCCCGTACCGGGTGCACTACCGCGACCCGTCGTTCACCAACCTGCAGGCGGTGGCCGCGATGTGTGAGGGCGGGCTGGTCGCCGACGTGATCGCCGCCGTCGCCAGCATCGACCCGGTCATGGGCGGAGTCGACCGGTGAGCGCCGCCGGCGGGGCGCCCGCGAACAAGACCGGCCGCGGACGGCTGATGCCGCCGACGGCGGGAACCGGCGGTGAACGCGTCTTCGTACAGCTCGGCCCCCCGCCGACCGAGCCGAACCAGTTCAACCACCCCGACGCTCCCCGGACCTATCCGCCCGCGGTGCGGGAGCGGTTGGCCGCCGACGCGGCCGAGATCGTCGCCCGCTACCCGCAACCGAAGTCGGCGATCCTGTCGCTGCTGCACCTGGTCCAGGGCGAGGATTCCTACCTGACCCCCGCGGGGCTGGGGTTCGTCGCCGAGGTGCTGAACCTGACCGGCGCGGAGGTCGCCGCGGTCGCGTCGTTCTACTCGATGTACCGCCGCGCCCCCACCGGCGACTACCTGGTCGGGGTCTGCACCAACACGCTGTGCGCGGTGATGGGCGGCGACGCGATCCTGGAGTCCCTCAAAGAGCACCTCGGCGTCGACGACGAGGAGACCACCGCCGACGGCACGGTCACCCTGTGTCCCGTCGAATGCAATGCGGCCTGCGATTACGCCCCGGTCGTGATGGTCAACTGGGAGTTCTTCGACTACCAGAGCCCGCAGTCGGCGCGTGAGCTCGTCGACGCGTTGCGCGACGGCCGCCCGATACACCCCACCCGCGGCCAGCCGCTGCGCCGGTTCCGCGACGCCCAGCGCCAGCTCGCCGGCTTCCCCGACGAGCGCCCCGACGACGGCCAGGGCGGGCTCGGTGCGGCGACGATGGCCGGCCTGGCCGAGGCACGCCGTCGTGACATGGCCGCCCCACCGCCGTCGGCGGTCTCCGCAGAGGAGCGCCGATGGCATACCTGACCCCGCTGACCCCGGTGCTCAGCCGGCACTGGGACGAGCCCGAACCGTGGACGCTGCAGACCTACCGGCGCCACGACGGCTACCGCGGGCTGACCAACGCGTTGGCGATGGATCCCGACACCGTGATCGAGACGATCAAGCAATCCGGGTTGCGCGGACGCGGCGGAGCCGGTTTCTCCACCGGAACCAAGTGGTCGTTCGTCCCGCAAGACGGCGACGGTCCGGGAGCCAAACCGCACTATCTTCTGGTCAACGCCGACGAGTCCGAACCGGGCACCTGCAAGGACATGCCGCTGCTGTTGGCCGCCCCGCACACGCTGATCGAGGGGATCATCGTGTGCTGCTACGCGATCCGGGCGCAGCGCGCCTTCATCTACGTGCGCGGGGAGGTGCTGCCGATCCTGCGCCGGGTGCACGCCGCGGTGGCCGAGGCCTACGACGCCGGCTATCTCGGCGAGAACATCGGCGGCTCCGGGTTCAACCTGGACGTCACCGTGCACGCCGGGGCCGGCGCCTACATCTGCGGTGAGGAGACCGCGCTCATCGACTCGCTGGAGGGCAACCGCGGTCAGCCGCGGCTGCGCCCACCGTTCCCCGCGGTCGCCGGTCTCTACGGCTGCCCCACCGTGGTCAACAACGTCGAGTCGATCGCCAGCGTGCCCGCGATCATGCTCAACGGCGTCGACTGGTTCCGATCGATGGGCAGCGACAAATCCCCCGGGTTCACCTTGTACTCGCTGTCCGGGCACGTCACCCGCCCCGGCCAGTACGAGGCGCCGCTGGGCATCACGCTGCGCGAACTGCTCGAATACGCCGGCGGGGTGCGCAACGGGCATCGACTGAAATTCTGGACCCCGGGCGGCTCGTCGACGCCGCTGCTCACCGAGGAGCACCTCGACGTGCCGCTGGACTACGAGGGCATGACCTCGGCCGGGTCGATGCTGGGCACCAAGGCCCTGCAGATCTTCGACGAGACCACCTGCGTGGTGCGCGCCGCGCGGCGCTGGTCGCAGTTCTACAAGCACGAATCCTGCGGCAAATGCACACCCTGCCGGGAGGGCACCTACTGGCTGGTGCCGATCTACGAGCGGTTGGAGACCGGTCGCGGCACCCGTGAAGACCTCGACACTCTGCTCGACATCGCCGACGTGCTGTTCGGGAAGTCGTTCTGCGCGTTGGGCGACGGGGCGGCGATGCCGGTGCAGTCCTCGATCCGGTACTTCCGTGACGAATACATCGCCCACGTCGAGCAGGGCCGCTGCCCCTTCGACCCGGCGGCGAGCATGTTCGTACCCGAGCGCGGAGCGCAAGGAGGCAGGCGGTGACACGGTCGGAGAACCCGGAGATGGTGACGTTCACCATCGACGACCAGAAGGTGACCGTGCCCAAGGGCACGCTGATCATCCGGGCCGCCGAGCAGATCGGCATCGACATCCCCCGCTTCTGCGACCACCCGCTGCTCGACCCGGTGGCCTGGTGCCGCCAGTGCCTCGTCGAGGTCGAAGGCCAACGCAAACCGCAGCCGTCGTGTGCGGTGGCCGGCACCGACGGGATGGTGGTGCGCACCCAACGCACCTCACCGGAGGCCGACCGCGCCCAGAACCTGGTGATGGAGCTGCTGCTGATCAACCACCCGTTGGACTGCCCGACCTGCGACAAGGGTGGGGAATGCCCGCTGCAGAACCAGGCGATGACCCACGGGCGCAGCGAGACCCGCTTCGAGGAGGCCAAACGGGTCTTCCCGAAACCGATCAACATCTCCTCGCAGGTGCTGTTGGACCGCGACCGCTGCATCCTGTGCGCGCGCTGCACCCGCTTCGCCAACGAGATCGCCGGGGACGTGTTCATCGAGATGATGAACCGGGGGGCGCTGCAACAGGTCGGCATCTACGAGGACGAGCCGTTCGACTCGTATTTCTCCGGCAACACCGTGCAGATCTGCCCGGTGGGCGCGCTGACCGGATCGTCGTACCGGTTCCGGGCCCGCCCGTTCGACCTGGTGTCCACGCCGAGCGTCTGCGAACACTGCGCGTCGGGCTGCGCCCAGCGCACCGATCACCGTCGCGGCAAGGTGATGCGCCGGATGGCCGGCGACGACCCGGAGGTCAACGAGGAGTGGAACTGCGACAAGGGCCGGTGGGCGTTCACCTACGCGACCCAGCGCGACCGCATCACCACTCCTTTGATCCGCGCCGACGACGGCACCTTGACCCCGACCTCGTGGCCCAACGCCCTGGCGGTGACCGCGCGTGCCCTGGCCGCGGCTCGCGGTGCCGCCGGGGTGCTCGTCGGCGGGCGCCTGACCGTCGAGGACGCCTACGGGTACGCGAAGTTCACCCGGGTGGCGCTGGGCAGCGACGACATCGATTTCCGGGCCCGGCCCCACTCCGGCGAGGAGGCCGCGTTTTTGGCCGCGCAGGTTGCGGGCAGCCCGCTGGGCGTCAGCTACCGCGACCTGGAGGCCGCGCCGGTGGTGCTGTTGGCCGGATTCGAACCGGAGGAGGAGTCCCCCATCGTCTTCCTGCGGCTGCGCAAGGCCGCCCGCAAACACCACACCCGCGTTTTCAGCCTCGCGCCGTTCGCCGACCGCGGTGCCGACAAGATGTTCGCCACCGTGGTGCCCACCGTCCCCGGCACCGAAGCGGCGGCCCTCGCCGCGATCGGCACCGGCGACCGGCACGGTGAGCTCGCCGATCTGCTGCGCCGGCCCGGCGCGGTGGTGCTCGTCGGGGAGCGGTTGGCCACCGCCCCCGGGGCGCTGTCGGCGGCGGTGGGGCTCGCGGCGACCACCGGTGCCCGATTGGCGTGGGTGCCGCGCCGCGCCGGTGAGCGCGGCGCCCTCGACGCCGGGGCCCTGGCCGGGCTGTTGCCCGGGGGGCGCCCGCTCACCGACCCCGATGCCCGTGCCGAGGTGGGGCGGCTCTGGCAGGTCGCCGACCTGCCCACCGAGCCCGGTCGCGACACCGCGGCCATCCTGGCCGCCGCCGCCGACACCACCCTGGGCGCGCTAGTGGTCGCCGGGGTGGAGCCGGCCGACCTGCCCGATCCGAACGCAGCGCTCGCGGCGCTGGACGCGGTGCCGTTTCTGGTCAGTGCCGAGTTGCGCCACAGCGCGGTCACCGAGCGCGCCGACGTGGTGTTCCCGGTGGCCGCGGCCGCCGAGAAGGCCGGCACCTTCGTCACCTGGGAGGGCCGCCGGCGCCGCTTCGACGTCACGGTGCGCGACACCGGCGCGCTCTCCGACCTGCGGGTGCTCGATGCGCTGGCCGCCGAGATGGGCGTGGCGCTGGGGCTGCCCGGCATCGCCGCCGCCCGTGGCGAACTCGACCGGCTCGGCGGGTGGGACGGAGCCCGCGGCGCTGACCCGACGGTGTCGCCGGCCCCGGCCCCCGAGCCCGGGCCCGGCGAAGCCGTGCTCGCCGGATGGCGGATGCTGCTCGACGCCGGGCGCATGCAGGACGGCGAACCCCACCTGGCCGGCACCGCACGCGCCCCGGTGGTGCGCCTCGACGAGCAGACGGCCGACGCGATCGGCGCCGCCGACGGGCAACCGGTCACCGTGGCCACCGAACGCGGGGCGATCACGTTGCCGCTGTGCGTCACCGCCATGCCGCCCGCGGTGGTGTGGCTGCCGATGAACTCCGCGGGCTCACCGATGCACGACCGACTCGGGGTCACCACCGGGGCGCTGGTGCGCATCGGACGGGCGGTGCAGCCATGACCGGGTTCGGCCACGACGTGTGGTGGCTGATCGTCGCCAAGGCGGTGGCCGTCTTCGTCTACCTGTTGTTGACGGTGCTGTTCGCGATCGTGATCGAACGCAAGGTGCTGGGCCACATGCAGATGCGCCCCGGCCCCAACCGCGTCGGCCCGCGGGGGTGGCTGCAGAGCCTCGCCGACGGGATCAAACTGGCCCTCAAGGAGGGCATCATCCCCACCGACGTCGACAAGGCGATCTACACCCTGGCGCCGTGCATCACGGTGGTGCCGGCGATCACCGCGTTCGCGGTGATCCCGTTCGGCCCCCAGGTCAGTGTGTTCGGCCACCACACCACGCTGCAGCTGGCCGACCTGCCGATCGCGGTGCTGTTCATCCTGGCGATGTCGTCGGTCGGGGTCTACGGGATCATCCTGGCCGGCTGGTCGTCGGGCTCCACCTATCCGCTGCTGGGCGGCATCCGCTCGACCGCGCAGGTGATCTCCTACGAGGTGGCGATGGGCCTGACGTTCGCCGCGGTGTTCCTCTACGCCGGCACCATGTCCACCTCGGGCATCGTGGCCGCCCAGGACCGGATGTGGTTCGCGTTTCTGCTGTTGCCGTCGTTCTTCGTCTACGTCACCGCGATGGTCGGTGAGACCAACCGGGCGCCGTTCGACCTGCCCGAGGCCGAGGGGGAACTGGTCGGCGGATTCCACACCGAGTACTCCTCGCTGAAGTTCGCCATGTTCTTCCTCGGCGAATACATCAACATGACCACCGTCTCGGCGTTGGCCGTCACGTTGTTCATGGGCGGCTGGCATGCGCCGTGGCCGTTCAACATGATCGACGGCGCCAATCACGGGTGGTGGCCGGTGTTGTGGTTCACCGCCAAGGTGTGGGGATTTCTGTTCCTCTACATCTGGTTGCGCGCCACCTTGCCGCGGCTGCGCTACGACCAGTTCATGGCGCTGGGCTGGAAGATTCTCATTCCGCAGGCGCTGCTGTGGGTGATGGTGGCCGCCGCGATCCGCAGCCTGCGCAACGACGGCTACCCGCACTGGGAGCTCACCCTGGTCGTGGCCAGCGCGGTCACCGCGGCGGGGCTGCTGGTGTTTCTGCATCGACGGTTCTCCACGGTGCGCGGCTATCCCACCACGCCCACCACGCCCAGCGCGCCCACCGCGCCCGGCACCGCCGCCGGCGCGTTCCCCACACCGCCGCTGCCGGCACCCGGCCGCCAGACGGTCGGCCGGCGGGTCAGCAAGGAGGAGATCCATGGCTAGTGTCAAAGGCGCCCTCAACGCCCTGGCCGGGTTCGGGGTCACGTTGACCACGATGTTCAAAAAGCCGATCAACGACGGCTATCCGGAGACGAAGAAACCCACCGCGAAACGCTTCCACGGCCGCCACCAACTCAACCGTCACCCCGACGGGTTGGAGAAGTGCATCGGCTGCGAACTCTGTGCCTGGGCCTGCCCGGCCGACGCCATCTACGTGGAGGCCGCCGACAACACCGACGAGGAGCGCTACTCCCCCGGCGAACGCTACGGGCGGGTCTACCAGATCAACTATCTACGCTGCATCGGCTGCGGGTACTGCATCGAGGCGTGCCCGACGCGGGCGTTGACGATGACCAACGACTACGAGATCGCCGCGGACAACCGCGCCGACATGATCTGGGAGCGTGACCAACTCCTTGCCCCGCTGGAGCCGGGGATGACCGCCCCGCCGCACGCGATGCCGCCCGGCGCCACCGACAAGGACTATTACCTGGGCAACGTCACCGGCGACGGACTGCGCGACAACCCGGACCTGTTCGCGTTGCTGGACCGGGCGAAACAGGGCCGAGCATGACCGCGCCGATGGTGGTCACCGGCGCCGCCGGTCCGGTCGCCGACACCCTCGCACGCACCAGCACCGGGGAGGCGGTGGCGTTCTGGGCGCTCGGCGTGGTCGCGGTGATCGGCGCCCTCGGGGTGGTGACGGCCGCCAAGGCGGTGTACTCGGCGCTGTTCTTGGCGATGACGATGTTGTCGCTGGCGGTCTTCTACTTCCTGCAGGACGCCCCGTTCCTCGGGGTGGTGCAGATCGTCGTCTACACCGGCGCGGTGATGATGCTGTTCCTGTTCGTGATGATGCTGATCGGGGTGGATTCGCGCGAGTCGCTGGTGGAGACCCTGCGCGGGCAGCGGATCGCCGGGCTCACCGCCGGCCTCGGGTTCGGGGTGCTGCTGATCGGGGCGATCGGCGCGGCCACGGCCGCCCCCACGGCGATCACCGCGGCCGCCGGCCCGCCGCCGGGGACCGAGGGCAACGTCGAAGGGCTGGCGGCGTTGATCTTCACCCACTACCTGTGGGCGTTCGAGCTGACCGGGGCGCTGCTGGTCACCGCGGTGCTCGCGGCGATGGTGCTCGCGCATCGGGAGCGGCTCACCGCGCGCCCCACCCAACGGGAGCTGTCGATCCGCCGCTTCGCCCACGGCAACCACCCCACGCCGATGCCGACCCCCGGGGTCTACGCCCGGCACAACGCCGTCGACGTGGCCGCGCTGCTGCCCGACGGGTCGTTCTCGGAGCTGTCGGTGCCGCAGCTGCTGCACCAGCGCACCGTCGGCGACTCCGGCGACGCCGCCCACCGCGCGGAGCCGGGGGACGACCGGTGAACCCCGACAACTACCTGTACCTGTCGGCGCTGCTGTTCACCATCGGCGCGGTCGGGGTGTTGTTGCGGCGCAACGCGCTGGTCATGTTCATGTGCATCGAGCTGATGCTCAACGCCGTCAACCTGGCGCTGGTCACGTTCTCGCGCACCCACGGTCAGCTCGAGGGCCAGATGGTGGCGTTCTTCACGATGGTGGTGGCCGCCTGTGAGGTGGTGGTCGGGTTGGCGATCATCATGACGATCTTCCGTGCCCGCAGGTCGGCTTCGGTCGACGACGTGAACCTACTCAAAGGCTGACCGCGACATGACACATCTGAGTTGGCTGCTGGTGGCACTGCCGGCCGCGGGGGCGCTCGGTCTGCTGGTCGGAGGCCGGCGCACCGACCGGTGGGGGCACCTGGCCGGCTGCGCCACCGTGCTCGGTGCGTTCGGCCTCGCGGTGGTGCTGCTCATCGAGCTGGCCGGCCGCCCCGCCGGTGACCGCCAGATCCATCCGCACCTGTTCTCCTGGATCCCGGTGGCCGATCTGCAGGTCGACTTCGGGGTGCTCATCGACCCGCTGTCGATCTGCTTCGTGCTGTTGATCAGCGGGGTCGGGGCGCTGATCCACATCTACTCGATCGGCTACATGGCCGACGACCCGGACCGACGGCGATTCTTCGCCTATTTGAACCTGTTCGTCGCCGCGATGCTGCTGCTGGTCGTCGCCGATAACTACCTGGCCCTCTACCTCGGCTGGGAGGGCGTCGGGCTGGCCTCCTACCTGCTGATCGGCTTCTGGTATCAGCGCCCCACCGCCGCGGCGGCCGGCAAGAAGGCGTTCGTGTCCAACCGGGTCGGCGACTTCGGGCTGTCGCTGGCGATGTTCGCGATGTTCGCCAGCTTCGGCACCCTCTCCTACGAGGGCGTGTTCGCCGCCGCCGACACCGCCTCGTCGGGCATGCTCACCGCGATCGGGTTGCTGCTGCTGCTCGGCGCGTGCGCCAAGTCCGCGCAGATCCCGGTGCAGGCCTGGCTGTTCGACGCGATGGAGGGCCCCACCCCGGTGTCGGCGCTGATCCACGCCGCCACCATGGTCACCGCCGGGGTGTATCTGATCGTGCGCTCCGGGCCCCTGTTCGACCTCTCCGCCGATGCGCGGCTGGCGGTCGTCGTCGTCGGTGCGGCCACCCTGCTGTTCGGGGCGGTGATCGGCTGCGCCAAAGACGACATCAAACGCGCGCTGGCCGCCTCCACGATCAGCCAGATCGGCTACATGGTGCTCGCCGCCGGGCTGGGTGCGGCCGGCTACGCCTTCGCGATCCTGCACCTGCTCACCCACGGTTTCTTCAAGGCCGGGCTGTTCCTCGGGTCCGGGGCGGTGATGCACGGCATGAACGACGAGCAGGACATGCGCCGTTACGGGGGGCTGCGCACCTTCCTGCCGATCACCTACCTCACGTTCGGCATGTGCTACCTGGCGATCATCGGGGTGCCGCCGTTCGCCGGGTTCTTCTCCAAGGACGCCATCATCGAGGCCGCACTGGGCTCCGGCGGGGCGCGCGGGGCGACCCTGGCCGCCGTGGCCGTGCTCGGCGCCGGCATCACCGCCTTCTACATGACCCGGGTGATGGTGATGACGTTCTTCGGCGAGCGACGCTGGGCGGCCGATCAATCCGAGGTGAGCGCGCAGCGGGCGGTCCAGCACCCGCATGAGGCGCCGGCGGTGATGACCGCACCGATGATCGTGCTGGCCGCCGGGGCGCTGCTGGCCGGGGTGCTGCTGGCGTTCGGCCGGTTGGAACGATGGCTGGCGCCGGTGGTCGGGCCGGGCCACAGCGACACCGCCCACGCCGTGCCCGCGTGGGTCAGCGCCTCGGTCACGTTCGCGGTGGTGCTCATCGGTGTGGCCGTGGCCTACCGGATGTATGGCCGGCGCCCGGTGCCGGCCACCGCCCCCGATGACGTGTCGGCGCTGACCGCGGCGGCCCGCCACGACCTGTACGGCGATGCGGTCAACGAGGCGCTGCTGATGCGCCCCGGCGACCAGATGGCCCGCGCGCTGGTGCGCGTCGACGACGCCGGGGTGGACGGGTCGGTCAACGCCCTGGCCGCCGGGGTGCGCCGCGCCTCGCAGGGGCTGCGCGCCCTGCAGACGGGGTTCGCCCGCAGCTACGCACTGATCATGTTGGCCGGCGCGGTGCTGCTGGTCGCGGTGGTCCTGGTGGTGCAACTGTGATGGGCGTTCCGTGGCTGTCGGCGCTGTGGCTGGTGCCGGTCGCCGGCGCGGCGGCGGTGATCGTGTTGCCGGCGACCGCGCCGCGACTGGCGAAATCGGTCGGGCTGGCCGTGAGCCTGGCGGTGCTCGCCCTCGCGGCGGTGATCACCGTCGGATTCGACAGCTCCGGTTCCGGTGCGGCCTACCAGTTCGTCGAATCCCATTCCTGGATCCCGTCCTTCGGCGCGGGATACACCCTCGGGGTGGACGGCATCGCGGTGGTGCTGGTGTTGCTGACCGCCCTGCTGGTGCCGATCCTGATCGTGGCGGGGTGGAACGACGGCGGCACGCGGCGCCGCGGTGTGCACGCCTACGTGGCGTTGACGCTGACCGTCGAGTCGATGGTGCTGATCTCGCTGGTCTCCCTCGATGTGCTGCTGTTCTACGTGTTCTTCGAGGCGATGCTGATTCCGATGTACTTCCTCATCGGCGGCTTCGGACACGGGCAGCATCGTTCCCGGGCAGCCCTGAAATTCCTGCTGTACAACCTGTTCGGCGGGTTGATCATGCTGGCCGCGGTGATCGGGGTGTATGTGGTCACCGCACAGCACGGCACCGGCACCTTCGATTTCCGCGCAGCGGTGGCGCTGTTCTCCCCGGACTCCGGTGTCGTGGATCCCGGGGTGCTCAAAGCGCTGTTTTTGGGCTTCATGTTCGCGTTCGCCATCAAGGCGCCGCTGTGGCCGTTTCACCGGTGGCTGCCCGACGCCGCCGTGGAGGCCACCCCGGCCAGTGCGGTGCTGATGATGGCGGTGATGGACAAGGTCGGCACCTTCGGGATGCTGCGCTACTGTCTGCAGCTGTTCCCCGACGCGTCGACCTATTTCCGTCCGGCGATCATCGTGCTGGCGGTGATCGGGGTGGTCTACGGGGCGATGGTCGCGATCGGCCAGACCGACATCATGCGGCTGATCGCCTACACCTCGATCTCGCACTTCGGGTTCATCATCCTGGGGATCTTCGTGATGACCTCCCAGGGCCAGAGCGGCTCGACGCTGTACATGTTCAACCACGGGCTGTCGACCGCCGCGGTGTTCCTGATCGCCGGGTTCCTCATCGCCCGGCACGGCAGCCGCCGGATCGCCGCCTACGGTGGGGTGCAGAAGGTCGCCCCGGTGTTGGCCGGCACCTTCCTGGTGGCGGCGATGGCCACCCTGTCGCTACCCGGGCTGGCCCCGTTCATCAGTGAGTTCCTGGTGTTGATCGGCACGTTCAACCGCTACTGGCTGGCCGCGGTCATCGGCACCACCGCACTGGTGCTGTCCTCGATCTACATGCTCTGGCTGTATCAGCGGGTGATGACCGGTCCGGTCGCCCACGGCAACGACGGGCTGCGCGACCTGGTGCCGCGTGAACTCGTCGTCGTCGCGCCGCTGATCGCGCTGCTGCTGTTCTTGGGCTTCTACCCCAAACCGGTGCTCGACATCATCAACCCGGCCGTCGGACACACCATGACCACGATCGGCCAGCAGGATCCGGCGCCGCACAACGCGGAAGGACCGGTGCCGTGACCACCTTGAGCACTCCGAGCATCGAATACACCCTGGTGTTTCCGCTGCTGATCGTCTTCGGCGCCGCGGTGGCCGGGATTCTGGTCGAGGCGTTCGTGTCCCGGCGGTGGCGCTACCGGGTGCAGGTGGGCTTGACGTTGGGCTCGTTGGCGGCCGCGTTCGTCGGCGTTCTCGTCGTGGCCGATCAGTGTGGCCCGCAAGGACGCACCGCGCTACTCGGAGCGGTGGCCGTGGACCGCCCGGTGCTGCTGGTGCAGGGCACCGTGCTGCTGGTGGCGCTGATGGCGGCGATGTTCATCGCCGAACGCACGCTGGCCGCACCCCGCATCGACGCCGAGGCCAGCCTGGTCAGCGTCGCGGCGGGACTGGACTCGTTCACCCCGCAGGGCTCGGCCATCCCCGACGGCGCGGTCGAACGCCAGGCGCTGCGGGCCGGGGCCATGCAGACCGAGGTGTTCCCGCTGACGTTGCTCGCGGTCGGCGGCATGCTGGTGTTCCCGGCCGCCAACGACCTGCTGACGATGTTCATCGGTCTCGAGGTGCTCTCGCTGCCGCTGTATCTGCTGTGCGGTCTGGCCCGGCACCGTCGCCTGCTCTCCCAGGAGGCGGCGATGAAATACTTTCTGCTCGGGGCGTTCTCCTCGGCGTTCTTCCTTTACGGCGCCGCCCTGCTCTACGGGGTCACCGGCACCCTGTCTTTGGCCGGGATCGCCGAGCATCTCGGTGCCCAGCGCGTGGACGCCATGGCGCTGGTGGGTGCCGCACTGGTGGCGATGGGGCTGTTGTTCAAGGTCGGCGCGGTGCCGTTCCACTCCTGGATCCCCGATGTCTATGTCGGGGCGCCCACCCCGATCACCGGGTTCATGGCGTCGGCCACCAAGGTCGCCGCGTTCGGCGCGCTGCTGCGGTTCGTCTACGTGGCCATGCCGCCGCTGCAGCCCCAGTGGCGTCCGGTGCTGTGGCTGGTGGCGATTCTGACCATGGCGGTCGCGACGATCGCGGCGGTCAGCCAGAACGACGTCAAACGGATGCTGGCCTACTCGTCGGTCTCCCACGTCGGTTTCATCCTGACCGGGGTGCTCGCCGACCTCCCGGCCGGGGTGTCCTCGACGCTCTTCTATCTCATCGCCTACAGCTTCTCCACCGTCGGCGCGTTCGCGATCGTGGCGCTGGTGCGCGGCGCCGACGGTGTCGAAGACCTCGACCTGGTGCACTGGGCCGGACTGGGCCGGCGCTCACCACTGGTCGGGGTGATGTTCTCGCTGTTTCTGCTGGCGTTCGCCGGGATCCCCCTGACCAGCGGATTCACCAGTAAATTCGCCGTGTTCGCCGCGGCCGCCGCCGGTGGGGCCGTGCCCCTGGTCATCGTCGGGGTGATCGCCAGCGGGGTGGCCGCCTACTTCTACGTGCGGGTTATCCTGCTGATGTTCTTCACCGAGCCGACCGAGCACACCCCGCACGTCGCGGTGCCCGGCGCGCTGGGCAAAGCCGCGATCGCGGTGTGCGCGGCGGTTACCGTGCTGTTGGGGATCGTGCCCCAGCCGCTGTTCGACCTGGTGGACGCCGCGACCCAGTTCGTGCGCTGACCCACCGCCGCCGACCCGCACCGGTCATCGTCACCGGCGCCGATGAGGAGGATCCGTGTTTCCGGGAATCCACGCCGCCACCGACCCGCAGCGCCCCGCGGTGCTCATGGCCGGCACCCGGCAGGTCGTGACCTACGGCGAACTCGAGGAGCGCTCGGCGCGACTGGCCGCCGCGCTGCGCGCGAAGGGGGTGGTGCGCGGCGACGTGATCGCCGTGCTGGCCGACAACACCCCGGAGGTCTTCGTCATCTACTGGGCCGCGATGCGGTCCGGGCTCTACATCACCGCGATCAACCGGCATCTGAGCACCGCCGAGATCGCCCACATCGTCACCGACAGCGACACCCGGGTCCTGTTCGTCTCCGGTGGTCTGGCCGATCTCGGCCAGAGACTGCTCGATGAGCTGCCGGATACGGTGCAGCGCTATGGATTCGGAACCGAGATGGTCGGCTATCCGTCGTATCGGGAGTTGCTCGACGCGTCGGTCGCCCCACTTGACGATCAGCCCCGCGGCGCGGACATGCTGTACTCCTCGGGCACCACCGGCAGACCCAAGGGCATCAAACCGCCGCTGCCCGACGCCCAGGTCGACGAGCCGGGCGAAGCGCTGATCACGTTGATGCAGGGCTTGTTCGGCGTCGACGCCGCCACGGTCTACCTGTCTCCGGCCCCGGTCTATCACGCGGCGCCCCTGCGGTGGTGTGCCGGCGTGCAGGCCCTGGGCGGCACCGTGATCCTGATGGAGAAATTCGACCCGGAGGCGACGCTGGCGGCCATCGACCGGCATCAGGTCACCATCACCCAGATGGTTCCCACCATGTTCGTGCGCCTGCTGCAACTGCCCGACGAGGTCAAGGCCCGCTACGATCACAGCTCGCTGCAGGCGGTGGTGCACGCCGCCGCACCGTGCCCACCGGAGGTCAAGGACGCGATGATCGCCTGGTGGGGGCCGATTCTCGTCGAGTACTACAGCTCCACCGAGGCGCACGGGCTGACGTTCATGACCGCCCCGGAGTGGGAGCGCAAACGCGGCTCGGTGGGGCGCGCGGTGCTGGGAGTCATCCACATCTGCGACGACGACGGGCGCGAACTGCCCACCGGCGAGGTCGGCACGGTCTACTTCGAGCGCGAGGAGATGCCGTTTCACTACCACAACGACCCGGAGAAGACCCGCGCCGCCCAACACCGCGACCACCCGACGTGGACGACCGTCGGCGATCTGGGTTACGTCGACGACGACGGGTATCTGTTCCTCACCGACCGCAAATCGTTCATGATCATCTCCGGCGGGGTCAACATCTACCCGCAGGAGATCGAGAACGTGCTGACGTTGCACCCGGCGGTTCTCGACGTGGCCGTCATCGGGGTGCCGGACCCGGAGATGGGTGAGCAGGTCAAGGCGGTGGTGCAGGTGCGTGACGGGGTGAGCGCCGACGACGCGCTGGGCGGCGCGCTCATCGACTATGTGCGCGAACGCATCGCCCACTACAAGGCGCCGCGCTCGGTGGATTTCGTCGATGCGCTGCCACGCACCCCGACCGGCAAGCTGGTCAAGGGCGAGCTGCGGGCCCGCTACACCGACTGACCGGTGCCGCGGAAGAAGGATTCGCCGCGGCGACCCCGAGCCGGCCGATACGACGGTGAACGCCGCCGGCGCCGCTCATCGAACCCGGGTGAACCCCACCACCCGGGCCCCGGTGTCCGGGTGCGGCGGGGCCACCACGTCGATCACCTGCCGGGCCTGCTGTGCCACCGGGGTCTGCGGATCGAGCACCGTCAGGTACTGCTCGTGGGCGGCCAGCGCCGCGACCGCCACCTCGGTGAAGTCGTCGACGATCTCGATGTGGCTGGGTTCGGGACTCTGCTGGAACAACCACCGCGGCGGGTGATCCAGCGCGTCGTAGGCCGCGGTGACCGCCGCGGCGAACTCGATGTGATCACGCTGATTGGGTTGGCCCGGGCCGAATTCGGGCCCGCCGTACCCGCAGAGCACCATCTGCGGCGCGGTCTCGACCAGCGTGGCGCCGATGCGGGCCCGCAGCGCCGGGGTGTCGCGGATCGCGCTGTCGGGAAAATCCCAGAACTGCAGGTCATGGACACCGACCAGGGCGGCGGCACGCCGCTGTTCGGCCTCGCGCAGCGGCCCGGCGTCACCCGGCGCCATCCCGGCGATCCCGGCCTCGCCGCGGCACGCCAACGCGTAACCGACCTCGCGGCCGGCGGTGGTCCACTTGGCGACCGCGGCGGCCATCCCGTATTCGGGGTCGTCGGGGTGGGCCACCAGCACCAGGGCGCGCCGCCAATCGTCGGGGAACGGTTGCGGCGTGGACGTCGACGAAGTCACGGGCTTAGCTCAGCACACCGTGGACGACGATGTCGGTGGTGCGGTCCACCCAGGCGTCGTCGAGCTCGGCCTGCGGGTGCACCAGCACGCTGAGCAGGGCGGCACCGCCGATCACCTCGAGCAGGCGGTCCGGATCCACCTCGGCACGCACCACGCCGCGCTGCACGGCGTGGGCGAGCCAGTCACGGACCACCCCGAACAGGCCGGCGAACCGCGAGATCACCCGGTCGTGCAGCTCCGGGTCGGTGGTCATGTCAGCGGTCACCCCCGGCAGGGCGGCGCGCACCACCGGGCTGGTGAACACGTCGCGGGTCGCGACGATCATGGCGCGCAGGTCGGCGACGACGTCGCCGGTGGGGGCCTCCAGGGCGCTGGGGGCGGCCGGAAACGCCGCCTCGTGGGCCAGCTCGGCCTTGTTCGACCACCGTCGGTACAGCGCGCTCTTGGTGGTCCCGGCCCGTTCGGCCACCGCGGCGAGGGTGAGGTTGGAGTAGCCGTTCTCCACGAGCAGGTCCGCGGTCGCCGCCAGGATGGCGGCGTCGATACGAGGGTCGCGGGGCCGGCCCACACCCGGGGTCTTGTCAACCGACGCGGCGTCTGGTTTCATAAATCGCTACCGTTCGTATCGTAATTATCGCGGGTACTGCACACTGGAGGTCCGGCTGTGGGAGACAAACCGACCGTCGAGACCGACATCGCCCGGGTCCAGCGCTCCAGTCGCGACGTTACCGCCCTGCCCGAGGTCGTGGCGCACTGGTTGTCCCAGGTCATGTCGGCGGGGGTCACCCCGGAGGTGAGCCTGCACAGCGGCGTCGACGCCAACGGGATGTCCTCGGAGACCCTGATCCTCTCCGGGCGCTGGTCGCAGGCAGGCACCGCGGTCCAGGAGCGCTGGGTGGCGCGGGTGGCACCCAGCGACGCCGACGTGCCGGTGTTCAAGACCTACCGGCTGGATCACCAGTTCGAGGCGATGCGCCGGATCGCCGAGCTGACCGATGTGCCGGTGCCGCGGGTGCGCTGGATCGAACCGTCCGGCGCGGTGCTGGGACGGCCGTTCTTCCTCATGGACCTCGTCGAGGGTCGGGTGCCCCCCGACGTCATGCCCTACACCTTCGGCGGCAACTGGCTGGCCGACGCCACCATCGACCAGCGGCGCGCCCTGCAGGACAGCACCGTCGACGTGCTGACCCGCCTGCATGCGATCACCGACCCGGTCGAGAACTTCGCGTTCCTGGGCGGTGACCGCAGCGGCGAGACCACGCTGCGCCGGCATTTCGCCTGGGTCCGCGACTGGTACGCGTTCGCCGCCGCCGATCTGGGCCGGGTGGAACTGCTCGACCGGTGCTTTTGCTGGCTCGAGGATCACTGGCCGCGCCAGCAGGCGGCCCGGCCGCCGGTGCTGTGCTGGGGCGACGCCCGGATCGGCAACGTCATCTACCGCGACTTCACCCCGGCGGCCGTGCTGGACTGGGAGATGATGACGCTGGGTCCGCGCGAACTGGATGTGGCATGGCTGATCTTCTCCCACATGGTGTTCCAGGAGATCGCCACACTGGCCACCCTGCCGGGGCTGCCCGAGATGCTCACCGAGGCCGACGTGCGGCCGCGCTACGAGCAGAGATCCGGGGTGGAACTCGGCGACCTGTCGTGGTTCTACGTCTACGCCGGGCTGATGTGGGCGATCGTGTTCATGCGCACCGGGGCACGCCAGGTGCACTTCGGTGAGATCGAGGCGCCCGAGAACCCCGAATCGCTGTTCTATCACGGCAAGCTGCTCGAACGTCTGATGGGAGAAGACCACCGATGATCGGCCCGATCGACGAGTACCCGGTCCATCAACTGCCCCAGCCGATCGCGTGGCCGGGAACCTCCGACCGCAATTTCTACGACCGCTCCTACCTGAACGCCCACGACCGCACCGGCGACATCTTCGTGATCACCGGCCTGGGCTACTACCCCAACCTGGGGGTCAAGGACGCCTTTGTGTTGGTGCGCCGCGGCGACACCCAGACCGCGGTGCACCTGTCGGACACCCTCGACGCCGACCGCCTCAACCCGCACGTCGGCGCCTACCGCATCGAGGTCACCGACCCGCTGCGCTCACTGCGGGTGGTGCTCGAGGAGACCGAGGGCATCGCTGCCGACCTGACCTGGGAAGGCCTGTTCGACGTCGTCCAGGAACAGCCCCACGTGTTGCGCACCGGTAACCGCGTCACGCTCGATGCGCAGCGTTTCGCCCAATTAGGTTGCTGGAGTGGAACTCTGACGGTCGACGGCGAACAGATCGCGGTGGACCCGCAGATTTGGATCGGCTCGCGGGACCGGTCCTGGGGGATCCGCCCGGTCGGCGAGCCCGAACCCGCCGGCGCGCCGGCCGACCCGCCGTTCGAGGGGATGTGGTGGCTGTATCTGCCGATCGCGTTCGAGGAGTTCGCGATCGTGTTCATCGTGCAGGAGCAGCCCGACGGATTCCGCACCCTCAACGACTGCACCCGGGTGTGGCGCGACGGCCGCATCGAGCAGCTGGGCTGGCCACGGGTGACCACCAGCTACCGATCCGGGACCCGGATCCCCACCGCAGCGGTCGTGGAGACCACCCGCGCCGACGGCACACCGGTGCACATCGAGGTGGAATCCCGACTCGCGGTGCCGATCCACGTCGGCGGCGGGTACGGGGGCGACCCGGACTGGCTGCACGGCATGTGGCGCGGTGCCGGTTTCACCGAGCGCCTCAGCTACGACATGACCGATCCGGCGATCGTGGCGCGCACCGGCTTCGGCGTGATCGATCACGTCGGCCGGGCGTTCTGCCGCGACGGCGACGGTCCGGCCGTCGAGGGGTGGGGGCTTTACGAGCACGGCGTGCTCGGGCGCCACGACCCGTCGGGGTTCACCGACTGGCTGACGCTGGCGCCGTGACCGGTCACGAACTCACTTCACGCGCCGTGCAGCGGCCGGCCACCGCCTCGATCAACCCGCGCAGCTCCGCGTTGACCCGGTCGGGGTGCTCCAGGATCGAGCAGTGCCCGCCGGGTAGTTCCACCAGCCTGAAGAGCTCCGGCACCTCGGCGGCGATCCGGCGCGACTGGCCGATCGGGGTCAACCGGTCGCGCTCGCTGCCGATCACCAGCGCCGGCACGGTCAGGTCGGCCAGGTTGACGTAGCGCGGCCCCATCTCGGTGACCAGCGCCCGCGCGAGACCACCACGCCCGGCCGGTGGGGTGCGCTCGAACAGTTCGTAGATGAAGTCGGCGATCGTCGGGTCGGCCAGGGCTCCCACCGCCATCATCTGCACCAACGGGCGCAGCGGGAGGCCCAGCAGACCCGGCACCGGGAAGCCCCCGAACAGCCGGATCAGATTCGTCGCGGCCAGGGTGCGGGTCGGGGCGAAGCGGCGAGGAAACGGCAGCAGATCGATGTGGTCCACCAACTCGCCGGTGGTGGTGTTGATCAACGCCACGGCGTCGGCCACCCGCTCCACCCGGTGCGGATAGCGCTTCGCCCAGGCGCTGATCGTGATGCCGCCCAGCGAGTGCCCGGCGATCACCGCCCGCTCCCCCGGCGCCAGGGTCGCCTCCAGCACCGAATCCAGGTCGGCCGCGAGGTGGTTGAGCGAGTAGCCGCCGCGCTTGGGCACACCGCTGCGACCGTGACCGCGGTGATCGAAGGCGATGACTCGATAGTCGCCGCACAGATCGGTGATCTGATGCGCCCAGACCCGCAGGGCGCAGACGAAACCGTGGGACAACACCACCGGGTAGCCGTCCGGCGGGCCGAACACCTCGGTGTGCAACCGGGTTCCGTCACAGGCGCGCACGATGACCGGTCGGCCCCGCCCCAGCACCTCCGGCGACCACACCGGTGCGGTCGGTGGTTGCGCACTCATCGCAGCTCCCTTCGCCGCGGCGACGTTGCCGCCCGGCGAGTGTAACTGACTGACCAGCCAATTCCGGGGAGATCGGGGCGCCGCGTTCGGTTACCGCAGGCGGGGCAACACAGCGTTTCCACAACGCATTCTCACCTCGCGGGTCCGCGCGCCGCACCCTGCCCGCCTCAGGTCAACCGGGTTGCGGCCCGCCGTCGACGCCTGCTCCACCCAACCTGCGCCACGATCAGCGCTTCGGTTCTCCTCAGTAACTTTTAACCTTTGATCGTTGGGATCATGTTGGTGCGCAGCCTATCTGAAAATACCAACTCCACGGCTAATCCAGAATCTCCATTAACTTATCTCTTGTGTCGGCCCGCACGCTGTGTCATGCTGCACATGTCAGGCAGACAGTGACGTCGGTTACACCCGTCGGCCGGGTCCGCGATAGGCAGCAGGAGATAACGACGAATGCTCGGATTACTGGAACGGCTCGGCCGGCTGCTCAGCTACCGGATGAGCATCGGCGAACTCATCGGCCTGGGACTCATCCTGGGCACCCCGTACCTGATCATCGGGTTGATCTGGTCACTGACCCACACCGCGCATCTGCACGAGATGCAAGGTGTCGACCTGGTCGTGTCCTTCCTGGGGTCGATCGTCTCCTGGCCGGTTCTGCTGTTCTCCAACGTCTGCATGCAGTGACCATCACGGGTTTTGCGAACTAGGAGCGATCGGTGATGACGACGTCGGACACCCCTCACGTCCTGGCCGAGATCATTGAGGAACAGCTGGCCGAGCGGCCGGGTCTTCGCGGTGTCCTCGACTGGGTGCGCCGCTATCTGATCGACCACCCCATCCAGTCGTTGGCCACCGGCGGAAGCCAGGTGGTCCTGGGGATCCGGGCGATCCAGTATCTGTTCCTGGACCTGTTCACCGGCCGCTTCCTGATCCGCGAATACCTCGAACAGACGGCGTTCGTCGCAGGAACGGCGTTCTTGCCCACGGTGTTTGTCACCATCCCGGTCGGTGTCACCCTCTCGATCCAGTTCAGTGTCCTGGCCGGCCAGGTGGGCGCCTCCTCGCTCGCCGGCGCGGCCACCGGGCTGGTCATCATCCGTCAGGCCGCTCCCCTGGTGGCGGCGATGCTGCTGGCCGTCGCCGTCGGTTCGGCGGTCTGCGCCGATCTGGGATCACGCACCATGCGTGAGGAGATCCAGGCGATGGAGGTCATGGGAGTCCAACCGGTGCGCCGGCTGGTGGTGCCCCGGCTGGCAGCGCTGATCACCGTCGGTGTGCTTCTCACCGGCATCACCTTTTTCGTCGGCTACATAGCCGGATACATCTTCAACGTCTTCTTGCAGAACGGCACAGCCGGCTCGTTCATCGCCACGTTCTCCTCGTTCTCCGACGTCGGCGACATGTGGCTGGCCCTGGTCAAAGCGATCGTGTTCGGCGTCATCGTCGCCATCGTCAGCTGTCAGAAGGGTCTGGACGCCCGCGGCGGCCCCGCCGGGGTCGCCAACGCCGTGAACGCGGCGGTGGTCGAATCGATCCTGCTGTTGATGTTCGTCAACGTGATGATGAGCCAGCTCTACGTGATCCTGTTTCCCCGGCAGGCGCTCTGATCATGACGGCCCCCAGCACGCTGCGCCTGCGCGGTACACGACCGGTTGTCGAATCGGCCGAGGCGTTCGCGCGTGGGGTGGCGAAATCCGGCCACATGGTGCATTTCTTCGGGCGCACCGTGGCGTCCATCCCCACCATGTTCCGACACTATCGACGCGAAATGCTGCGTCTGCTCTCCGACATCGCCTGGGGCAACGGCTCGATCGTCGTCGGTGGCGGCACCATTGCGGTCGCCCTCGCCCTGGGCCTGATTGCCGGCGCTCTGGTCGCGGTTGAGGGTTACAGCATTCTGAGCCTGCTGGGGCTCGGACCGGCCACCGGGCTCATCTCGTCGTTCGCCACGACTCGGGAGCTGGCCCCGATCATGGTCGGCATGGCGTTCATCGCCCAGGCCGGGTGTCGGTTCACCGCCCAGCTCGGCGCCATGCGCATCAACGAGGAGATCGACTCGCTGGAGGCGATGGCGATCAAGCCGATCCCGTTTTTGGTGACCACCCGCGCTGTGGCCTCGGTCATCGCGGTGGTCCCGCTGTTCCTGGTCGCCCTCGGCGTGGCCTACCTGGCCTGCCAGTTCTCCGTGGTCTTGGTCTCGGGTCAGTCCAACGGCTCTTACCTGCACTATTTTTCGCTGTTCGTCAACGGTCGCGACGTGCTGTACTCGACGTTCAAGGCCAGCGTGTTCGTGTTCATCTCCTCGACGATCCAGAGTTACTACGGCTTCGTCGCCGCCGGCGGGCCCGCCGGCGTGGGCACCGCAGCCGGACGTGCGATGCGCACCAGCGTGACCGCCGTCGTCGTGGTCAACATGCTGTTGACGATGGCGCTGTGGGGTGTCGAGTCCGGCGCGAGGTTCGGCGGGTAACGATGGCCAACTGGTTCGACACCGATCCCCGAGGAACGTCCAACCCGCGTCTGTTCGTCCTCGGCGTGTGCTTCATCACCGTCGCGGTGGCCACGGCGATGCTGATGGTGGCCAAATCCCAGGGCAAACTCGACGACCTGGTCCGCGTCGACATCGAACTGACCAATATCGGTGACGGCCTTCCGCCGCGCTCCGATGTGAAGTTCCGCAACCTGCTGGTGGGGTCGGTCTCCGATGTCACGCCGTCGACCCACGGACTGCCGAACACCGTGCACGTGGTCATCAAACCCGGATATGCGCAATGGATTCCCGACACGGTGACCGCACGGGTCGTTCCGGCCAACCTGTTCGCCGTCTCAGCGGTCCAGTTGGTGGACAACGGCGAGGCGCCAGGTCATCTGCGCAGCGGTTCGGTGATCGTCGAAGACCAGTCCCTGCCGACGGTGATATTCCAGAATGTGCTCAACAAGCTGCGTCAACTCATCGGGCCGCTGGGACGCAAGGCCGACGACCAAAGCATCGGGGTCATCGCCGCGCTGGGGGCCGCCACCCACGGCCGCGGAAAGGAACTCACCGACACCGGACACGATCTCAACGAGATCCTTGCCCGGCTCAACGACGTGGTCGCCACCGACGACGCGGGTCCGACAACGCTGTCGGCGTTGACCGATGCCGCCGCAGGGCTCCATCGGGTCTCACCCGAGCTTTTCGATGCCCTTGACCGGTCCATCCGGCCGATGGCCACGATCACCGAGAAGGGCCGGCAGCTGAGCAGCCTGCTCGCCGGTGGGCTCAACACCGCCGACACGGTCGCGACGGCGTTGGAGAACCAGGCCGAGCGCATGATCACCATCAGCACCCAGTTGACCCCGCCGCTGGGTGTGATCGCCGATCACGCCGACGAGTTCCACGGGGTGTCGACCAAACTGCAGACCCTGGCCACGCGCGTGTACGACATCGCCTGGGATCCGCAGACCAAGGTCCTCAAGGCCGGCAAGGCGGCCATCGCGCTCACCCCGAGCCGCAGCTATGTGCGCGCCGATTGCCCCCGATACGGTGAGCTGGCCGGGCCGAGCTGTGAGACCGCGCCGGAGACGCCCACCGCACCGGATCTGTTCCCGGCACTGCAATCCCAGGGCGTGCAGCCCACCCCGGGAATGACCGAGAACCGTCCCAACGTGACCCCGCCGCGGCACTCGATGCCCGGCGACCCGCAAGGCCCGCCGGCACCGCCGCCGCCCGGCCCGCCCGCCGAGAGCCCGCCACCGGTCGACGCACCCGGGCCTCCGCCGCCTCCCCTGGCGGCCGAGGCGCAGCCGCAGTCCGCGGTCGTCGGCGGCAACGTCGGATTGGTCGGCAGTGACCTGGAGAAGAACCAGATCGCCCGCATCGCCGGCCGGGCCGACGCCGGCACAGTGCTGTTGTTGGGGCCGGTGCTGCGCGGCAACACGGTGCAGATCAGTCCCGTCACCGAGGAGGGCCGATGAGGACCCGTCGTATGCCGTTGGTCGGTCTGGCCCTGTTCACCACGTTCGCGCTGCTCGTCACGTGGATGGTGTACAACACGCTGCGCCGCGAGATCAACGGGCCCACCTACGCCTACTCCGCGGTGTTCACCGACGCGTCGGGGATGGCGCCCGGCGACGACGTGCGCATGGCCGGTGTCCGCGTCGGCCGGGTCGACAAGATCGAACTGGACGGGACCTCGGCGCGGGTGCTGTTCCGTGTGCTGCGAAGCCAACCCCTCTACACCAACACGGTGGCGTCGGTGACCTACCAGAACATCATCGGGCAACGCTATCTCGGGTTGGCCCAGGGAACCGGCGACGACCACCGTCGGCTTCCCGACCGCGGTCAGATCCCCATCGAGCGAACCAACCCCTCGTTGGACATCTCCTACATGCTCAACGGATTCGAGCCCCTCTTCGCTGAACTGGATCCCGACCAGGTGGACAACCTGAGCAACGCGACCGTGTTGGCGCTGCAGGGCAACCAGAGTTCGATGCTGACGTTGATCACCCAAACCTCCGCCTTAGCCGAGATGTTCGCCGGACCCGACGAGGTACTCAGCACCCTGATCGCCAACCTCGATGAGCTGATGTCCGATTTGGCGAAACAGAACCCCAACGTCGAAACCATGATCCGCCAGTCACGCGATGCCATGGTGACGTTGGCCGATCACCGCGACGAACTTCTTTTTTCGGTCGGCTCGATCAACGCGACCATGGCCCGCTTGGCCACGATCGTCGACAACGTCGCCCCCGATCTGCGGGAGTTCGTCGAACGCCGGCCCGGCCTGCTCAACTACGGCATCCACGACGGGCGCGAGCGATTCGCCTACATGGCGGCGAACCTCCCGTTCGTGTTGCAGGGCATGGCACGGGTCAGCCAGGGCGGCAGCTATGCCGACGTGTACGCCTGCGAATTGGACTTCGGTCTGTGGCGCGGACTGTTCCATTGGTTCCGCGCGTTCGTGGGAGCCGCGACACCGAGCCCCGGCAGTGAGCATTGGCACACGGCGGCGTGCAGGTGAAGATGATGTCCGCGATCAGCAAGCGCCCCCTGGAATCGTTCAGCCGACCGTGGATCGGCGTGTTCGCGGTGATCACCATCGCCGCGTTGCTCATCGGGCTGGTGTCCTACGCGGGACTGGGCGTGGGCAAAGCCCGGTACCGCGCCGACTTCGCCCAGGCGGCACAGATCCAATCCGGCGACGCGGTCACGATCGCCGGGATCAAGGTGGGTCAGATCGAGAACGTCGCGCTCGCCGGTGATCACGTGGTCGTCGGGTTCTACCTCGACGACGGCATCGCCCTCGGAGCGGACACCCGCGCGGCCATCAAACTGACCACGATCCTGGGGTCGCGTTACCTCGAGTTGTCGCCGGCCGGCGACGAGGGGTTGGACAATCGGACGATCCCGTTGTCCAACACCGACGTCCCCTATGACCTGCAACGGACCCTGGCCGGTGCGACCAGCACCCTCGGTCCGGTGGACGCCGAGAGGTTCGTCGATTCCATCGAACTGCTCAACGCCAACCTCGGCGGCGTCCCCGACGAGCTGCCCGAGGCGCTGACCAATCTGCAGTCGATGTCGGACATCCTGGCCGACCGTCGAAGTCAGCTGGGCACCCTGCTGACCAATACCGAGGCGGTGACCACCATGTTGCGCACCCAGCGCGCCAACATCGGCGCCCTGGTGATGCAGGGGCGCTCCGTTTTGCGCGAGATCGCCACCCGGCGCGCCGCGGTCCAGCAGCTGTTCGCCAGCGCCACCACCCTGGTCGACCGGGCCAAAGCGATCCTCGATGACGAACCGGCCATCGACCAGATGATCAACGATTTCCACGAGTTCATGCGCATGACCGCCGAACACGACGAACTGCTGACCAGTTTCCTGCAATCCGCCCCGGTGGCGCTGCGCAACTTCGCCAACGTGACCGGCAGCGGTAACGCCGCCGACGTGTTCCTGCCCGCGGGGATCTTCGTGGACTCGTGGATGTGTGCGCTCAGCGGCCGCGCCAGGCAGTTCAACCTGGTGGAGTACTTCAAGGACTGCCAATGAGACGGCAGGTCAGGTTGATCGTCCTCAGCGGCGCGGTCCTGCTCGTGCTGGCCATCACCGGGATGGCGGCTGTCGGTCCGACACTGGTGGCCCGCATACCCAGCATCGCGCTGAGCAAGGTCACCGTCACCGCGCAGTTCTCCGACGCCGTCGGGCTCTACACCGGTAATGGCGTCTCGGTGCTCGGCATGGAAGTGGGCAAGGTCGCCGGCATCACCCCCAAAGGCGGCTATGTGGAGGTGACACTGGCGATCGACTCCGGTGTCGCCATCCCCGCAGACGCCGAGGCGGTGACCGTGTCGACCTCGGTGCTCACCGACCGCCACGTCGAGCTGACACCGCCCTACCGCGGCGGCCCGAAGCTGAAGAGCGGCGACATCATCGGCTTGGACAAGACGCGCACCCCCGTGGAGTTCGAACGCACGTTGGCGATGATGCACAAACTCGGCAGTGCGTTGCACGCCGATGAGAACAACGAGGGTCCACTCGGTGAGTTCGTCGAACTCGGATCGCAGATCACCCTGGAGAACGGCGCCGAGATCAAGGCCACCCTCGCGAAGCTGTCCGCGGCACTGGAGGTCGGCTCCGACAAGGGCGCGCAATCCAAGAAGAACATCCAGGCCATTATCACCAACGTCGCCGAACTCAGTCAGGCCGCGGCCGACAACGACGCGGCGCTGCGCGAGTTCGGCTCCTACGTCCACGCGTTGAGCGATGTGCTCGCCGCCGAGAACCTGGGTGCCGGACTGACCGGCGCGAAGATCAACCAGCTTCTCGCCGAGGCCTCCCGGCTGTTGGAGGGCAATCAAGAGGGACTCAAGCAGTCGTTCGCCGACGTGCGCGGTGTCGCCACCGTACTCACCGACAACCAGCGCGATCTGGCCGAGCTTCTCGACGTCGGACCGCTTTTCGTCGACAACTTCTACAACATCATCGATGAGGAGGCAGGAAGCCTGCGCGCCCACCTTCTGGTCAGCAAGACGCTGTTCAACAGCCAGTTCGGCAAAGAGATCTGCAACCTGATGGGTCTGCGGCAGTTGGCCTGCGCCACCGGGACGATGCAGGATTACGGACCGGACTTCGGGTTGGGCACCATGGTCGATCTGATGCAGGACGGGATCGGTGAGGGCCCATGAGACGACCACGGATCGGGCTACGGCTTCCGCGCACCGTCACAGCGATCGCGGCGGCGGCCCTCCTCGCCGGCTGCGGGCTCAACCTGGAGAGCGTGGCGCTTCCCGCCCCGGGCGGAGGCGGTTCGTTCTACACGCTCAACGCGGTGTTCTCCGACGCACTGAACCTGCCCACCAAGGCGAAGGTGCGCCTCTACGGCGCGCAGATCGGGGAGGTCTCCGAGATCCGGGCCCAGGATTTCACCGCCCACATCGCCATGCATGTCCGCTCCGACGTGCCGCTGTATGAGGGCAGCACAGCCGAATTGCGGGCGGCGACCCCGCTGGGCGACGTGTTCGTCCAGATCCGGCCCGACCCGAACCGCGGTGAGGACGCCGAGCTGCTGCGCGACGGCGCGACCTTGCCGTTGGAGGCCACCGCCAACGCCCCGACCATCGAAGAACTGCTCGGGTCGATGGCGCTGCTGGTCAACGGCGGCACGGTGCGCTACCTGGTCTCGATGCTCAACGGTGCGGGCGACGCCGTCGGGGGACGGGGCTCCAAGGTCGCCACCCTCATCGAGCAGACCGACACGCTGCTGTCCCGGATGAGCGCACGGTCGGAGCAATTGGATGCCTCGCTGCGTAACTCGGCGGATCTGGCCGCGGCGATGTCGCAGCGCCAATCCACGTTCGACGAGGCGCTCACCGGTCTGGCGCCTGCGCTCAACGTGATCTCGGCCAACACCGAGGCCCTGGTCGATCTGATCAACACCGGGGCCAGGATCACCGCTCAGCTCGCGCGGTTCCCCTCGCTGCGGGGGACCGACACCCGCAGCATCAGCCAGGACGTCAACACCCTCGCCCGGGTGCTCAACGAGATCACCGTCGACCCGGAGTTGTCGCTGACACCGTTCAACCGGTTTCTCGGGATCTTGATGAAGACCTTCAACGGCACCGCCGCGCATCTGAACGGCGAGATCGCCCAACTCACCCTCGCCCCCTGGCCGGATATGAACTATCCGGGCGACCCCGGTTTCCACTGGTCGGACGGCACCGACTGGCATCTGATGATCGGCGCGCTGCGCTACGAGTGGAACATGCTGCTGTCCCACATTTACGGACCGCAACGATGAGGCCGTTTCTGGACCTGGTGGACCAGCTCTGCCGGCTGGTGATCGTCATCGTCGGCTGGGGGCATCAACGCCGGATCCTGCTGTCGGTGCTCGGGCTGATGCTGACCACGGTCGTCGCGGCCGCCTACGTCACGATCTTCGGAGTCGGCATCAACCCGACCCAGAGGATGATCACGGTGCGGGTCCTTCTCAACGAATCCGGTGGCTTGTTGGCCAACCAGGATGTGACCCTGCGCGGCATCCCGATCGGCCGGGTCCAGGCGGTGCGACTGACCGCCACCGGAGCCGAGGCCGTCGTCGCGATCCGGGCCGACACCCCGATACCCCGCGACGCCGACGTGCGGATCTCCGGACTATCGGTCGCCGGCGAGCAGTACCTCGATTTCCGCCCCACCCACCAATCGGGGCCCTACCTGACCAACGGCTCCATGATCGGCAGTGAACAGACCAGCGTCCCGGTGTCGTTGCCGCAGATCATCGACGACAGCCGCGGCGCTCTCGCCCAGATCGACGCCGGCAAACTCACCGCCGTCTTCGGTGAACTGCGCGTCGGTCCCGACGGCCCCCGGAAACTGTCCGCACTGCTGGACGGGACCGTGCTGTTGACCTCCACCCTCGACGGGGTGCTGCCGGAGACGATCAGCATGCTGCAGAACACCCGGCCGTCGTTCACGCTGCTGGCCGACGTCTCGCCCGGTCTGGGCGAGACGGGCACCGATCTGCAGAACATCCTCGGCGGGGTCAACGCGATGGACGGCGGTTTTCGCGAGCTCGTCGATCTCGGCAGCACCGAACTCGATCAGGTCGATACGTTCATCGCCGACAACCGGGAGAACGTCTACGCCCTGCTGGGCAACCTCACCACGTTGTCGCAGCTGCTCTACCTTCGGGTTCCGGCGTTGCAGAACCTGTGGCGTCCCGACCACGACTCGCTGGTCGACCGGCTGTCCAGCACGGTGCACGACGGCGGCATCTGGGTCATCGCCGATTTGTATCCGAAGTACCGCTGCGACTACGACTTGCCCCGCCAGCCACCGTCGGCCGCTGATTTCCCGGCGCCCTACCGCTACACCTACTGCGACAACGACGATCCGTCGGTTCTGGTCCGGGGCGCGCGCAACGCGCCCCGGCCCCCGGGTGACGACACCGCCGGTCCTCCCCCGGGCCACGACCCCCACGAAACCCTGCCCCCGCCACCGGTGTACCCGCCCTACACCCTGGACACCCCGTACGGGGGCCCGTCATTGCCCGCGTGGGTCCCCAACTGAGCGAAAGAAGGTATCCGCATGTCCACCATCAGCGACGTCTTCGACCGCCTCGACGAGCTCCCGGTGAGCGCCGACTCCGACACCGCCGCAAGCGACCCCGAGCCCGGTGGCGCCGCCGACGAAGCCGGCGCCACCGGGGCCGGCGAGACGGCGGCGCCCGAGCGACCGCGACGGCGGCGGCGCCGCATCGTGACGGTGACCGCGGTGACCGCGAGTGCCGCCGCGCTGGCGACGATCGGCTATCTGGGTTGGCGTCTGCATGAGGTCATGGCCGTCGACGCGGCACAGCAGGCGGCGCTGGCCGCGGCCACGGACTACGCGATCACCTTGACCACGCTCGACGCCGACACCATCGACGAGAACTACACCCGGGCCCTCGACGGGGCGACCGGAGAGTTCAAACAGGCGTACAGCCTCGGCTCGGCGCAACTACGCCAGATGCTGATCGACAACGACGCCGCGGGCACCGGCGTGGTGGTCGACGCCGCCGTGAAGGACGCGACGGCCACCCGGGCCGAGGTGTTGTTGTTCGTCGATCAGTCGATCACCAACGCGGTGCGTACCGAACCGCGAATCGACCGCAACCGGATCCAGATGACCATGGAGCTCGTCGACGGCCGGTGGTTGGCGAGCAAGGTCGAGTTGACATGACCGCGTGGGGAAGGGGCCGATCATGACCGCTGTCGTCGACGCCTGCGCTGACGAGGCGACCGAGGCGACGTCCGAGGTCACCGCATCACCGTCGCGCCGCACCGTGCGGCTGCCCCGTCGTGTGCGGCGGTGGCTCGTGGCCGCGACCGCCGTCGTGTTCGTCATCGGCGCCGGCTACCAGAGCTGGCTTTTGATCGACCAGCATCGCGATGGCGTCGCCGGGCGCGACGCGCTCGCCGCCGCGGAACGCTACGCGGTGACCCTGACCACCGCCGACCCGGCGACCATCGACGATCAGGTCGAGGCCGTCATCGACGGCTCGACCGGGGATTTTCACGACCGGTACACCCGACACAGCGCGGACCTGCGCGCGATGCTGCTCACCAACAAGGTGACCACGACCGGCAGCATCGTCGATTCGGCGGTCAAATCGGCCGACCCGCACCACGCCACCGTCCTGCTGCTGGTCCGACAGTCCTTCACCACCCCGGCCATGGCCGACCGCCCGGTCGATTCCTCGGCGGACGTCACCGGGATGACCATGCTGCTGGACAACGTCGACGGACGGTGGCTTGTCAGCGAGATCCGTGCCACAGCAGGGGGTCTGACTCCATGAGAACCCTGGCAGTCGCCGCGGCGCTGGCCGTCGCCGCCGCCCCGTTGGTCACCGCTCCGCGCGCCGGCGCCACCGCCGACGGGTTCTGCGCCGACCTGCACGCCGACTGGGACGGTCAGCACTGCACGACCGTGGTGGTCTCGCCACGGCAGGCGCAACGTGTCATCTCCGTCGATCTTCCGGTCGCGCTGCTCGATGACCCGACCGCGGGGCCGGTGGTGCGCGACTTCTACCGGCAGCTGATGGACGGGTGGCGACGTTCTGGTGCGGAGTCACTGCGCGACACCCGCGCCTACGCCTTCTACGAACTGCACCCGGGGCCGGGGCCGCTGCAGTCGCTGGTCGTCCACGAGGTACTCGAACCCCACGGCATGCAACCGAACAACGCTTTCCGGACATTCGTGTTCGACCTGGATCGCCGGACCCGGCTGACGCTGACCGATGTGTTCAAACCCGACGTCGACCCGCCGGCGGTCATCACGTCGGTCGGGGCCCCGGCGCTCACCGCCGCGCTCGATGACGCCGCGCCCCCGCACGCGCCGAACACCTACCCGTTCACTCTCGCCGAGTTCACCCCCGGCCCGAACGGACCCGGTTACTCGGGGAATTACCGCGCCTTCGCGTTGACACCCGAGCACCTGGTCCTGTTCATGCCCGGCACTCCGATGCTGCGCGAAGACCCGCAGCCGCCCGACCGGCAGGTGTGGTCCATGGACGGCGGCGCGGTCATCGCCCGAATACCCCTGCCGTCTTTGGCCGACGCGCTGCGGCCCGAATACGGCGGCCACTGATCACCTGCCCCCGGTCCCCCACCACCCCCTCAACGAAGGAGCGCGATCACCATGACCAACCGTCCCAGCACCGCCGCCCGCGTCGCCGGGTTGATCCTCACCGGCACGGGCGTCGCCCATTTCCTCACACCTGACGCCTTCGAGTCGCTTCTTCGCCCCGTGTTCCCCCTGAACACCCGCTGGCACGTCTACGTCAACGGTGTGAAGGAGACGTTGTTGGGGCTGGGCATCGTGGCGTCGCGAACCCGTCGGGTGGCCCTGGTCGCCGTGGTGGTCCACGTGATCGGGTTGGCCCGCAACGCCACACGCCGCGGTCGCACACGGGTCGGACTCGACGTCGATTGGCACGACGGCGACCGGTTCGACGAGGAGGGACTCGTCGAGGTGTATCCGATCGAGGAGTTCTCGCCCAGCTCCGAGGACCCCGCGCCGGCGCCGCAGGGCGTCGCACCGGGGATGGACGCGACCACACCGACGCGGCGGGAGTCGCTGCGATGATGTTCGTGGTGCGACTCATCGACCTGATCGTGCGCGCGGTCCGCTACCTGGGTACTCCCGAAGCCCGGTTCCTGCGCGCCGGCCTGGTCGTGGTGGTCATCGGCGGCGCATTGATCGGCGCCGCCGGACTCTTCTGGCTGCTGGCCCAACTCCCGGCGCTGTTCGCCGGCGCGGCCACACATCACCTCTGACCCCCAACACGTCGAAAGGCCCCCGATGTCACCTAGTCACCGTCAACAGGAGAGCCCGGCCCCCACGATGCTGACCACAGCCGAGACCCGCATTCAGATCGACACCTACACCCCACGGTGGGACCACGAGGTCATCGACCTGTCCGATGCCCTGGATTTCTGGTCGGCGGCCGCGGCCGCCGCCAACGTCATCATGCAGATGAGCCTGCCGGGGGTGGGCCACGGCGTCGCCGAGAGCCGCGTCGAATCCGGCGCTCTGATGGAACACCCCTGGAAGCGGCTACGCACCACCGCGCAGTATCTCGCCGTGGTGATCCTGGGCACCGACGCGGAGCGCGCCGCCTACCGCGACGCGGTCAACGTGGCGCATCGCATGGTGCGCTCCACCGCCGACAGTCCGGTGAGATACAACGCGTTCGACCGTGACCTGCAGTTGTGGGTGGCGGCCTGCCTCTACGTCTTCTACGAGGACACCTACCAGTTGCTGCGAGGCCGGCTCACCGAAGAGCAGGCCGAGAGCCTCTATCAGCACGGCAAGCTGCTCGGCACGACCCTGCAGGTCACCGACGATCAATGGCCCGCGACCCGCGCCGAATTCGACGACTACTGGAACGCGACGTGCGAACACCTCGAGATGGACGACGTCGTTCGCGACTATCTGCTGCGGTTGGTCAACCTCACGATGATCAATCCGCTGCTGCGACTGTTCTTCGCTCCGCTGCTGCGGTTCTTGACGATCGGATTTTTGGCCCCGCGGTTCCGGGAGCTCCTCGGGGTGCAGTGGTCGGCGACCAAGCAGCGGCAATTCGAGAATCTGTTCCTGTTCGTCTCCTTCGTCAATCGGTTCCTGCCGAAGTTCCTGCGCACCTTCAGCTACAGCCTCTTGATGTCGGATCTTCGCCGTCGGCTGCGGCGCCACAAGTCGCTGATCTAGGGATGCCGGTGACCGAGACCGACCGATTGGGCCCCGACAGTCTGCTGTGGCGCTTCCTGGGTGACCGCCGTTATCTGTTCATGCTGCCGCGCTCGGTGTGTCTGTTGATGCTGCACCCGGCGATCGCCGCCGGGATCAGCGAACACGCCTTGATGCGTGACCGGATCTGGCTGCACAAGAAACGGACGGTCACCCAGGCGGTCAACATCGCCTACACCCGTCACGACATGGCGCCGCTGATCCGGTTCTCCCACGACCACGTGAAGGGGACCACCGATCGCGGCGAGAAATACCATGCGCTCAGCCCCGACGTCTTCCACTTTCAGCACGCCGCGTATGTCGAGACCCTCATCACGATGGTGAACACGTTCATCCGACCGCTCAACGCGGCCGAACACGAGCAGCTCTACCGGGAGTGTTGCACCTGGTACCGCCGCTACGGGATCTCCACGCGACCGATGCCCGACACCTGGGTCGAGTTCGTCGACTACTTCGACCAACGCTGCCGCAGCGACCTGTCGGCGGGACCGCACTTCGAGCGCTACCGCGACGAGATCTTCGCCCCGTCGGACTGGACGATGCGCCGCGTGCCGCACCGGGCGATCCGCGCCATGCAGCATCCGCGGGCCCGCGAGCTTCTGGGGATCGACGTGAGCGCCGCCGACCGTCGCTCCCTGCGACGGTTCACCCGCGTGGCGCGACTCTCGGTGGTGCTGCCACGGCATCACTGGAATGCCAAGGCCCGCGCGGTGCTGCGGGCCGGTACTCCCGCGGCAGCAGACCAGCAGCTCGGCGGTGTACCCGCACCGCCATGATTCCAGTTATGTTGGAGACGGTCGGGGACTTCGCGAGTTTTCACCGCTGCAGGACCCGACTAAGTGAGGAACTCCGTGACGGCACGACAGACTCCCGCCGCGACGCGTAGCGTCCGGCGCCGTCCCAAGGACCGCAAGGCCCAGATCGCGCGCGAGGCCGCCGAGGCGTTCAGCACGCTCGGCTACCACGCGGTCAGCGTGGAGGCGATCGCCACCCGCGTCGGGGTGTCGGCTCCGGCCCTCTACCGGCACTACAGCAGCAAATACGATCTGTTCCGCGGCGCGGTGCTCGCACTGAGCCAGCAACTCGTCGACGCCACCGATGCCTTCGACACCGTCACCGACGACGATCCGCACGCGCACCGCGATCAGATCGCGCGGGCAGTGATCGACGTCGTCCTGGTCAACCGCACCTCCGGCGGGCTCTACCGGTGGCAGACCCGGTATCTGCAAGGCCCCGACGCCGCCCGGTTGACCTCACAGCTGCGGCTGGTCAACCACCGCATCCAGCGTGCCATCACCGTGCTGCGGCCGGAGTTGACCTCGGCGCAGCAGTGGATGCTGTCGTCGGGATTTCTCAGTATCGCCGGCAGCATCACCGACCACCGGCTGCGCGCCCCCGACGAGACCATCCGCGCGATCCTCGCCGGGGGAATCAACGCGCTGGTCGCCGCCGCGCTGCCCGACCCCGAGGCGTCCCGGCAGCGCCGCGGAGGGTGGCGCATCTTCGCTCCCGACGCCGGCGCCTACGAGGCGCTGCTGCACGCCGCCATGCGGCTCTTCGCTCAGCAGGGCTACGCCGAAACCACCGTGGCGCAGATCGCTGCGGCGGTGCAGCTGCCGGTCTCGGGCCCCTATCGGTACTTCTCGGGGAAATCGGAGATCCTGGCCACCGCGCTGCGCCGTGCCGCCGACCGCCTCTCGGCCGAACTGGCCCGGGCCCACGGCCCGGACAGCGAGCCCCGTGAGACGTTGACGCGACTGGTGGACGCCTACGTGACCACCTCGTTCGCCAACCCCGAACTCGCGTCGGTGTACTACAGCGAACGGGTCAACCTCGCCCCCAACGATCAGGTGCTGCTGCGCAACGTCCAGCGCGCGACGGTCGGGTCCTGGGTCGAATTGCTGATCTCGGCCCGCCCCGAACTCGATGTGACCGCGGCCCGCTTCCTCATCCAGGCGGCCATGGGCCTGGTCGTGGACCTGGGTCGGCTGGTGCACTACGACCGGATGAGCCAGGACCGCGACGACGGCACCGATCCGCTGAGTTACCCGCGGGCCTGTGTCCAGACGCTGATGGAGGCCGTGCTGTTCGAGACGAACGTTACGCAACGTCCCCTCGCCGATGGTTGACCTGACCGCGAAGGGTTCTCCAGCGGTGAGTACGCCGCGACGAGCCGCTTCCGAACATCGGCCAGCTCGCGGGCCACGTCGTGATCATCGGGCATCAGCGCCCACTGATGGGCCAAACCGAGAACGGCTGCGCTGATCCCACTGGCCGCGCGTTCCAGTTCGACGTCGGCGCGTACCGACCCGTCGGACACGGACACATGCATCGCACGGGTTGTGGCCGTCCCGGATGGTGAATACGTAGCCATGCGACGCTGATAACGATCGCACCGTGCGTCCCATCGCCGGTACGGTCAGAGGCTGGCGGGCATCGCTAATCCAAACGACGGTCGAGCGTGATTCCCTCAGATTCGAGGATCCCGACCACGTCGATCACCGACTCCTCGTTCTGCCCGGTCCGGGCGTCGTCGACGTCGACGGCAATGGGAGGAACGTCGGCTCCTCCCTTCTCACGCAGGAAACGTTCCCGATAAGCCCAGTACGCCGCGTTCGAGACGTCATCGACCATCTTCCAGTTCAACACCGCCCCAATGCCTATGCCCGCCACCGGGACGAGCTGTCCGAGCTTTCTCTTGGTGAGCCTCTGGCTGAATGAAGCCGCAAACCGCTGGGCCACTTTCACGAAGATCTGCTGGTTGAGCTCACGCCAAGCCAGATTCGTGGCAAGGCTCCGCGTCAATATCGCTAACTGCTGGTACGCAAACGCCTTCGCCGATGGTGTTACCGCGAGCCCGAGCCCGATCACCTGCATCATGAAGACCTCCTCGGCCGGATGACGGGGGTCGTAGCCGTAGTAGAGCGCGTCGTGTGCAATCACCCTGCTACAGGCAGTCAAAAGCGTTGCTGCATCGACACCCATCGCCGCGGCGATAGTTCCCAACCCCGGTGCGGCTGCGGCGCCCGCGCCTGCTATCCCGCCGAAAGCGGCCGCGGCTTGCCCGCCACTCACGGCCAATCCCGCCGCGGCGCCTTCGACGGCGGCCGACACCGAGTAGGTGTGATGCAACCGCGTGAATGAGGCGACCTTGTCGACAGCGCGCAAGTCGAGCTTGCGGATCTCGTCGAGTTCTTCGACTGGGTGCCCCTTCCTGGCGTACGCCCGGATCACCCGATCCTCTGAGGTCGTCAGCTGACCGGTGCGGGTCATGAACTTCCCTGCCCCCTCGGCCGTGGCCTTCACCACCGCGGCTCCGCTGTCACGCGCCTTGGCCGCACCCGGGGTGGTGAGAACCTTGCCGTACAGATCACGACCCTTGCCCCTGACCGATTCCGGCACAAGACGGCGCGGTGATCGCCGCAACTCCCGCTCACGGTGCGCGAGCACCCGGGCGAATTGCTCCTGTTCGTACGCCGAAAGCCCCACGCTGCTCCTCCGCCTGATGCACCTACGCCCATCACAGCATTCCCTGCCGACACATGCCGGGCCACGTCGAGATGGGCGATGACCAATCTACGGTCGGACGCCGCTGCACCGCGCGATGATTAGCTCGGCTGTTGTTCCCAGCCCCACAGAATTCCCAGCGCCACAGGAAATGCCCCTCAGACATGTGCCTGAGGGGCATTTCCACTAGTAGCGGGGACAGGATTCGAACCTGCGACCTCTGGGTTATGAGCCCAGCGAGCTACCGAGCTGCTCCACCCCGCGTCGGGCATCCATAGGCTACCCAACCGGTGCCGACACCGCCAAATCGCCCTGCGACCAGCGGTGCGGCGCCGGCTACGTGGCTCCGTGTTCGGCCCTACTTGGTGTCCTCGAACTTGCTCATCGCGTCGTCGAGGCGCTGCAGCGCCTCCCCGTACCCGGCGAAGTCGCCCTTGGTCTGCGCCTCGCGGACCGCGTCGATGGCCTTGTCGATCTCACGCAGCGCCGCGGCCTTCTCCGCCGACAGCCCCGGGGTGGCCTCGGGAACCTCGGCGGCGGGCACCGACTCCGAGGGCTCCTCGCCGGGGCTGCTCTCCGGCGGGCTGGGCGGCGCGCCGGCATCAGTCGGGGCGATGCCGGTGGCGGTGGCGTCGGCGCCCTTGCCGAACAGCTCGGTGAGCGCGTCACGCACCGTGGGCCCGTAGCCGATCTTGTCGTTGTACATCATCGCCACCCGGATGAGCCGCGGATACGACGACGCCGCATCCGAGGATCCCGGTGAGGCGTAGACCGGTTCGACGTAGAGCAGCCCGCCGTCGGCCAGCGGCAACGTCAACAGGTTGCCCCACCGGATCCGGTTCTGGTTGTCCCGGCCGATCACCCCGAGGTCCTGACTGACCGCGGTGTCGGTGGTGATCGCGTTGTTGGCCAGCTTCGGCCCGTTGACCTGACCGGGGATGGTCAGCACCGTCAGCCGACCGTAGGTCTCCGGATCCGAGCTCGCCGAGATGTAGGCGGCCAAGTAGTCGCGTTTGAACCGGTTCATCGCGCTGGTCAACTGGAACGACGCCGAACCGTCCTTTTTGGCAAGGTCTTTGGCGACGATGTAGTACGGCGGCTGGAAGCTGCTCGCGGTCGGGTTGGGGTCCAACGGCACATCCCAGAAGTCCGACGTGGAGAAGAACGTCACCGGATCGTTGACGTGGTATTTCGCCAGCAGCATGCGCTGCACCTTGAACAGGTCCTCCGGGTAGCGCAGGTGCTCGGCGAGCTGCGGGCTGATCTCACTCTTGGGTTTGACCGTGCCGGGGAACACCTGCATCCACGATTGCAGCACCGGGTCGTCCTCGTCGTGCTGGTAGAGCGTCACGGTGCCGTCGTAGGCGTCGACGGTGGCCTTCACCGAGTTGCGGATGTAGGAGACCTGCTTGTCCAACGCCAGTCGGTTGAACGCCACCTCGGTGGAGTCCGCGGTCGCCGAGGACAACGTGGTCAACTCCGAGTACGGGTAGTTGTCCAAGGTGGTGTAACCGTCGACGATCCACACCATGCGCTTGTCGACGATCGCCGGATACACCGTGGAATCGGTGGTCAACCACGGCGCGACCGCCTCGACGCGTCGCGCCGGGTCCCGGTTGAACAGCAGTTTGCTCTGCGGGCCGATCACCGAGGAGAACAAGAAGTTGCGTTCGGCGAACTTCGCGGCGAACACGCTGCGCGCCAACCAGTTCCCGATCGGCACTCCACCGCTGCCGGTGTAGGTGTAGTTCTTGGTCTCGGTGTTGGTCTCGTAGTCGTATTCCCGGTCGGGACCGTTGCTGCCGACGATGGCGTAGTCGGCGGGGGTGTCGGCGATCACCGGGCCGTAGTAGATGCGCGGCTGATCCAACGGGGCCGGGCCGTCGGAGACCACGGTGCCGTTCGCGCCGACCACGTTGACCAGAAACTCCGGATAGCCGCCGTTCTGGTTGGGGTCGTTGGCGATTCCGCGCACCGTGTTCGCCGGCGAGGCGATGAACCCGTTGCCGTGGGTGTACACGCTGTGCCGGTTGATCCAGTCACGCTGGTTGTCGATGAGGCGGTCGGGGTTGAGTTCGCGGGCGGCCACGACGTAGTCGCGCAGGTGCCCGTCCTTGTCGTGGTAGCGGTCGATGGCCAGCTGGTCGGAGAAGTAGTAGAAGTTCTTGCCCTGCTGGAACTGGGTGAACGCCGGGGAGACGATGGTGGGGTCAAGCAACCGGATGTTGGAGGTGGTGGCCTGGTCGGCGGCGACCTGTTTGGCGGTCGCCGGGGCGTTGCCCGGATAGTCCTCGTAGTGCACCACGTCGTCGGTGAGCCCGTAGGCGTTGCGGGTGGCCGCGATGCTGCGGCTGATGTATTCGCTCTCCTTCTGCGCCGCATTGGGTTTGACGCTGATCTGTTCGACCAGCATCGGCCAGACGGCACCGACGATCAGCGACGACAGCAGCAACAGCACCAGCCCGATCGCCGGGATGCGCAGATCACGCAGCACGATCGCCGAGAACACCGCCGCGGCGCAGATCACCGCGATCGCCAGCAGGATCAGCTTCGCCGGCAGCACCGCATTGATGTCGGTGTAGCCGGCGCCGGTGAACGGCTTGCCCGCCCGCGAATGCGACAGCAACTCATAGCGGTCCAGCCAGTAGGCGACCACCTTGAGCAGCACCAGCACCCCCACCAGGCTGACCAGCTGGATGCGGGCGGGACGGCTCAGCGCCCCGGCCCGGCCGCTCAGCCGCACACCTCCGAACACGTAGTGGGCGGCGAGGTTGGCCAAAAACGCCAGGAAGACCGCCACCAGAAGGAAGCTGAGCACCAGCCGGTAGAACGGCAGCGAAAACGCGTAGAACCCGAGATCCTTGCCGAACTGCGGGTCGGCGATGCCGAAGCTGTTGCCGTGAAAGAACAGCTGCACCACCGCCCAGTAGGTCTGCCCGATCGCCCCGGCGAGCAGCCCCACGAACGCCGGCACCCCGATACCGATCAGGTGCAGCCGCGACATCACGATGGTGCGGTAGCGCTCCACCGGATCGTCGGGACCGTTACTGGGCACGAAGACCGGCCGGCTGCGGTAGGCCGCCACCAGTCCCGCGTAGATGATGCCGGCGACCACCAGCGCCACCGTCACAAACACCAGCAGGCGGGTCACCAGCACGGTGGTGAACACCGACCGGTAGCCCACCTTGCCGAACCACAACCAGTCGACGTACCCGTCGATCATTCGTGGTCCGATCAGCAGCAGTGCGACCACCACCAGGGCGATCGCGATCAACACCCGACTGCGCCTGTTCAGCTTCGGCATCCTCGCCGCGGGCCGCATACCCACGTTGCTACGCTCCCTGCTCGTTTAACGGATCGTCACAACTGTACGCATCGCGGTGGGCGGTGGCGCCCGCCGCGGCCTAACACAACGGTGGTTCACCGCCGTCGCGTAACACCTGCAGGGCCTGCACGGTCTGATCGAGGGTCTCGACTTTGATCAGCGTCAGACCGTGCGGCTCTGAGCGCGCCTCGTAGCAGTTGTCGACCGGCACCAGGAACACCTTGGCGCCGGCCTCGCTGGCCGCGAGCATCTTGTGGGTGATCCCGCCGATCGGCCCGATCTCCCCGTCGGCGTCGATGGTGCCGGTGCCGGCGATGAACTTCTGGCCCGCGAGCCGACCGTCGGTGAGTTTGTCGATCACCGCGAGACTGAACATCAGCCCCGCCGATGGCCCGCCGATGTTGGCCAGGTGGAAATCGACGGCGAACGGCGCCCACGGCGCGTCCTGGACCAGCACGCCCAGCGCCCCCGAGTCGCGCTCGGGGTGCTCGCCCAAGGTGATGCGGGCGATCCCCGGCGGGGCCTGTTTGCGGCGGTAGTCGATGACGACCTCCTGGCCGGGGCGGGTGTTGTCCATGAACGCGCTGAACGCGGCGACGTCGGCGACCATCACCCCGTTGACCGCGTCGATGGCGTCGCCGGCCTGCAGCTCATCGACCGAGGGGCCGGGGTCGTTGACCGCGGCGACGGTGACCGCCACCGGATAGTCCAGGTGCCCCAGCGCCGCGTACTCGGCGCTGGCCTCGGATTTCTCGAACTCGGCGCTGTTCTGGTCGTCGATCTCCTCGCGGGATTTGCCCGGCGGGTAGTACAGGTCGCGCGGCATGAGCTGCTGCCGTCCGGAGAGCCACAGCGCCAACGCCTCCCCCAGCGTCAGCCCGTCCCGCTGGGCGACGGTGGTCATGTTCAGGTGCCCGGTGGTCGGATGGGTCTCGGCGCCGACGACCTGCACGACCTGCTTGCCGTCGAAATGCCCGAGCGTGTCGTAGGTCGGTCCGGGCCCCAGCGCCACGAACGGAACCGTCACCACCGCGAGCAACACACCGAAGACCACAACCGGGACCAGCGCCACCATCAGCGTCAGAATCCGCCTGTTCACGCCGCTTACCCTAAACGCAGCCGGGCGCCGGTCCGTTCACTCAGGGCAGACCGCGCCGCGCGCGCCGGGCGCACACCGGTCGGTACCGTTGGGGTATGGCTGACCTGCCTTTCGGCTTTTCCTCCCCGGGCGAGGATCCCGACCGTGACCGCGACAAGGGTGATCGCGGCGGTAATCCGGGGTCCGGTTCGTCTGATCCGTTCGGCCTCGGTGGCGATTTCACCGAGTTCAACGTCGGCGACCTGGGCCAGATCTTCACCCGGCTGGGCCAGATGTTCTCCGGCACCGGCCCGGCGATGACCGGCGGCAGCGGCGGCCCGGTCAACTACGACCTGGCCCGCAAACTGGCCGCCGACTCGATCGGGTTCGTCGCCCCGGTGCCCGAGGCCACCACCACGGCGATCACCGACGCGGTGCACCTGGCCGAGACCTGGCTCGACGGCGCCACCGCGCTGCCGGCCGGCACCGTCCGCACCGCGGCCTGGACGGCGACCGACTGGATCGACAACACGCTGGCGACCTGGAAGCGGCTCTGCGACCCGATGGCCGAGCAGATCTCCACGGTCTGGGCCTCGGCGCTGCCCGAGGAGGCCAAGACGATGGCCGGCCCGCTGCTGTCGATGATGTCGCAGATGGGCGGGATGGCGTTCGGCTCGCAGCTCGGGCAGGCCCTGGGCCGACTGTCGCGGGAGGTGCTGACCTCCACCGATATCGGGTTGCCGCTGGGCCCCACGGGGGTGGCCGCGCTGTTGCCGGAGGCGATCGAGGAACTGTCGACGGGCCTGGAGCAGCCGCGCGGGGAGATCATGACGTTCCTGGCGGCCCGCGAGGCCGCCCACCACCGGTTGTTCTCCCATGTGCCGTGGCTGTCCAGTCAGCTGCTCAGCGCGGTGGAGGCCTACGCGCGCGGCATGAAGATCGACATGAGCGGCATCGAGGAGATGGCCCAGGGCCTCAACCCGGCGATGCTGGCCGATCCGGAGGCGATGGAGCGGCTGCTCACCGAGGGGGTGTTCGAACCGAAGGCCACCCCGGAGCAGACCCAGGCGCTGGAGCGGTTGGAGACGCTGCTGGCGTTGATCGAGGGCTGGGTGCAGACGGTGGTGACCGCCGCGCTCGGCGAGCGCCTGCCGACCACCGCCGCGCTGAGCGAGACGTTGCGGCGCCGCCGGGCCACCGGCGGCCCCGCCGAGCAGACCTTCGCCACCCTGGTCGGGCTGGAGTTGCGGCCGCGCAAGCTGCGCGAGGCCACCGCCCTGTGGGAGCGGCTCACCACCGCCGTCGGCGTCGACGCCCGCGACGGGGTCTGGCAGCATCCCGACCTGCTGCCCGGCGCCGAGGACCTCGACGAGCCGGCCGGGTTCATCGACTCGGTGCTCGGCGGGGACACCAGCGGTATCGACGAGGTGATCGCCGAGTTCGAGAAGGACCAGCGCCGCCACGACGGCCCGGCCGACCCGCCTGTGGATCGCTGATCCCGCCGGGGCACCCGATCGTGGCAGGGTCACGATCATGTCCCGCTGGTATGTGCTCAATCCGGCGATGCCGGTGCTGCTGCGCCCCGACGACACCGTGCAGCTGGGCTGGGATCCGCGCCGTGCGGTGCTCATCGCCCCGCCGCCGGACCTGAGCGTGGCCGCGCTGGCGGCGCTGCTGCGGTCGATGCAGACCCGGATCAGTGCGGTCGCGCTGCACCGGCGGGCCCGTGCCGACGGGCTGCGGGAGCCCGCCGCACTCACCGAACTTCTCACCGCTGTGGTGGCCGCCGGCCTGGCGCGCGTCGAGACCGCGCCACGGCCGTCGTCGTCGCGGTGCCCGGCGATCCGGGTGCACGGCCGCGGGCCGCTGTCGGACCTGCTGGCCACGTCGCTGCGCGGCTGCGGCGCGCGCGTCGAGCACAGCCGCCAACCGCACGCCCGCCTGACCGGGACCGACCTGGTGGTGCTCGCCGACACCCTGGTGGTCGACCCGCGGTTGCTGCGTGAGTTGCACGGCGGGCGGGTGGCGCATCTGGCGGTGCGGGTGCGCGACGGCGTCGGGCTGATCGGACCACTCGTGATTCCCGGGGTGACCAGTTGCCTGGACTGTGCGGATTTGCATCGCGGCGACCGGGACCCGGCCTGGCCGGCGCTGGCCGCGCAGCTGCGCGAGACGGTCGGCACCGCCGACCCGGCCACCGTGCTGGCCACCGGAGCGCTGGCGCTCACCGAGGTGAACCGGGTGGTGGCCGCGGTCCGCGGCGCGGCGGTCGACCCGGCGCCACCGCCGACCTGGAACGCCACCGTGGAGTTCGACGTGGCCGCCGGAACGCTTCTCACCCGGCGCTGGCGGCGTCATCCCCGCTGCCGGTGCTGGTCGGGCGCACCGCCGGGGGCCCCATCGGTGCGCACCCCCGCTGGGCATGGGGGATGATGGTGAGGTGACTGAGATCAAACGCGGCCGTGCCGCACGTAACGCCCGGTTGGCGTCGCTGCCCGTCGGCTTCGCCGGGCGGGCCGCACTGGGGCTGGGCAAGCGGATGGCGGGCAAGTCGAAAGACGAGGTCACCGCCGAGATGATGGAGAAGGCGGCCGACCAGCTGTTCACCGTGCTCGGCGAACTCAAGGGCGGGGCGATGAAGGTCGGCCAGGCCCTGTCGGTGATGGAGGCCGCGATCCCCGAGCAGTTCGGGGAGCCCTACCGCGAGGCGCTGACCAAGCTGCAAAAGGATGCGCCGCCGATGACCGCGCAGAAGGTGCACCGGGTGCTCGACGCCCAGCTGGGCACCACGTGGCGTCAGCGCTTCAGCGCCTTCGACGACGAGCCGGTCGCCTCCGCCAGCATCGGTCAGGTCCACAAGGCGGTGTGGGCCGACGGCCGCGCCGTCGCGGTGAAGATCCAGTACCCCGGCGCCGACGAGGCACTGCGCGCCGACCTGAAGACCATTCGTCGGCTGACCGGCGTGTTCAAGCAGTTGGCCCCCGGGGTCGATGTCCAGGGTGTCGTCGACGAGCTGATCGAACGCACCGAGATGGAGCTGGACTACCGGCTCGAAGCCGACAACCAGCGGATCTTCGCCAAGGCCTATGCCGGCCACCCGCACTTCCTCATCCCGAACGTGGTGGCCAGCGCCCCCAAGGTCGTCATCCAGGAGTGGATCGAGGGCGTCGGCATGGCCGAGATCATCCGCACCGGCACCGTCGAGCAGCGGGATCTGATGGGCACCCGGCTGGCCGAGTTCACCTGGGACGCGGCGCGGCGGCTGGAGTTGATCCACGGTGACGCCCACCCGGGCAACTTCATGCTGCTGCCCGACGACCGGATGGGCGTGATCGACTTCGGCGCGGTGGCGCCGATGCCCGGCGGGTTCCCCCCGGAGTTGGGTGCGGCCGTGCGCTACGCGCGCGACGACGACTACGACAACGTCGTCGCCGTGATGCGCCAGGGCGGCTTCATCCAGAAGGGCCAGGAGGTCTCCATGCGCGAGATCGACGAGATGCTGCGCCAGTACGTCGAACCCGTCGAGGTGGAGGTGTTCCACTACACCCGCAAGTGGCTGATGCGGATGACCGGCAAGCAGTTGGAACGCTCGGTCGAGCAGCTCAAGATGGCGCGTCAACTCGACCTGCCGCCGAAGCTGGCGATGCCGATGCGGGTGCTGGGCTCGACGACGGCGATCATGTGTCAGCTCGACGCGCACGTCCCGACCAGGCGGCTCTCGGAGGAATTGGTGCCGGGCTTCACCGATCCCGACGTCGAAAAGGATGTCGAGAAGGTCGGCCCGACGGCCTGACCGCGCTCACGCGGCGGCCGGCTCCTTGCGGGGCCGCCCGCGGGGGCGTTTGCGCGCCACGATGCGCCCGCGGTGCAGGATCTCCCCGCCCCACACGCCCCACGGCTCGCCGCGGGCCAGCGCCACCGCCAGGCACCGGAGGCGGATGGGGCAGCCGGCGCAGAGCGCCTTGGCGCGTTCCAGGTCGGCGGGCTCCTCGGCGAACCACAGATCGGGGTCGCCGGTGTGGCAGGGCAGCGCCGGGCGCCGTGGCGACGCGACGGTGGGAGTCGACATGGGATGCTCACCTGCTTCCTGATCGGGGCGGGCCGGTCGCGGGAGCCGGATCAGGGCCGACGGCGAGAAGCCGACAACAATGGCCACGGATCCGGGGGGTCCGTGGCCAGGTGCCGAATGTGCACTATCTCGGTGGAATGTCCCGGCCCGGACGCGCCGCGGCGGCGCGGTGGGCGGCGGCGCGGTGGGCGGCCGCCCGTACGGTGCCAGCGATCGCGCTGCTCATGGCCGCCTCCTCTCGTCGTCGCGGGCGCCTCGCGTGGCGCCCCGGCGGGACCGTGCACGAGGATATCCGGCCGGCCGGGTCACCGGCAAACATTTTTTGACCTGCGGATTCGGCTACCCGCGTGCCCGCACCAGCTCGAGCACCGCCGGGCCGTACTGTTCGAGTTTGCGGGCCCCGATGCCCGGGATGGCGGTCAGGGCGGCGTCGTCGGTGGGCAGCATCTCGGCGATCGCGATCAGGGTGTTGTCGGTGAACACCACGTAGGCGGGCACCTTCTGCTCCTGGGCGGTGCGCAACCGCCACTCCTTGAGCCGGCCCAGCAGGTCCTCGTCGATGTCGGCGGCGCAGGTTTCGCAGCGCCGCAGCATCGTCGCGGTCGCCGTGGACAGCCGGGCGTTGCAGATCCGGCAGTGCACCGGTGCCCCCCGGTTGCGGCGCGACCGCCGCGGCCCGGAGTCGGCCACCGCGGCCTGCGGGGCGATGCCGGTGAGGAAACGCGACGGTTTGCGCCCCGCGCGCCCCCCGGGGGTGCGTGACAGCGCCCAACTCAGCGCGAGGTGGCGGCGCGCTCGGGTGACGCCGACATAGAGCAGCCGACGCTCCTCCTCCACCGGTTCACTGTCGGGCCCGTGGGCCAGCGCGTGGCTGATCGGCAGGGTCCCGTCGGCCAGACCCACCAGGAACACCGCATCCCACTCCAGGCCCTTGGCGGCGTGCAGCGACGCCAGCGTCACCCCCTGCACCACCGGGGGATGACGGGAGTCGGCGCGCAGCCGCAACTCGCGCAGCAGGCCGGGCAGGTCGAGCTGCGGGCGCGCGGCGACCTCGTCGTCGACCAGGTCGACCAGCGCCGACAGCGCCTCCCAGCGTTCCCGGGCGCGCACCCCGGTCGGGGCGGTCGCGGTCAACCCCAGCGGTTCGAGCACGGTGCGCACCAGCGTGGGCAGCGCCGCCTGCTGCTCGGTTGCCGCGGCGCCCCGCTCGGCGGTGCGCTGCAGCGCCAGCACCGCCTGGCGGATCTCCTGGCGGGTGAAAAACCCTTCCCCGCCGCGCACCTGATAGGTGATGCCGGCCTCGGTCAGCGCCTCCTCGTAGACCTCCGATTGGGCGTTGATGCGGTAGAGCACCGCGATCTCGGCCGCCTCGACGCCGCCGTCGATGAGCCTGGCGATCGCGGCGGCGGTGGCGGTGGCCTCGGCGACCTCGTCGCGGTGTTGGTGAAACGTCGGCTCCGGGCCGGGATCGCGCTGACCGACCAGCTGCAGCCGGCTGCCGGCCACCCGGCCGCGGGCCGCGGCGATCACCCGATTGGCCAACGACACCACCTGCGGGGTCGACCGGTAGTCACGCTCCAGGCGCACCAGGGTGGCCTCCGGGAAGCGGCGGGTGAAGTCCAGCAGATAACGCGGGGAGGCGCCGGTGAACGAGTAGATGGTCTGGTTGGCGTCGCCGACGACGGTGAGATCGTCGCGCTCCCCCAGCCAGGCGGTCAGCACCCGCTGCTGCAGCGGGGTGACGTCCTGGTATTCGTCGACGACGAAGCAGCGGTAGCGGCCGCGGAACTCCTCGGCCACCCCCGGGTCGGTCTCGATGGCCGCCGCGGTGTGCAGCAGCAGGTCGTCGAAGTCGAGCAGGGCCACCTCGCCGCGGACCTTGGCGGTCTCGTACCCGCTGTAGACCGTGGCGACCTGCGCCGCGTCCAGCGGGATGTCGCGCCCGGCCGCGGCGACCGCCGCGCCGTACTGTTCGGGGCTGATCAGCGAGGCCTTGGCCCACTCGATCTCCCCGGCGAGGTCGCGCACGTCGTCGGTGGACGGGTTGACCCCGGCCCGGTTGGCGGCCTGGGCGACCACGGCGAACTTGCGGTCCAGCAGCTGCCAGGGGGTGTCGCCGACCACCCGCGGCCAGAAGTAGCGCAGCTGGCGGCGAGCGGCGGCGTGAAACGTCAACGCCTGCACCCCCGCGACCCGTGCGTCGGTGGCCGCGGCGGTGTCGAGGGCCCGCAGGCGGGCTCGCATCTGCCCGGCGGCCCGGGAGGTGAACGTCACCGCCAGCACCTGTCCGGCCGCCACATGCCCCCCGGAGACCAGGTGGGCGATGCGGTGGGTGATGGTGCGGGTTTTGCCGGTGCCGGCGCCGGCGAGCACGCACACCGGACCCCGCGGGGCCAGCACGGCGGCGCGCTGTTCGTCGTCGAGACCGGCCAGCAGCGGGTCGGCGTTTCCCGGCATGACCCCATCCTGACATCGCCACCGGACAGCGCCCCACCGGGCCGACGGCACGGGCCGCGGTGCGCGCGGCGCGGCGCAGCCGCTAAGTTGGGAGCCACTATGACCTCCGCACCCGCCGAGACCGGCGCGTTCACCCTGTACTCCACTCCGTGGTGCCCGCACTGCCTGCGGCTGAAAACCATGTTGAAGGCCGCCGGCATCACCTACACCGAGATCAACATCGAGAACGACGCCGAGGCCGCGAAGTTCGTCGGTTCGGTCAACGACGGCAACCACACCGTGCCCACCCTGCGGTTCGCCGACGGTTCGACGCTGACCAATCCCGGCGTCAAGGCGGTCAAAGACAAGCTGGCCGCGCTGGGCTGACCCGATCACGGCCCCGCTCCCGCCGGGATCAGCCAGCCGCCACCCAGGACTCGATGATCTCGCGGGCGATCGAGATCGAGCCGGGCAACAGCAGTGCCGACTCGGTGTGGCGGGCCCAATCCCCGGCGTCCAGGGCCGCCGCGATCTGTTCGCGGGTGAACCAGGCGGCCTCGACGATCTCCCCGTCGGCGAAGACGAACTCCTGGCCCGGGTCGGCGACGGCGTGGAACCCGACCATCAACGACCGCGGGAACGGCCACGGCTGGCTGCCCAGGTAGCGCACGTCGTGCACGGTCAGGCCGATCTCCTCGCGGATCTCGCGGGTCACGCAGGTCTCCAGGGCTTCCCCCGCCTCGACGAACCCGGCCAGCAGCGAGAACAGCCGTGGCGGCCAGCCGGCCTGGCGTGCCAGCACCGCCCGGTCGGCGTCGTCGTGGACCAGGCAGATCACCGCGGGGTCGATGCGGGGGAACTCCTCGTCGCCGGTGAGCGGGTTGACCCGGGCCCAGCCGGCGCGGGTCGCGCGGGTGGGGGTGCCGTCGACCGCGGAGAACCTTGCCCGCTCATGCCAGTTGAGCAGCGCCGCGGCCGACGCCACCAGCTGCGCGCTGACGTCGTCGAGGTGGTGGCCGCCGCGGCGCAGGTCGAGAACCGCGGCGCGCGGGTCGGGGTCGTCGGGGGCGGCCAGCCGGTCGCGGATCGCCCAGACGTGCCGACCGTCGTCGAGGCGACCCAGAAACACCGCGTCGCGCGGCGGGGCGTCGCCGAGTGCGGCGGCACGGTGCAACACCACCCGGCCGTCGGTGACCAGCACCTGGTTGCGCGCGTCGACCCGCAGCAGCGCCGCCTGCGCCCAGCCGGCGACGGCGGCGTCGACGTCGGTGCGCAGCTGATCGGAGCGGTCCGCCCCGACCCGGGAGAGCAGCGGGGTGTGCTGTAGCCGGAACTCCACGCCCGGTGCCTAACCGGCCGCGGTGCGCACGTAGAGCAGCCGGTCGCCGGCCTCGACGGTGTCGACCTCCGGGGAGTCGATGCGCAGCAGGGCCCCCTCGCGCACCACCCCGAGCACGATGTCGCGCAGGTGCCGCGCCGACCCGCCCACCTCGGTCTGGGCCACCTCACGTTCGGCGATGGTCAGCCCGGTGTCCGGCGACAGCAGGTTCTCGATCATCTCCACCACCCGCGGGGTGGAGGTGGCGATGCCCAGCAGCCGCCCGGCGGTCTCCGAGGACACCACCACCGAGTCGGCCCCGGACTGCTGCAGCAGATGCTGGTTCTCGGCCTCCCGGATGGCGGCCACGATCTTGGCGTTGGGGGCGATCTCGCGGGCGGTGAGGGTGACCAGCGCGGCGGTGTCGTCGCGGTTGGTGGCCACGATGATCGCCGCGGCGTGCTGGGCGCCGGCCAGCCGCAGCACGTCGGCCTTGGTGGCGTCGCCGCGTTGGGTGACCAGCCCGGCGTTCTCGGCGTGGGTGAGCGCGGCCTCATCGGTGTCGACGACCACGATGTTGCCGGTCGGGACGTCATCGCCGACCATGGCCACCACCGCGGTCTTGCCCTTGGTGCCGTAGCCGACGACGATCGTGTGGTTGCGCACTCTTCTCCTCCAACGCTGGATCTTCAACGCCTGCCGGGACCGTTCGGCGAGCACCTCGACGGTGGTGCCGACCAGCACCACCAGAAACGCCACCCGCAGCGGGGTGAGGATCACGATGTTGGTCAGCCGCGCGAACTCGGTCACCGGGGTGACGTCGCCGTACCCGGTGGTGGTCAGCGACACGGTGGCGAAATAGATGCAGTCCAGCAGGGTCATCGGTTCGCCGCGCACATCGGTGTAGCCGTCGCGGGTGAGGTAGACGACGATGACCGCCGCGAGCATCGCCCCCAGCGCGATGATGATGCGCCGCATGATCGCGCGGGCCGGCGAGTCGCTCTCCGGGATCCGCAGCACCCCGACCAGCGCGTAGTCGGGCTGAGCGGTCAACGTCTCGTCGAGACCGCCCAGCCGGCGCAGCTTCCCTCGGGCCATCGCACCATGTAACCACGTCGGCCACCCCGGACCCGGCAGATCACCGTCCGGCGGCCAGCGCGGTCAACTCGACGCGACCCGGCACCCTCTCGGGGTACACGGTGGCGCCGGGGCGAACATAGTGGAACGCGGTGCGCACCAACGCTTCCGGGGTGTCGCTGAGCGCCGCCCAGGCCAGCCGGTACACCCCGAGTTGCACCGCGGCCGCACGCGCGGCCGCCCCGTCGGGGCGCCCGCCGGTCTTCCAGTCCACCACCGTCGCGCCGCCGTCGGGCTCGCCGAACACCGCGTCGATGCGGCCGCGCACGATCGTCGGCCCCAACGCCAGCTCGAACGGCACCTCCACCGCGATCGGGGTGCGGTCCGCCCACGGCGAGTCGAGGAACGCCTGCTGCAACTGCGCCAGGCGGTCGGCGTCGGCGGCGCCGTGGTCGCTGTCGGCCGCGCCGGGCAGGTCGGCCAGGTCGAAAAGCCGATCGGCCCCGTAGAACCGTTGAACCCAGTCATGAAACGCCGTGCCGCGCAATGCATACGGGTCGGGACGCACCGGGAGACGCCGGCCGGGGTGTTGCGCCGCCTGCGGGTCGGCGGCCCGTTCCACCAGCCCGCTGACCGACAGCACCGCGGGCACCGTCGGCGGCGGGGCCGGTGGGCTGTCGCGCTCGGCCAGCAGCGCGTCGACGTCGGCGGCCCACCCGTGCGGGTCCTGGCCCGCCGCCGCGTCCGGCTCGGCGGTCAGGGCCGCGGCCACCAGCTGCGCGCCCCGGTCCACGTCGGCGCGGCGTCCTCCGGCCGGGTCGGCCGGCCACACCGCCTCGCGCACGGCCTCGCGCAGCGGGTTGGGCTCCCCCGGCGCGGGCGCCGGTGCCCAGCAGTCGATCGTGCCGACCGGACGATCACCGTCACCGCCGACGATCACGGCGTGCAGTTCGTCGAGGAACTCCGAGGGCCCGCGCGGGGTGAGTCCGGTGGCGCCCCAGTGATGCCCGGAGACCAACAGGGTGTCCTCGGCGCGGGTGACCGCCACGTACAGCAGCCGGCGTTCCTCGTCGACGCGCCGCTGCGCCAGCTGCGCGCGGTGGGCCTCGACGGTGTCGCCGAGTTGTCGGCGGTCGGTGACCGCGTCGGTCTCCAGCAGCGGCACCCCGTGGGCGCTGAGCGAGGCCCGGTCGCCGCGCAGCGGCGGCGGCAACTCGGCGGGATCGGTGAGCCAGGTGCGACGCGACGCGGTGGAGGGAAACACCCCGGCGACCAGATGCGGCACCGCCACCACCTGCCACTCCAGGCCCTTGGCGGCGTGCACGGTGAGCACCTGCACCCGGCCGGTGGTCGCCGCCACCGGCGCCGGCGGCAGGCCCTTTTCGACCACCGCGGCGGCATCGAGGTAGGCCAGCAGACCCGCCACCGTCGGTGCGGCGCTGCGGTCGCCGCCCCGGGCGCAGTAGCCGGCCACCACGTCGGCGAACGCGTCGAGTTGTTCGGTGCCGGTACCCGGCGCGTCCACCGGGTGCGCGGCGCGGGCCTCGATGTCGGCCCCGGTGATCCGGCGCGCCTCGGCGAGCAGGTCGGGCAGCGGATGGTCGAGGTGGCCGCGCAGCGCGGCCAGCTCCTCCCCGAGTGCGGCCACCCGGCGGTACCCGTCCGGGGAGTAGTCGGCGGCCGGGCCGGGGTCGGCGACGGCGTCGGCCAGGCAGGCGGTGTCGGTGTCGGGGTCGGCCTGGGCGGCGACCTCCTCGGCGCTGAGCGGCGCCGGCGGCGGGTCGGCCAGCGTCTGGGCGCGACGCCACAGCGCGGCGATGTCGCGGGCCCCCAGCCGCCACCGCGGTCCGGTCAGCACCCGCAGGGCGGCCGCCCCCGCGGTCGGGTCGGCGACCAGCCGCAGGGTGGCCACCAGGTCGGCGACCTCGGGCACCGCCAGCAGCCCGGCCAGCCCGACCACCTCCGCGGGCACCCCGCGGTCCCGCAACGCCGCGGCCATCGGGGCGGCATCGGCGTTGCGGCGCACCAGCACCGCCGCGCTCGGCGGCGGCTCACCGGCGGCGGCGGCGCGCGCGTAGCGGCGCTGCAGCTGTTCGGAGACCCAGTCGCGCTCGGCGACCACGTCGGGCAGCAGCGCCGCGGTCACCGTGCCCGGCGCCGCGTCGGGGGCCGAGCGCAGTTCGTGCACGGCCACCGAACGGTCGCGGGCCGGCGCGGCGACCGCGTTGGCCACCGCCAGCGTCGACGGCGGGTTACGCCAGCTGGTGGCCAGCTCCAGGGTGGGTGCCGGGGTGCCGTCGCAGCGCGGGAAATCGGTGGTGAACAGCGGCAGGTTGGTGGCCGAGGCGCCGCGCCAGCCGTAGATCGACTGGATGGGGTCACCGACCGCCGTGAGCGCCAGCGTGTCGTCGACCCCGCCGCCGAACAGCGCCGACAACGCGACCCGCTGGGCGTGGCCGGTGTCCTGGTATTCGTCGAGCAGCACCACCCGGAAGGTGCGGCGCAGCTCCGCGCCGATCTCGGGCAGGTCGGTGGCCAGGCGCGCCGCGGCGGCCATCTGCGTCCCGAAATCCATCACCGCCTCGGCGCGCATCCGTGCGGCCACCGCGTCGATCAGCGGCACCAGGGCGCTGCGGTCGGCCTGGGCCGCCAGCAGTCGGAGCAAATGCTGATTGGGTTCGGCACGCTGGCGCGGCCCCGGCGGCAGGGTCAGCACCAGCTGCTCGAGTTCGCGGTGGGTGTCGCGCAACCCGGCGGTGTCGACCAGATGCTCGGCCAGCTGATCGGCCAGGTGCAGCACCATCTCGGTGACCGCCTCCGGCGTCTTGGTCAGCTCCAGTGTCCCCGGGTAGGCGCAGACCACGTCGTAGGCCAGCTGCCAGCGTTCGGTGGAGCCCAGCAACCGGGTCTGCGGTTCGATCCCGGCGCGCATGCCGTGTTCACGCAGCAGCCGGCCGGCGAACGCGTGGTAGGTGGCGACGGTGGGGCTGCCGCTGGTCACCGCCTCGGGCCCGGCGACCATGGCGCGGGCCGCCAGCGCCGCCAGCCGCGAACGGATCCGCCGCAGCAGCTGCCCGGCGGCCTTGCGGGTGAAGGTCAGCCCCAGCACCTCGGTGGGGTCGGCGTAGCCGTTGGCGACCAGCCACACGACCCGCGCGGCCATCGTCTCGGTCTTGCCGGCGCCGGCCCCCGCGATCACCACCAGCGGCCCCGGCGGCGCGGCGATGACCGCGGCCTGCTCCGCGGTGGGCGGATGCAGCTCCAGCGCCGCGGCCAGCTCCTCCGGGCTGTAGCGGGGGCTCATCGCGGCTCCCGGTGCGCCGGGCAGGTCGGCCGGATCGGGCAGTGGTCGCAGCCGTCGTTGACCCGGGCGACGAACTGCGCGCCGGTGGCGGCCGCGGCGGCCGCGCGGGCCCGCTGCCGCCACGCCTCGGCCGCCTCGGGGGTCAACGGGTCTTGCTCGCGTTCGGTGGCCCCGCCGGCACCGGTCTTGCCCAGGTAGACCAGCCGGGCACCGCCGGGTTCGGTGTCGGGGCCGACGTGGGGGTCCAGCAGCCCGGCGGTGACCGCCAGCTGGTAGGCGGCGAGCTGGGCGTGCTGTTGGGCCTGCTCCTTGGTGACCGGGCTGCGCCCGGTCTTCAGATCGACGATGACCGGCCGACCCGCCTCGTCGCGCTCCAGCCGGTCGATGCGCCCGCGCAGCCGGATGCCGGGCCCGGCGGCCGACGGTTCCTCGAGCCGCCCGTCGACCTCGACCTCGACGCCGATCTCGGTGTAGCGCCCGCGGCTGGTCTCCCGCCACCGCAGGAACGCGGCGAGCATCTCCCGGTGCCGGACGAGTTCGTGGGCCGCGTACCACGGTGACCGGAACGGCAGCCGGGCCCAGGCCCGTTCCAGCTCGGCGAGCAGCACCGTCTCCGCCCGCCCGGTCTCGGCGGCCAAGGCGTGCAGCATCGACCCGATCGTCGAGCGCAGGTCGGCCGCGTCGCGGTCCCGACCGCCGTGCCGCTCGGCCAGCCAGCGCAGCGGACACTCGGTCAGGGTGCCCAGCGTCGACGGCGAGAGCGTGACGGTCTGCCCGCCGACGGCGGGCTCCAACGCCTCGGTGGTGCTCAGCGGGGTCATCACCGCCCAGGTCGCCGGGTCCGCTCCGGGCACCCCGGCGCGCGCCAACCGGGCCAGCTGGGTGGCCGCACGCGCGCGGGCGGCGTCGTCGATCACCCCGGCCGGGGCGCAGACGAGCGCACGCAGCCGCCCCACCACCGCCGGGGCCGACAGCACCCGTGGCGCGGCCAGCGGGACCGCGTCGCGCCCACCGTCGCCGTGCTCACCGCGATCGGTGATCTCACCGAAGAACGGCGACGGCACCGCCGCGTCGTCGCCGCCGTCGACCGCGGTCACCAGGACCCGGCGGCGGGCCCGGCCCAGCGCCGCGACCAGCAGCCGACGCTCCTCGGCGACCAGCAGCGCCCGCATCGAGGCCTGCTCGGGCACCCCGTCGAGCACATCGAGGAGCCGCTGGGTGCCCAACACGCCGCCGCGCGGAATCGTGTTGGGCCACAGACCGTCCTGCAGTCCCGCGACGATCACCAGATCCCATTCGTGCCCGAGTGCGGCGTGCACGCTGAGCAGCCGCACCGCCTCGCCGGTGGGGCCGGCGTCGGTGCCGGTGGGCAGCCGCAGCGCGGCCACGTGGTCGATCAGCCCCGTCACGGTGGCCGCGCCGGTGCGGCTCACGTACTGCTCGGTGACGTCGAACAGGTCGGTCACCGCCGCCAGATCACGGTCGGCCTGCGCGCCCGACGACCCGCCCCGCTCGACCAGGGTCAGCCAGCGCCGCTGCAGCCCGCTGTGGTGCCAGGCCTGCCAGAGCGGGTAGCGGGGGTCCTCACCGGCGGCGGCACTGCGCGCGGCATGGTCGAGCACCGCGCGCACCCGCCGCAGCGGACGCGCCAACGCCGGCGGCAGGCCCGGGGGCGGGCCGGTGCGCAACGCCGCCACCAGCAGTGGCTCGCCGTCGGGGACAGGGTCGTCGCCGCCGCGGCGCAGCGCGCGGCGCAGCGACCGCAGCGTCACCGGGTCGACCCGTCCGATCGGCCCGGTGAGCAGGCTCACCACCCGCTCACCGTCGAGCCCGTCGACGGTGGACCGCAGCACGGTCAGCAACGCGGCCACCGCCGGATGCTCGGCGAGCGCACCTGCGGTGGCGGGCAGCGCCACCGGCACCCCCGCGGTGGTCAGCGCGCGCGCCAGCCCGCCGGCCACCCGGGGCACCGAGCGCACGATCACCGCCATCTGTGACCACGGCACCTCGTCGACGAGGTGCGCGCGGCGCAGCGTGTCGGCGATCAGGGCGGCCTCGGCGTGCTCGGAGACCGCCGCCCGGGCGCTGACCGCACCGGGCTCGGGCCCCGCCCCGGCGACCGGGCGACGTCGACCCGGCAGCCTGTCGGCGAGCGCGGTGATGGCCTCGGCGACCGCCGGGGCGCAGCGGTGCGACACCGTCAGCGTCACCGCCGGGGTGTCCGCGCCGAGCAGCGCGGCGGGATCGGCGCCGCGGAACCCGAACACCGCCTGGTCGGGGTCGCCGGCGAGCAGCGTGCGCTCGGTCCCGGCGGCCAGCACCCGCACCAGCCGGGCGGCCTGCGGGTCGAGCTGCTGGGCGTCGTCGACCAGCAGCAGCTTCACCCGGGCGCGTTCGGCGGCCAACAGCTCCGGGTCGGCCGCGAAGGCCACCAGGGCGGCGCCGACGAGTTCGGCCGCGCCCAGGGTCGGCATCGTCGCCTGCGGGGCGGCCGTGCCGACCGCCGCCCGCAGCCGCATCACCTGCTCGTATTGGCGGGCGAACCGGCCGGCGGCCACCCATTCGGGCCGTCGCTGCCGACGACCGATCCGCTGCAACGCCGCCGGGTCCACGCCCCGTTCGGCGCAGCGGGCCAACAGGTCCGCCAGTTCCTCGGCGAAACCGGCGGTGGACAGCGCCGGGGTCAACGCCGCCGGCCACCCACCGGCACCGTCGGCGAGGTCACCGGCGAGCAGCTCACGGATGATGCCGTCCTGTTCGGCGCCGGTCACCAACCGCGGCGGCGGATCCCCGGCCCGTTCGGCGGCCCGCCGCAGCACCGCGAACGCGTAGCTGTGCACGGTGCGCACCGCCGGCTCGGCGATCACCGCGTCGCCGCCGGCCCGCAGCAACGCCCGGGTCAGCGCGGTGCGCGCCGGCGCCGGCATCGGGCCCGCCCCGGTGAGCACCAGCACCGACCGCGGGGCCAACCCGGCACGCACATGCGCGGCCGCGGCGTCGGCCAGCAGGCTGGTCTTGCCGGTGCCGGGCCCGCCGAGCACCCGCAGCGTCCCGCGGCGGCCCGGGTCCAGCGCGGCGGCGACCTGCCCCGGCCAGCGGGGGTGCGGGGGCGCGGTCATGTCCGCATGAGACCACACGGCACCGACATCCGGCGGCCGCGGTCGGCGCGGTCGAGCCCGGCTGGGATCATCGACGGATGGACACTGCGCTGCACGTGCACCGGTTCGGCCCGGACGGGCCCCCGCGGGTGCTGGCGCTGCACGGGTTGACCGGACACGGTCGGCGCTGGGAGCAGCTGGCCACCACGCAGCTGCCGCGGGTGGCGGTGGCGGCCCCGGACCTGCTCGGGCACGGCCGCTCGAGCTGGGACGCGCCGTGGACGATCGAGGCGAATGTGGGGGCGCTGGCCGGACTCGTCGACGCGCAGGCCGGGCAGCCGGTGCTGGTCGTCGGGCACTCGTTCGGCGGGGCGATCGCGTTGGCGCTGGCCGAGGCTCGCCCGGATCTGGTGGCCGCGCTGGTGTTGCTGGACCCGGCGGTCGGGTTGGACGGGGCGTGGATGCGCGAGATCGCCGAGGCGACGTGGGCCTCGCCGGACTACCCGGATGTCGCCGAGGCCCGCGCGGAGAAGGCGCACGGGTCGTGGTCGGATGTTCCCGCCGCGGTGCTCGACGCCGACCTCGACGAGCATCTGGTCGCCCTGCCCGGCGGGCGGTTCGGCTGGCGGATCAGCCTGCCGGCGATGATGGCGTACTGGAGCGAGTTGACGCGGCCCCCGCGGCTGCCGGCCGCCGGCACCCCCACCACCGTGGTGCGCGCCACCGGCAGCGATCCGGCGTACGTGCACGCCCTCCTCCTCGACGGGCTGCGCCAGCGCCTCGGCGCGGAGTTCACACTGGTCGACCTGCCCTGCCAGCACATGGTGGCGCAGGCCTGCCCGGTCGAGGTGGCGCAGCTGATCCGGGACCGGCTGCCGCGGCGCTGAGCATGCCGGCGATCACCGAGGCGCAGGTCGAGGCGGTGCGGGCGTGGGTCGTCGCGATCCCGGCGGGTCGGGTGAGCACCTACGGCGACCTGGCGGCGGCGGCCGGGCTGACCAACCCGCGTCAGGTGGGCTGGATTCTGCGCACCGACGGCGCCGACCTGCCCTGGCATCGGGTGATCCGGGCCAGCGGACGCCCGGCCCGCCACCTCGGCGCCGAGCAGTTGGCGCGGTTGCGCGCCGAAGGGGTGCTCGCCATCGCCGGCCGGGTGGATCTGGCGACCTACCGGTGGCGCCCGACCGGTCAGACCCGCTGAGCCGCACGTTTCGGTGCGCACAACGCCGGTTCGCGCACCGAAACGTGAGTTTCACCGAACCTGCGGGCCTCGTGCGGGCCTCGTGCGGGCCTGATGGGCCGCGTGCGTGTGGGCGGGTCGAGCGTGTGGGCGGGGGCGCGCGACTCTAGAGCATCATCCGCACCAGCGCGGCGGTGCGCGCCAGGCCGGGGAAGGCCTCGGCGGTCGACCGCGGGTGCAGCGCGTGCACGGCCAGCCGGAAGATCAAGGCCCGCAACAGCATCTGCGGCCACTCGGGGAGCGCATCCCACCGTTCGATGAGCCCGTCGTCGGCCTCGCCCCAGGACAGCGCGTCGACGACGACCACCCCGGCGGCCCACGACGGAGGGCGCCAGTAGGGGGTGATGTCGGTGATCCCGGGGGCGGCCGACCCGGCGAACAGCACGGTGCCGTACAGGTCGCCGTGCACCAGCTGGCTGGGGCTGTTGGTCTGCTTGCGCAGCCCGGCGAGCTGGTTGATGAGCTCCACCGACCGCTGACCGTCCGCCGAGCCGGGAGCGACCTGGGCGCCGGGGGGCAGCGCCTGCAGGGGCCGCTCCTCCCACGCCGCCCGGTCGGCGACGCTGAAGACGTCGACCTCACTCCACGGCAGGGTCGGCGCCTGGGTGAGGAACCGGGGCCGTTCGAGTTTGCTGGTGGCTTCGTGCAGCCGGATGCCGGTGGAGACCACCTCGTCGTGGCGGGGCTCGGGCGTGCCGGCCACGAAGGTGTCGGCTCGCCACCCGGCCACCACGTAGCGGCCGTCGGTGGAGCGCACCGGGCGGGCCAGCCGCACCCCGTCGACGAAGAGCGTTTCGCGTACCTTGGCCGACCAGGCGGCCCGGGCATTGTCGGCGACCAGCGAGAGCACCACCTCACCGCAGCGCCAGCCGCCTTCCCAGCTGACACCGAGCGACACCGGGTGTACCTCGCTCAGACCGAATGCCACCAGCACATGATCGGGGGGCGGCTCGAAAGTCACGAAGCCAGCCTAACGGTGCCCCCGCCGAGTCGGCGGTTAGTACATGACCATGTCGGGATCTATTTGCCGGGCCCAGGCCGCAATGCCGCCCTGAAGGTGCACCGCGTCGGCGAAACCGGCCTTTTTCAACGCGGCCAACGCCTCCGCCGAGCGCACCCCGGTCTTGCAGTAGAGCACCGGGGTGCGGTCCTGGGGCAACCGGGCGAGCCCCTCGCCGGTCTTCAGCGACGACTGCGGGATCAGCTCGGCGCCGTCGATGTGGTTGATCTCCCATTCGACGGGTTCGCGCACGTCGATCAGCGCCACCCTCTTCTCCGACTGCAGCAGCTCCTGCAGTTCGCGGGGGGTGACGGTGGAGCCGGCGGCGGCGTCGGCGGCGTCGTCGGAGACCACCCCGCAGAAGGCGTCGTAGTCGATGAGCTCGGTGATCGTCGGGGTGGCCGGGTCCTTGCGGACCTTGACGGTGCGGTAGCTCATCTCCAGCGCGTCGTAGATCATCAGCCGACCCAGCAACGGCTCACCGATCCCGGTGAGCAGTTTGATCGCCTCGGTGCCCATCACCGAGCCGATCGAGGAGCACAGGATGCCCAGCACGCCGCCCTCGGCGCAGGACGGCACCATCCCCGGCGGCGGCGGCTCGGGGTACAGGTCGCGGTAGTTGAGACCACGACCGTCGGGGGCGTCCTCCCAGAACACCGAGATCTGGCCCTCGAACCGGTAGATCGACCCCCACACGTAGGGCTTGTGGGCGAGCACCGCGGCGTCGTTGACCAGATAGCGGGTGGCGAAGTTGTCGGTGCCGTCGAGGATCAGGTCGTAGTCGCCGAACAGCTCCACGGCGTTGTCGGTGGTCAGCTGCGTGTTGTGCCGGTGCACGTCGACCAGCGGGTTGATCGCCGTGATCGCGTCGCGGGCGCTGTCGACCTTGGGGCGGCCGATGTCGGCGACGCCGTGGATGACCTGGCGCTGCAGGTTGGATTCGTCGACCACGTCGAAATCGATGATGCCCAGCGTGCCGACGCCGGCGGCGGCCAGGTACAACAGCGTGGGCGCGCCGAGCCCGCCGGCGCCGATGACCAGCACCCGGGCGTTTTTGAGCCGCTTCTGCCCGACGACGCCGACGTCGGGGATGATCAGGTGGCGGCTGTAGCGGGCCACCTCGTCGCGAGTCAACTCAGCCGCCGGCTCAACCAGCGGCGGCAACGGTGTCGACACGGGAAATCTCCTTGTCGTCGTGGGCTGGGACGTCATGGCTGCATCGTCGTGGGCTGGTCGCACCGGACCCGATCGGCAACCGACATCACAGCAGGTGACTGGAGCAACGGCAAACCGGCGCCAAAGCTTCCCGGGTAGTCAGGCGATCGGGTACGGCCACGCGTTGAACCGGCAGGTTTTGCCGTCGGCGTGCACCCAGTCCGGGTCGAACAGCGCGGCGTCGTTGTTGGCGGTGGAGAACGTCTGCTGCATCATGATCGGTGCCAGCGCCCCCTCCTTCTCGCAGGGTTCGTGGCGTTCGTAGCCGATCGCGTGCCCGACCTCGTGGTTGATCAGGTACTGCCGGTAGGACCCGTTGTCGCCCTGAAACGACATCGCACCGCGTTCCCAGCGGGCGGCGTTGATGAACACCCGCGCCTCCTGGTCGGCACCGTAGACCGGGTTGTAGCAGGAGGCCTCCAACTCGATCTCGTAACCGCAGCCCTCGCGCACCGTCATCGGGGAGGTCAGCGACACCCGGAAATCCGGCTCGTCGGGCGAGGACGCGTCGATGCGGGTGAACCCGAACTGCGCGTTGTGAATCCAGCTCTTGGGGTTGCTCAACGTCTGGTCGACCATGGTCGCGAAGGACACGTCGCCGCCGAACCCGGCGGTCTCGATGCCGTCCTCGACCTCGACGGTGTAGGTGAACATCTTGTCCTGGCCCTGCCCGACCGGGCCCATCACGCCGGGCACGATGTGCCAGGTTTTGGCCCCGGCCACCGTGTAGAAGCCCCCGTCGGGCAGCTTGCCGGTCGGCAGGTTCGCGTCGAACTGGGTCAACCCGCGCGGCGGCGCCCCCACGATCGCGGTGCCCTGCGACCCGATCGTGGGCGGGCCCTGCACCGGGTCGTCGGCCACCGTGCTCGACGCGGTCGTGCCGGTCACGGTCTGGTACAGCACCACCACGGTGACCGCGATCAGCCCGGGCAGCGCGTAGGCGCGCCACCCGTAGGTGGAGACGAACCGCCCCAGCCAGCTCTGTTTGCGCCAGCGGCTGCGTTCCCGGTCGGCGCGCATCCGCCCCGCGCCGCCGTCGAGCGGGTCCCGTCGGGCACGCAGCGGCTCACGCCACTGATCGTGGAGCACCGGCACCTGCCCGCCCCCGTGCCGCGCCGGATCGTAGGTCACCGCTCCAGAATGGCATACCGCGCCCAGCCAGCACGTTTTCGGCACGCCCGCGGCCTCGTCCGGCCCCTTCGGACGGGGCCCGCCGGTGCGGGCGACGCCGGTCGGCGCGCACCGGAGTACTGTCAGGGCGTGGTCATGGCCCCGACGCGGCCGGGCTGAGCAGCCAAGCCAGATTGAGGATTTGATGAGCGAGCGTGCGAACACGGCCGAGCGCGGGGCGCAGCGACGCGGCAACCGGCTGCCGCGCGACGAGCGGCGCAGCCAGCTGCTGGTGGCCGCCAGCGACGTGTTCGTCGACCGGGGGTATCACGCCGCCGGCATGGATGAGATCGCCGAGCGTGCAGGGGTCAGCAAACCCGTTCTTTACCAGCATTTCTCATCCAAGCTGGAGCTGTATCTGGCGGTGTTGCAGCGCCATGTCGACAACCTGGTCTCCGGGGTGCGTCAGGCGCTGCGCACCACCACCGACAACCGTCAGCGGCTGCACGCCGCGGTGCAGGCGTTTTTCGACTTCATCGAGCACGACGGGCAGGGTTACCGGCTGATCTTCGAGAACGACTACGTCACCGAACCGAAGGTCGCCGCCCAGGTGCGGGTGGCCACCGAGGCCTGCACCGACGCGGTGTTCGACCTGGTGGCCGCCGACTCGGGGCTCGATCCGCACCGGGCGCGGATGGTCGCGGTCGGCCTGGTCGGCGTCAGCGTCGACTGCGCCCGCTACTGGCTGGCCAACAACCGCCCGATCTCCAAGGAGGACGCGGTCGAGGGCACCGTGCAGTTCGCCTGGGGCGGGCTGTCCCATGTGCCGCTGACCCGCCCGTGAGGGCGTAAGGCCCGCCCGCGCCGCTACTTCTTGGCTGCCTTGGTCCCGCTGGGGTCGACCGCGGCGATCCCGAAGCCCACCCGCGGCATGTCGGGGGCGCCGACCTCGATGTAGCCGATTTTGGCGGTGACGACGAGGAACCGTCGCCCCTTCTCGTCGGTGAGGGTCAACAGCGCCGATCCGTCGGCCAACGCGGCGGTGACCAGGCCCTCGATCTCCTCGGGTGTCTGCGCGCTGGTGAACACCAACTCGCGCGGGCTGTCGGTGATCCCGATCTTGACCTCCACGCCGGCCCCTTTCGTTTGAGTAGACGTCCCCCCAGCAGGCTAGTAGACGGGGCGAGCGGGACTCACGCCCGCATCGACGGCGCCGCGAACGCCGACCGAAAGCGGCCCCCAGCTGCGATAACAGTTCGCTAACGGGCCCGCGCGTCGACACCTCCGCCACCCGGGGGGCCGATACCGTCGGCGCGTGACCGACCTCGATTCCCGCCGCCGTGACCGCGTGGACTACGCGGATTACCTCAGCGACGAGCCCGCCCCCGGTCACCGCCGTTACCGCCGGCACGGCGTGTCCGGCCCCTACCGCGGATTCGGCCGCTCCGATCACCCCGCTTACGGCGACGCCGCCGACGACGACGCCGACTACGGCGACTACGAGTACTACGGCGACTACAGCGACTACGGCGACTACGAGGACTACGGCGACTACGACTACGAGGAGGACGAGGGATACGGCGAGGGCGGGGCGCGCGCGGGCGTAATCGACCAGTGGCGCCCGGTGGCGATCACCGCCGCGGTGATCCTGGTGATCGCCGTCGTCGCCACGGCGCTGATCCTGCAGGGCGGTGGCAACGGCGGCACCGCCGGGACCGTGTCGGCCCCGCCCACCCGCACGGTGATCGCCACCCCTCCGGCGCCCACGACGTCGCTGCCGGCGGAGACGGTGACCAGCGTGCCGCCGCCCCAATCGACCACCGCCGCACCCAGTTCCACCCCGCCCACCACGACACCGCCGTCGGCGACCGCGCCGCCGCCGCCCACCACGGCACCGGCACCGGACCCGCGCACCGTCACCTACACGGTGACCGGAACCAAGCCGTTGCTGGATCTGGTCACCATCGTCTACACCGATGAACAGGGCTTCCCGCGTACCGACGTCAATGTGGCGCTGCCGTGGAGCCGCCGGGTGGTGGTGAACCCGGGGGTGGCGGTGCGCTCGGTGACCGCCAGCAGCCTGCGCTCGGAACTCAACTGCACGATCACCGACGCGGCCGGTCGGCTGATCGCCCGGTCGGCCACCAACTCGATTCTGGCCACCTGCACGCTGTAGCCGCGGCGGGCTCAGCTCACGCCAGGCCCAATTCGCGCATGCGGGTGTCGTGGGTGTGTTGGATGCGGTCGAAAAACTCGGTCAGCTGGCCCAGTCCCCCGGTGCCGGCGAGCACCAGGTCGACCAGTTCGTCGCGTTCGGCCAGCACGTACTGCGCCCGGGTGATCGCCTCGCCCAACAGCCGGCGCGACCACAGCGCCAACCGGCTGTGCTGTTTGGTGCTGGCGGTCACCGCGGCGCGCACCTCGGCGACGACGAACTGGGAATGCCCGGTCTGCGACAGCGCCTCGCGGACCACGTCGGCGGCCTCATCGGGCAGCGCATCGGCGATCTGCCGGTAGAAGTCCGCCGCCAACGCGTCGCCGAGATAGGTCTTGACCAGCGCCTCCAACCAGGTGCTCGGCATCGTCAGCCGGTGGTAGTCGTCGAGGGCGGCGGCGTACCGCGTCATCGCCGGCACCACGTCGACACCGCGGCGCTCCAAGGTGTCGCGCAGCAGGTCGTAGTGGCGCATCTCGGCGGCCGCCATGCTCGCCATCGAGATCCTGCCCCGCAGGTCGGGCGCCATCTTCGCCTCGTCGGTCAACCGGTAGAACGCCGCGATCTCGCCGTAGGCGAGCAGGGCGAACAACTCGTTGATCCCCGGATGGTCCGCCGACAACCGGGACGGCGCGCTGGTCATCTCATCGGGGGGTGGCAGGGCGTTCATTGCTCACACTCTAAAGCGTCTCGGGCGCCGGTCACCGCGGCGGCGACGTAGCCCGCGACCCCGCACCGCCGCACCCGGCCCGGTCGACCAGCTATGATGGTGGGCGATCGCGACGTTCCGCGCCGTGATCGAAAGAAATGTGCGTGCACTGGTCGGCCCATGCGGCCGGCACCGGTCGCCACCGCCGCGCGGGCGGCCCGTCCAGGTAGACCCCGTGTCGGAGTTGTCGTGCGGCCGGTGACGGACCTGGTGACCACCCCGGTGAAGGATCTGGGATCAGACGAGGTTTCCGGACTCGTGCGCGCTCGGACAGATAACGACCGCCACCGAGATACCGCGAAAGGCCGAACTTCTCCCCATGACCGCCATCACCACCCAGCACAGCTTCGCCGAGCTCGGGGTGCGCGACGAGATCGTGCGCGCCCTGGCCGACAACGGCATCGAACATCCCTTCGCGATCCAGGAGTTGACCCTGCCGCTCGCGCTGGCCGGCGACGACCTGATCGGTCAGGCCCGCACCGGCATGGGCAAGACCTTCGCGTTCGGGGCCCCGTTGCTGCACCGCATCACCGGCGACGACACCCGCCCGCTGACCGGCATCCCGCGCGCCCTGATCGTGGTGCCCACCCGGGAGTTGTGCCTGCAGGTCTACAACGACCTCACCGAAGCCGCGAAATACCTGACCACCGGCGATCGCCCCGTCGCGGTGGTCTCCATCTACGGGGGGCGCCCCTACGAGCCGCAGATCGAGGCGCTGCAGGCCGGCGTCGACGTGGTGGTCGGCACCCCGGGTCGGCTGCTGGACCTCGCCCAGCAGGGCCACCTGCAGCTCGGGGGGCTGTCGGTGCTGGTCCTCGACGAGGCCGACGAGATGCTCGACCTGGGTTTTCTGCCCGACATCGAGCGGATCCTGGCGCAGACCCCCGACGACCGCCAGTCGATGTTGTTCTCGGCGACGATGCCCGATCCGATCGTCACGCTGGCGCGCAGCTTCATGAACCAGCCCACCCACATCCGGGCCGAGGCGCCGCACTCCTCGGCGGTGCACGACGCCACCGAACAGTTCGTCTACCGCGCCCACGCCCTGGACAAGGCGGAGCTGGTCAGCCGGGTGCTGCAGGCACGCGGGCGCGGCGCCACCATGATCTTCACCCGCACCAAACGCACCGCCCAGAAGGTCGCCGACGAACTCGCCGAGCGGGGCTTCAAGGTCGGCGCCGTCCACGGTGATCTGGGCCAGGGCGCCCGCGAGCAGGCCCTCAAGGCGTTCCGCAGCGGGGAGAACGACGTGCTGGTCGCCACCGACGTGGCCGCCCGCGGTATCGACATCGACGATGTCACCCACGTCATCAACTACCAGTGCCCCGACGACGAGAAGACCTACGTGCACCGCATCGGCCGCACCGGCCGGGCGGGGCGCACCGGGGTGGCGGTCACCCTGGTCGACTGGGATGAGCTGGCCCGCTGGGCGATGATCAACAAGGCGCTGGATCTGGACTGCGCCGACCCGGCCGAGACCTACTCCAGCTCGCCGCACCTGTACACCGAACTCGGCATCCCCGAGGAGGCCGGCGGGCGGGTCGGCACCCCCCGCAAAACCGCCGGCAGCCGCCCCGACCGGTCCGGCCGCGACCGCCGCCAGGGCGGCGGCGACGGGGCGGCCAGCCGGCCGCGGCGCACCCGGTCACGGCGGCGCACCCGCGGGGGCAAGCCGGTCGCCGCGGACAACGGTGCGGCCGCGACCGGCGCACCGGCCAGCGGGCCCGACACCGCCACCGGCGAGTCCGGGGCCACCGCCGAGGCGCCCCGGCGCCGGCGGCGGCGCCGCCCCCGCAAACCGGCCGACGCCACCCCGGCCGCGGGCAGCTAGCCGGCGGGCTCGCGCGCCTCGCGATGGTCGAACCCGAGCGCCGCACCACGGCCGACCTGGTGGCCGCCGCGACCATCGCGGTGGTGATCGCGCTGGCCGCCGCGGTGATCTGGTGGGTCAGCGACGCCCGCCACACCGACAGCCGGCCCGCAGCGGTCCCGGTGCCCCAGCCCACCCCGGCGGTGGCGGTGCCGGTGGGCCTGACCGAACTGTGGACGGCACCGAGCCCGGCGACCACCGGGCCGGTGTTGGTCGGCGGCACGGTGGTGACCGGCGACGGCGCGCAGATGAGCGGGCGGGACCCGCAGACCGGCGAGACCGTGTGGAGCTACCGGCGCGGTGCGGACCTGTGCGGCGTGTCGTGGGTGTACCGCTACGCGGTGGCCGTCTACCCGGACCGGCGGGGCTGCGGCCAGGCCAGCGCCATCGACGGGTCCACCGGCCGGCGCGGCCCGGCCCGCTCCAGCTACGCCGACAAGCAGGTGCGGCTGTCCTCCGACGGCACGATCCTGCTGTCGGCGGGGCGCACCCGGCTGGAGACGTGGCGGTCGGATCTGGTGCGCACCCTGTCCTACGGCGAGATCGACGCCCGGGTGAAACCGTCGGCGCGGGGGCTCGACAGCGGGTGCACCCTGGGCTCGGCCGCGGCCAGCGCCGCGGCGGTGTCGGTGCTCGAGTCCTGCGCCGACCGCGACGAGCTGTCCCTGACGCTGCTGCGCCCCGGCAAGGACGAGGACGAACCCGAGCAGCGCGACGTGCCGCTGCCCGATGCCGGTCCCGAGTCGACGGCGCGGGTGCTGGCCGTCGTCGACACCACCACCGCGGTCTACCTGCCCGGCCCGCACCCGCAGGTGGCGGTGATCGACGAGACCGGCGCCACGGTGACCTCGACCGCCCTGCGCGCCGCCCCGACCGAGGCGGCCCTCGACGCGGTGGCGGTGTCGCGGCCCGGCAACCTGGTCACCTGGTGGACCGGCGACGCGGTGGCGGTGTTCGACAGCGCCGACCTGACCTACCGCTACACCCTCGGCGCGACCGCGGACACCGGAGTGCCGCTGGGGCCGGCGACGATGATGGCCGACCGGTTGCTGGTCCCGGTCGCCGCCGGCATCGCGGTCTATCACCCCGACACCGGCACCCATGAACGCACGATCACGCTGAGCCGCGCACCCGGCGCGGTGGCGATCGTCCCGGCGGTCTCGGGCTCGCAGGTTCTCGAACAACGCGGCGACTCCCTGGTCGCGCTGGGCTGACCGGTCCGCGGACTACCCCTGCGGGGTGAACGTGGGCAGCGGCGCGCCGGTTTTCCAGTACTTCAGCAGCACCTCGGCCAACTCCCGGTAGGCGGCCGCCCCCTTGTTCTTGCGGGCCGCGAGCACCGAGGACCCCGACGCGCTGGCCTCGGCGAACCGCACCGTGCGCGGGATCGGCGGGGCCAGCACCGCCAGGTCGTAGCGATCGGCGATGTCGAACAGCACGTCGCGGCCGTGGGTGGTGCGCGAGTCGTACAGGGTCGGCAGGGTGCCCAGCAGCCGCAGCTCCGGGTTGGTGATCTGCTGGACGTCGCTGACCGTGCGCAGCAACTGGCCCACCCCGCGGTGCGCCAGCGTCTCGCACTGCAGCGGCACGATCACCTCGTCGGCGGCCGTCAGCCCGTTGAGGGTCAACACCCCCAGCGACGGCGGGCAGTCGACGAGCACCACATCGAAGCGGTCACCGAGTTTGGCCAGGGCGCGTTTGAGTGCGTACTCACGGCCCGCCCGCATCAACAGCATCGCCTCCGCGCCGGCGAGATCGATGTTGGCCGGCAGCAGCGTCATCCCCTCCGGGGTGTCCACCAGCGCGGTGTCGGGCTCCACGTCGCCGAGCAGCACCTCGTGGATGGAGACCGGCAGCGTGTCGGGATCGGTGCCCAGCGAGAAGGTCAGGCAGCCCTGCGGGTCGAGGTCGACGAGCAGCACCCGGTGGCCCTGGTCGGCGATCGCCGCCCCCAGCGAAGCCACCGTCGTCGTCTTGGCCACCCCGCCCTTCTGGTTGGCCACCGCCAACACCCGCATCCGTGTCACTCACGCCCTCCTCCGCGCGTCGTGCCGTGCCGCGTCGCGGCCCCGACTGCCATCCTGACATGCCCACCGGTGGTCGCGCCCGATGGTTGCGGCACAATCGGTTCCCGTGGACACCGCGCAGCCACCGCCGCAGCGGCGCCTGCTGCTGCTGCGCCACGGCCAGACCGAGTGGTCGAAGACCGGCCAGCACACCGGGAGCACCGATCTGGCGCTCACCGCGACCGGCCGTGCTCAGGCGACGGCGCTGACCACGGTGCTGCGTCGCCTCCACCTCGCCGACCCGATCGTGCTCGCCAGTCCCCGGCGTCGCGCGGTGCACACCGCCGAATTGGCCGGGCTGACGATCACCGAGACCACCGAGCTGCTCGGGGAATGGGACTACGGCGCCTACGAGGGGCTGACCACCACCCAGATCCGCCGCACGGTGCCCGACTGGTTGGTCTGGACCCACGGCTGCCCCGACGGCGAGTCTCTCGCCGAGGTCCGGGCCCGCGCCGATCGCGCGGTGGCGCTGGCGCACGCGCAGCCGGCGCACCGCGACGTGGTGTTCGTCGGCCACAGCCACTTCTCGCGGGCGGTGATCACCCGCTGGTTGGGCCTGCCCCTGGCCGACGGGACCCATTTCGCGATGCCGCCCGCCTCGGTCGCCGTCGCCGGTTTCGAGCACGGCCTGCCCCAGCTCGCCGCGCTGGGCCTCACCGGCGGCCGCGACGATGACTGAACCGGCGTTCGTGCTCGCCGGCCCCCGCGAGGCGCTGATCGTGCCCGAGGCGGCCCAGCGGTATGCGACGGCGACCGCCGCGCAGTCCGCGCTGCGCTCCGGGCAGGCCCGGATAGTGGTGGGCGCGTTGCCGTTTCACCCCGAAGCGGCCACCGCCCTGATGAGCCCGGCGACGATGCAGCGCCGCGAGCGGCTGCCGGACTGGGGCGGCGATCCGCTGCCGGCGGTGCGGGTCACCGCGGCGGAGCCCGCGCTGGACGAGCATCGCCGACGGGTGGCCGCGGCGGTGGGCGCGCTGCGCGCCGACGGCGCCACCTTGCACAAGGTGGTGTTGGCCCGGGCGCTGCGGCTGCGCGCCGCCGCACCGCTGGACGCCCGCGCGGTGCTGGCCCGGCTGGTGGCCGCCGACCCCACCGGCTACGGGTATCTGGTCGACCTGTCGGCGACCGGGCCCGGCCACGCCGGCGGCGTGCTGGTGGGGGCCAGCCCCGAGTTGCTGGTGACCCGCTGCGGGGCGACGGTGACCGCCCGCCCGTTCGCCGGCTCCGCGCCGCGCCACCACGACCCGCAGCACGATCGGCGCAGCGGGGCCGCGCTGGCCGCCTCCGGCAAGGACCGCCACGAGCACCGGCTGGTGATCGAGACCATGGCCGCGGTGCTGCGGCCGTTCTGCACCGACCTGCAGATCACCGCCGCCCCGCAGCTGAGCCGGACCGCCACGCTGTGGCATTTGAGCACCCCGATTCGGGGTCGGCTGCGCCGCGCCGCCACCAGCGCCCTGGATCTGGCGCTGGCCCTGCACCCGACCCCGGCGGTCGGCGGGGTGCCGACCGGCGAGGCGCTCACGTTCATCGACCGGGTCGAGGCCGACCGGGGTTTCTACGCCGGGGCCACCGGGTGGTGCGACGCCGAGGGCGACGGCCGCTGGGTGGTGTCGCTGCGCGGCGCGGAGCTCGACGCCGACCGGCGCGGGATCGTCGCCCGCGCCGGTGGGGGCATCGTGGCCGAATCCGACCCCGACGACGAGGTCGCCGAGACCACCGCGAAGTTCGGCGCGATCCTCAACGCGTTGTCGGTGCCGCCGGGGTGAGCCCGACGACCTGCCGGGTCTGCGGGCCGGCGGCTCTAGTCGCCGGGGCCCGCCGACCGCGTGGCGCCGGCCGACCAGGCCACCGCCGCGGGGCTGAACAGCAACGCCAGCACCGCCAGCGCGACCACCGCGACGGTGATCCCGTAGCCCCACTGGTGCGAGCCGACCGCGACATACCAGGCCACCGGCAGCAACAACAGTTGGGTGAACACCGCGATGCCGCGCCCCCAGCGGTGCCCGCGCACCAACGCGATCCCGGCGGTGGCCACCCCCGCGCCGACGAGCACGAACCACAGCGCGGTGCCGAACCCGTTGACCGTGCTCTGGTCGGCGCCGGCCAGTCCGCGCACCACCAGCACCGCCGCGGCGATCAGCGCCAGCGCGCCCTCACCGGCCACGACGAAACCCGCCTTGCGCACCCCTTCGGGGGCCAGCACACTCACAACGCCACGGTAGCGTGCGGGTCGCGGGCGCCGAGATACTCCGGGCGCGGCGCGGCTCCACAGAACGGGTCGGCGAGCTGGTTGTCCACCGAGTTGAACACCAGAAACACGTTCGACCGCGGCAGCGGGGTGATGTTGGAGCCCGAACCGTGCAGCAGGTTGGCGTCGAACCACAGCGCCGAGCCGGCCGGGCCGGTGAACTGGTCGATGCCGGCGCGGTCCACCTCCTTGACCAGGGTGTTCTGATCCGGGATCCCCATCTCCTGGCGCACCAGCGACGTCTCGTAGTGCTGCTCGGGGGTGGCGCCCACACACGGGTAGAACGTCTGGTGTGAGCCGGGGATCAGCATCAGCGACCCGTTGTAGGGATAGTTGTCGGTCAACGCGATCGAGCAGGACACCGCGCGGATCTCGGCCATGCCGTCCTCGGCGTGCCAGGTCTCGAAGTCGGAGTGCCAGTAGAACCCGGTTCCGGTGAACCCCGGCATCATGTTGATCCGCGCCTGGTGGATGTAGACGTCGCCGCCGAGGATCTGGCGGGCGATCGGCAGCACCGAGTCCAGCCGCACCACCTCGGCGACCAGGTCGCTGAGCAGGTGGGGGGCGAACACCGACCGGATGCCGCCACCGGGTTCGCGGATGACCCGCGGATCGTCGTCGAGGACCGCGCCGAGGCGCTCCAGTTCGTGCTGCAACGGCCGGAGCCGATCCGCCGCGACGGTGCCGGGCCGGATCAGGTAGCCGTGGTCGTCGAAGCGCCGCAGTTCGCTGCGGCCCAGCGGTCCATCGTGGGCGGTTCCCCACACGGCCGGCTCAGCCCGCGGGACCGGACTAATCGCGTGGCCGAGTCGGGTGGGGTAACGGTCTTCGAGGCGGGTGAGTGTCGCCTGGGTCATGCCTGCGCAGCAGGGGCGGCGTAGGCGCCGGTCTCGTCGTGAACCTCCCGTCCGGTCACCGGGGGGTTGAACACACAGAGCATCCGCATCTGCTCGTCGCAGACGATGCGGTGCCGCTCATGGCCGTTGAGCAGGTACATCGACCCGGCGGCCAGCGGATAGTCGACACCGGTCTCCAGGTCGGTGAGGGTGCCCTTACCCTCCACCAGCCAGACCGCCTCGAAGTGGTGCTTGTAGTGGAATTCGTTGACCGACCCGGCTTCGATGGTGGTCTCGTGGAACGAGAACCCCACGCCGTCGTCGGCGAGGACGATCCGCTTGGAACGCCAGGCCTTATCCGCCACATCGCGGTCGGTGCCGGTGATCTCCTCGGTGGTGCGCACAATCATCGGGGTACAGCTCCTCTCGTCAGGCCAGGGTCGTCGCGACGGCGTCGGCGATGATGTCCATGCCGTGCTCCAGGTCGTCGCGCGAGGTGGTCAGCGGGGGCAGCAGTTTGACGACCTCGTCGGAGGGTCCGCTGGTCTCCATCAGTACACCGCGGTCGAACGCCGCGCCACAGACGGTGCCGGCCGCGTCGGCCTGCTCGAAACGCAGCCCCTGGGCCATGCCCCGGCCCCGGGCGCGCACCCCGTCGTATTTCTTCGCGATCTCGTCGAGGCGCTCCCGCATGAAGTCGCCCTTGGCCGCGGTCTCGGTGGCGAACGCGGTGTCCGCCCAGTACGTCTCGATCGCCTTGGTGGCGGTGACGAACGACGGGTTCTGGCCCCGGAAGGTGCCGTTGTGCTCGCCGGGGGTCCACACGTCGAGGTCCCGACGGAACAGGGTCAGCGCCATCGGCAGCCCGTAGCCACTGATCGACTTGGACAGCGTGATGATGTCGGGCACGATGCCGGCCTCCTCGAAGCTGAAGAACGGCCCGGTGCGCCCACAGCCCATCTGCACGTCATCGACGATGAGCAGGATGTCGCGCTTGCGGCAGAGTTCGGCCAGCGCCTGCAGCCACTCCACCCGGGCCACGTTGAGCCCGCCCTCACCCTGCACGGTCTCCACGATCACCGCGGCCGGGCGGTTGAGCCCACTGCCGGAGTCGTCGAGCACCCGCTCGAACCACTGGAAGTCCTCGGTGACCCCGCCGAAGTAGTTGTCGTAGGGCATCGGGGTGGCATGCACCAGCGGGATCCCGGCACCGGCACGTTTCATGGAGTTCCCGGTGACCGACAGCGACCCCAGCGTCATCCCGTGGAACGCGTTGGTGAAGCTGATGATCGACTCACGGTTGGTGACCTTGCGCGCCAGTTTCAGCGCCGCCTCCACGGCGTTGGTACCGGTGGGACCCGGGAATTGCACCTTGAAGTCCAGGTTGCGCGGCTGCAGGATCTGGGCGTTGAACGTCTCGAGGAAGTGCTGCTTGGCGACGGTGGCCATGTCCAACGAGTGCACGATCCCGTCGGAGGCCAGATACTCCATCAGCGGCTCCTTGAGCACCGGGTTGTTGTGCCCGTAGTTCAGCGCGCCGGCCCCGCCGAACAGGTCGAGGTAGCGGCGCCCGTCGGCGTCGGTGATCCACGAGCCGGTGGCGGTGGCCATCGTCGTCGGCCACCCCCGGCAGTAGCTGCGCACCTCGGATTCGACGTTGGTGAATACGTCGGGAAGGTTGCTCTCGGTCATGCTGGTCAAGGTGGTCATGGGATCCTCCATTCGGTTACCCAGCAGGCGTTGTTCAAGATTTCCGGGCCGCTGAGGCCCGCGGACCGGACGCTAGGAATCCGGACCGTTCGGTAGGGGTTCGGTGATCGGGCCGATCCGCAGCATCGGTTCGGCCTCGTGGCTGCACTCGGCGTCGAGCAACTCGGCGCCGAAGCCCTCGTGTTCGGTGAGCGTGACCCCGTGCCGGCGGGCGAACGCCGCGAAGAACGCCCGGGAGGCCTCGTTGCTGGGGGTCACGGTGGTCTCGACGGTCAGCGGGTGCCCGTGGCGGTCGGCGCGCACCCGGTGTGCCAGCGTGTCGAGCATGGCGCTGGCCAGCCCGGTGCCCTGCGCCGAATCGGCGACCGCCACCTGCCAGACGAACAGCACCTCGGGGCGGTCCGGCGGGTGATACCCGGTGATGAAGCCGCAGAGCGTTCCGTCCCGCTCGGCGACGATCGACGTGGCGGCAAAGTCGACCGCCATCAGCAGGTAGGCGTAGGTGGAGTTGACGTCGAGCACCTCCGTCGCGGCGGCGAGATCCCGCATGGCGATGGCATCGGTGCCCGTCGGTGGGCGCAACGACTCCGCTCGCGCCCGCCGGCTCACGTTTTCCTCAGCGCGGTTCATAACGAGTCAGCAGTCACCACAATCCGAATCAGTCGTCAGTCATCAATCACGCGCAGTGTGTCGCTAGTGCGCGGTAGTTGCGCGGTAGTGCGTACGTACAACGACCGTATGCGCTCCGAAGTGCCCGATCAAACCGCGCCCACCCGGCGCGTTGTCCGGTTACCCACAAATACACCCGATCAACCAGCGGATATGTCATCACCAACGAGTTAATAAGACTTTCTATCAATGTTATCGAATCGTGATCTCATGCGCGCGAGTGTGACCCGGCTCGCGTGTGCACGGCGCGCTCTAGACTCGGCTGTCGTGCGCGCCGTGCTGATCGTCAACCCCAACGCCACCTCCACCACCCCCGCCGGGCGTGACCTGCTGGTGCACGCGCTGAAAAGCCGCCTGGCGCTGACCGTCGCCCACACCGACCATCGCGGCCACGAGGCCGAGATCGCCCGCGCGGCGGCGCACGACGCGGTGGATCTGGTCATCGTCCACGGCGGCGACGGCACCGTGCACGGTGTGGTCAACGGCATGCTGGGCCGGCCCGGACCGCTGCCGCAGAGCCCGGTGCCGGCGGTGGCGGTGGTCCCCGGCGGATCGGCCAACGTGTTCGCCCGTTCCCTGGGGCTGGCCGCCGACCCGGTCGTGGCCACCAACCAGCTCATCGATCTGCTCGGCCAGCACGGCCTGCGCCGCGTCGGGCTCATCGACTGCGGCGAACGGTGGGCGGTGTTCGGCGCCGGCATGGGCGTCGACGGCGAGGTGGTGGCCGCGGTGGAGGCGCGCCGCCGCAGGGGCCGCGGGGTGACGATGTCGCGCTACGTGCGGGTCGCGGTGCCCGCGGTGTTGGCCAGCAGCCGCCGCGCCCCCACGCTGACGCTGCATCTGCCCGAGCGCGAACCCATCGCCGGGGTGCACTTCGTGTTCGTGTCCAACACCAGCCCGTGGACCTACGCCAACAACCGCCCGGTCTGGACCAATCCGGGGACCACCTTCGAGACCGGGCTGGGAGTGTTCGCGACCACCAGCATGAAGGTGCTGCCCAGCCTGCGGCTGGTCCGCCAGATGCTCGCCACGAAACCGGCGCTGGAGTTCGACCACCTCATCCGCGACGACGACGTCGCCGGACTGCGCGTCATCAGCCACGGCACCCCGATCGCCAGCCAGATCGACGGCGACTACATCGGCAACCGCGGGGACATGACGTTTCGCGCCGTCCCGGATGCTTTGAGCGTGATTGCACCGCCCGCAAAAACCTCAATTGACCTGCAATAAGTCGGCCAATTCCCGGTGCGGGCACCCTTAGTTTAGTGCAGGGCAATGCGCCCCGGGAACCGGGGCGCCGCATCCCGGGGGCGGTGACCAAACCGTGACGACAACGTGATATACCCCACGGAGATAAGTGTTTCTATTGACATCTGTCCAGCGTGTGCAAGTATCGGACGGTCGGATGCAACAGTTCAGAGACTTTTTTGCGCCCGGAATAACAGTCGAAGACAAATGCCCGTGCGCTGCGCTGCGCACTCAGTGAGGAGTAACGAGATTATGGATTGGCGCCACAAAGCGGTCTGTCGCGACGAAGACCCGGAGCTGTTCTTCCCGGTGGGGAACAGCGGGCCGGCGTTGGCGCAGATCGCTGAAGCCAAGCTGGTCTGTGCGCGCTGCCCGGTGGTCACCGAGTGCCTGACGTGGGCGTTGGAGACCGGCCAGGATGCCGGCGTCTGGGGTGGCATGAGCGAAGACGAGCGCCGGGCGCTCAAGCGGCGCAACGCCCGGACCCGGGCGCGCAGCGGCGTCTGATCCCAGCCGACGCGGTGGCCCCGAGATGCGTCTCGGGGCCACCGTCGTCTGTGCACTCGGGTCTAGGACGGCAGCCGCTGCGGCACCCGGCCGCGCCGCCCGATCGGGATCCGCAGCACGGCGTCGGTACCGCCGGCACCGGACTCGGCGGCGTCGCACATGCCCAGGGTGCCGTCGAGTTCGGCCGAGACCAGGGTCTGCACGATCTGCAGCCCCAGCCGGTCGGACTTCTCCAGACTGAATCCGGCGGGCAGCCCCCGCCCGTCGTCGTGGACCACCACCTGCAGCCAGCGCGCCGACCGGTCGGCGCGGATCGTCACCGCACGTTCAGTGGCCGCCGGATCGAAGGCGTGCTCGATGGCGTTCTGTACCAGCTCGGTGATGACGATGACCAACGCCATCGCCCGGTCGGCGTCGAGCACCCCCAGCGCGCCCGCCCGGTTGATCCGGATCGGCGAGTCCACGGTGGCCACATCGTTCATGCTCGGCAGGATGCGGTCGATCACGTCGTCGAGGTTGACCTCCTCGTCCACCGACATCGACAACGCGTCGTGCACCTGGGCGATCGAGGCCACCCGCCGTACCGACTCGGCCAGCGCCGCCCGCCCCTCCGGGTTGGTGGTGCGGCGCGCCTGCAGCCGCAGCAGGGCGGCCACCGTCTGCAGATTGTTCTTCACCCGGTGGTGGATCTCGCGGATGGTGGCGTCCTTGGACAGCAATGCGCGGTCCCGGCGTTTGACCTCGGTGACGTCACGGATGAGCACCACGGCCCCGCTGGGCTCCTGCCCGCTCATCAACGGCAGCGTGCGCACCAACACCGCCGCGCCCCCGGCGTCGACCTCCATGCGCATGCCCGACCGGCCGGCCAGGCTGGCCCGCACGTGGTCGACGAGCTCGGCGGCCTCGAACGGATCGGAGATCAGCGGCCGGGTCAAATCGATCAGGTCGTGGCCCTCCAGCTCCGAGGCCAGCCCCATCCGGTGATACGCCGAGAGCGCGTTGGGGCTCGCGTAGCGCACCGAGCCCTCGACCGCGAGGTGGATGAACCCGTCGCCGACCCGGGGGCTCGACCGCGACACCGTCGTGTCGGCCACGTTGGGAAACGTTCCCTCCGCCAGCATCTGGGCCAGGTTCTTCGCACACCCCAGATAGGCGGTCTCCAGCGGGCTGGACCCGCGCTGTTCGGCGACGGCGGCCTGATGGGTCAACACCGCCACCACCTGCCGGCCGTGGCGCACCGGAATCGCCTCCACACTCATCGCCGCCGGCCGCCAGGCCGTGGCCGGCACGGCGTCGCCGGCCTGCCGGATCAGCCCGGTCCGGAAGGCGTCGGCGACCAGCGGCACGTCCTCGGCGGTGACGACGATGCCCACCGCGTCGGTCTGCAGCACCGTCGGCGCGGTGTTGGGTCGGCACTGGGCGACACAGACCAGGGCGTCGTCGTCGCGGCGCACCCACATCAGGTGGTCGGCGAACGACAGGTCGGCCAGCAGCTGCCACTCCCCGACCAGCGCGTGCAGGTGATCGACCGCGGCGCCGGGCAGCACCGTGTGTTCGGCGAGCAGTTCACCGAGGGTCGACATCGCCGGCGTCCGGGATCAGCTGATGACCGCGATCAGGTGCCCGGCCTGGATCACGTCGCCGACCGCCACGTTGACGGTGGTCACGGTCCCGGCGATCTCGGCGAGCACCGGGATCTCCATCTTCATCGACTCCAGCAGCACGATGGTGTCGCCGACCTCGATGCGGTCCCCCTCGCCGATCACGACCTCGAGCACACTGGCCACGATCTCCGCCCGAACGTCTTCGGCCATTCTCACTCCGCTCGTTCTGGTCGTTGCACGGTCCTCACGCTGGTCTACATCGAACCACAACCGGTGGCGGGGAAGCGGACACAGGCCACCGCGGCGGTCGTGAGACACTGGGGCCGGCAAATCGGCAGACCGAGCATGATCCCACCCGCCAGACCGGAGGTATCCCATGGGCAAGCGTGGCCGCAAGAAGCGCGACCGTAAGCACAGCAAGGCCAACCACGGCAAGCGCCCCAACTCCTGAGGCGGCCCCGGGGTCAGCCGCGGATGATCGTCGTGCGGCTGATCTCGACCCGCAGCCGCTCGCGCAACCGCGCCGGTGCCTTCTCGCCGCTGCATTTGGTGGCGATCAGCACCTTGATCCGCTCCTCGACGCCGTACTCGCGCAGACAGCCGGGGCAGTTCTCCAGGTGTTGGCGCAGCCGCTCGCGGCTCTCGGCGGTGCATTCCCCGTCGAGCAGCGTCCACACCTCGGCGATCACCTCGGCGCAGTCGACCCCGTTCTCGGTGCCGCCGTCCTCCGGCGACCCGCATCCACATGCGAAGTCGGTCACGACGACACCTCCTCGGCAGCCTGGTCCCCGCGGATGAAGCCCCGATCCTTGGCCACATCGGCGAGCAGGTCACGCAGCTGCCGGCGCCCCCGGTGCAGCCGCGACATCACGGTGCCGATCGGCGTGCCCATGATCTCGGCGATCTCCTTGTAGGGGAATCCCTCGACGTCGGCGTAGTACACCGCCATCCGGAAATCCTCCGGCAGCTTCTGCAGCGCCGCCTTGATCTCGGTGTCGGGCAGCGCCTCGAGCGCCTCGATCTCCGCCGACCGCAGGCCGCGTGAGGAGTGCGCCGCGGCGGCGGCGGTCTGCCAGTCGGTGATCTCGTCGGTGGGGTACTCGGCCGGCTGGCGCTGCTTTTTGCGATAGCTGTTGATGTAGGTGTTGGTCAAAATGCGGTACAACCACGCCTTGAGGTTGGTTCCGGCCTGAAACGAGCGGAACCCGGCGTAGGCCTTCACCATGGTTTCCTGCAGCAGATCCTCGGCGTCGGCGGGGTTGCGGGTCATCCGCAGGGCACCGCCGTAGAGCTGGTCGAGCAGCGGGATGGCGTCGCGTTCGAACCGGGCGGTCAGCTCCGCGTCGGTCTCGTCGGGGGCCCGGTCGGTGACCGCCGCGGGCGCGGGGTTGCGCGACGGGGTACGACCGGCATCATCGATGTCGGCCATCGCCACCCCTTCCGTCGGGCGTTGTAAACACGCCGTGAGCACCGGAGCTCTCCTTCGCCTGATCCTACGGGTCGGGTCGCGACACCCGGCGCGGGCCTCGATCGCGGTCACGATCGTGGTGCTCGCGCGCCACCGGCGGCGACTTCCCTGACAACAGCGCGGCGGCGCGCGGTGTTCCCGCCGCGCATCCGTCGTCCCACACCCCGCTAGCCCCGCTAGCTGTGATGTCCGGGGAGGTTGTCCCGCCCGTTGGCGGCCCGTCGGGTGGCGGGTGGCTGGCCTCCGATGGCGAAGTGGGCTCGGTGGTGATGGTGGAAGTGCAGCCAGCCGGGGCCGGGCGGCGGTCTCGGCGTCGTGCGGCTCCCATTGTTTGCGCGATGCCGTGTGCGCGGTACCGCTGTGTGCCGGGTGCGGAGGACCTCCGCCGGGCATGGGCGCCGCCGGCTCGCCGAGCGTGTCACCAGTGTGAAAAATCGCCGCGGATCTCGCAGTGGATGCACGTTCGTCGCGGAACCCGGCGACCGGTGTCGCGGAACCCGGCGAATGGCACTCCCACCCCGCCGTCGCCGCTGGGGCGCGTCTCCCGGGGGTGGTGTAGGTCTAACCGTCGTCGACGACCCGCCGCGCCAGCCGTCACCGAGCGAGCGTGGCATCAGCGTGGGACATGAGGGCCTTCTGGTTAGTGAAGCGGTTTCGAGGCGGCTCCACCGCAACCGGAGGCCCTCACCTTGTCGGGCCGACTCACCGCCAACGGGCGGGACAACCTCCCCGGACATCACAGCTAGCCTGAGCCGATGGCGGGCGGGGCGACCCCGGCGATCACCGCGCTGGTGGCGGCGCAGGTGCGGCACACCGTGCTGCGCTTTCACCACGACCGGCGCACCCCGGCGTTCGGTGCCGAGGCGGTCCGCGAGCTGGCCGCCGCCGGGATCGCCGCCGAGCAGGTGTTCAAGACCCTGGTGCTGGCGGTGCCCGACGTCGGGGCGGCGGGTGTGGCGGTGGCGGTGCTGCCGGTACCGGCGCGGCTGTCGGTGAAGGCGGCGGCGGCCGCGCTGGCGGCGCCCAAGGCGGTGCTGGCCGATCCGGCCGTGGCGCAGCGCGCCACCGGGTATCGGGTGGGTGGGATCTCCCCATTCGGGCAGCGGCGCGCGCTGCCGACAGTCGTCGACGCCTCGGTGTGGCGCTGGCCGCAGGTGGTGTGCAGCGCCGGCCGGCGCGGCTGGGACGTGGCGGTGGCCCCCGCCGACCTGGTCGCGCTGACCAACGCGGTCACCGCCGACCTCGTCGCCGTTTAGGGCCCGCGCAGGCGTCCGGCATCTAGGCTGGCTCCATGTCCCTTCACGGCAAGACCATGTTCATCTCCGGGGCCAGCCGCGGCATCGGGCTGGCGATCGCGACCCGGGCCGCCGCCGACGGCGCCAACGTGGCGTTGATCGCCAAGACCGCCGAACCGCACCCCAAACTCGACGGCACCGTCTACACCGCGGCCGCCCAGATCGAGGAGGCCGGCGGGCAGGCGCTGCCCATCGTCGGCGACATCCGCGACGGCGACGCGGTCGCCGCCGCGGTGGCCCAGACCGTCGAGCAGTTCGGCGGCATCGACATCTGCGTCAACAACGCCTCGGCGATCAACCTCGGCGCGATCACCGAGGTGCCGCTGAAACGGTTCGACCTGATGAACGCCATCCAGGTGCGTGGCACCTACGCGGTCTCGCAGGCCTGCATCCCGCACCTGAAGGGCCGCCCCAACCCGCACATCTTGACCCTGTCGCCGCCGATCCGGCTGGAACCGCAGTGGCTCAAGCCCACCGCCTACATGATGGCCAAGTTCGGGATGACGCTGTGCGCACTGGGCATGGCCGAGGAGCTGCGCGCCGACGGGATCGCCTCCAACACGCTGTGGCCGCGCACCATGGTGGCCACCGCCGCGGTGCAGAACCTGCTCGGCGGCGACGAGGCGATGGCGCGGGCCCGCAAACCGGCGGTCTACGCCGACGCCGCCCACGTGGTGTTGACCAAACCGGCCACCGAGTTCAGCGGCCACTCCCTGCTCTGCGAGGACGTGCTCGTCGACTCCGGGGTGCGCGACCTGTCGGTGTACGACTGCACCCCCGGCGGGGAACTCGGCGTGGACCTGTGGGTCGATACGGTCAACCCGCCCGGCTACCGCGCGCCGTGAGCGCCCCGTCGCCGCGTCACAGGAGCGTCAGCTGCCCGGGCACCGGACCGGCGGGGGCGATCAACTCGGGGCCGTTGTTGGCGACGTTGTTGACCAGGGTCGAGACCTCGCGCACCGCGATGTCGGCCACCTCGGGCGGGGCCGCGAGCAGGGCGGGGTCGGCCGGCCGGTCGGGGTCCAGCCAACGGTCCCAGTGCGCCTCGGCGATCGGCAGCGGCATCCTGTCGTGCACCTCGGCTGCCGCGCCGACCGCGTCGGTGGTGATCACGGTGCAGCTGAGCAGCGGGGCCGCGCCCGCCTCGGGTTTCCACACCGACCACAGCCCGGCGACCAGCAGCGGCCGGTCGTCGGCCCGGTGGAAGTAAAACGGGGTCTTGGCCGCGCGCGTGGCGCGCCCCCGCACCGCCGTGGGCGGTTCGGCGCGCCACTCATACCAGCCGTCCATCGGCACCAGGCAACGCCGGCTGGTCGCACTGGCCCGAAACGCCGGCGAGCTGGTGACGGTCTCGGCGCGGGCGTTGATCAAAAGCCGCGCGGACTGCGGCGTCCCGTCGGGCCGGGCCTTGACCCACGGCGGCACCAGGCCCCAGCGCATCGACCGCAACCGGCGGGTGGCGACCGGCGCGGCGGACTCGGGGCCGTGCGGGTGGCGGGCGACCAGGGCGGCGATGGCGGCGGTGGGCGCCACGTTGTAGTCCGGCGCGCCGGCCCCGGCGCAGGCGTCCGGGCGGATCTCGTTGAGCGCGCCGAGCGATTCGGCCAGCAACGCCGGATCGGTGGTCACCGCGAATCGTCCGCACACACCGTCCATGGTGGCAGAGCCGTACCGCCCGTGGGTGGCGCTGCCGGGCGGGCAGGGCAGGATGGAGCGGTGAGTTCCTGGAGGGCGCCGACGGCGACGGGCCCGGTGCACGCCACGGTGCGGGTGCCGGGGTCGAAATCCCAGACCAACCGGGCGCTGCTGCTGGCGGCGCTGGGGGCGGCCGGCGGCGGCACCGCCACCCTGCGCGGCGCGCTGCGCAGCCGCGACACCGATCTGATGATCGCCGCCCTGAGGACCCTGGGGCTGCACGTCGACGGCGCCGACTCGCACCTGCGGGTGCACGGCCGGATCGCCCCGACGCCGACCGCGACGATCGACTGCGGCCTGGCCGGCACCGTGCTGCGGTTCGTCCCCCCGCTGGCCGCCCTGGGTGCGGCCGCGGTCACCTTCGACGGGGACGCGGCCGCGCGGGTACGCCCGATCGCGCCGCTGCTCGCCGCCCTCGGCGACCTCGGCGTCGACATCGACGGCGACAGCCTGCCGTTCGTGGTGCGCGGCCGCGGCGGGGTGCGCGGCGGCACGGTGCGCATCGACGCCTCGGCCTCCTCGCAGTTCCTGTCCGGCCTGCTGTTGTCGGGGGCGGCGTTTCGCGACGGGCTGACCGTGGTGCACACCGGCGCGAGCGTGCCGTCGGCGCCGCATGTGGCGATGACGGTGACGATGCTGCGCGCCGCCGGGGTGCGCGTCGACGACGACGAACCGCGCCGCTGGCGGGTGACACCGGGCCCGGTCGCCGCCCGCGAGTGGGTGATCGAACCGGATCTGTCCAACGCGGTGCCGTTTCTGGCCGCCGCGGTGGTCACCGGCGGCACGGTGCGGCTGGCCGGCTGGCCGGCGAACAGTGTCCAGCCCGCCGAGCGCATCGTGGCGCTGCTGCGGCTGGTCGGCGCCGAGGTGACCCAGGGCGCCGAGTATCTGCAGGTGCGCGGCCGCGGCGAGTACGGCGGCTTCGACGTCGACCTGCACGAGGTCGGCGAGCTCACCCCGGCGGTGGCCGCCCTGGCCGCGCTGGCCCGCCCCGGCTCGGTCTCCCGGCTGAGCGGGGTGGCGCATCTGCGGGGACACGAGACCGACCGGCTGGCCGCCCTGGCCGCCGAACTGACGCGCCTGGGCGGGCGCTGCCGCGAGACCGACGACGGGCTGGTGATCACCGCCACCCCGCTGGGGCCGGGCCGTTGGCGCGCCTACGCCGACCACCGGATGGCCACCGCCGGGGCCCTCGTCGGGCTGCGCACCACCGGGGTGCAGGTCGACGACATCGCCACCACCGCCAAGACGCTGCCCGGCTTCGCGCTGCTGTGGGCCCGGATGCTCGCCGGTGGCGAACCGCGGTGAGACCCGGCGACTTCGACGAATCCGACGTCAAGGTCCGCTCCGGGCGCGGCTCACGCCCGCGTACCAAGATCCGCCCCGCGCACGCCGACGCCCGCAGCGCGATGGTGATCGCCGTGGACCGGGGGCGCTGGACCTGTGCCCTCGACGGCGACCCGGACCGGGTCCTCACCGCGATGCGGGCCCGCGAACTGGGCCGCACCCCGATCGTGGTCGGCGATCTCGTCGACGTCGTCGGGGATCTGTCCGGGCGCCCGGACACGCTGGCGCGCATCGTGCGGCGCGGCCCGCGACGCAGCCTGCTGCGCCGCACCGCCGACGACACCGACCCGACCGAACGGGTGGTGGTGGCCAACGCCGAACAGCTGCTGATCGTGGTGGCGGTGGCCGACCCGCCACCGCGCAGTGGGCTGGTCGACCGCGCGTTGATCGCCGCCTACGCCGGCGGGCTGAGACCGATCCTGTGTCTGACCAAGACCGATCTGGGCTCCCCGGGGCCGGTGGCGGCCCCGTTCGCCGACCTGCAGCTGCAGATCGTCACCACCGGGCGCGACGACCCGGTCGACGTGGTCGCCGCACTGCTGGCCGGCACCACCACGGTGCTGGTCGGCCACTCCGGCGTGGGCAAATCCACGCTGGTCAACCGGCTGGTCCCGGACGCCGGGTTGCGCACCGGGACGGTGTCGGGCATCGGCAAGGGCCGGCACACCTCGACCGCGTCGGTGGCGTTGCCGCTGCACGGCGGCGGCTGGGTGATCGACACCCCGGGCATCCGCTCGTTCGGGCTGGCCCACATCGAGCCCGACGACGTGCTGCTGGCGTTCTCCGATCTCGCCGAGGCGATCGGCGCGTGTCCGCGCGGCTGCGGGCACCTCGGTGCACCCGCCGACCCGGACTGTGCGCTCGATGCGCTGCGCGGCCCGGCGGCGCGCCGCGTCGAGGCGGCCCGGCGTCTGCTCACCGTGCTCGGCGAGCAGACACCGGGGGCCGGCTCGGGCGTTTAGGCCGCCAGGTCGTCGACGGCGGCGGGCACCGCACGGCGGCGGGCACGCACCGCGGCGATCGCGCTTTTGAGCCCGCGGCGCCGGCCGGGCCCGCCGGTCGCGAAGCCGGGGCCCAGCTCGCTGAACATCTTCTCGCTGCGGGTCTCCGGGGCGTTGTCGGCGGTGGCCCGCAGATAGCGGTTCGGCAGCGAGAGTTTCGCGATCGTGCGCCAGGTGCGGGCGTACTGCACCAGAAACGGCCCCGTGGTGTAGGGCAGGTCGTATTCGTCGCACAGGGCGCGTACCCGCACCGAGATCGCGGCCAGCCGGTTGCTCGGCAGGTCCGGGTACAGGTGGTGTTCGATCTGGTGGCAGAGGTTGCCCGACATGAACCGCATCGCCGGGCCGGCGTCGATGTTGGCGCTGCCGAGCATCTGACGCAGGTACCACTGGCCCCGGCTCTCGTCCGCCAGGTCATCGCGGGTGAACTTCTCGGCCCCGTCGGGGAAGTGCCCGCAGAAGATGATCGCGTTGGACCACAGGTTGCGGATCACGTTGGCCACGGCGTTGGCGGTCAGCACCGAGCGGAACGTCGCCGTGGGCGAGAGCGCGGTCAGCGCCGGGAACGCCAGGTAATCCTTGAGCACCTGCCGGCCGGCCTTGCTGAGGAACTCACGCAGCCGCACCAAGGTGGCCCGGCGGTCGTCGCGGCCCTTGAAGATCTTGCCGATCTCCAGGTGCTGCAGGCCCACTCCCCATTCGAAGCCGAGCGCCAGGATCGTGTTGAACACCACGTTGAACAGGTTGAACCGCTGCCAGCGCTGGTCGCGGGTGACGCGCAGCATCCCGAAGCCCACATCGTCGTCCATGCCCATGATGTTGGTGTACTTGTGGTGCTGGAAGTTGTGGGTGAACTTCCAGTGCTTGGACGCGCCGGTCATGTCCCACTCCCAGCTGGAGGAGTGGATCTCCGGGTCGTTCATCCAGTCCCACTGGCCGTGCATGACGTTGTGGCCGATCTCCATGTTCTCGATGATCTTGGCCGCCCCGAGCGTGGCCGTGCCGGCCCACCAGGCCGACCGTTTCGCGCTGGCGGCCAGCAGCACCCGGCCGCTGACCTCCAGCACGCGCTGGGCGGCGATCGTGCGCCGGATGTAGCGCGCATCGCGCTCGCCCAGGGAGTCTTCGACGTCGCGGCGGATCGCGTCGAGTTCGACGCCGAGGTTCTCCACGTCGGCCTCGGTCAGGTGCGCGAACGCGGGGATGTCGGTGATCGCCATCGCAGCCCCCCTCCTCTCGGATACCTACGGTAGCGTAACCTACGTCTCCGTAGGTTACCAGTGGGTAGCGGTCAAATGTCCAGCACGCAGTCCCCGGATGCCGACGAGATGCAGGTCTGGATCCGCGACCCCGGGTCGTGTTCGATACCGGTGCGCAGGTCACGGACGTGCCCGTCGAGCAGACCCACCACACACGACTGGCAGATCCCCATCCGGCACCCGAACGGCATCTGCACCCCGGCGTCCTCACCGGCGTCCATCAGCGAGGTCGCCGCGTCGGCCACCACGCTTTTGCCGCTGCGCGCGAACGTGACACGCCCGCCCACCCCGGTCGGCGCCGCCCGCGACACCGCGAAGCGCTCCAGGTGCAGCGCCTCGGCGATCCCGGCGCCGGCCCAGAGCCGCTCGGCGGCGTCGAGCATCGCCTCCGGCCCGCACGCCCAGGTCTGCCGCCGCCGCCAGTCGGGCACCACGGCCTCCAGGGCCTCCAGCGCGTTGGGATCGCCGAGGTCCAGCCGGCCCGAGCGCCCGGTCTCGCGCACCGTGAGCCGGTAGCGCGGGTGAGTGGCGGCCAGGGCCGCCAACTCCTCGCCGAACATCACCTCGGCCGTGCTGCGCGCCGAATGCAGGTGCACCACGTCGGTGGCCGGGCGCCCGGCTTCCCCGCCGGTCGCGGCGAGCCGGTCGCGGCGCACCAGGGTGCGCAGCATCGACATCACCGGGGTGATGCCCGATCCGGCGGTGAGGAACAGCAGGGCCGGCGGCGGCGGGTCGGGCAGGATGAAGTTGCCCTGCGGTGCGGCCAGGCGCACGATCGTGCCCGGGGCGACTCCGCCGACCAGGTGGCTGGACAAGAAGCCCTCCGGCATGGCCTTGACCCCGATGGTGATCCGGTGGGCGCCGGCCACCGGCGCCGACGTCAGCGAGTAGGACCGCCACCGCCAGCGACCGTCGATCAGCACCCCGATCCCGATGTACTGGCCGGGCCGATAGTCGAAGCTGAACCCCCAGCCGGGCTTGATCACCAGCGTGGCCGAGTCCTCGGTCTCGCGGCGCACCTCGACCACCTTGCCGCGCAGCTCGCGCGCCGACCACAGCGGGTTGGCCAGCTGCAGGTAGTCGTCGGGCAGCAGCGGGGTGGTGATGCGCGCGGCCAGCGAGCGCAGCGCGTTCCACCCGGGGCGCCGGTCGGCACCGGCCACGGTCGGGCGCACGGTGTCGGCGACCTGGGCATTGACCTTGATGTATTTCTTCGCCATCAACAACCTACGGTACCGTAGGTTACGGCGGGGCGGCCAGCCGCGGATCGTCGCGGGGCACCGGCGTTTACAGCAGCTCCAGCAGGAACGGCAGCTCCTGGGTGGCGTACCAGGCCAGATCGTGATCCTGGGCGTCGCCGACGGCCAGCTCGGCGTCCTCGTCGCCGAGGTCGGCCGCGTCGATGGCCGCGACCGCCGCGGTGACCGCGGGTTCGGCGTCGGCGATGTCGACGTAGGCGGCGACCACGTCGGTCAACGCCACCGGCGCGCCCAGCCGCACCACCGCGTCGTCGAGGTCGGGGCGCACCTGCGCGTCGTCGGCGTCGGCGACCAACACCGCCCGGCGGGTGGGCAACTCGTCCTTACCGGCACCGGCGAGCAACCGCAGCGAGGCCAGCGCCGCATCCCGCAGTGCGACCTCGGCCAACTCCTCGTCCCCGCCGCTGGCGTAGGCCTCGCGCAGCGCCGGGGTGATCGCGAACGCGGTGCCGTTGACCGGCCGCAGCGCACCGTCGGCGACCAGGTCGGCGAGCATCGCCAGCGTGACCGGGATGTAGACCCGCATCCGTCCGACCCTAACCGTCGGCGCCGGAGTCGAGCAGCGCCCCCGCGCGGTCGTCGACATAGGTGTAGAGGTCGCGCGGGGGGCGCACGTAGTGGCTGTCGGCCGGTTCATCGGGCAGGGTCACCGTGGGGCGGGTGACGTCGTGGTAGTCGACGGTCGACAACAGGTGGGCCATCATGTTGATCCGGGCGTTGCGTTTGATCTCCGACTCCACCACGTACCACGGGCTGACGGTGGTGTCGGTGTGGGCCATCATCTGATCGCGGGCGCGCGAGTAGTCGCCCCAGTGGTTCACCGACTCCACATCCATCCCCGACAGTTTCCAGCGTTTCACCGGGTCGTTGCGACGGGCGGCGAAGCGGCGCAACTGTTCCCGCTGGGACACCGAGAACCAGTACTTGCGCAACACGATGCCGTCCTCGATGAGCAGCTGTTCGAAGACCGGGGTCTGCCGCAGAAACTGCGCGTGCTCCTCGTCGCTGCAGAACCCCATCACCTTCTCCACGCCGGCGCGGTTGTACCAGGATCGGTCGAACAGCACGATCTCCCCGGCGGCCGGCAGGTGCGCGATGTAGCGCTGGTAATACCACTGGGTGCGTTCTCGTTCGGTGGGCACCGGCAGCGCCACCACCTGGGTGACACGCGGATTGAGGTGCTCGGTGATGCGCTTGATCGCACCCCCCTTGCCCGCGGCGTCCCGGCCCTCGAAGAGCACCACGATACGCGCTCCGGTGGCGCGCACCCACTCCTGCAGCTGGACGAATTCGGTTTGCAACCGGCGCAATTCGGTCTTGTAGAGTTTCTTGGGCAGCTTCGTCGTCGCTGGGTTCGCCGGTGTCATCGGGCGGCCTCCAGCAGTTCATCGAGTGATTCGCGCAGCAGCAGCGGCATCATGTCGACGTCACGCATGGCCTCGCGGTCGGCGTTGATCCCGAAATACAGGGTGCCGTTGTAGGAGGTGACCCCGATCGCGAGCACCTGATTGTGCAACAGCGGCGGCACCGCGTAGGTCTCCAGCAGCTTGGTGCCGGCCACATACATCTGCGTCTGCGGGCCCGGAACGTTGGTCATCAACAGGTTGAACACCCGCGCCGAATAGGTGGTGGCGACCCGAATCCCCATCGCGTGCAAGGTCGACGGCGCGAACCCGGACAGGGTCACGATGGTGCGCGCGGCCACCGGACGCGCCGACGGGGTGTAGGTCTCGGTGGCGTGGGCGATCTGGGAGAGTCGCACCACGGCGTTACCCTCCCCGACCGGCAGATCGATCAGGTACGGGTCCACCTCGCTGATCGCCTGGCCGGGGCCCGACGGGCCGAACTCGTCGTCGGGGTAGACCGACAGCGGCGCCATCGCCCGCACCGTCGCGGTCGACGGCACCGGTTCGCCGCGGGAGAGCAACCAGTTGCGCAGGGCCCCGGCCACCACGGCCAGCACCACGTCGTGGACGTGACAGTCGTAACGGGCGTGCACCTTGCGGAAATCGGCCAACCCGGCGCTGGCCACCGTGAACCGGCGGTGCCGGGAGACGGTGGTGTTCAGCGGGCTGCTCGGCGCGGTGCCACGCAGCAGAGTGCGTGCGGTGTTGACCGCGCCGCGGCCGATGTCGGCCAGATATCCGGCGTTGGTGGCGACCCCGGCCACCGCCGAGCGCAGTGCGGCGACCGAGGACACCGGTCGGGCCACCCAGTCGCCGAGCACGCCGACGAGCAGATCCGAGGTGCCGGGCTCGCGATCGGGGATCCAGATGTCCTCACCGAACTCCGGCGGCCGCTGGCTGCGGTCGACGATGACGTGGCCGATCTCCAGCGCCCGCACTCCGCTGACCAGCGCCTGGTGGCTGCGGGTGTAGATGGCGATCCGGTTGCCCGACAACCCTTCGACCAAATACATCTCCCACAGCGGGCGGGTGGAGTCCAACGGGCGGGCCGCCAGCCGGGCGATCAGCTCGTGCAGTTGCTCATCGCTGCCCGGCGACGGCAGCGCCGAGCGCCGCACATGGTAGGTGATGTCGAAGTCCCGGTCGTCGATCCAGACCGGCCGGGCCAGCCGCAAGGTGACCTCCCGGACCTTCTGCCGATACCGCGGCACCTGCGGCAGGCGTTCCTCGACGGTGGCCAGCAGCGTCTCGTAGCTCAGCCCGGCACGCGGGCGCCGCAGGATCAGCAACGTGCCCACATACATCGGCGTGGTGGTGTTCTCCAGCCGGTAGAAGGCCGCGTCGGACGCGGACAACCGGGTCACCATGCGCGACTCGCCCTCCCTGCAGGCTCGGCCCGACACGGGCCGCAGAATTCACCTCGCCACCGTAACCGCACCGCCCCGGGCGTCGCAGCACCGGTACACCCGAAGCGGCGCGCTGTGCGAAGATGAGCCCACGGTGACACCGCTCCCCCGCCGCCGGTCGCATCGAGCCCGGGGAGCCGCCCATGAACGACAGTGCCCTTCGTCGTCGGCTGGTCCGCCCCGCCGTCGACTGCGAGCCACCCCCGCAGACCCTGCCCGCCCCCGCCCGGCGCCCCCGCCGGCCGTGCCGGCCGGTGGCGCCGCCGGCCACGGCGCCGCCGCCGAGCCCGGCGGGCCGCCCGGATCTGCGGGCCGCCGCGGCATTCGCCGACGCCGCGCTGCGTCGGGTGCTGGAGGTCCTCGACCGGCGTCGCCCGGCGCCGCATCTGCGTGCGGTGCTGGCCACCCCGCTGCTCGACGCGCTGGGGACCCGCGGACCGGCCGGGCCCGCCGCCCGCCGCCCGCGGCGGCCGCGGGCCACCGCGGTGCTGCGTCGGGTGCGGGTGCAGGCGGTCGGCCCGGAGCGTCCGTCGCGGGCCGTCGAGGTGGTCGCCAGCTACGTGCGCGGGCCGCGCACCCACGCCATCGCCTGCCGGGTCGAACGGGTACAGACCCGCTGGCAGGTCGTGGCCCTGCACATCGGCTGAGTCCGGCCGGTCAGCGCTTCTTCGCCGATTTGGCGCGTTTGGCGCCGCGGCCCTGCCGCCGGGCGGCCTCGCGACGCTCCCGGCGTGTGCCGGCCCCCACCCCGGCGGGCTGCGGTTCACCGTTGCGCCGCTGGACCTGCGCCGAACCGTCCTCGGCCGGGCCGGAGTAGGTCAACTGCGGGGCACCATCGTCGATCCCCTTGGCGCGCAACGCCGCCGGGGCCCGCTGACGATCGTCCTCGCGGGCGGGCTCGGCGCCGGCGTCGGCGAGTTTCGTCAACCCCTCCGGCGCGGCCACCGGGGCGACGGTCGGCGCGGGGGCGGCCTCCACCGTCACGTTGAACAAGAACCCGACCGACTCCTCCTTGAGGCCCTCGAGCATCCCGGTGAACATGTCGAAGCCTTCGCGTTGGTACTCCACCAGCGGGTCGCGCTGGGCCATGGCCCGCAGCCCGATGCCCTCCTTGAGGTAGTCCATCTCGTAGAGGTGCTCGCGCCACTTGCGGTCGATGACGCTGAGCAGCACGTTGCGCTCCAGTTGCCGCATCGCGCCGTCACCGGCGAGTTCCTCCAGCTCGGCCTCCCGCTGGCCATACGCGCGGTCGGCGTCGCGCAGCAGCGCCTCCCGCAGTTCCTCGCGGGTCAACTCATCGGGGGCGCCGTCGGTGTCCGGGTCGAACAGCGCGGTGTGTTCGATGCCGACCGGGTAGAGCGTCCCCAGCGCCTCCCAGAGCTTCGCCAGATCCCAGTCCTCGGCGTAGCCCTCGGCGGTGGCCCCGTCGACGTAGGCGCCGACCACGTCATGGAGCATGTCGCGGGCCTGCGCGGCGAGGTTCTCCCCCTCCAGGATGCGGCGGCGCTCGGCGTAGATGACCTTGCGCTGCTGGTTCATCACCTCGTCGTATTTGAGGACGTTTTTGCGGACCTCGAAGTTCTGCTGCTCGACCTGGGTCTGGGCGCTCTTGATCGCCCGGGTCACCATCTTCGCCTCGATCGGCACATCCTCGGGCAGGTTGAGCCGGGTCAGCATGCCCTCGAGCATGGCGCCGTTGAACCGGCGCATCAGCTCGTCGCCGAGCGAGAGGTAGAACCGGGACTCCCCAGGGTCACCCTGCCGGCCGGAGCGGCCGCGCAGCTGGTTGTCGATCCGGCGGGACTCGTGACGCTCGGTGCCCAGCACGTAAAGGCCCCCGGCCTCGATGACCTCGGTGGCCTCCCGGGCCGCCTCCTCCTTGAGCTGGGGCAGCAGCTCGTCCCAGGCCGCCTCGTACTCGTCGGCGGTCTCCACCGGGTCCAGGCCCTGTTCGCGCAGCCGCGCGTCGGTGAGGAAGTCCGGGTTGCCGCCGAGCACGATGTCGGTGCCGCGACCGGCCATGTTGGTGGCCACCGTGACCGCGCCGCGCCGGCCGGCCTCGGCGATGATGCCCGCCTCCTGCTCGTGGTATTTGGCGTTGAGCACGTTGTGCGGGATCCGCCGCTTGGTGAACTGTCGCGACAGGTACTCCGAGCGTTCCACGCTGGTGGTGCCGATCAGCACCGGCTGGCCCTTCTGGTGTCGCTCGGCGACGTCGTCGACGACCGCGAGGAATTTGGCCTCCTCGGTCTTGTAGATCAGGTCGGTCTGGTCATCCCGGATCATCGGCTTGTTGGTGGGGATCGAGACCACCCCGAGCTTGTAGATCTCGTGCAGCTCGGCGGCCTCGGTCTGGGCGGTCCCGGTCATCCCGGCCAGCTTGTCGTAGAGCCGGAAGTAGTTCTGCAGGGTGATCGTGGCCAGCGTCTGGTTCTCGGCCTTGATCTCGACGTGCTCCTTGGCCTCGATCGCCTGGTGCATGCCCTCGTTGTAGCGCCGGCCGACCAGCACCCGGCCGGTGAACTCGTCGACGATGATCACCTCGCCGTTGCGCACGATGTAGTCCTTGTCGCGGACGAACAGCTCCTTGGCCTTGATGGCGTTGTTGAGGTAGCTGACCAGCGGCGAGTTGGCAGCCTCATACAGGTTGTCGATGCCGAGCTGGTCCTCGACGAACTCCACACCGGCCTCGTGCACCCCGATGGTGCGTTTACGCAGGTCAACCTCGTAGTGGACGTCCTTGTCCATCAGCGGGGCGATGCGGGCGAACTCCAGGTACCAGTGCGAGGCGCCGTCGGCGGGCCCGGAGATGATCAACGGAGTGCGCGCCTCATCGATGAGGATCGAGTCGACCTCGTCGACGACGGCGAAGTTGTGTCCGCGCTGCACCATGTCGGCGACGTCGTGCGCCATGTTGTCGCGCAGGTAGTCGAACCCGAACTCGTTGTTGGTGCCGTAGGTGATGTCGGCGCCGTAGGCGGCCCGGCGCTGCTCGGGGGTGAGCCCGGCCAGGATCACCCCGACCTCCAGGCCGAGGAACCGGTGCACCCGGCCCATCCACTCGGCGTCACGTCTGGCCAGGTAGTCGTTGACCGTGACGACGTGAACGCCCTTACCGCTCAACGCGTTCAGGTAGGCCGGCAAGACGCAGGTCAGGGTCTTGCCCTCACCGGTCTTCATCTCGGCGACGTTGCCGAAGTGCAGGGCGGCCGCGCCCATCACCTGCACATCGAAGGGCCGCTGACGCAGCACCCGCCAGGCCGCCTCGCGGGCCACCGCGAACGCCTCGGGCAGCAGGTCGTCGAGGTGCTCCCCGTCGGCGACCCGTGCGGTGAACTCGTCGGTCTTGGCCCGCAGCTGCGCGTCGGAGAGTTTCTCGACGTCGTCGGCCAGGGTGTTCACATAGTCGGCGACTCGTTTGAGCCGTTTGACCATGCGCCCTTCGCCGAGGCGCAGCAATTTCGACAGCACAGCTATGTCCCCCGTGGATTTGACGGTTCCGGGCGCCACCATCCTAAGGGACACCCCCGCGCCGGGCGTCGCGCGAGGTCAGGCGCGAGCTCAGGTGAGCCGGATCAGCCCGTAGTCGTAGGCGTGCCGGCGGTAGACCACCGACGGGCGCCCCGTCTCCTTGTCGTGGAACAAGAAGAAGTCGTGGCCGACCAGTTCCATCTCGTACAGCGCGTCGTCGACCGACATCGGGTCGGCCCGGTGCTCCTTGATGCGGACGATCTGCCCCGGCGTGTCGGCACCGAGGTCGTGGCCGTCGTGGTCGGGTTCGACGATGGTGTCGACGACCCGGCGGTCCCAGGCCTTGGGGCCCTGTTCGGGCAGCGGCACCAGCGCGGTCGCCTCGGCCACCGACAGCGGGGTCTTGTCGCCGTAGGACACGGTGCGCCGCCCCTTGTCGCGCCGCAGCCGGCTCTCCAGCTTGGCGATCGCCGACTCGAAGGCCCCGTAGAAGCTGTCGGCGCGGGCCTCGGCGCGGACGACCGGCCCCCGCCCGCGCGCGGTGATCTCCACCCGCTGGCAGGCCTTGCGCTGACGCCGGTTGCGCTCGTGGTCGAGTTCGACGTCGAAGTGGAAGATGCTCGGGTCCAGCCGCTCGGAGCGGGCCAGCTTCTGCGAGACGTAGACCCGGTAGTGGTCGGGCACCTCGACGTTGCGCCCCTTGACGACCACCTCGGCATTGGGGGTGTCCCGCTGGCCCGACCGATCGTCGTCGGCCACAACTTGGTTGGAATCTGCGGTCTGCCTTGACATGACGCCTCTTTCCTTGTGCGTGGCGCGGTGCGCCGCCAGCCTCTCCAACTGTGTACCTCAGCGTCTGCAAGCTTTTGCAAGCTTCTGCAGGCTGGTGCTATCGACCGTAACCGGTGCTGAGCCCGGTCTGCCACCCTTTGCCCGGAGAGCCGGAAAACAGGCCCCGACCGGCTACGCGTGAGCGAGCACCAGCACGGCCGTGACCGTCGCCCCGATCGCCCGCAGCACGCGCACCGACTCGGCGGCGGTGGCACCGGTGGTGACGATGTCGTCGACGAGCAGCACCGTCGCGACGCAGCCCGGCGCGCCCCGGCGGCGCCGCCGGGCCACGACCCGGCCGGCGACGTTGCGCTGCCGGGCGGCCGCGGTCAGCCCGACCGAGTCGCGCGCCAGGGCGGCCATCCGCAGCATCGGCACCGCCGCCAGCCCGAGGTGCTCACCGGCGGCACCGGCCATGCGGGCCACCGGGTCGCCGCCCCGGCGGCGCGCGGCGGTGATGCGGGTGGGCGCGGGCACCAGCGTCACCGGCGCGGCCACCATGCCCCAGCGCAGCAGCCGGTCGACCCCGCCGGTCAACGCCGCCGCCAGCGGGATGATCAGATCGGTGCGGCCGCGCTCCTTGACCGCCACGATCGCGCGGCGGCGCGCCCCGGCGTAGCGGCCCAGGCTCAACACCGGCACCCCGGGGTCCACGCGCGGGCTGATCAGGTGCGGATGGTCCGCACGCACCGCCAGCTCGGCCGCGCACCGCGCGCACCACCGGGTCGCCGGGGCGCCGCAGCCGCCGCAGCGCACCGGCAACACCAAATCGAGCACCTTTACAGGGTGCTGTGCCGCGGTGACAACCGCTCGTGATGAAAACTACAGGTTGTAGTAGTCGTGATGCGAATAACCAGGGAAACACCGCAATCGAGGTGTTAAATTACGTCGCAATTGCGCGACATTCAGCCCCCTCACCGCCCGCACCGATCCCCGAGGAGTTCGTGCCATGGCCACCACCGAATCCGTCGCCCCGGGATCGTCCTCACCGTCGCAGCCGCTGATCAGCAAGGGCTGGCTCCAGGGGGTCGCCCTGGTGATGATCTTCGGGTTCTTCGTGATGGGCATCCTGGTCTACCGCACCTACACCGCCTCCATGCCGATGCCGCAGAAGGTGGTCACCGAATCCGGCCAGCAGCTGTTCACCGGGGAGCAGATCACCCACGGCCAGGAGCTGTTCCAGGCCCGCGGGCTCATGCAGTACGGGTCGGTGCTCGGCCACGGCGCCTATCTGGGGCCCGATTACACCGCCGAATATCTGCGACTGGCCACCGACAATGTGGCCGATCAATTCCGCGATCAGGGATTGGCCGATCCGCACGAGGCGGTGGTCAACGAATTCCGGACCAACCGGTATAACGCCGACACCAAGACGCTGGTGTTCACCGACAAACAGGCCCGCGCGTTCGCCGATATCGAACGCTACTACGCCGATTACTTCGGCGAGGACTCCACCAAATACGGTTTGCTGCCGAAGATGGTCACCGATCCCGGCGAGATCCGCGATCTGACCGCCTTCTTCGCGTGGACGGCCTGGGCGTCGGCGGCCGAGCGCCCCGGCCACAACTACAGCTACACCAACAACTGGCCCGCGGAATCGCGGGTGGACAACGGACCCACCGGGTCGATCGTGGTGTGGTCGGTGCTGTCGTTGATCGCGCTGCTCGGCGGCACCGGGATCATGTTCGCGATCTACGGGCGCTGGAGTCAGAACCTCGGCTGGCACGGCGCGGAGATGACCAAGCTGTCGTTCAAGCAGCCCGGCGAGGTGGGGTTGACCAAGTCGCAGCGCGCCGCGGTCTGGTTCTTCGCGGTGGTCTCGGTGCTGTATCTGGCCCAGACCCTGCTCGGCGGGGCCGTGGAGCACTATCGCGCCGACCTGTCGGCGTTCTACGGCATCGACCTGGCCAAGATCTTGCCCTACAACCTGGCGCGCACCTGGCATGTCCAGTTGTCGCTGTTCTGGACGGCGGCGGCGTTCCTGGCCGGCGGCATCTTTTTGGTTCCGTTCATCACCCGCCGCGAGCCGCGCCGCCAGCACTGGCTGGCCTACGCCCTGTTGGGCGCGGTCGCCGTGGTGGTCGTCGGATCGCTGATCTCCGAGGCGCTCTCGATCTTCAACGTGATCCCCGAGGGCGGGCTGTTCTCCCAGCAGTGGGAGTACCTGGACCTGCCGCGGCTGTGGCAGATCCTGCTGGTGGCCGGGCTGTTCCTGTGGATCGCGATCATCTGGCGCGGGATGCGCGGCACCTTGGCCACGACCTCGAAGATGAACCTGCCGTGGCTGTTCTTCTTCACCGGCCTGGCGATCCCGGCGTTCTACGCGGTCGGGCTCCTGGCGGGCTCCGACACCCACTTCTCGGTGGCCGACTTCTGGCGGTTCTGGGTGGTGCACCTGTGGGTGGAGGACTTCCTGGAGCTGTTCACCACGGTGCTGGTCGCCTACATGTTCGTTCTGCTCGGGGTGGTGCGCCAGCGGGTCGCGCTCGGGGTGATCTTCCTCGACATCATCTTGTACTCCGCCGGCGGGGTGATCGGGACCATGCACCACCTGTACTTCTCCGGCACCCCGGTCGAGCACATGGCGCTGGGGGCGTTCTTCTCGGCGGCCGAGGTGATCCCGCTGACGTTTTTGACCGTGGAGGCGTGGGCGTTCCTGCAACTGGGCTCACGCCAGGAGGCCGGCGACGGCAAGCCGTTCCCGGCCCGCTGGGCGGTGATGTTCCTGGTCGCGGTCGGCTTCTGGAACTTCCTGGGCGCCGGAATCTTCGGGTTCTTGATCAACCTGCCGATCGTGTCCTACTACGAGATCGGTACCGCGTTGACCGCCAACCACGCCCACGGCGCGATGCTCGGGGTCTACGGGATGTTGGCGGTGGCACTGGCGATGTTCGCGTTCCGCTATGTCATCCCGCCGCAGCAGTGGCCGGAGAGGTTGGCCCGGATCTCGTTCTGGTGCATGAACATCGGGTTGGCATGGATGGTGTTCGTCACCCTGCTGCCGTTGGGCGTGCTGCAACTGTTCCACTCGGTCAACACCGGCTACTTCGAGGCCCGTTCGCTGGGCTACCTCACCCAGCCGGGCAACTCGGTCCTGGAGTGGCTGCGACTGCCCGGCGATGTGATCCTCATCGCCGGCGGTGTGCTGCCGTTCGTGTGGATCGCCTGGGTCGCGCTGCGCAACTTCCGCTCCGGCATCACCGTCGACGAGCTGCCGGAGAACGCGCTGTACACCGAGTTGCCCACGGCCGAGCCCGCGGCGAAGGACTGAGCATGACCGCACCGGCAGCGTGGGTCTGGCTGGTCTCCGGGTACGCGCTGATCCTGCTGGCCATCGCCTGGGGCTTCGACCACATGGCCCGGCGCACCTCCGCGCGCGCCGCCCAGTGGCGCACCGGCGGGTTCGTCTACCACCCCGACCACGACGCCTGGGTCTGCCCGGAGGACCAGTGGCTGTGGCCCAGCTCGTTCGACCCGCAGAACCGGGTGATGCGCTACCGGGGCACGCCGTCGGTGTGCAACAGCTGCCCGGTCAAAGACGCCTGCACCACCTCCGAGCGGGGTCGGGAGATCAGTCGCGAGGTCGACCCGTGGCCGTATTCGGAGACCGGACGGTTCCACCGCGGGATCGCCTGCGCGGTGGCCGGGTTCGGGGTGCTGCTGCCGGGGGCGACACTGACGGTCAACCACACCCCGTCGGAGGTCCTGGTGCTGGGCACCGCGATCACGCTCGTGGTCGTCGGGGCGTTGCCGCTGCTGCGCCACCTGTGGAACAGTCCGGCCAACGCCCCCGAGCACCTTCCGCACCGCACGGTGCTGGAGGATCAGGCGGCCGCCGCGATCGATCGCTACTCGACGCGCTGGGGCGGCGGGTACGCGGAGAAGGAGAACAGCGACCAGTGAGCGCAGCGATGGGCACCGTGGCCGGTGCGGTGCTGGTGGTTCTGGCGGTGGTGGGGCTGGTCTGCCTCACCGTGCTGCGCGAGTACGAGCGCGGGGTGGTTTTCCGGATGGGGCACGTGCGCCCGCTGTATGGGCCGGGGCTGAAGTTCCTGCTGCCGCTGGCCGACAAGATCGTCCGGGTCGACCAGCGCGTGGTCACCTTGACCATCCCGCCGCAGGAGCTGATCACCCGCGACAACGTGCCGGCCCGGGTCAACGCCGTGGTGATGTTCCAGGTGGTCGACCCGCTCAAGGCGATCCTGGCGGTGGAGAACTACGCGGTGGCGACCTCCCAGATCGCGCAGACGACGCTGCGGTCGCTGCTCGGGCGCGCCGACCTGGACACCCTGTTGGCCCACCGGGAGGATCTCAACGCCGATCTGCGGGTGATCATCGAGAAGCAGACCGAGCCGTGGGGCATCGAGGTCCGGGTGGTGGAGATCAAGGACGTCGAGATCCCCGAATCCATGCAGCGGGCGATGGCGCGCGAAGCCGAGGCCGAGCGGGAACGCCGGGCCAAGGTGATCAGCGCCCGCGGCGAGCTGCAGGCCTCCGAGGAGCTGCGCCAGGCCGCCGAGACGCTCTCGAAGAGCCCGGCGTCGCTGCAGCTGCGCTACCTGCAGACCCTGCTGGAGCTCGGGGCCGACCAGAACTCGACGGTGGTGTTCCCGCTGCCGGTCGACATCATCACCCCGTTCCTCAAACATCCGGAGTTGCTGCACCAGGCCGCCGGCCTGCTCGGCGGCGAGCGCCGCGACTGACCCGCGGGCGGCGTGACCAGCGGGTCGGCTCAGCCGGGCAGCACCGGCAGCGCGCCGGGCACCTGGAACGCCGGCACCGGCGTCCAGCTCTGCTCGTCGGGCGGACTGGAGGCCGACAACTGCATGACCCCCCGGGGGTCGGCGACGTAGACCGCCGACGGGTTGGCCGCGATCACCGACACCGGGGTGGTGAGGTTGCGGTCGGTGGCGTCGGAGTTGACCCCGTCGATGTTGACGTAGGACACCGGGTGGGCCGGGTCGTCGCGGCTGACCACGACGTCGTCGCCGGTGCGCCACGACAGCGACACCACCGAGGAGCCCATCCCGAACCCGAGCCGGCGCGGATAGGTCAGCGCGTACTGGCCGTTGTCGGTCTGCTCCACCCCGGTCAGGATCACCTGACCGGCGACGACCAGCGCGGCGCGGGTGCCGTCGCGGGACAGTTGCAGCTCGCTGATGGCGCCGGGGAACTGCGCGGCCACCGCCGAGGTGTCCACCGCGATGTGGGCCGGCTCCCCGGAGGCCGACTCCCGGATGACCCGCAGCACCAGGGTGCCGTCGACGACCACCCAGACCGCGCCGTCGAGCGCCCAGCTCGGCCGCGACAGGGTGCGGCCCTCGGCGGCTTTTCCGGGGGCGGCCCCCAGATCGCCGATCCACAGGGTGGCCGCCGAGTCGGGGGCCCCGGCGCGCAGGGTCACCACCGACGCGGCGCGCCGACCGTCGCGCGACAGCGCCGCGCCGGTCTGGTCGGGGGTCGCGCCGAACGGGCCGGGCACCTTGACGAAGTGCTGGCCGTCCACGGCGGCCAGCGAGCCGTCGACCAGCGCGTGCAACCCGGCGGCCGCCCCGTCGGCCGCGCCCGGATCGGTCGCGGCGACATCGCCGGTGGTCCAGCCGTCGGCGAAGCGCTCATCGAGGGCCGCACCGTCGGCGTCGATCACGTACGGGCCTTTGATGTCGGCGCGCGCCAACGTCCAGATCAGCTGGGCAGCCACCAGTTTCGCGCTCTTCGGGTCCGAGGTCGACAGCCCTTGCAGCTCGATGCGGGCGCCGCCGTAGCCGCGTCCGACCCCGACGGTGCCGCCGTCGGCGCGGGTCACCGGGCCGTTGAGCCGCAGCGGCGCGCCCACCAGGTTGCGCACCGAGCGGGCCAGCTCGGGACGCGGTCCGGCGATCATCTTCGAGACCAGCTCGGTGGCCAGCTGGTCGGGGTCGGAGACCACCACGTAACGCGGGTCGGGCACGACCGTCTGCCCGGTCGGGTCGACGAAGTACAGGGTGTGGCGTTTGTAGGTGTCTTGGAACTGTTTCCAGTCCAGGAACACCCCGTTGGGCACCCGGTCGATACGCCAGCCCTCCGCGGTCTTCACCAGCTCGATCGGCCCGGGGTCCGGCAGGGTGCCCTCGGCGGTCTCGAACACCCCGACGTCGGAGAGGGTGCCCAGGATGTCGGCGCTCATCGTGACCGTGACCGCCTCGGCCGACCGCTTCGCGGTGAACACCACGTTGTCGATCAAGGTGGCGCGCCCGCCGTCGTCCCAGGCGTCGGAGGCGGCCTGGGTGAGGAACTGCCGGGCCGCCAGGTGCCGGTTGGCCGGGTCGGCGGTGGCCTTGAGGAACTCCCGCAGCAACACCTCCGGGTCCATCTCCGGGGTCGGTTTGGGCAGGTTGGGCGGGGCGGCCCGTTTGACGGTGCCGATCGCCTGCGGCGACGACGAGTTGGGCACCCCGGCGCAGCCGGCGGCGCCGCCGGTGATGCCGGCGGCGGCCACGACGGCCAGCAGGGCGCAGAGCAGCCGGCGCATCAGCGGCTCCCCTCGGCCGGCTCGGCGGGGCGCCCGGCACGCTCGGGACCGAGCGGTTTGAGCGGCAGCGGGCTGGTGGTGACCTTGTGGCCGCGCACCAGCGGCAGCGTCAACCGGAAGCACGCCCCGTTGCCCGGCTCCCCCCAGGCCTCCAGCCGGCCCTGGTGCAGGCGGGCGTCCTCGACGCTGATCGCCAGGCCCAGCCCGGTGCCTCCGGAGCGGCGCACCCGCGACGGGTCGGCCCGCCAGAAGCGGCTGAACACCAGCTTCTCCTCCCCCGGGCGCAGGCCCACACCGTGGTCGCGCACGGTGACCGCGACGGTGTCCTCGTCGGCGGCCATCCGGATCTGGATCGGCTGGTGCTCGGCGTGGTCGATCGCGTTGGCGATGAGGTTACGCAGGATTCGCTCGACGCGGCGGTTGTCGACCTCGGCGATCACCTCGGCCTCGGGCAGATCCATCTGTAGGTCCACCCCGGCGTCGGCGGCCAGATGTCCGACGCTCTCCAGCGCCGCGGCGACGGTGGCCCGCAGGTCGATCGCCTCCACCGACAGCTCGGCCACCCCGGCGTCGTGGCGGGAGATCTCCAGCAGATCGGCGAGCAGCATCTCGAACCGGTCGAGTTCGTTGACCATCAGCTCGGTGGAGCGCTGCAGCGCCGGATCCAGGTCGTCGGCGTGGTCGTGGATCAGATCGGCGGCCATACGCACCGTGGTCAGCGGGGTGCGCAGCTCGTGGCTGACATCGGAGGTGAAGCGGCGCTGCAGGTTGCCGAACTCCTCGAGCTGTTCGATCTGGCGCGACAGGCTCTCGGCCATGTCGTTGAACGACACCGCCAGCCGCGCCATGTCGTCCTCGCCGCGCACCGGCATGCGTTCGGTCAGGTCGCCCTCGGCGAAACGCTCGGCGGTGCGCGCCGCCGCCCGCACCGGCAGCACCACCTGCCGCGAGACCAGCAGCGCGATGCCGGCGAGCAGCACCAGCAGCACCAGGCCGCCGGTGGCCATGGTGGAGCGCACCAGCTTGATCGTGGTCTGCTCGCTGTTGAGCGGGAAGATCAGGTACAGCTCCAGGTTGGAGACCTTGGAGTGGGTGGGGCTGCCGACGATCAGCGCCGGGCCGGAGAACCCGGCGGTCTGCACGGTGGCGTACTGGTAGCTGACCTGCCCGGCCCGGACGAACTCGCGCAGCGGGCCGGGCACCTGGCTGATCGGCCCCGCCGCGGTCGCCGCCCGGGGCCCGTCGCCGGGCACCACCAGCACCACGTCGAACGGGCCGGCCATCCCGGCCCCCGAACTCGGGTCCACCTTGGACGTCAACGTGTTGCGACCCAGTTGCAGGCTGGAATCCAGCGAGCGGGCCTCGTCACCGCCGACGATGCCGCTGACCGCGTTGCGGGCGTGCTCGATCTGTTCGGTGGCCGCCCGCACTTTGACGTCGAGCACCCGGTCGGTGACCTGGTTGGTGAGCACGAAGCCGAGCACCAGGATCACCGCCAGCGACAACCCGAGGGTCAGCACCACCACCCGCAGCTGCAGCGAGCGCCGCCAGATCACGCTCACCGCGCGGCTCACCGCGCTCAGCCCCCGCAGCAGCGGCGGAGAGCGGCGGATGCGGCGCCGTGAACTCCAGATCACCCCGGATACTCCTCAGTCCCGCCGGGCGCCCCGGGTACCGCCCCGACGGCGCCGATCACGGAGGTCCGGCCTTGTAGCCCACTCCTCGCACGGTCAACACCACCTGGGGGTTCTCCGGATCTTTCTCAATCTTGGCCCGCAATCGCTGGACATGCACGTTGACCAGCCGGGTGTCCGCCGGGTGGCGGTAGCCCCACACCTGTTCGAGCAGCACATCGCGGGTGAACACCTGCCGCGGTTTACGGGCCAACGCCACCAGCAGGTCGAACTCCAGCGGCGTCAGCGAGATCTGCTCGCCCTGCCGGGTCACCTTGTGGGCCGGCACATCGATCTCGATGTCCCCGATCGAGAGCAGCTCGGCGGGCTCGTCGTCGTTGCGGCGCAGCCGCGCCCGCACCCGCGCCACGAGCTCCTTGGGTTTGAACGGCTTCATGATGTAGTCGTCGGCCCCGGACTCCAGGCCGAGCACCACGTCGACGGTGTCGGTCTTGGCCGTCAGCATCACGATCGGCACCCCGGAGTCGGCGCGCAGCACCCGGCACACGTCGATGCCGTTCATGCCGGGCAGCATCAAATCCAGCAGCACCAGGTCGGGCCGCAGTTCACGCACAGCGGTCAGTGCCTGTGTGCCGTCGCCGATGACCGCGGTGTCGAAGCCCTCCCCACGCAGCACGATGGTGAGCATCTCAGCCAGCGACGCGTCGTCGTCGACGACGAGGATCCTTTGCTTCATGGGCTCCATGTTGTCACCAAAACGCGACAAAACGCGGCTACCACACGCCGGGGACCGCCGAGTTATCCGCCGGTGAGCAGCGTCGCGGCCAATTCGGCGGGGTCGACGGCCACGTCGCCGCCACCGACGACCTGCCAGCGACCCCCCCAGCCGGCCGCGGCGAGCCCGGCGTAGACGGCGCCGGTGCGCCGCTGCAGACCGTCGTCGCGTTCGTAGGCGTCGCGGGCGCGGTCGCTCTCGGCGGTGGCACGGTGGCGGGCCCGCCGGCCGGCCAGCCGGGTCGAGACGTCGAGCAGCACCTGACGGTCCGGGCGCGGCAACCCCAGGCGCCCGTACTCCAGGCGCTCGACCCAGCCGACCACCGCGCCGTCGGCGTCCTGGTGCAGCCGCGCCGCACTGTAGGCGGCGTTGGAGGCCACGTAGCGGTCCAGGATCACCACGTCGTGGCGAGCGCGCAACGCCGCGATCTCGTCGACGGCGCCGGCGCGGTCCAGGGCGAACAGCACCGCCATGGCGTAGACCGACGACGCCAGATCGCCGTGCTCGCCGTGTAGGGCCTCGGCCGCCAGATCGGCGGTGACCGACCGGTGGTAGCGGGGGAAATCCAGGGTGGCCACCGCCAGGCCCCGGCGCTGCCAGGCCGTGTGCAACCCGCGGGCCAGGGTGCGTTTGCCGGCGCCGTCGAGCCCCTCGATCGCGATCAGCATCCGCGCAGCTTAACGCGGGCGCCGGCGGTCAGGCGTTGACCACCAGCTGCAACCCCCGGCGGTCACGCGCGGTCTTGCGCCGCTTGCTGGCCGCCACCAGTCGGGACACCGCGACGCCGATACCGCCGGCGAAGTCGTCGATGTCGGGCAGCGCGTCGTGGTCGGCCAGGACACCGAAGTACAGGTGGTCGGCGTAGCTGAGCACCGCCACCCCGGTGCGCAGCCGCATCGCGATCGGCGGCACCGGCAGCACCGCGGTGACCGGGCAGCCCATGATCGTCAGCGGGTGCGGCGGCCCGGGGACGTTGGTGGCCAGCGTCACCACGCCGCGCTGCGGCAGCCGGGTCGCCAGCCGCACCGCCCACGCGGTCAGCGGGTAGGGCACCACGGCGTTGGCGATCCCGACCACGGCGGCGCCGGCCTGCCGCTGCCCGGTGGTCTTGGTGCGGGACAGCCGCGCGTGCACCATCCGCAGCCGCTGCACCGGGTTGGCCTCCTCCACCGGCAGATACGGCAGCATCACCGACACCCGGTTGTCGGCCTTGTCGAGGTCGCCGGCCGCGCGCACCGACACCGGAACCAGGGTGCGCAGCGAATCGTGTTGCGGAATCTCGTCGTGCCGGATCAGCGTGGCCCGGTAGCTCTCGGCGAGGGCGGCCAGGGCCACATCGTTGACGGTCACGTCGAAGGTCCGGCAGACCCGCCGGACGTCCTGAAGCCCAACCCGCACCGCCGCGTAGCGGCGCAGGTTGGTCATCGGCCCGTTCAGCGACGACGCCGGTGCGGCACGGAGCAGTCCGGCCGCGATCTCGCCGGCCCCGCGCACCGCGCGGGCGGTCGCCGCCACCGTCGACACCGACGCGTCGCGCAACCCGGTCCACCAGTCCCCGCGGGGCCCCGGGCGCGGCAGTTCGACCGCCGCCTCGGCGCCCTCGGGGACCGGGTAGGCGCCGGCGACCCCGTCGTCGGACAGGCCGGCCAGCATGTGGGCGGTGGCGATGCCGTCGGCGATGCAGTGATGGACCTTCATCAGCATCGCCCAGCGGTCCTCCGCAAGGCCCTCGATGACCCAGATCTCCCACAGCGGTCGAGCGCGATCCAGCCGCCACGCCATCATCTCGGCGACCAGCGCGTGCAGCTCGCTCTCGCCGCCGGGGGCGGGAACGCCGATGCGTCGCACGTGATCGGCCACATCGAAGTCGTCGTCGTCGACCCATTCCGGGGGGCCGATGTCCAACGGGCGCACCCGGGCGCGCTGTTTGAAGCGGGGGCAGGCGGCCATCCGCTCGCCCAGGGTGGACAGCAGTGCGGACTGCTCCGGGACCGGTCCGGTCAGCACGGCCAGCGCCCCGATGGCCAGGCTGACGTGCGGGTCGGAGTCCTCCGCCTGCAGGAACCCGGCGTCCAGAGTGGTCATGCGGTTCTCGTGGTTCACGGCCCCAACCTCCCAGTGCGGCGACACCCTGTGCCCCCACTATCGGGGTTCGCCGGGGTCGCCCGCCAGGGCCAGAAGTCCCCGGTCGAGCCGGTTCCCTGGCCGAAAGTCCCTCCCGGCAAGAGGCTTCGGCCCCTGCCCGCACCGGGCGGCGCGCGGCAGCGTGGACCTCGACGGCGACACCGCCGGCACCGGTGGGGGCGACGGGAAGGTGGGGCGAGGATGGCGCGGCAGACGGTTCCGCGTTCGGCTGAGATGCCGGACACCACCACGGTGGGCACCGCGTTGCGGCTGGCGATGCGCGCGCCGTCGGTGCACAACTCCCAGCCGTGGCGCTGGCGGGTCCTCGACTCCGGCGACCACCGTCGGGTGCAGCTGTGGGCCGACGAGGCCCGGCGGTCGCCCCACGCCGATCCCGAGGGCCGGGACCTGGTGCTCAGTTGCGGTACGGCGCCGCACCACGCGGTGGTGGCGTTCGCCGCGCTGGGCTGGCGCGCCACCGTGGCCCGCCTTCCCGACCCTGCCCACCCGGCGCTGCTGGCGGTGCTGGAGATCTGCCGCTGTCGCGTCGAACACGTCGACGTCATGCTGGCCGCGGCGATCCCCCGCCGGCGCACCGATCGGCGGGCCTACAGCGACTGGCCGGTCGCCCCCGGCGATCTCGCGCTGATGGCCGCGCGTGCCGCCCGCGCCGGGGTGACGGTGCGCACCACCGCGGCTGCCGACCACCGTGCCGCACCGCCGGGGCGACTCTGCGCCGGTGCGACCCCGGCCCAGCCCGGATCGGCCGACACCGTCGCGTGGGTCGACGACGCTACTGCGCCAGCAGCGGTGCCGACCACCGCAGCACGGTCCCACCCGCTGGCCGGTTCTGCACGCTGAACGCGCCGCCGGACTGTTCGGCCCGCAGCGCCAGGTTGCGCAGCCCGCTGCGGGTGATCGGGGTGGGCAGGCCGCACCCGTCGTCGCTGACCTCGATGCACAGTTCGTCGTCGACGCGCACCTGCACGCTGACCGTGGTGGCGCCGGCGTGGCGGACCACGTTGCTGAGCGCCTCGCGCACCACCGCCTCGGCGTGGTCGGCCAACGCGCCGTCGACCACCGAGAGCGGACCGGCGAAGTGCACACTGCTGCGCGGCCCGGCGTCGGCGAACCGGGCGAGGACCGCGTCGATACGCTGGCGCAGCCGGGTCACCGCCGTTCCGTGCAGATCGAAGATCGTGGTGCGGATCTCGGAGATGACGTCCTGCAGGTCATCGACGGCGGCGGCCAGCCGCTGTTCGACATCGGCCGAGCCCGCCAGCGGGATCGCGCCCTGCAACGACAGCCCCACGGCGAACAGCCGTTGGATGACCTGGTCGTGCAGGTCGCGGGCGATGCGCTCCCGGTCGCTGACCACGTCGAGTTCGTGCATCCGCCGCTGCGAGGTGGCCAGCTGCCAGGCCAGCGCGGTCTGATCGGCGAACGCGGCCATCATCTCCAGGTGGTCGTCGCGGAACGGTACACCGTCGGCGCCGCGCATCACCACCACCACCCCGACGACGGTGTCGGTGGCCCGCAGCGGCAACACCAGCGCCGGACCGGGCCCGTCGACACCGGCCAGCACGAGGCGGTCCACCCGGTCGGGGCGGCGGTCGGTGAACGCCGCGCCCACCACGGTGTCGGCCACCGGGACCATCCGCCCACCGAGACCGGCGGTCGCGGACCCGACGGTCTCGATCACCAGCAGCTCCTCCGGCGGGTCGGTGTCGCTGTGGCGCACCGGGATCGCCACCAGCGCGGCGTCGGCGCCGGTGAGCTTGGCGGCGTCCTCGGCGATGAGCCGGAACGCGGTCGCCGGGTCGCTGCCGGAGAGCAGCTCGGTGGCGATGTCGCGGGTGGATTCGATCCACGACTGGCGGGCCCTGGCCTGTTCGTAGAGCCGGGCGTTGGCGATCGCGCTGCCGGCCGCCGCGGCCAGCGCCTGCAGCAGCACCTCGTCGTCCTCGCTGAACGGCTGGCCGCCGGCCTTCTCGGTCAGATAGATGTTGCCGACCACCCGGTGGCGCACCCGGATCGGCACCCCCACGAAGGTGCGCATGACCGGGTGGTGGGCCGGGAAACCCACCGACGCCGGATGCTCGGCGAGGTCGTCGAGGCGGATCGGGGCCGGATCGTTGATCAGCGCGCCCACCACGCCGTGGCCCTCGGGCAGCCGTCCGATGCGCGCCACGGTCTCGTCGTCGACGCCTTCGTAGACGAACTCCATCAGCCGGTGGTGGCGGTCGTGGACCTCCAGGGCCCCGTAGCGGGCGTCGACGAGGTTGGTCGCCGCGGAGACGATGGCGCGCAGCGTGGCGTCGAGGTCCAGCCCGGTGGTGACCAGCAGCATCGCCTCGACCAGCCCGTCGAGGCGGTCACGGCCCTCGACGATCTGCTCGACGCGCTCCTGCACCTCACCGAGCAGTTCGCGTAACCGCAGCTGCGACAGGGTGCGGCGCACCGGCGCCACCCCCGGGTCCTCGGTGTCGCGGCGGGCGCCGCCGGTGGCGCTCACCGGTCCACGGCGGGCCGGCCGCGCTGCAGCTTGGTGGCGAACACCGCCGCCTGGGTGCGGCGCTGCATCCCGAGTTTGGCCAGCAGCCGCGAGACGTAGTTTTTGACCGTCTTCTCCGCCAGGAACATCCGGTCGGCGATCTGTTTGTTGGTCAGCCCCTCGGCGAGCAGACCCAGCAGGGTGCGCTCCCGGTCGGTGAGCCCGGAGAGCGGATCGGGGGCGACCTCGGCGCCGCGCAGCTTGGCCATCAGTGCCGACGCCGCCCGGTTGTCCAGCAGCGATCGGCCGGAGCCGACCTCTTTGACCGCCCGCGCCAACTCCATGCCCTTGATGTCTTTGACGACGTAGCCGCTGGCGCCGGCCAGGATCGCATCCAGCATCGCCTCGTCGGAGGTGAACGACGTCAGGATCAGACACCGCAGATCGGGCAGACGCGCCAACAATTCCCGGCACAGCTCGATGCCGTTGCCGTCGGGCAGGCGCACGTCGAGCACCGCGACATCGGGGGTGACCGCCGGGATGCGCGCCAGCGCCTCGGCCACCGAGCCGGCCTCGCCGACCACGTCGAGGTCGGGGTCGGCGCCGAGCAGGTCGATCAGGCCGCGGCGCACCACTTCGTGGTCGTCGACCACAAAGACCCGGACCGCGCCACTCATCGCATCCTCCTCCCCCGAGGTTAACCGGTGGGCCCGCTCTGCCCGGCGTGCGAGACGCCGAAGTCCCCGCACGCCGGGCGTGCGGGGACTTCGGCGTCGCCCTTGGCCCCCGGGCGCGGGGGCGCGGGAATCAGTAGCGGTAGTGGTCGGGCTTGTAGGGGCCTTCGACGTCGACGCCGATGTATTCGGCCTGGTCCTTGGTGAGCTTGGTCAGCGTGCCGCCGAGGGCCTCCACGTGGGTGCGGGCCACCTTCTCGTCGAGGTGCTTGGGCAGCCGGTAGACCTCGTTGTCGTAGTCGTCGCCCTTGGTCCACAGCTCGATCTGGGCGATCACCTGGTTGGTGAAGCTGTTGCTCATCACAAACGACGGGTGCCCGGTGGCGTTGCCCAGGTTGAGCAGCCGGCCCTCGCTGAGCACGATGATCGATTTGCCGGTGTCGCCGAAGGTCCAGACGTCGACCTGCGGCTTGAGGGTGTCGCGGGTCGCCCCGGACCGCTCCAGGGCGGCCATCTGGATCTCGTTGTCGAAGTGGCCGATGTTGCCCAGGATGGCCTGGTTCTTCATCGCCTTCATGTGCTCGAGGGTGATGATGTCCTTGTTGCCGGTGGTGGTGACGATGATGTCGGCCTCGCCGATGGCCTGTTCGACGGTTTTGACCTCGTAGCCCTCCATCAGCGCCTGCAGCGCGTTGATCGGGTCGATCTCGGTGACGATGACCCGTGCCCCCTGGCCGCGCAGCGACTCCGCCGAGCCCTTCCCGACGTCACCGTACCCGCAGATCAGGGCGGTCTTGCCACCGATCATCACGTCGGTGGCGCGGTTGATGCCGTCGATGAGCGAGTGTCGGCAGCCGTATTTGTTGTCGAATTTGGATTTGGTGACCGAGTCGTTGACGTTGATCGCCGGGAAGGTCAGCTCGCCGGCCGCGGCGAACTGGTAGAGCCGCAGCACGCCGGTGGTGGTCTCCTCGGTGACCCCCTGGATCGATTCGGCGAGCGTGGTCCACTTGGTGTTGTCGGCGGCGAACCGCTCGGCCAGCCGGGTCAAAAACACCTTCCACTCGGCCGGGTCGTCGTCCTCGATCGGCGGCACCACCCCGGCCTTCTCGTACTGCGCGCCGCGCAGCACCATCATGGTGGCGTCGCCGCCGTCGTCGAGGATCATGTTCGCGGGCTCACCGGGCCAGGTCAGGGCCTGCTCGGCGGCCCACCAGTACTCCTCGAGGGTCTCGCCCTTCCAGGCGAACACCGGGGTGCCCTGCGGCTCCTCGGGGGTGCCGTGCGGGCCGACGACGACCGCGGCGGCGGCGTGGTCCTGGGTGGAGAAGATGTTGCACGAGGCCCAGCGGACCTCCGCGCCGAGGCTCACCAGGGTTTCGATGAGCACCGCGGTCTGCACCGTCATGTGCAGCGATCCGGAGATCCGCGCGCCCCGCAGCGGCGCCACCTCGGCGTACTCGCTGCGCAGCGCCATCAGCCCGGGCATCTCGTGCTCGGCGAGCCGGATCTCCTTGCGCCCGAACTCGGCCAGCGACAGGTCAGCGACCTTGTAGTCGATGCTGTTGCGGGTGTCGGCGGTCACAGTCATTTCAGGCCCCTTTGAGGAAACAGTCGATCGGGTCACGTTCGTGGCGCGATCCACGTTACCGGCGGCCGCGAACGGTCAACCGCGGCGGGGTCAGTCGGCGTCGATGACGCCGTAGCGCTCGGCGACGGGGGTGAACAACCGGGCCAGATCGGCGGCCACGTCGTGGTCGGACTCCGGGGGCATCGACACGTAGCTGATCGCCAGGCGCACGATCGCCCGCGCCAGAATGCCGGCGTCGTCCTCGCTGACCCGCACCCAGGAGTGCATGAACGTCGTGGTCAGTCGGGCCGCGCTGCGGGTGATGATCGGCGCGCTGTCGGTGGTGATGATCTGCAGCAGATCGGGTTTGGCCGCGCCGGTCAGAAGGGACACCACCAGCGGGTCGGCGGCCGAGGCCGCGAAGAACAGCCGGAACCCCTCCAGGAACGCGGCGTTGAGGTCACCGACGTTGCCCTCGATCGCGATGTCGATCATGTCGACCAGCCGGTCGGCCAGCCGCAGCGCATACCCCTGCGCCAGGCCCTGACGGGAGCCGAACTCGTTGTAGATGGTCTGGCGGCTCACCCCGGCGGCCCCGGCGACATCGGCGAGGGTGATCGACGACCAATCGCGGCTGCCGAGCAGCTCGCGCATGGCGTCGAGCACCGAGTCGCGCAGCAGCGCCCGCGAGGCCTCGGCGTAGGGCACTCGGGGGTTTCGGCTCACCCGGGCGAGACTAGTCGTTGCACCGGCGGTGGCGGTCACGGACGGGCGACTTCGACCATCTCGAAGTCGGCCTTGGCCGCCCCGCAGTCCGGGCAGCTCCAGTCCTCGGGGATGTCGGCCCAGCGGGTGCCCGCCTCGATGCCGTCCTCGGGCCAGCCCTGCGCCTCGTCGTACTCGAAGCCGCACTGCAGGCAGCGGAACAGTTTGTAGCCGGTCATCGGTGCTCCTTTCGGTCGTGGCGACGGTGGTCGTGGCAACGGTGTGCCGGCTCAGCCGACCGCCGGGTAGCGGGCCAGGATCTTCTCGCGCCGCCGCGGGGCGATGTTGGCCCGGGTGACGTCGCCGTCGTAGTGGGCCAGCACCCGGTGGTCCATCAGCCGGCGCCACAGCGGGGGGAGGTAGGTCAGCCCGATCAGCGAGGCGTAGCCGCTGGGCAGGTTGGGGGCGGTGTCCATGCTGCGCAGCGTCTGGTAGCGCCGGGTCGGGTTGGCGTGGTGATCGGAGTGGCGCTGCAGGTGGTAGAGGAACAGGTTGGTCACGATGTGATCGGAGTTCCAGCTGTGCTCGGGGGTGCAGCGCTCGTAGCGTCCGTTGGGGCGTTTGGCCCGCAGCAACCCGTAGTGCTCCAGGTAGTTCACCGATTCCAGCAGGGAGAACCCGTAGACCGCCTGGATGAGCACGAACGGGACCAGCCCCACCCCGAACACCGCGATCAGCACGCCCCACAGCAGCACCGACATCGCCCAGGCGTTGAGCACGTCGTTGCGCGCCCAGGTGCGCGGGTCCCACGGGGTGCGGTCCAGCCGGCGCAGCCGCGCGGCCTCCAGGTGCAGCGCCGAGCGCAGCCCGCCCCACACGCTGCGCGGGAAGAACTCCCAGAACGATTCGCCCAGCCGCGCCGAGGCCGGGTCTTCCGGGGTGGCCACCCGCACGTGGTGGCCGCGGTTGTGTTCGACGTAGAAGTGCCCGTAGCAGCTCTGCGCCAAGGTGATCTTCGACAGCCAGCGCTCCAGGGTCGCCTTCTTGTGTCCCATCTCGTGGGCGGTGTTGATGCCGATGCCGCCCAACGCCCCCACCGACAGGGCCAGCCCGATCTTGGCCGGCCAGCCCAGCGCGCCGTCGACGCCGAGCCAGCTCAGGTTCGACGCGGTGAACAGGTAGGCGCCCAGGATCACGCTCAGGTACTGGAACGGGACGTAGAGGTAGGTGCAGTAGCGGTAGTAGCGGTCGTTCTCCAGCTGCGCCATCACCTCATCGGGCGGGTTCTGGCCGTCGGCGCCGAAGCGCAGGTCCAGAATCGGCAGCAGCACGTAGATCAAAAACGGCCCGATCCAGAACAAGGACTGGGCGGCGGTGTGCCAGCCGGCCTGGTTGAGTCCCCACACGATCGGCAGCACCACGAACAACGCGGTGGGCGCGATCAGACCCAACAGCCACAGGTAGCGCTTCTTGTCGCGCCACCCCGGGGCGCTCGGCGCGGGTGCGATGGGTACAGCGCTCTGGACGCTCACTGCTCTTCCTCCTTGTGGGTTCGGCCACCTCACAAGTGGACATTACAAGTATATTTGTCTTATGTCTAGACATTGACCTTATATTTGTAAAGATCGTTGGTCGGGGTCGTCGACGCCGGCGCGGTCCGCGCGGCGCGCACCGATGCGCGAGTGCCGCCGCCCGTACCCGAGGTAGAGCGCCACCCCGAGCACCATCCAGACCCCGAACCGGACCCAGGTCAGCGCGGTGAGGTTGAGCATCAGCCAGCCACAGGCCAGGATCGACACCGCCGGCAGCACCGGCACCCACGGTGCGCGGAACCCGCGCGGCAGATCCGGACGGGTGCGACGCAGAATGATCACCGCCGCCGAGACCAGCACGAACGCGAACAGGGTGCCGACGTTGACCATCTCTTCGAGCTTGTCCATGGGGAACACCGAGGCGGCCAGCGCCACCAGCACCGCGACCAGCACGGTGATCCGCACCGGGGTGCCGCGCGATCCGGTGCGCGCCAGCGACCGGGGCAACAGCCCGTCGCGGGCCATCGCGAACACCACCCGCGACTGGCCGAGCATCAGCACCATCACCACCGTGGTCAGCCCGGCCAGCGCGCCCACCGAGATCACCGTGCCGGCCCAGGTGACCCCGTTGAGCAGGAACGCGGTGGCCAGGTTGGGCGCGGCCCCACCGGCGTCGCGCAGATCGGTGTAGGAGACCATCCCGGAGAGCACCAGCGAGACCGCGATGTAGAGCACGGTGACGATGCCCAGCGAGGCCAGGATGCCGCGGGCGACGTCGCGCTGCGGATTGCGGGTCTCCTCGGCGGTGGTGGCCACCACGTCGAACCCGATGAACGCGAAGAACACGATCGCCGCACCGGCGAGCATCCCGTACCAGCCGTACTGGCTGCTGGTCGCGCCGGTGAGCAGCGAGAACACCGACTGGTCCAAGCCGGTGCCGCCGGCCGCCGCGGCCCGGGCGGGCGGGATGAACGGGGTGAAGTTCGCGGCCTTGACGTAGCCGGCGCCGACGACCACCACCAGCACGACGACCGCCACCTTCAGCGCGGTGATCACCGCGGAGAACCGCGACGACAGCTTGGTGCCCAGCCCCAGCAGCACGGCGACCACGACCACGATCAGCAACGCGCCCCAGTCCAGGGCGACCGGGCCCACCGCGACGGTGCCCCCGCCGAACCCGAACACGGTCGCCAGATAACTCGACCACCCCTTGGCGACCACCGCGGTGCCCAGGGCGAACTCCAGCACCAGGTTCCAGCCCACGATCCAGGCGGTGAACTCGCCGAAGGTGGCGTAGGAGAACGTGTAGGCGCTGCCGGCGACCGGCACGGTCGCGGCGAACTCGGCGTAGCACAACGCCGCGAGCCCACAGGTGGCGGCGGCGATCACGAACGACAGCGAGATCGCCGGGCCGGTCAGATCCGCCGCCGTCGACGCGGTGACGGTGAAGATCCCGGCCCCGACCACCACCGACACCCCGAAGACGGTCAGATCACGCCAGGTCAGGTCGCGCCGCAGCCGGGTGCCGGCCTGTTCGGTGTCGGCGATCGACTGCTCGACCGACTTGATGCGCCAGCGGTGCCGCCGGTCGGTCATCGTCCCTCCTTGCGCCGGTGGTCACCCGGCGTCGGTGCGGTCCAGATCGGGCTCGAGGTAGATCACCCGGGCCGCCGGCAACGCCGCGCGGATGCGGGCCTCGGCGTCGTCGATGGCGGCGGCGACGGTCGCCAGCGGGATCCTCGGGCGCAGCGCGATCTTCGCCGCAACCAGCATCTCCTCGGGGCCCAGGTACTGGGTGCGCAGATGGATCACCCGCTCGACGTGCGGGGTCGCCGCCAAGGCGGTGCGGATGGTGTGGTCCTCGGCACCGGTGGCGCCCTCCCCGATGAGCAGGCTGTACATCTCGACCATCAGCACCACCGCGATCGCCCCCAGCAGGATTCCGATCCCGACGGTGGCCACCCCGTCCCAGACCGGATCGCCGGTCACCAGGGTCAGGCTCACCCCGGCCAGCGCCAGGCCCAACCCGATCAGCGCCCCGGCGTCCTCCAGCAGCACCACCGGCAGCTCGGGGTTGCGGGAGGTGCGGATGAACCGCCACCAGCTGCTGTCGGCCTTCAACGGCCGCGACTCGTGCACCGCCGTGCGAAAACTGTAGGCCTCCAGCACTATCGCCACCGCGAGTATCGTCATCGCCACCGCGGGGCTGGTCACCGCCGTGGGGTGGCCGATCTTGTGGTAGCCCTCGTAGAGGGCGAACATCGACCCGAGGGTGAACAACACCAACGCGACCACGAACGACCAGAAGTAGCGGCTGCGCCCGTACCCGAACGGGTGCAGGGTGTCGGCGGCGCGACGTGCGGCCCGCTGACCGAACAGCAGCAGGCCCTGGTTTCCGGTGTCGGCCACCGAGTGCACCGCCTCGGCCAGCAGCGCCGAGCTGCCGGTGATGGCGAAGCCGACGAATTTCGCGGCCGCGATCCCGGCATTGGCGCTCAAGGCGGCCACGATCGCCCGCGTGGAGGCGCTCACCTCCGCGCCCCCGCCGGGACCGGCCGCACGCCGGCGCGCCGCCTCACAGGCCGACGGTGACCCGGAACACCGTGGCGGGCCGGCGCGCCGAGAGCCGGATCGGCCCGTCGTCGGCGGCCACCCAGGCCGCCGTCCCGCGGTCGAGGGTCACCGTGCCCGACTTGGCGTAGACCGTCGTCGAGCCCTCGGTGCCCACCAGGATCTGCGGACCGTCGTAGGGGCACGGCGCATCGACCTGATGGCCCAGATCGTCGCCGTCGAGGCGCAGGGCGGCCACCGCGAACTCCTCGGTGGGGGTCTGGTAGACGGTGGCGAACCCGTCGCGCCGGGTCGGTGCGCGCAGCGCCGACTCCTCGGTGGGAGTGAAGTCGAGCACCCGCAGCAACTCCGGCACGTCGACGTGCTTGGGTGTCAGCCCACCTCGTAAGACGTTGTCGGAGTTGGCCATCACCTCCAGACCGACACCGTTGAGGTAGCTGTGCAGATTGCCGGCGGGCACGAAGATCCCCTCGCCGGGGCTGAGCCGGATCCGGTTCAACAGCAACGCGGCCAACACGCCGGCGTCACCGGGGTAGCGTTCGCCGAGTTCGAGCAGCGTGCGCATCTCGTCGCCGAATTCGGTTGCCCCCGAACCGACGTAGTGGATGGCCCCCTCGATCACCGTCGGCACCAGCACATCGAGGTCGGGCTGCGGCGCGGTGATCCAGGTGGTGAACAGGGCCCGCAGACCGTCGGCGTCGGCCTGATCGCCGGCGTGCCCGTCGAGCAGCTCGATGAACGGATCCAGATCGGAGACCGCCAGCGCCCGCAACAGCTCGACCGTGCGGGCCACCGGCCGGAAGCCGGCCAGCGCCTCGAACGGCTGCAACGCGACCAACAGTTCGGGTTTGTGGCTGGTGTCGCGGTAGTTGCGCACCGGGGAGTTGCGTGCCACCCCGGACCGCTCCTCACGACGGAAGCCCTCGACGGCCTGCCGGGTGCTGGGGTGCGCTTGCAGCGACAGCGGCTCGTCGGCCGCGAGCACCTTGACCAGAAACGGCAACGCGGCACCGAAGCGGTCCAGTGCCGCCGTGCCGAGTTGGCCGGCCGGGTCCTCGGCCAGCACGTCGAGCAGCGACGTGTCCCCGGCTTCGGTGCGCAGGAAGGCCGGGTCGCCGGGATGGGCGCCGAGCCACAGCTCGGCCTCCGGGTGCGGGGCCGGCACCGTCCGGCCGGTGAATTCGGCGATGGCGGTGCGCGATCCCCAGGCGTAGGTGCGAATCGCCCCGCGTAACAGTTCCACGGCTTGAACTATCCCCCGTCTGTCCCGGCGCCCAGACCCAGATACACCGCGGCCAGTTCCAGCCGCACGGCCAGCACCCCCAGTTGCTGTTCGGCCGGAACCGCTCCCGCCTCGATCAGCCTGTCGGCGGCCACCTCGTCTCCCTCCTGGCCTCCCGCCCGCTCGGCGATGTCTCCGGCCCCGACCAGTTCGACGCCGGCCAACCCGGCGGTCCGCGCGGTCGACACGGTGCGCTGGTCGGCGAGGGTCAACGCCAGCACCCGCAGCCGCACCGGAGGCGGGCCGTCGATCTGTTCGTCGTGGAAGATGCTATCGGGCGGGTCGGCCCCCGTCCGCAGCGCCGCTATCGCGTCGGCCAGCCCGGTCACCGCGACCGCGGTGTGCCCGAGACGCAGCAGGGTGGCGCTGCCGTGGGCGGCCAACGCCAGCGTCGCCGCGTCGTCGCCGGCCAGCGCGACCCGGCGCCCGGCCATGCGTTCCACCAGCGCTTTGGCCGGGTTGGTGATCACCTCCCGGCCGGCGCCGCTGCGCAACGCCTCGCCGTCGAGCGCGTCGGCGAGGGCGCCCAGATCGGCCGAGACCCGCACGTCGACCGCGCCGGCGACCGCCAGCCCGGCAGCCAGATACCCGGTGAGCCGCAGCGGCTCGGGCACCCCGATGCGCGGCGCGAGCACCGCGGCGCGCCCGGCTCCGGCGTCGCGCAACGGACCCTCGTAGGGGGCGGCGATCACCACCCGGGCTCCGCGGCGCACCCCGAGCGCCACGGCGGCCACCAAGACCGGGTCACCCGGGTCGTCACCGGCGACGACCAGCACGTCGAGCGGGCCGATCCACGGCGGGGCCTCCCCGGCCGCGATCACCGGTTGGCCGGCCGACCCGCTCAGCAGCGCGGCCAGCAGGGCCCCGGCGCTGCCGGCCGTGCCGCGCCCGCCGACCCAGATCAGGGTGCGCGCCGGCTCCCGGCCGCCGATGTCGGCCAGCGCCCCCTCGGCGACGGCCGCGGCGGTCGATCGCACCTGCGCACCGGCCATGGCCGCGGCCCGCAGCAGGCCGTCGGCGTCGGCGGTGAGAAGTCCATCGCCGTCATCGAGATCGATCAGGGGTTGCTGCGGGCTCACCGTGGCGCGGTCTCCGGTTCTGCGGCGGTGATCTGCTCGCCGACCCGGCGGACCAGGGCGGCGACGGCGGCGTCGGTGTCGGCTTCGACGTTGAGCCGCAGCAGCGGTTCGGTGTTGGAGCTGCGCAGGTTGAACCAGCTGCCGTCGGCCAGATCGACGGTGACCCCGTCGAGGCGGTCGGTGGCGCGGATCCGGCCGTCGAGGGCGGCGAGCACCGCGGCGACCGCCCGATCGGCGTCGGTGACGGTGAAGTTGATCTCCCCCGACGCGGCGTAGCGCTGGTAGGCGCCGGCCAGCTGCGACAAGGGCCGCGATTGGCCGCCGAGCGCGGCCAGCACGTGCAGGGCGGCCAGCATGCCCGAGTCCGCACCCCAGAAGTCGCGGAAATAGTAGTGCGCCGAGTGCTCGCCGCCGAAGATCGCGCCGGTCTCGGCCATCAGCGCCTTGATGTAGGAGTGCCCGACCCGCGAGCGCACCGGCGTGCCCCCGGTCTCGGCCACCAACTGCGGCACCGCACGGGAGGTGATGAGGTTGTGGATGACGGTGGCGCCGGGCTCGCGGCGCAGCTCCCGCTCGGCGACCAGTGCGGTCACCGCCGACGGCGAGACCGGCTCGCCCCGTTCGTCGACGACGAAACAGCGGTCGGCGTCGCCGTCGAACGCCAACCCGATGTCGGCACCGCTGCGGCGCACCTGGTCCTGCAGATCCCGCAGGTTCGCCGGGTCCAAGGGATTGGCCTCATGGTTGGGGAAGGTCCCGTCGAGCTCGAAGTACAGCGGCAGCAGCGTCACCGCCTCGATCACCCCCAGCACCGCCGGCGCGGTGTGCCCGGCCATGCCGTTGCCGGCGTCGACCGCGACCCGCAGCGGGCGCCAGCCGGTGGTCTCGACCAGCGATCGCAGGTAGGCACCGTAGTCGGCGAGCACGTCGGCCTCACCCAGCGATCCCGGCGCGCCGGTGTAGGCGCCCACCCCGGCGATGACCTGCTCGCCGATGTCGCCCAGGCCGGTGTCGGCACCGACCGGCCGGGCGGCGGCCCGGCACAGTTTGATGCCGTTGTAGGCCGCCGGGTTGTGGCTGGCGGTGAACATCGCGCCCGGGCAGTCCAGCCGTCCGGAGGCGAAGTAGAGCTGGTCGGTGGAGGCCAACCCGATCCGCACGACGTCGAGCCCCTGGCCGGTGACCCCGGCGGCGAACGCGGCGGCCAGCCGAGGCGAGCTGGCCCGCATGTCGTGGCCGACGACCACCCGGGTCGCCCCCTCGCCGCGCATCAGCGTCGCGAACGCGGCGCCCACCTCGGCGACAAACGGTTCGTCGATCTCGGTGTCGACCAAACCGCGCACGTCATAGGCCTTGATCACACGGTGTACAGCCGCGGCGGGCCGGGACATGACTGTGCTCCTGACGGGAGGGGACTCGCGTGGGGATCAGCCTACCGGGCGCGGCGCGCACCGCCGCCGTGACCGCGGGGCTCCCGGCGCGCGGGCAGACCGGGGTCAGCCGGGGTCGGGCAGCACCCGCAGGTGGCCGCGCCGACGCCCCGAGGGCCGCGATCCCGAGGCCGCCTCGCCGCCGGTGGGCGCCGGTTGCGGGGCGAACCCGGTGGCCGCGGCCACCCCGGTGTGCCCGCCGTGGCTCTCGCGCACCGCGTCGGCCAACGCCACCAGGTCGTCGTCGTCGGTGGGCGCGGTCAGCGGGCCGGCGTGGCGCACCAGCTCCCAACCGCGCGGCGCGGTGATGCGACCGGCATGCCCGACGCACAGATCCCACGAGTGGGGTTCGCGCATGGTGGCGAGCGGGCCGACAACCGCGGTGGAGTCCGCGTAGACGAACGTCAGCGTCGCCACCGCATAGTGCGGGCATCCGGGCCGGCAGCAGCGACGGGGAACACTCACAGCCCGAGGCTATCGTGGCACGCAACCCTCGCCGCGCCGGACACGCGCAACCGGGGCTGCGGCGATGTGCAACCGTTACCATCGGCCCGGTGAGCGATCGGCGTTCCGCGGCCAGTCGGCGCGGCCGGGAGATGCGGGGCCCGCTGCTTCCCCCCACCGTCCCGGGCTGGCGCAGCCGCGCCGAACGGTTCGACATGGCGGTGCTGGAGGCCTACGAGCCGATCGAGCGCCGCTTCGCCGATCGGGTGGCCGCCCTCGACGTCGCCGTCGATGAGATCCCGCGCATCGCGGCCAAGGATCCCGACACCGTGCAGTGGCCGCCGGAGGTCGTCGCCGACGGCCCGATCGCCTTGGCGCGGCTCATCCCGGCCGGCGTCGATGTGCGGGGAAACGCCACGCGGGCGCGAATCGTGTTGTTCCGCAAGCCGATCGAACGGCGCGCGAAAGATCCCGACGATCTCGCCGAGTTGCTCCATGACATCTTGGTGGCCCAGGTCGCCACCTATCTCGACGTCGATCCGTCGGTCATCGACCCGACGATCGACGATGATCAGCGCGACTAGCGCGCCGGCTCAGATGATGCCGCGCTTGAGCCGACGGCGCTCCCGCTCGGAGAGCCCACCCCAGATACCGAATCGCTCATCGTGGGCCAGGGCGTACTCCAGGCACTCGTTGCGCACCGGGCAGCGTTGACAGATCTTCTTGGCCTCCCGGGTCGATCCGCCCTTCTCCGGGAAGAACGCCTCGGGGTCGGTCTGCGCGCACAGCGCGCGGTCCTGCCACTCCTCGCGGGTGGCCGAGTCCATGTCGAACAGATCGTCGCCGAAGGCGTCCGGCGTGTCCGCCACCAGACTCAGATGTGGTCGTGCCCGCCCCCCGGGAATCGCCGATCCGGTTTCAGTGTGCGGTGTTGGTCCCATATCGCCCGGAAGGTGCTCGATGGACACGCTCCGCCTCCTCACCTGGTTTCGTTGATCATCAAAGTTCGCCCACTATTGGTGATGTGCGGCCATCTCGATTCGAACAAGTGATCGAATCTCGGTCTGGGGCACCGATTTCGGCTGGCCAACCGCGAAATGACACTGATGTGATTAGACACGGGTTGGATGCCGCGGTCAAGCTCTTGGCCGCATTTCCATATCATCTCGTGATCAAACCCGGGCGTGTCTGTGACCGGCGAGTCCCTGTCATCTTGGCCACACCCGATCCTCGGCGCGCCCCCTTGATTACCGAACAGTAGTGTCGATCGGTGTGAAGATCACGGTTTTGGTCGGCGGGGTCGGCGGCGCCCGATTCCTGCTGGGGGTGCAGCGGCTGCTGGGCCTGGGCCGGTTCGCCGCCCCCGCCCGCTCCGGCGCCCACGAGCTGACCGCGGTGGTCAACGTCGGCGACGACGCCTGGATGCACGGGCTGCGCATCTGCCCCGACCTGGACACGTGCATGTACACCCTGGCCGGGGTCGTCGACCCCGAACGCGGGTGGGGTCATCGCGACGAGACGTGGCACGCCAAGGAGGAACTGGCCCGCTACGGGGTGCAGCCGGACTGGTTCGCCCTCGGCGACCGGGACCTGGGCACCCATCTGGTGCGCAGCCAGATGCTGCGGGCCGGCTACCCGCTGTCGCAGATCACCGGGGCACTCTGCGACCGGTGGCCGTTGGGCGCGACGCTGCTGCCGGTCAGCGACGATCGCTGCGAAACCCACGTGGTGATCACCGACCCGGCCGACGACGAGCAGCGCGCGATCCACTTCCAGGAGTGGTGGGTGCGCCACCGCGCGGCCGTGCCCACCCACAGCTTCGCCTTCGTCGGCTCCGAATCCGCCGGGGCCGCGCCGGGGGTCGCCGAGGCGATCGCCGACGCCGACGTGGTGATGTTGGCCCCGTCGAATCCGGTGGTGAGCATCGGCGCCATCCTGGCCGTGCCCGGTGTGCGCGCCGCGCTGCGCTCCACGCCGGCCCCGGTGGTCGGCTACTCCCCGATCATCGCCGGAAAACCGTTGCGCGGCATGGCCGACCAGTGTCTGTCGACGATCGGGGTGCAGACCAGCGCCGCGGCGGTCGGCGCGCTCTACGGCTCCCGGAAAACCACCGGTGTCCTCGACTACTGGCTGGTCGACGACGGCGACGGCACCGACGGCGGCGAGGCCGACGGAGTGACCGTGCAGGCGGTGCCGCTGCTGATGACCGACCCGGAGGCGACGGCGGAGATGGTGCGCGCCGGACTGCGACTTGCAGGCCTCGATGGCTGAGCACGGCAGCGCGGCACCGATGCAGATCCTGCCGGTCCCCGGACTCCCCGACTTCGCCCCCGGCGACGACCTGGCCGCCGCGATCGCCGCGGCCGCGCCGTGGCTGCGCGACGGCGACATCGTGGTGGTCACCAGCAAGGTGGTCTCCAAATGCGAGGGCCGTATGGTGAGCGCCCCCAGCGACCCCGAGCAGCGCGACGCCCTGCGGCGCCGGCTCATCGACGCCGAGGCGGTGCGGGTACTGGCCCGCAAGGGCCGCACACTGATCACCGAGAACCGCAACGGTCTGGTGCAGGCCGCCGCCGGGGTGGACGGCTCGAACGTGGGCGGCACCGAATTGGCGCTGCTGCCGACCGATCCGGACACCTCGGCCCGTGTTCTGCGCACCCGGTTGCGCGAGCGACACGGGGTCGCGGTGGCGGTGGTGATCACCGACACCATGGGCCGCGCCTGGCGCACCGGACAGATCGATGTGGCGATCGGCGCCAGCGGGCTGGCGGTGTTGCACTCCTACTCCGGAGCCGTCGACGGACACGGAAATGAGTTGCAGGTCACCGAGATCGCGGTGGCCGACGAGGTCGCCGCCGCCGCCGACCTGGTCAAGGGCAAGCTGACCGGCATCCCGGTGGCGGTGGTGCGCGGCATGCCGTCCGCCGACGACGGGTCCACCGCCGAGGCGCTGGTGCGCCGCGGCACCGACGACCTGTTCTGGCTCGGCACCGCCGAGGCTCTCGAGCAGGGCCGGCGCGACGCGCTGCTCATGCGCCGCTCGGTGCGCCGGTTCGCCGGCGAGCCGGTCCCCGCCGAATTGGTCTCCGCCTCGGTGGCCGACGCGCTGACCGCCCCGGCGCCGCACCACACCCGACCGGTGCGGTTCGTCTGGTTGCGCGACCGCGCAGTGCGCACCGCCCTGTTGGACCGGATGAAGGATCGGTGGCGCGCCGATCTGGCCGCCGACGGACGCCCGGCCGACGTCATCGAACGGCGCGTCGCGCGCGGCCAGATCCTATATGACGCACCAGAAGTCGTCGTTCCGTTTCTGGTCCCCGAAGGGGCCCACGATTACCCGGACGCGTCTCGCACCGCTGCCGAACACACCATGTTCACCGTGGCGGTCGGTGCGGCGGTCCAGGCGCTGCTGGTGGCGCTGGCGGCACGCGGGCTGGGCAGCTGCTGGATCGGGTCGACGATCTTCGCCGCCGATTTGGTGCGCACCGAGTTGGATCTGCCGGCGCAGTGGGAGCCGATGGGTGCGGTCGCGATCGGCTATCCCGTCGACGGGCCGCCGAGTCCGCGGCCACCGGCCACCGTCGGTGACCAGTTGGTGGTCCTATGAGCGTGCGCGAGTCGACCATTCGGCTGCTCACCGAGTGGTCGGCCCCCGACGCCGCCCAGGACGTGCTGCGCCACGCCGTGCTGGCGTTCGTGGAGGCGCGCACCGACGCCTGCGCCCGCGACTGCGTGCCGGGCCACGTCACCGCCTCGACGCTGGTGCTCGATCACCTCGGCGTCCATGCGCTGCTGACCCTGCATCCGCGCCTGGGCCGCTGGGTCCAGCTCGGCGGGCACTGTGAGTCCGACGACGCCGACATCGTCGCCGCCGCGGCCCGCGAGGCCACCGAGGAATCCGGGATCTCCGCGTTGCGAATGGATCCGGAGTTGGTCGCGATCCACGTCCATCCGCTGACCTGCTCGCTGGGCGTGCCCACCCGTCATTTGGATCTGCAGTTCGTGGCGCGGGCGCCGGCCGACGCCCGGATCGGGATCAGTGCGGAGTCTTTGGATCTGCGCTGGTGGCCGCTGACCGCGCTGCCCGCCGACACCGACGCGGCGTTGGCCTACCTGGCGGCGCGGGCCGCTCAGACGTCCGAGGAGTAGCGGATCCCCCCGTCGGGGATGGCCACGCCCGGCCAGACCCGGGCGCCGCGCAGCAGCTCACAGCGGGCGCCGATGTCGGCACCGTCGCCGATCACCCCGTCGCGGATCAGCGCGCGCGGACCCACCCGGGCGCCGAACCCGATGATCGAGCGCTCGATCACCGCCCCCGCCTCGACGCGGGCCCCGTCGAACACCACCGCGCCGTCCAACCGCACGCCGGGCCCGATCTCCGCGCCCCGGCCGACCGCGGTGCCGCCGATCAGCACCGCACCGGGGCTGACCGCCGCGCCGTCGTGCACGCGTTTCTCCCCGCGGTGCTCGCCCAGCGCCGGCGACGGGGCCAGCCCGCGCACCAGGTCGGCCGAGCCGCGGACGAAATCCTCGGGCGTGCCCATGTCGCGCCAGTAGGTGGCGTCGACGTAGCCGCAGACGCTGACCGCGCCGTCGGCCAGCAGCGCGGGAAACACCTCCCGCTCCACCGACACCTCCCGGCCCCGCGGGATCCGCTCGATGAGCCGGCGGGAGAACACGTAGCAGCCGGCGTTGATCTGGTCGGTCGGCGGGTCCTCGGTCTTCTCCAAAAAGGCGGTCACCCGACCGTCGGCGTCGGTGGGCACACAGCCGAACGCACGGGGGTCGCCCACCCGCACCAGGTGCAGGGTGAGGTCGGCGGCCTTCTGCCGGTGATAGGCCAACAGCTGGCCCGGGTCCGCACCGGAGAGCACATCGCCGTTGAACACCATGGCGGTGTCCCCGCGCAGCAACGGCGCGACGTTGGCGATCGCACCGCCGGTGCCCAGCGGGGTCTCCTCGGTGACGTATTCGATCTGCAGCCCGAGTGCGGAGCCGTCGCCGAATTCCTTCTCGAACACGTCGGGCTTGTAGGAGGTGCCCAGGACGACATGCTCGATCCCGGCGCCGGCGATCCGCGACAGCAGGTGGGTCAAAAACGGCAGCCCGGCGGTCGGCAGCATCGGTTTGGGCGCCGAGAGCGTCAACGGCCGCAGCCGGGTGCCCTTGCCGCCCACCAGGACCACCGCGTCCACCGGTCGATCGTCTGCCATCAGTGCCGCCCTTTCGCCAGTCGCCGTCGTGAGCCGCGGACCACCAGCCGGGCCCGCGCAGCCAGCGCCCCGCGCATCGTCCAGCGCAGCGGCGCCCGCCACCAGCCGGCATGACGGTCGGCCAGAAAAATATAGGTGCTTTCGTGGTGGGCGGCCAGGTTGCGCGCCGGGTCGCGTCCGGTCGAGTGGCCCTTGGCGTGCAGGACCTCCGCGGACGGCACATAGACGTTCTGCCAGCCGCTCCGGCCGAACCGGTCGCCGAGATCCACGTCCTCCATGTAGAGGAAATAGCGCTCGTCGAACCCGCCGATCTGGTCGAACGCGGCACGCCGGACCAGAAGACACGCCCCCGACAGCCACCCGACCGGACGCTCGGTGGGCGCCATCCGTTCCTGCCGGTAGGCCGTCGACCACGGGTTGCGCGGCCAGACCGGGCCGACCACCGCGTGCATCCCGCCGCGCACCAGGCTCGGCAGGTGTCGCGCCGACGGGTACACCTCGCCGTCGGGGTCGCGGATCAGCGGGCCGAGGCTGGCCGCCTGCGGCCACCGGTCGGCGGCGGCCAGCAACGCGTCGATACTGCCCGGCCCCCACTGCACGTCCGGGTTGGCGACCACCACGAACTCGGCGGACGGGTCGAGTTCGGCCACCGCGCGGTTGATCGCGGTCCCGTAGCCGAGGTTGGCGCCGGTCTCGAACAACCGGACCCCGGGGTGGTCGGCCACCGCCGCCTGCGGTGCGCCGTCGGTGGAGCCGTTGTCGGCGAGCATCACCTGCACGGGGCGCTCGGTGGCCAGCGCCAACGACGCCAAGAACCGGTCCAGATGGGATCCCGGCGAGTAGGTGACCGTCACCACCGTCAGCGCAGCACTCACGGCGTTGAGGATAGAGGGCGCGCCGCCAGCGCCGCGGCCAGCGCCTGCCGCCAGTCCCGCAGCGGGGTGACCCCCGCGCACGCCAGCGCGGAGTACCGCGGGCGCGGCGCCGGGCGCACCCGCTGCGCACTCGAGACCGGGCGCACCCGCTCGGGGTCGGCGCCGAGGGCGGCGAAGACGGCCCGTGCCTGCGCGAACCGGCTGACCGCCCCCCGGTTGGCGGCGTGGCGCAGCGCCGCGCCCGGCTCGGCGGGGCCCGCGTCGATGAGTTCGAGCACCGCGGTCACCAGGTCGGCCACGTAGGTCGGCGAGCCGATCTGGTCGTCGACCACGGTCACGGTCTGCTGCCCGGCGGCCCGCCGGCGCATGACGGCGACGAAGTCACCGTCGTCGACCCCACCGGTGTAGACCCAGGCGGTGCGCAGCACGTGGGCGCCCGGCAGCGCGGCGAGCACCGCCCGCTCCCCGGCGAGTTTGCTCGCGCCGTAGACGTTGACCGGGGCGACCGGGTCCTGCGGGGTGCGCGGGCGGTCGGCCGGCGCGGACCCGCCGGGCGGCCCCCCGCCGAACACGTAGTCGGTGGAGACGTGGATCAGCCGCGCGCCGGCCCGCGCACACGCCGTGGCCAGGTTCTGCGGACCGGTGGCGTTGACCGCGTGTGCGGTCTGCGGGTCGTTCTCGGCACCGTCGACGTCGGTGTAGGCCGCGCAGTTGACCAGCACATCCGAGGCGCGCAGATGGGCCCGCGCCGCCGCCGGGTCGGTGATGTCCCAGTCCGCGGACGTGAACGCCGCGACGTCGCGGCCCCCGGCGGCGGCCACGGCGGCCAGGGCGCGGCCGAGCTGACCGGCCGCACCGGTGATCACCACCCGATCGGACACCGCCCAAGTTTGGCACGCCGACCGCGGCTACCGGGAATGCGGGGCGAGGCGACGTAACCTGAATCGATGCCCATGGAGCGTCTTGCACGTGTGATCGCCACGATTGCCGCCGTCAGCGTCGTGCTGGGCACCGGCGTGGCGTGGACCACAATTCGCTCCTTCGAGGGGGGCATCTTCCACATGTCGACCCCGTTGCTCGGCCAGGGCGGCGACGACGGCGCCATCGACATCCTGTTGGTCGGCAACGACAGTCGCACCGATGCGCACGGCAACCCGCTGACCCCAGAGGAATTGGCGACCCTGCGGGCCGGCGACGAAGAAGCGACCAACACCGACACGATCATCTTGATCCGCGTGCCCAACAGCGGGAAATCGGCCACCGCGATCTCGATCCCGCGCGACTCCTACGTCAAGGCACCCGGCATGGGCATGACCAAGATCAACGGCGTGTACGGCGAGACCAAGCTGGCGGAGCGCGAAGCGCTCGTCGCCGCCGGAATGGAGGACCCGCAGGTCGAGCAGCGCGCCGTCGAGGCCGGCCGCGAGGCCCTCATCGCCACCGTCACCGAGCTGACCGGGGTCACCATCGACCACTACGCCGAGATCGGGCTGCTGGGCTTCGCCCTGATCACCGATGCCCTCGGCGGGGTGAACGTCTGCCTGAAAGAAGCGGTCTACGAGCCGCTGTCGGGCGCGGACTTTCCTGCCGGGTGGCAAACCCTCGATGGCGCACAGGCATTGAGCTTCGTACGCCAGCGCCACGATCTGCCACGCGGCGATCTGGACCGCGTGGTGCGCCAGCAGGCGGTGATGGCCGAGTTGGCCCACAAGGTGATCTCCGGCAAGACGCTGTCGAGCCCGGCCACGCTGAACCGCCTGCAGCAGGCCATCCAACGGTCGGTGGTGATCTCCTCCGGTTGGGACATCATGGAATTCGCCACCCAACTGCAGAAGTTGTCGGCCGGCAACGTCGCGTTCGCCACCATCCCGGTGATCCGGGAGAACGGCTGGACCGAGGACGGCATGCACAGTGTGGTGCAGGTCGACCCCGACGTGGTCGCCGACTGGGTGGAGGGCCTGCTGCAGGAACAGGCCGACGGCAAAACCGACGAGTTGGCCTACTCCCCGTCCGACACCACCGTCAACGTGTTCAACGACACCGACATCAACGGCCTGGCGTCGGCAGTCTCGGAAGTATTGGCGGCCAAGGGGTTCAATACCGGAAGTGTCGCCAACAACGAGGGGGCGCCGGTCACCACCAGCCAGGTGCAGGCCACCGATGCCGGCGACCTCGGAGTGCAGGCGGTGGCCGAGGAACTCGGCGGGCTCACCGTCGTCGCCGACCCGGCGCTGCCGCCGAACACCGTGCGGGTCCTGTTGGCCACCGACTACACCGGCCCGGGCTCCGACGGCAGTTACGTCTCCGGCGGCGACTACGGCGACTACAGCGCGCTCAGCGCCGCCGACGGCGACGAGTCCCCGCCCCCGTCACCGATCCTGACCGCGGGCTCGGCGGATCCCAAGTGCGTGAACTAGCCTGGCGAGAGTGACCACGGTCAGCGGAGCGATTCTCGAGCCCTTGTTGCGCACCGACCCGGTGGGTCCGCGCATCACCCACTACGACGACGCCACCGGTGAACGGATCGAGCTGTCGGCGGCCACCCTGGCCAACTGGGCCGCCAAATCGGGCAACCTGTTGCGCGATGAACTCGGCGCCGGGCCCGGCAGCCGGGTCGCGGTGCTGCTGCCGGCGCACTGGCAGACCGCCGCGGTGCTGTTCGGGGTGTGGTGGATCGGCGCGGAGGCGCTGCTGGTCCCCGCTGAGCGCGCCGACGACCTCGCGGGCCTCGACGCCGAGATCGCGTTGTGCACCGTCGAGCGCCTCGATGCCGCCGATGCCGCCGCCGGCGGCGGCGAGGTGGCGGTGCTCTCGTTGGATCCGTTCGGCCGCCCGGTGCCCGATCTGCCGATCGGCGTCACCGATTACGCCACCGCGGTGCGGGTGCACGGTGACCAGATCGCCGCGGAGACCGACCCCGGGCCGGCGCTGGCGGGCATGACGGTCGGCGATCTGCTCGCGGCGTGCCACCGGTCGGCGGACGCCCACGCGGTGGTGGCCACCGACCGGGTGCTCTCCACGGCGACCTGGGACACCCCCACCGAGCTGGTGGACCATCTGCTGGCGGTGTTGTCGGTGGGCGGCTCGCTGGTGCAGGTCACGCACCCCGACCCGGCCGCGATGGCACGCCGCGCGCAGACCGAGAAAACCACCCGCGGGAATATATGTTGATATAGCAATGTATCGATGTTAATGTCGGTGCGGACCGGATGACATGACTGGAGAGGGGTCCGCGATGGCGGCGTGGGGTCTGTTGGGCAAGGCGGGCAGCGCGGTGGTGACCGGGCTGGTCGGGGTGACCGCCTATGAGGCGCTGAAGAAGGCGGCGGCCAAGGCACCGTTGCACGAGAGCGCGGTGACCGCCACCGAGTGGGGGCTGCGCGGCACCCGGCGCGCCGAGGAGGTCGCCGAGACCGCCCGGCTCAAGGTCGCCGACGTGGTGGCCGAGGCGCGGGACCGTCTCGGCGAGGAGGCCCCCGCCCCCACCCTCGATGCGCCGGCCGCGCACGATCACGAGCACTGATCGGCCCCCATGAGCACCGACACCGCACCGGTCGTCGTCTCCGACGCCGCGGGACGCCTGCGTCTGCGCGTCGGTTGGCTGCGCGGGGACTCCCGTCGCGCCGTGGCCGTCGAGGACGCCCTCGACGAGGTGGCCGGGGTGCGCGGGGTGCACGCCTATCCGCGCACCGGTTCGGTGGTGGTGTGGTACTCGCCGTCACGCGGTGACCGCGACGCCATCGTGGCCGCGGTCACCGCGGCCCGGCGGGTGGCCGCCGCGACGATCCCGCAGCGCCCGCCGCGTTCGGCCGAGGTGCGCAACACCGAGGTGCTGCGGATGGCGATCGGCGGTGCGGCGTTGGCGCTGCTGGGGATTCGCCGTTACGCCTTCGCCCGCCCGCCGCTGCTGGGGCCGTCGAGCCGGCTGGTCGCCACCGGGGTCACGATCTTCACCGGATACCCGTTCCTGCGCGGCGCGCTGCGTTCGCTGCGCTCCGGGCGCGCCGGCACCGATGCGCTGGTGTCGGCGGCGACCGTGGCCAGCCTGGTGTTGCGCGAGAACGTGGTCGCGCTGACCGTGCTGTGGCTGCTCAACATCGGCGAATACCTCCAGGATCTGACGTTGCGGCGCACCCGCCGGGCCATCTCGCAGCTGCTGCGCGGACAGCAGGACACCGCCTGGATCCGGCTGGCCGACGACACCGAGGTGCAGGCCCCGATCGCCACGCTGCAGATCGACGACGAGGTGGTCATCCACGAACAGGTCGCCCTGCCGGTCGACGGCGCGGTCGTGGCCGGCGAGGCGGTCATCGACCAGTCGGCGATCACCGGCGAGACGCTGCCGGTCAGCGTCGGCGCGGGCGCACAGGTACACGCCGGTTCGGTGGTGATGCGCGGCCGGTTGGTGGTGCGCGCCACCGCGGTCGGCAGCCACACGGTGATCGGACGCATCATCACCCGCGTCGAGGAGGCTCAGCACGACCGCGCCCCCATCCAGACCATCGGCGAAACCTTCTCGCGGCGTTTCGTTCCCGCGTCGTTCATCCTGTCGGCAGCCACCCTGGTGGTCACCGGCGATGTGCGCCGCGCGATGACGATGCTGCTGATCGCCTGCCCCTGCGCGGTCGGGCTGGCCACCCCGACGGCGATCAGCGCCGCGATCGGCAACGGTGCCCGGCGCGGCATCCTCATCAAGGGAGGCTCGCATCTGGAACAGGCCGGACGGGTCGACGCGATCGTGTTCGACAAGACCGGCACCCTCACCGTGGGCCGCCCGGTGGTCACCAACATCGTGGCCATGCACCCGGACTGGGAGCCCGAACAGGTGCTGGCCTATGCGGCCAGCTCGGAGATCCACTCGCGTCACCCCCTGGCCGAGGCGGTGATCCGCTCCACCGAGGAACGGCACATCACCATCCCGCCGCACGAGGAGTGCGAGGTGCTGGTCGGGCTGGGCATGCGCACCTGGGCCGACGGGCGCACCCTGCTGCTGGGCAGCCCGTCGCTGCTGAGCAGCGAGAACGTCGCCGTCCCCGCCGAGGCCGCCGACTGGGTGGACAAACTGCGCGGGCAGGCCGAGACACCGCTGCTGCTGGCCGTCGACGGCGTGTTCGTGGGGCTGATCAGCCTGCGCGACGAGGTCCGCCCCGAGGCGACCGGGGTGCTGGGCGAGCTGCGTGCCCACGGGGTCCGCCGGATCGTCATGCTCACCGGCGACCACCCGGCGACCGCCGCCGCGGTCGCCGCCGAACTCGGGATCGACGACTGGCGCGCCGAGGTGCTGCCCGAAGACAAGCTGGGGGCGGTGCGCGACCTGCAGGACCAGGGATACACCGTCGGCATGGTCGGCGACGGGGTCAACGACGCGCCCGCGCTGGCCGCCGCCGACATCGGCATCGCCATGGGGTTGGCCGGCACCGACGTCGCGGTGGAGACCGCCGATGTCGCGCTGGCCAACGACGACCTGCGGCGCCTGCTCGACGTGCGCGATCTGGGCGCGCGTGCGGTCGACGTGATCCGGCAGAACTACGGCATGTCGATCGCGGTCAACGCCGCGGGCCTGCTCATCGGTGCCGGTGGTGCGCTCTCCCCGGTGCTGGCGGCGATTCTGCACAACGCCTCCTCGGTGGCGGTGGTCGCCAACAGTTCTCGGCTCATCCGCTACCGCCTGCCGCCCCAGAACCGCCAGATCGCCCAATAGCGGAGCAGCGGCCGACGCGGCGGTGTATGAAGAGACAAACGCCCCGACCGCCAGGAGCGCCGATGACTGCTGTCGACACCGTCCGCGGCCCGGTGGACAGTGCGGACTTGGGCCCCACCCTGATGCACGAGCACGTGTTCATCCTCGGTACCGAGATCCGCGCCAACTACCCCGATTTCCCCAGCCCGTGGGATGAGGAGGCCCGCATCGCCGATGCGGTCGCCAAGCTGACCGCCTGCCGGGCCCGCGGCGTCGAGACGATCGTCGACCCGACCGTGATCGGGCTCGGCCGCTATCTGCCCCGCATCCAACGGGTCAACGATCAGGTCGCCATCAACATCGTGGCCGCGACCGGGATCTACACCTACAACGATGTGCCGTTCCAGTTCCACTACCTGGGGCCGGGCAACGTCGTAGACATGCCCGAGCCGATGGTGGAGTTGTTCGTCCGCGACATCCGCGAGGGCATCGCCGACACCGGGGTGAAGGCGGCGTTCCTCAAGTGCGCCATCGAGGTGCCGGGCCTGACGCCGGGGGTGGAGCGGGTGATGCGCGCAGTCGGCCAGGCCCATGTGGCCACCGGCGCCCCGATCACCGTGCACACCAACCCGCACACCGAATCCGGGCTGGTCGCCCAGCGGGTGCTCGCCGAGGAGGGCGTGGATCTGACCAAGGTGGTGATCGGCCACAGCGGCGACACCACCGATCTGGATTACCTGCGCCGACTCGCCGACGCCGGCTCCTATCTGGGCATGGACCGCTTCGGCGTGGATCTGCTGTGCTCGTTCGAGGACCGCGTCGACACCGTCGCGGAGCTGGCACGCCTGGGCTACGCCGAGAAGATGGTGCTCTCCCACGACGCGTCGTGTTTCATCGACTGGTTCACCGAGGAAGGCCGCACCGCGGCGATGCCGAACTGGAATTTCACCCACATCAGCGACGACGTGTTGCCCGCGCTGCGGCAGCGCGGGGTCACCGACGATCAGATCACCACCATGCTGGTGACCAACCCGCGCCGTTACTTCGAGCCCGCCGCATGAGGCTCGACGGCCGCACCGCGGTGGTCACCGGCGCGGGCGGCGGCATCGGTGCGGCGATCGCCACCGCGCTGGCCGACCGGCATGCCCGGGTGGTGGTCGCCGACCTCGATGAGGCGGCGGCCCGGCACACCACCGCGGCCATCACCGCGCGCCACCCGCAGGCGGCGGTCGCCGTCGCCGGGGATGTGGCCGACCCGGCGGTGATCACGACGCTGATCGACACCGCGGCAAGGACATTCGGCCCGGTGGAGTTGTATTTCGCCAACGCCGGGGTGATGGGTGCCCCTGGCCTGGCCGACGACGCCGCCTGGGACCGGGTGCTGGAGGTGAACGTGCGCGCCCACATCCGGGCGGCGCGACAGTTGGTCCCGGGCTGGGTGCAGCGCGGTGAGGGCTATTTCATCACCACGGCGTCGGCCGCCGGGCTGCTCACCCAGATCGGCGCGGCCGGTTACGCGGTCTCCAAACACGCCGCGGTCGGTTTCGCCGAATGGCTGGCCGTGACCTACGGCGACCGCGGTGTGCGGGTCAGCTGCCTGTGCCCGATGGGCGTCGACACCGCCATGCTCGACGTCGGCGATTCGCAGGCCGACCCGCGCAGCGCGACCGCGATCCGCGCGGTCACCGCCGCCGGGGCGGTGCTCGGCGCCGACCAGGTGGCCCGCGAGGTGCTCGCCGCGATCGAGCGGGAACGGTTTCTCATCCTGCCGCACCCCGAGGTGGCGGCCATGTTCGCGCAGAAGGCCTCCGACTACGACCGCTGGCTGCGCGGAATGCGCCGCTACCGGGCGAGCCTGCAGACGATCGGCGACCGGACCGGAGGACACCGTGAGTGAGGCGAGCAGGGCGGGCACCGGGCTGGACGGCAAGACCGCGCTGGTCACCGGGGCGTCGCGCGGCATCGGTTTGGCCGCCGCGCGGGCACTGGCCGCGGCCGGGGCCGACGTGGCGGTGACCTCGCGTCGGCCCGAGGCCGCGCAGCAGGCCGCCGAGCAGATCGGGCCCGCGGCGGTCGGCGTCGGCGCGCACGCGGTCGACGAGGCGGCGGCCCGCCGGTGCGTCCAGACCGTGCTCGAGCGGTTCGGCCGCCTCGACATCCTGGTCAACAACGCCGCCACCAATCCCGCATACGGGCCGTTGATCGCCCAGGATCACGCCCGGTTCACCAAGACCGTCGACGTCAACCTGTGGGCACCGCTGCTGTGGACCGGCCTGGCGACCACCGCGTGGATGGGTGAGCACGGCGGGTCGGTGATCAACACCGCCTCGATCGGCGGGCTCGCCCACGAGCCCGGCATCGGTGTCTACAACACCACCAAGGCGGCGTTGATCTACCTGACCAAGCAGCTGGCCCTGGAGCTGTCCCCGCGGGTGCGGGTCAACGCGGTGGCCCCGGGCCTGGTGCGCACCAAGATGGCCGAGGTGCTGTGGCGCGAGCATGAGCCACAGGTCGCCGCCGGCACCGCGTTGGGCCGCATCGGCGAACCCGACGACATCGCCGCGGCGATCGCGTTTCTGGCCTCCGACGCGGCGAACTGGGTGACCGGCGAGGTTCTCGTCGTCGACGGGGGCCAGCACCTCGGTGACGCCCGCGACTACCGCGCCTAGAGCGTCCCCCCCTGGGGCAGAGCGCACGGCAGAGCGCACGGCAGAGCGCACGACGGGCCGCGTTCTCGCGGTGAGACTCACGTTTGCGTGCCGACACGCCGGACGGGGCGACGCAAACGTGCGTCTCGACGCGGCGGCGGGGCGTCAGCGGGGCGTCAGCCGGGCGTCGGCGGGGCGGCGGGGCGTCGGCCGGGCGGCGGGGAGCTCAGCAGCCGCAGTCCTCGCCGCGCCAGGCGCGGACCCCCTGCCAGACCGCCACACCGGCGATGCCGAGCCCGATCGCCGGGTCCAGCCACCAGCCACCCGACCAGTTGGCGGTCACCGCCAGCCCGATCAGCACCGCCGCCGCCTGCGCGCCGCACAGGTAGTTCTGGGCGCCCTCGCCCTTGGTGGCCGCCGAGCGCAGCCGATCGCCCAGCTTGCGTTGCAGCCGGCCGATCGTCGGCATCTGAATGAGCGCGACCGTGGTCAACACGATGCCGACCACGCTGGTCTCGGCCTCCCGCTCGGCGAACAGGTGGCGCAGGGATTCGGCCGCGATGTAGGGGGCCAACAACCAAAACGACACCGCCACACCGATCTGGGCGCGCCGTTCGGCGGTGTGCGACAGGGTGCGCGAGCCGGTGAACCGCCACAGCACCATGACGCTGGCCAGCCCCTCGGGGATCGCACCCAACGCCCACCCGGTCAGCGCGATCGACTGCGCCTGCACGCCTTCGTAGAGCCCGACGGTGCCCTCCACGGCCACGAATCCCAGCGTGATCCACGCCAGGACCCGCGCCCACCGCGCCGCACGATGCCAGCCGGCATCCTGCGTCAGCGGCGCCGCAGCATGGTCGGCTGCGGCACAGGCGGTCGTTGTTTCCACTCCGGCGATGGTAGCGCGCACGCCATGGCGCGCTGGTCCTCACTCGGGTGTGAGATGCAACAATGACGCCGGTAACACGCGCCCACCGACCGGCCGCCGCGCCGCGTCCGCCCCGAGAAAGAGCCGACCGACTGATGCCACGCCCGCTCCGGATCGCCCTCGCCGTGACCGGCTGCCTGGCAGTCACGTTGACTGCCTGCACCACGCAGTCCGGCGAACGCGCCCCCACCACGACCACCACGACCACCACCACGGTCACCAAGGCCACCGACGGCGACTGCATCACCGATTTCGACGCCGACACCGACTATTTCCCGAACAAGTCGACGGTGACCGACGCCACCAACTTCACGCTGCGCTACCACAAGAGCTACCAGGTGTTGACGGTCAAGCAGCCCTATCCGGGGGGCAAGCCCCAGTCCTACGTGCTCGTGCACTGCGGGGCGCCGGCCCCGGAGCTCTCCGGCGAGCTGGCCCGCGCCCCGCAGATCACGGTGCCGGTCACCAGCGTCTACTCGGGGTCGACGAGCCAGTTGGGCATGTTCGCCGAACTCGACCAGACCGACGTGGTCACCGGCGTCGCCGGCAGCGACAACGTGGTCAACGCGACGATCCGCGGGCGGATCAACGACGGCGACGTCGTCGACTACGCCTCCAGCGGCCAGTTGAACACCGAACTGATCGCCACCGAGCAACCCGATGTGCTGCTCACCCAGGGTCTCGACGACCCGGTGTATCCGAAGCTGCGCGACGCCGGGGTGCCGGTGGTCGCCGACGCCGAGTGGCTCGAGCCGACCCCGCTGGGCCGCGCCGAATGGGTCAAGGTGATCGCCGCGCTCACCGGCACCGAGAAGAAGGCCACCGAGGTCTACGGTCAGCTGCGCAACGCCTACGAGGTGCTGGTCGACAAGGTCGCCGACCTGCCGCCCGAACAGGTGCTGCTGGGCACCGTGTACGAGGGCACCTGGTCGATGCCGACCGGCCGTGAATACAGCGGGCGGCTGGTGCTCGACGCCGGCGGGGACTACCCGTGGGCCCACGACACCGACACCGGCACGCTGCAGCTGACCTTCGAGTCGGTGTTCGCCGAGGCCGGGCAGGCCCCGGTCTGGCTGGTCGACACCGATTGGGAGACGCTGGACGACGCCATCGCGACCGAGCCACGCTACGCCGAACTCGCGGCGCTGCGCGACGGGCAGGTCTGGTCGGCCGACAAGGCGATCGGTCCGGCCGGCGGCAACGACTACTGGGAGCGCGGGGTGGCGCGCCCCGACCTGGTGTTGGCCGACCTGGTCGCCATCCTGCATCCGAAGCTGCTGCGCGAGCACCATTTCGAGTTCTACCGTCAGGTCCCGCCGGGGTGACCAGCCTCGCCGCCCCGGCACCGGCGGCGGCGCCGCGCCGGGTGGGGCGCACCGCACTGGTGCTGGGGGCCCTGCTGCTGGCGGTGGTGACGCTGACCCTGGCGGGCATCGCGTTCGGACCGGTGCGGGTGCCGCTCGCCGACACGGTGCGGATCCTGCTCGGCGCCGACCCGTCGGACTCCCGCTGGCAGGTGGTGGTCACCACGATGCGGCTGCCGCGGGTGCTCACCGCCGCGGCCGCCGGCGCCGCGCTGGCGGTGGCCGGGCTGCAGATGCAGACCCTGTTCCGCAACATCCTCGCCGACCCGTACGTGCTGGGGATCAGCTCCGGGGCCAGCCTCGGTGTGGCCGTGGTGGCGGTCGGCAGCGGGTCGACCGCGGCCGGGATCACCGCCGGGCTCGGCGGCGGCGGGCGGGCCGCGGTGGTGCTGGCCGCCGCGATCGGGGCCGCGGCGGTGCTGGCGTTGGTGTTGCTGCTGTCGCGGTGGGTGCGCTCGGCGGCCACCCTGCTGCTGATCGGGGTGATGCTCGGGGCGGCGAGCACCGCGATCGTGGCGGTGTTTCTGGTCTACGCCGACCCGCGGCGGGTCCAGCAGTTCCTGCTGTGGGGGCTGGGCAGTTTCGCCGGCACGTCCTGGTCGGATCTGCGGTGGCTGCTGCCGTTGACCGCCGCGGGGATCGTCGCCGCGGCGTTGACGGTGCGCCCACTCAACGCGCTGCTGCTCGGCGAGGGCTACGCCCGCACGATGGGCGTCGACGTGCGTGGGGCCCGGGTGATCACCTGCGCGTCGGCGGCGGTGCTGGCCGGAACCGTGACCGCGTTCTGCGGGCCGATCGCCTTTCTGGGCCTGGTGGTGCCGCACCTGTGCCGGATCGCGTTGGGCACCTCCGACCATCGGGTGTTGATCCCGGGGGTGGTGTTGATGGGCGCGGCGGTGGCGCTGGCGTGCGGACTGGTCAGCCAGGTGCCCGGCAGCGACACGGTGCTGCCGGTCAACGCCGTCACCGCGCTGATCGGCGCACCGATCGTCATCGCGGTGCTGCTGCGCAGCCGCCGCGGGCTGGGGATCGAGCGATGAGCATCACCCTGGTCGACCTCGCCGTCGGTTACCGGGCGCGGCGACGCACCACCACCGTCGCCTCGGGGCTGACCGCCACCGCGCGCCGCGGTGAGCTGACCGTGCTGCTCGGGCCCAACGGCTGCGGCAAATCCACCCTGATCCGCACCCTGTGCGGGCTGCAGCCGGCACTGGCCGGCCGGGTGCTGCTCGACGACGTCGCGCTGACCGAGCTGCCCGGCGACGAGCGGGCCCGCCGCGTCGGGGTGGTGCTCACCGACCGGGTGGATCCGGGGCTGCTGTCGGCCCGCGAACTGGCCGGGTTGGGCCGCATCCCGCACCTGGGGCTGAGCGGGCGGCTGCGCCCCGCCGACGACGCGGTGGTCACCTGGGCGCTGCAGGCGGTGGGTGCGGCGTCGCTGGCCGACCGGCCGGCCGCGCAGCTCTCCGACGGGGAGCGTCAGCGGGTGCTGACCGCGCGCGCCCTGGCGCAGCAGCCGGGCCTGTTGGTGCTCGACGAGCCGACGGCGTTTCTGGATGTGCCGTCGCGCGCCGGGCTGGTCGAACTGCTCCGTGGGCTGGCCCGCGAGCAGGATCTCACGGTGGTGCTCTCCACCCACGATCTGGAGTTGGCGCTGCGGGTGGCCGACCGGGTCTGGCTGATGCACCCCGGTGGGCGGCTGATCGACGCCACCCCGGAGGAGCTGATCCTCGACGGCCGGATCGCGGCGCTGTTCGACGGCGCCACCCTGCGGTTCGACCCGGTCAGCGGAGCCTTTTTGCTGCGCCATGCCGACGGCGGTGCGCGCACCGCCCACATCGAGGCCCCCGAACCGCTGGGGGCCGCCCTGGAACGGGTGCTGGCCCGGGAGGGCTGGGTGAGCGTCGACGGGCGGCCCGCCGAGATCGTGGTCAGCGCCGCGGACCCGACGTCGATCACCGTGCACACCGGGCCCGGTGAGCGCCTCTGCGGCACCGTCGGTGAGCTGGGTGCCCGGCTGCGCCACCTGCCGCGCCGCGACACCCGCGCCGTCTCCGCCCAGCAGTGCGCCCCGGTGTGGCCGGCGCTGGCCCGGGTGAGTCCGTACTTCGCGCTGAGCACCGGCGAACCCGACGGCGACGGCTGGCGGCCGGTCGCCGAGCTCTACGGCGACACCGCGGTGCTCGACCCGCTCATCGACGGGGTGGGCGAGCGGATCGGGCCCGCCCCCCGCCGGGTCGCCGCCTCGACGTTCCATCTCGGTTTCGCCGCCCGGCTGTGGTCGCTCTGGCTGGGCGCGGCGATCGGGCACGGGCTGGTGGTGGACCTGGCCCCCGAGCTGCTGCTCTTCCGCCGCGACGCCGGGGGCATCCGGCTGCATCTGCGCGCCCCGCGCGCCTGGCGCACCGAGCACGCCGGCGACGCCGAGGCCGCCGCGCCCGTCTCGGCCGCGGCGGTGCTCGACACCCACCTGCGCCCGCTGGCGGCCGCGGTGCGCGCCAGCGAACCGATCGCCGAGCGGCTGTTGGCCGGCAACACCGCCTCGGCGCTGCTGGGCGCCGCCCGGGTGCTCGATGCCCACCGCGGTGAGCCGGCTCCGGGCGCGGCGTGGCGGTGGGCGCGCCGGGTCTGCGAGGAGCAGCTCAGCGACACCGTGGTCTTCACCGGCACCGGCTATCGGCGCACCAGCTGCTGTTTGTTCTACCGCACCCCCGGCGGGCGGCTCTGCGGGGACTGCGCGCTCGACCGGGTCCCGACGCCGCGGCGCCCGCGTCGCCGGGACCGCTGAACGCTCACCCGGTGGCCCGCAGCGCCCGGTAGGCGGCCGGGCCCATGATTGCGGCGAGCTCGTCGGGCGCCCAGGGCCGGCCGTGTTCGTCGCCGTCGAGGGACATCCGCACCGCCGACTCGCAGATCGCCAGGAACACGTCGGTCAACGGCGCCAGCACCCGGTCGACGTCGGCGACCTGCCAGCGCTCCATCAGCGGACGCATCACCGCCGCGATCCGCTCCGCGATCTGGGCGCGGCCACGCAGGATCGCCGCCGACAACACCGGGTCCGGGTCGGCGGCGAACATGATCCGCCACGAGGCGGGCCGCTCGCGCACCGTGGTCAGCAATGTGGCGAAACCGTCGACGAACAGCTGCTCGATCGACCCGGTGCGCCGCGGCGGCAGCATGGCCAGCAACCGGGTCACCAGCAGTTCGGTCTCCCGGTCGAGCAGCGCGGCGAGCAGCTCGCCGCGGCGGCGGTAACAGGCGTAGACCACCGGACGGGTCACCCCCATCCGGTCGGCGATCGCGGCCATCGTCACCTGCGCCACGCCCTGCTCGGCGGCGATCTGCAGCGCGGTGTCGAGCACCTGCGGCCGCCGGCGCTGCGGGCCCAGGTGCGAGGCCCGGTTTCGGGTGGCGGCCGGCACGGCTCAGACCAGCGTGACGTCGGCGATGAGCAGCACCGGCCAGGCGACGACCTCACCGAGCGCGGAGAACACCTGGTCCAGCCCGCCGAGCGACTCCAGATGCGCGCTGTGGGTGAGCGCCCAGATCACGCCGATCGTCAGGTAGGGCAGGCCCACGGCGACCGCGGCGACCACGCCGAGATACACCAGCTGGCGGACGCTGAGCCGGCGGTCGAGCACGTCGCTGATCACGGGGTCATCCGATCTGTCCGAGCAGGGGTTGGGATTCGACGAGACCTTCGTCGCTGGGGGTCTGACCGTCGCCGAAGACCCGCTGGTGCTGGCGGGCGCGCAGCTCGCGGTGGGCCTCGGCGGGCGGGGCGAACCCGAACCGCCGCTGGGCCTCCCGCGGGGTCGTGGTCACCGCGGTGACCGGTGGGATCCCCCGCAGCACCCGGGTGCCGATCGGCAGCGTCGCCGGGGACAGCAGCCGCAACAGGATCAGCTGCAACCGGGTGGAGAGGCCGATCACGGTGAACGCCGCGCTCAACGGGGCGACCACCGCGGCGTCGAGCACACGCGAGGTCGACAACCCCGCCAGCCGCCGCATCCAGCGCGGCATCGTCGCCAGCGTGCCGCGGCGCAGAAACGCGGTGATCACCAGGGTGAACGGCCGCAACACCCGCGGCAGCGGCGGCAACATCACCTCCGCGCGCAGCAGGTGGTTCATCGCCTTGCGCGCGATGGGGGAATCCAGCAGCAACGGACGCATCTCGTCGAAGTAGCGCCGCACCCCCGCCCGGTCGGCCGGGATGTCGTCGAGGTCGCAGGTCTGCAACTGCGCCGCACGGCGGCACTCGGCCCAGTACTGCCGTTCGTCGGCCTCCGACAGCGGTCCGGGCCCGTATTTCTCGTAGGCGATGAGGATCGAATGCCACGCGGTCAGATGGATCCACAGCTGCGACTTCGGATCGTTGGCGTCGTAGGGCGATCCGGTCACCGGATCGGTGCCGATCGCCTTGGAGTGGATCTTGACCAGCACATCGGCGACCTCCGCGGTCGAGCGGGCATCGCCGAACGCCACCATCGCGAAATACCGCAGGGTGCGGTCGTAGCGGGTGCGCGGGCGCTCATAGATCTGACTGGTGGTCTCCACCGACGCCACCAGCGCCGGATCCAACTCCTCGATGACCACCGCGCGCTGAAACCCGATCGACAGCGACGTCGGGTAACTCCACACCTTCCACGTCACCGATTCGGGTCCGAAAAACCCGTAATCCTCGGCCGGCTCGGCCGTCGGCACCGACACCCAGTCGCGGAGAACGCTCACCGTGCACCCCTCCCATTTTCCTACACTGTGTAGGATTCTGACGCCGGCGGGCCCGCCCGTCAAGGGTCGGGTCGGCACCGGCGCCCAACCCCCGGTCACCGCCGGTCCAGGCCCGCAATGATCCACTGGGGAGGCACCGAGTCAGGCCGATGAGGCGCCGAAGGGAGTCAGGCGATGGCACGCAGCGACGACGACGACTGGGATCTGGCGTCCAGCGTGGGAGCGACCGCCACCATGGTCGCCGCCGGCCGCGCCCGCGCCGCCCGCGACGGACTGATCGACGACCCGCTGGCCGAGCCGCTGGTGCGTGCCGTCGGGATCGATTTCTTCACCGACTGGGCCGCCGGCGCGCTCGACGCCGCCGACGTCGACCTGCCCGACCTGCCGTGGGGCATGGGCCCGATGACCACGTTGATGGCCGCCCGCACCCGGTTCATCGACACCTTCCTCACCGAGGCGGTCGCCGCCGGGATCACCCAGGTGGTGGTGCTCGCGGCCGGACTCGACGCGCGCGGGTACCGCCTGCCCTGGCCCGCGGGGGTGATCGTCTACGAGATCGACCAGCCCGCGGTGCTGCAGTTCAAGGCCGCCACCGTGGCCGAACTGGGCGTCGAACCGACCGCACCGGTGCGCGCGGTCGGCGTCGATCTGCGGGCCGCGTGGCCGGCGGCGCTGCGCGACGCCGGGTTCGCCCCGGAGCGGCCGACGGTCTGGATCGCCGAGGGGCTTTCGGCCTTCCTGCCGCCCAGCGGCCAAGACCGCCTGCTCGACGACGTCACCGCCCTCAGCGCCGGCGGCTCCCGGCTGCTCACCGAGATGTTTCTGGGTTCCCCGCAGACCCGCGAAGCGATGCGCCGGGTCCACCAGCGCTGGTATGAGCGGGGCCTGACCGTGCACCTCGATGACCTCGCCTATCCGGGGCAGCGTCACGACGTCGCCGACTACCTGGGCCGGCGAGGATGGCGCACCGACCGGGTCGAGCTGGCGGCGCTGCTCGCCGACGCCGGGCTGCCGGTGCCGGCCGATGCCGAGCCCGGCGCGCAGAACCACTACACCACCGCCGAATTGCCCCGTCGATGACCCCGGAGCGGCAACGGTGACGTCGATGAAGTGGCTGCTGACCGCCCTCGGCGCCGCAGCGGTGGCCGTGGCGCTGGTCCAGCCGTGGTTCTACGCCTCCACCCTGACCGGGACCGCCACCCTCACCGGGTGGGGGCACTGGTCGGCCGGCGATGCGATCGAGGCCCGGCTGGTCCCGGTGCCGTTGGGGCTGCTGGTCGCCACGCCGCTGGTGTGGGTGGTCGTCGCCGCGGTGCGCAACCGGTTCGGTCAGGCGTTCGTCGGGGCGGTCGCCGCCGCGGCGCTGACCGGGCTGGGCATCGCCCTGCACCAGCGGGTGGCGGGCAGCGTCACCGGCGGCGACGCGGTCTTCGTCAGCCTGGCCCCCGCGCCCGCACTGGTGTTGGGTCTGACGCTGATCGGCACCGTCTGCGCCTGGTACCTGTTCGCCCGCACCGACTTACGCGACCCACCCACGGGATGAACGGCCCCCCTGCGGTGCACCGGGGCCCGTAGACTTCTCACCGTGACCAGCCGCATCGCGGATCCGGTGCTCGCCGCCCGGGTCTGCACCGCCGAGGAGGCGGCCGCGATGATCGTCGACGGCGAGCGCGTCGCGATGAGCGGGTTCACCGGCGCCGGCCACCCCAAGGCGGTACCGGCGGCGTTGGCGCGCCGCGCGGCCGCCGGGGCTGGCCCCCACATCGAGTTGTGGACCGGTGCGGGCACCGTGGCGGCCGTCGACGGCGCCCTGGCCGCCGCCGGGGCGTTGACCCGGCGGCTGCCCTACCAGTCCGATCCCACCCTGCGGGCGTCGATCAACGCCGGCGAGGTGGACTACCTGGACCTGCACATCGGTCAGGTCGCGCCCCTGGCTCGCCGCGGATTCCTCGGCCCGGTGGACAGCGCGGTCATCGAGGCGGCCGCCATCACCGCCGACGGCGCGCTGGTCCCGACGACCTCGGTGGGCAACAGCCAGACCTGGTTGGATCTGGCCGACCGGGTGATCGTGGAGGTCAACTCCTGGCATGCACCGAACCTGCAGGGCCTGCACGACATCGCCACCGACACCGCGGCGCCGATCCCGATCCGCCGCGCCGGCGACCGCATCGGCGCGCCGGTGTTGAGCTGTCCGCGCGAGAAGGTGGTGGCGGTGGTGCCCACCGACGCACCCGAGGGCAACGACGCGTTCACCGCCCCGGACGCGGTGTCGCACCGGATCGCCGGGCACCTGCTGGATTTCCTGCACACCGAGGTGGCCGCGGGCCGCCTGCCCACGGCGCTGCGGCCGCTGCAGTCGGGGGTGGGCAACGTCGCCAACGCGGTGCTGTCGGCCTTGGCCGACAGCGGGTTCGCCGATCTGAGCGCCTACACCGAGGTGATCTCCGACGGGATGCTCGCCCTGCTCGACAGCGGCCGGATGCGGGTGGCCTCGGCGACGGCGCTGGCCCTCTCCGAGGCGGGGATGCGCCGGTTTCGTGCCGGGGACTTCCGCGATCGGATCGTGTTGCGGCCCGCCGAGATCAGCAACCATCCCGAGGTGGTGCGCCGCCTGGGGGTGATCGCGGTCAACAGCATGATCGAGGCCGACCTCTACGGCAACGTCAACTCATCGCACATCGTGGGCAGCGAGATCATGAACGGTATCGGCGGATCCGGGGACTTCGCCCGCAACGGCTACCTGTCGGTGTTCATCACCCCGTCGGTCGCCAAAGCCGGCGCGGTCTCGACGATCGTGCCGATGGCCTGTCACGTCGATCACCCCGGCCAGGACGTCGACGTGATCGTCACCGAGCAGGGCCTGGCCGATCTGCGCGGGCTCGCGCCGCGCCGGCGCGCCACCCTCATCATCGCGTGCTGCGCGCATCCGGATTACCGGGCCGCGCTGACCGACTACTACCACCGCGCCCTGCGGGACGGCCCCGCGCGCCACACCCCGCATCTGCTCGGCGAGGCGTTGTCCTGGCACGCCCGCTATCTGGCCACCGGCAGCATGCGCGCCCTAACGCAGTAGTGCGCGGCTCATCACCACCCGCTGGATCTGGTTGGTGCCCTCGTAGATCTGGGTGATCTTGGCGTCGCGCATCATGCGTTCGACGGGGAAGTCGATGGTGTAGCCGGCCCCGCCGAACAACTGCACCGCGTCGGTGGTGATCTCCATGGCCACATCCGAGGCGAAACACTTGCTCGCCGCGGAGATGAACCCCAGATCCGGCTCGCCGCGCTCGGCGCGTGCGGCCGCCGAGTACACCATCAGCCGCGCCGCCTGCAGCTTCATCGCCATGTCGGCGATCATGAACTGCACACCCTGGTTGTCGGCGACCGCGCGACCGAACTGCTTGCGGTCCTTGGTGTAGTCGATCGCGGCATCCAGCGCCCCCTGGGCGATCCCGACCGCCTGGGCCCCGATCGTCGGACGGGTGTGATCCAGGGTGCGCAACGCGGTCTTGAACCCCGTTCCCGGCTCGCCGATGATGCGATCACCCGGGATGCGGCAGTCCTCGAAATACAACTCGGTGGTCGGCGAGCCCTTGATGCCCAGCTTCTTCTCCTTGGGCCCCACACTGAACCCCTCGTCGTCTTTGTGCACGATGAACGCCGAGATCCCGTTGGCCCCCTTGTCCGGATCGGAGACCGCCATCACCGTGTACCAGGTGGAATGCCCGCCGTTGGTGATCCACGCCTTGGTGCCGTTGAGCACCCAGTCGTCGCCGTCGGCGCTCGCGCGGGTGCGCATCGCCACCGCGTCGCTGCCGGACTCGCGCTCGGAGAGCGCATAGGAGGCCATCGCCTCCCCGGCGGCCAGCGACGGCAACACCTGCTCCTTGAGCTCCTCGGAGCCGGCCAGGATCAACCCCATGGTGCCCAGCTTGTTCACCGCCGGGATCAACGACGACGACGCGCACACCCGCGCGACCTCCTCGATGACGATGCAGGTCGCCACCGAATCCGCGCCCTGACCGCCGTAGGCCTCCGGCACGTGCACCGCGTTGAACCCCGAGGCGTTCAACGCCGCGAGCGCCTCCTCGGGGAACCGCGGCGCCTCATCGACCTCGGCGGCATGCGGGGCGATCTCTTTTTCGGCCAACGCCCGGATCGCCGAGCGCAGCTCCTCATGCTCCTCGGGCAACGCGAACACGTCGAACGACGCATTCCCGGTCCATCCAGCCATCACAGCCTCCTCGCTACTCGCCGGTAACTTTATCGTGTAGCGCGGCGTCCTTGGCCAGCACCGTCTCGGCCAGCTCCTGCTGGAAGGCGATCATCCGGTCGCGCAGCGCGGTGTCGGCGGCGGCCAGGATGCGCACCGCCAGCAGCCCGGCGTTGCGCGCCCCGCCGATCGAGACGGTGGCCACCGGGACCCCGGCCGGCATCTGCACGATCGACAGCAGCGAATCCAGCCCGTCGAGGCGGGCCAGCGGCACCGGCACCCCGACCACCGGCAGCGGGGTCGCCGAGGCCACCATGCCGGGCAGATGCGCCGCCCCGCCGGCACCGGCGACGATCACCTCGATGCCCCGGGCGGCGGCCTCGCGCGCATAGTCGAACATGCGTTGCGGGGTACGGTGCGCCGAGACCACCCCCACCTCGAACGGCACCTCGAATTCGGCCAGCGCGTGGGCCGCGTCGGCCATCACCGACCAGTCGGAGTCGCTGCCCATGATCAGCCCGACCCGGGGCCGCGGCGGGGTGCTGGGGGTCATGACTGCCACTCCTTCTGCTCGTCGGCGGGCCTGCCGCTGCGCCGCTGCTCGACGTCGCCGGCGCGATGCGGGTCGTATCCGTCGCTCCACCGGCCGTGCGCTACCCAGTGTGCCGCGAGTTCGGCGCGGGCGCGCAGGTCGGCCAGGTCGCCGGAGTCGGTGCCGAGCAGGTTGAGGTGACCGATCTTGCGGCCGGGCCGTTCGGTTTTGCCGTACAGATGCACCCGGATCTCCGGCATCCGGGCGAACAGGTGGTGCAGGCGCTCATCGATGCTCATCGTCGGGGTCTGCGCGGCGCCGAGCACGTTGGCCATCACGGTCACCGGCGCGATCGCGCCGGTCGCCCCGAGCGGATAGTCGAGCACCGCCCGCAGATGCTGTTCGAACTGGCTGGTCGCCGCGCCGTCCATGGTCCAGTGCCCGGAGTTGTGCGGGCGCATCGCCAGCTCGTTGACCAGCAGCTCACCGTCGAGGGTCTCGAACAGTTCGACCGCCAGCACCCCGACGACCCCGAGTTCGGCGGCGATCCGCAGCGCCAGGCGCTGGGCCTGTTCGGCCCGCGCGGCGGGCAGGTCCGGGGCCGGGGCCAACACCTGCACGCAGATGCCGTCGCGCTGCACGGTCTGGGCCACCGGCCACGACGAGCCCTGCCCGAACGGCGAGCGCGCCACCAGCGCCGCCAGCTCGCGGCGCATCACCACCCGCTGCTCGACCACGGCCGCAACACCGCCGGCCAGGTACCGCGCGGCGTGGGCGCGGGCCTCGGCGGGATCGGCGGCCATCACCACCCCGCGGCCGTCGTAGCCGCCACGCGCCGCCTTGACCACGGTCTGGCCGCCCACCTCGTCGGCGAAGCCGCTCACCGCATCGAGGTCGGCGGGCGACTCCACCGCCAGGAAGCGGGGCATCGGGGCGCCGAGTCGGCCCAGCCGCCGGCGCATCACCAGCTTGTCCTGGGCGTGGCGCAGCGCCGCCGGCGGCGGCGCCAGGGTGACCCCGTCGGCGGCCAGCCGGGCCAGCAACTCGGCGGGCACGTGCTCGTGGTCGAAGGTCACCACCGCGGCGCCGGCCGCCGCGCGGCGCAGATCGGCGAGATCCCGATAGGAGCCGACCACCACGTCGGGGCTGACCTGGGCGGCCGGGTCGTCGGCGGTCTCGGCCAGCACCCGCAGGCTCTGGCCCAGCCCGATCGCGGCCTGGTGGGTCATCCGGGCCAGCTGACCTGCCCCGATCATGGCGACCCGGGGGCTGCGGTGCCGATGGCGCCCAGGGTCGGCGGGCGTGACGCGGCCATGCGGGGTGGGGGGCACGGCTACATATGGTGTCATGCCGCCGGCACGGCGATTTCCCGGTGTTTTTACATGGCGGTCCACCAAAACGTAGACTGGCGTGTTGTGTCATTCACCGACGCCACGATCGCGCGCCTGCCTCGGGTGATTCGCCCCCTGGCCGAACGCCACCATGAGCTGATCAAGTTCGCCATCGTCGGGGGCACCACGTTCATCATCGACTCGGCGTTGTTCTACACGCTGAAGCTCACCGTGCTCGAACCCAAGCCGGTGACCGCGAAGATCATCTCCGGGATCGTGGCGGTGATCGCCTCCTACATCTTGAACCGGGAATGGAGCTTCCGCGACCGGGGCGGCCGCGAACGCCACCACGAGGCGCTGCTGTTCTTCGCGTTCAGCGGGGTGGGGGTGCTGCTGTCGATGGCGCCGCTGTGGTTCTCCAGCTACGTGCTGCAGCTGCGCGCCCCGATGGTCTCGCTGACCGTGGAGAACATCGCCGACTTCGTCGCCGCCTACATCCTGGGCAATCTGCTGCAGATGGTGTTCCGGTTCTGGGCGTTTCGCCGGTGGGTCTTCCCCGACGAGCTCTCCGGCAAGCCCAGCAGGGCCGACGCCGGGCAGACCCTCAGCGCGGTGCTCGACGACGGCGCGCTGGCCGAGACGATCGAGGACGGCCGTGGCGACGGTCCCGCCGGGGAGCGCAACGCCAACGTGGTGAGCCTGTTCCGCCGGCCCACCCGGCGCCACCGTCAGTCGCCGCGCCCGGTGTCCGATTCGGCGCGGGTGTCGTCCCAGGTGTCGAAGACCTCGTAATACAGCAGCGCGTGGACCCCTTCGACGCCCGGAATGTCGTAGAACGCCAGCGGGTCCTGCGCGGCTGATTCGATGATCAACGTGCCGGTGCGCAGCATCCGGTCGATGAGCCGGTGGGTGAACTCCACGCTGTTGATCCGGGCCAGCGGAATGTCGATGCCGCTGCGGGTCAGCACCCCGTGGCGGTACATCACCCGCCGGTCGGTGATGACGAAGTGGGTGGTCAGCCAGGCCAGGAACGGCCACACGCTGAACCAGCCGACCACCACCGCCCAGATGGCCGCGATCACGGCGAACACGACGTTGCGCGCGGTCGGCTCCCAGTGCTGGGTGTTGACCACCGCGGCGCCGAACGTGGCCACCGCGGTGACCACCAGCACCGTCAGCACCGCACCGACCAGGCGTTTCCAGTGCGGGTGGCGGTGCAGCACCACCTGCTCGTCGTCGGCGAGGACGTTGTCCGGGTACGGCATGCGCGCGCCCCTAGACCGGCCGCAGGTGGGTGACGTCGCCGGCGGCGACGGCCACGGTCTCGGCGCCGGTGGCCACGCGCAGGCGCCCCATCTCGTCGATGGCCTCCGCGATCCCCTGCACGGTCTTCTCACCGGGCAGCAGAGCGCGCACCCGCCGGCCCACCGTGACGCTGCGGGCGGTGTAGTCGGCGACGAGGCGCCGGTCGGCGCCGCCGGCGGCGCGCCAGGCGCCGATCCGCTCGGCCAGGGCCTCCAGCAGCGCCACCGCCAGCGCGGTGCGGTCGGTGGGCGCCCCCAGCATCGACAGCGAGGTGGCCTGCGGCGCGGGCGCCTCCTGGGCGCTCATCGCCGCGTTCAGCCCCACCCCGACGACGATGGCCTTCGCCGGTGCCGCCACCTCGGCGAGGATCCCGGCCAGTTTGCCCGGCGCGTCGCCCGGACCGGCCAGCACATCGTTGGGCCATTTCAGCCCGACCGGCAGGTCGGTGAGCTCGGCGAGAGCGTCGGTGACCGCCACCCCGGTGGCCAGCGGCAGCCATCCCCACGCCGAGGCCGGCACCGCCGCGGCGTCCACCCCGACCGACAGCGACAGCTGCGATCGCGGCGGGGCCGACCATCCGCGCCCCTGCCGGCCGCGCCCGGCGCTTTGGTGCTCGGCGGCCAGCACCGCCCCGCCGATGTCCTCGCCGCCGGCGGCCCGCGCCAGCAGATCGGCGTTGGTGGACCCGGTCTGCTCGACGACGTCGATGCGGCGCCACCGGCCGGCCAGCGCCGAACGCAGCGCCGTGTCGTCGAGGGCGGGCCGGGCCGCGGCGCGTTCGGTCATTGGGGTGATGATAGGCCGGTGCACGCCTACAGGTGGTGCTGACGGCCGTAGGTGTGGAACTGCGCGTCGAGGGCCCGCCGGTCCGCCGCGCTCATCAGCCGGTAGTCGGGGGCGCCGCGGCCGGCCCAGCGGTACACCGCATCGTCGGTGTGCCAGCGTTCGGCCTGCAGTTGCCGTTTGAGGATTTTGTTCGAGCCGGTGACCGGCAACGCCGCCGAGATCCGCACGAGCCGGGGAATCCCCTTGCGGCCCAAGCTTTTCTCCTCGGCCAGAAACGCGGCGAGCGCCGCCACGTCGACACCGTCGGGGTCGGACACCTCGATCGCGGCCATCAGCTGATCCCCCGAGCGCGGGTCGGGCACCCCGTAGCCGGCGGCGGCGATCACCCCCGGGTGGCGGCGCAGCGCGTGTTCGACGGTCAACGCCGAGATGTTCTCGCCGTCCACCCGGATCCAGTCGCCGCGCCGGCCGGCGAAGTAGAGGAACCCGGCCGCATCGACATAGCCCAGGTCCCCGGTCCAGTACCAGCCGTGGCGGAGCCGTTCGGCGTCGGCGGCGGCGTTTTTGTAGTACCCCTCGAAGCCGGCCGCCCCCCGCTTGTCGACGATCTCACCGACCGCCTCCTGCGGGTTGCACAGCAGCCCGTCGGCGTCGAGCACCGCGGGTGCGCAGGTGCGCAGCGTCTGCGGGTCGACCACCGCCACCCCGTCGTGGGCGGGCCGGCCCAGTGCGCCGGGCGGGGTGTCGGGTGCGCGGGCCACCGCGCCGCCGCCTTCGCTGGAGCCGTAGCCCTCGAACAGGTCGGCGCCGAAGCGGCGACGGAACTCCCGCTGGTCGGCCGGGGACGCCTCGGTGCCGAATCCGCGGCGCAGCGTGGTGTCGGCGTCATCGGGGTGTTCGGCGGTGGCCAGCAGATAGCCCACCGCCTTGCCGACGTAGGTGAAGAACGTGGCTCCGAAAAACCGGACGTCGTCGAGGAAACCGGTGGCCGAGAACGTCGGGGTCAAACAGACGGTGGCGCCGCGGGTCAGCGCCGGGGCCCACAGCGCCATGATCGCGTTGCCGTGGAACAGCGGCATGCAGCAGTATTCGACGTCCGCGCGGGTGTGGGCGTACTTGTCCGCGGCCGCGTAGCCGATGCGCGCCAACCGGCCCTGGGTGCACCGGACCGCTTTGGCCTCCCCGGTGGTGCCGGAGGTGAACAGCAGCAGGAACAGCGTGTCGGCGCCCACCCCGGGCGCCGCGGCCGGCGCCGTGCGGCAGGCCGCCACGCGCGCGGCGTACCCGTCGTCGTCGACGGCCAGGATCCGGTCGGGGCCCGGGCCCCCGTCGAGTGCGGCCACCCGCGCCGCCCCGGCACGGTCGGTGACGATCAGCTGGCAGTCGGCGTGACGGATCTGGGCGGCCAGTTCGGCCGCGCCGCGGGTGGGGTTCAGCCCGACGACGGTCGCCCCGGCCAGCGCCGCCCCGCCGAGCCAGAACACGAAATCGGCGACGTTGTCCAGCAGCACCCCGATGTGGAACGGGCCGTCGCGACGCAGCTGCGCGGCCAGCGCCGCGCGGGCCGCCGATTCGGTGAGCACCGCGTCCCAGCTCCAGTCCTGCTCGCGGGTGCGCAGCCCCGGGTGGCGGTCCCCGGCCCGGTCCAACAGCAGGGTCGCGATGTCGGTGCGCATCGGGGGCAGGCTATCGCCTGCCCCGCCGACACGCATGAGCTCGGGCCCACCCGCGGCGAGCGGCGCGGCAAACGCGGTTAAGCTCGACGGTTATGACGAGCGCAACCGACTCCGCCGCCGGTGCAGCCGACTCCCCCGTCGAACCTGCGGCCGAGCACGAGATCGACATCCACACCACCGCCGGCAAGCTGGCCGACCTCAAGCGGCGCACCGAGGAGACCCGGCACCCGGTCGGCGAGGCCGCCGTGGAAAAGGTGCACGCCAAGGGCAAGCTGACCGCCCGCGAGCGGATCCTGGCGCTGCTCGATGAGGACTCGTTCGTCGAACTCGACGCGTTGGCGCGCCACCGCAGCACCAACTTCGGGATGGGCGACAAACGCCCGCTCGGCGACGGTGTGGTGACCGGCTACGGCACCATCGACGGCCGCGAGGTCTGCGTCTTCAGCCAGGACGCCACCGTGTTCGGCGGCAGCCTCGGGGAGGTCTACGGCGAGAAGATCGTCAAGGTGCAGAAACTGGCGATCAAGACCGGCCGCCCCCTGATCGGCATCAACGACGGCGCCGGGGCCCGCATCCAGGAGGGTGTGGTCTCGCTGGGCCTCTACAGCCAGATCTTCCACAACAACATCCTCGCCTCGGGGGTGATCCCGCAGATCTCGCTGATCATGGGCGCCGCCGCCGGCGGGCACGTCTACTCCCCCGCGCTGACCGACTTCGTCGTGATGGTCGACCAGACCAGCCAGATGTTCATCACCGGCCCCGACGTCATCAAGACCGTCACCGGCGAGGACGTCACCATGGAGGAGCTCGGCGGGGCCCACACCCACATGGCCAAGTCCGGCACCGCCCACTACGTGGCCTCCGGGGAGCAGGACGCCTTCGACTACGTGCGCGACCTGCTGTCCTACCTGCCGCCGAACAACTACGCCGACCCGCCGCGCTACGCCGAACCGGTCGCCGAGGGCTCCATCGAGGAGACCCTCACCCCCGAGGACATCGAGCTGGACACGATGATCCCCGACTCGCCCAACCAGCCCTACGACATGCACGAGGTCATCACCCGGCTGCTCGACGACGACGAGTTCCTCGAGGTGCAGTCCGGCTACGCCGGCAACATCGTCGTCGGGTTCGGCCGCATCGAGGGCCGCAGCGTCGGGATCGTCGCCAACCAGCCGACCCAGTTCGCCGGCTGTCTGGACATCAACGCCTCGGAGAAGGCGGCCCGGTTCGTGCGCACCTGCGACTGCTTCAACATCCCGATCGTGATGCTGGTGGACGTGCCCGGCTTTTTGCCCGGCACCGATCAGGAGTACAACGGCATCATCCGCCGGGGAGCCAAACTGCTCTACGCCTACGGCGAGGCCACCGTCGCCAAGATCACCGTGATCACCCGCAAGGCCTACGGGGGCGCCTACTGCGTTATGGGATCCAAGGAGATGGGCGCCGACGTCAACGTCGCCTGGCCGACCGCCCAGATCGCGGTGATGGGCGCCTCCGGCGCGGTCGGGTTCGTCTACCGCTCGAAGCTCGCCGAGGCGGCCAAGGCCGGCGAGGACGTCGACGCGCTGCGCCTGGAGCTGCAGCAGGAGTACGAGGACACGCTGGTCAACCCGTACGTGGCGGCCGAGCGCGGCTACGTCGACGCGGTGATCCCGCCGTCGCACACCCGCGGGTACGTGGCCAACTCGCTGCGGCTGCTGGAACGCAAGATCGTGCAGCTGCCGCCGAAGAAGCATGGGAACATTCCGCTGTGAGCACCGAGCAGACCAGCACCCCCCAGGGCGCCGAGACACCCACCGCCGCGCCGTTCGTCCAGGTGCTGCGCGGCCAGCCGTCCACCGAGGACCTGGCCGCTCTGGTGGCGGTCTTCGCCGGCGCCGCCGGCGGGGGCGGCGAGCCGGCCGCCGCGCCGCGCAACCTGTGGGGCCACCCGGCGGACAAGCTGCGCTATTCGATCTTCAGCTGGCAGCGGGTGACCCTGCTGGAGCGCGTCCACCTGCGGCGGTGACCCGCCTGGTTCTCGGCTCCGCCTCGGCGGGCCGACTCGCGGTGCTGCGCTCCGCCGGCGCCGACCCGGTGGTGGTCGTCTCCGGGGTCGACGAGGACGCGATCATCGCCGCGCTGGGGGGTGACGCCCCTGAGCGGCTGGTCGCCGAGCTGGCCACCGCCAAGGCGCACGCCGTGGCCGAGAACCTGCCCGACGAGGTGGCCGCCGACGCGGTGGTGATCGGGTGCGATTCGATGCTGCAGATCGGCGACCGGCTCTGCGGCAAGCCCGGCAGCTCCGAGGCGGCGCTGCAGCAGTGGCGGTTGATGGCCGGGCGGGCCGGCCACCTGCACACCGGACACTGTGTGCTGCGCGTGAACGACGGATCGGTGACCGCCGGTGAATCCGAAACACGCTCCACCACGGTGCATTTCGCCAATCCCGCGCCCACCGACCTCAACGCCTACATCGACAGCGGCGAACCCGTCGGGGTGGCCGGCGGCTTCACCCTCGACGGGCGGGGCGGCTGGTTCATCGACCGCATCGAGGGGGATCCGTCCAATGTCATCGGGGTGAGCCTGCCGTTGCTGCGCACGCTACTGGCCCGCCTGGGCTTGCCGATCGCTCCGCTGTGGAGGTGACCCCTCCCCCAGGGGCCCGCTAATCGGCGCACGCGCACACGTGGGGCGGGCCACCCAGCCCCGGGCCCTGCCGCCCCGCCCCCGGGCCCTGCCACCCAGCCCCGAAACTCACGTTTGCGTGCGGTTTTCGGCAAAATCCGCACGCAAACGTGCGGCTGGATGACTGGCGGGGCACCCCATGACCGCGGGGCACCCCAGGACCACCCCCGCACACGCCAACATGCGGCTCGGCGTCGGCGCGACGGCCCCGCGACGCCCGCAACCGGACCGTGACCTGATCGCAATCCAGCCGAGGCGCGGCACACCGGGCCGCCTCCCCCCGATCGACTGTGACCAACGCCACACTGGCCTGCATGCCAGTCGAAGAAACCATGTGGGACATCCAGGTGCCGCGGGACATCGACCGCTACGACACCGAGCGCCTCCGATCCGCCCTGTCCGACGTCGTCCGACGCCGCCTCGCGGCGGGCAAACAACTGCTGCGCGTGGTCAGTTGGAGCGCCAACGGCGCCGCGCTGTTCGGCCCCACCCGGGGAACACGCCGGTTCGCGGTGGCCTACGAGGTGGCTCTGGGGGCGTGACCGCCGCCGCGGGACACCCGGTATTTCGCGGAATCCCGCCCTCCGCCGCCGACGTTGCGCGGTCACCGTTCCGGCCAGCCGACGCTCCCCACCGGTGGCCACCCCGCCGCCCGCGGGCCCGACATTAAAAGCATCAGGATCCGCACCAGCACCGGCGCTGCGGCGAAAACCGCAGTGGCGGTAGGCTCGGGGACGTGCCAGTACCAACAGACCCCAGCCCCGCCCTGCAGTCCTACGCCCACCCGGAACGGTTGGTGACCGCCGATTGGCTCTCGGCCCATCTGAACCAGCCCGGCCTGGTGGTCGTCGAATCCGACGAGGACGTGCTGCTCTACGACGTCGGCCACATTCCCGGTGCCGTGAAAATCGACTGGGTGACCGACCTCAACACCCACCCGGTGCGCGACTACCTCAGCGGTGCGGAGTTCGCCGACCTGATGAACCGCAAGGGCATCAGCCGCGACGACACGGTGGTCATCTACGGCGACAAGAGCAACTGGTGGGCCGCCTACGCGCTGTGGGTGTTCACGCTGTTCGGCCACCCCGATGTGCGCCTGCTCAACGGGGGTCGCGACCTGTGGCTCGCCGAGGGTCGCGAGACCACCTTGGACGTGCCGACGAAAACCGGCGCCGACTACCCGGTCGTGGAACGCGACGACGCCCCGATCCGCGCCTACAAGGACGACGTGCTGGAGATCCTCGGTCGCCAGCCGCTGATCGACGTGCGTTCGCCGCAGGAGTACACCGGTGAACGCACCCACATGCCGGACTACCCCGAGGAGGGGGTGCTGCGCGGCGGCCACATCCCCACCGCGATGTCGATCCCGTGGAGCAAGGCGGTCACCGACACCGGCGAGTTCCGCAGCCGCGAAGAACTCGAGGAGCTCTACGGCTTCCTGTCCCCCGACGACAAGCCGGTCGCCTACTGCCGCATCGGGGAGCGGTCCAGCCACACCTGGTTCGTGCTGACCTACCTGCTGGGCAAGCAGGGGGTCCGCAACTACGACGGGTCCTGGACCGAGTGGGGCAACACGGTGCGGGTGCCCATCGTCGCCGGCGACCAGCCCGGGGAACTGCCGAACCGATGAGTCTGCCCGCGCCGCTGGCGGAGGTCGTATCGGACTTCGCCGAGGTCGAGGGCCAGGACAAGCTGGCACTGCTGCTGGAGTTCGCCGAGGAGCTGCCGCCGATCCCCGCCGAGCTGGAAGAGGCGGCGATGGAGCCGGTGCCCGAATGCCAGACGCCGCTCTTCCTCGACGTCGACACCAGCGACCCCGCGGCGGTGCGGCTGTATTTCTCCGCGCCGCCGGAGTCGCCCACCACCCGCGGGTTCGCGGCGATCCTGGCCGCCGGCCTCGACCGGCAGCCGGCCGCCGACATCCTGGCGGTCCCCAACGATTTCTACACCGCACTGGGTTTGGCCGAGTTGATCAGCCCGCTGCGGGTGCGTGGCATGTCGGCGATGCTGACCCGCATCAAACGCCGGCTGCGCAGCGCGTGAGGCGAGTCGCACCACCCCGGCGGGGATGCGCGTCGCCGCGGCGACGCGACTGCAGCCGCGGGTTCGACACCCTTTAGACTGCCTCGTCGGATACATTCTTTAAAGACTTCTCTTAGAGACTTGTTTAGCGACCACGCCCGAGTAGGAGGCCAAGTGCCCAGTCACGCCAGCTCACGGATCCAGAAGGTGCTCGTCGCCAACCGCGGGGAGATCGCGGTGCGAGTGATCCGGGCGGCCCGGGACGCGGGCCTGCCCAGCGTGGCGGTCTACGCCGAGCCGGACGCCGACGCGCCGCACGTGCGGCTGGCCGACGAGGCGTTCGCCCTCGGCGGCCAGACCTCGGCGGAGTCCTACCTGGTGTTCGAGAAGCTCCTGGAGGCCGCCGAGAAATCCGGCGCCAACGCGATCCACCCCGGCTACGGTTTCCTCTCCGAGAACGCCGACTTCGCCGAGGCGGTGATCGACGCCGGGCTGATCTGGATCGGGCCGAGCCCGCAGTCGATCCGCGACCTCGGCGACAAGGTCACCGCACGCCACATCGCCGCGCGCGCCAAGGCGCCGCTGGTTCCCGGCACGGCCGACCCGGTCAAGGACGCCGACGAGGTGGTGGCGTTCGCCCAGGAGCACGGCGTCCCGGTCGCGATCAAGGCGGCGTTCGGCGGCGGGGGCCGCGGCATGAAGGTCGCCCGCACCATCGAGGAGATCCCCGAGCTGTTCGAGTCGGCCACCCGCGAGGCGGTGGCCGCGTTCGGCCGCGGCGAGTGCTTTGTGGAGCGCTACCTGGACAAGCCGCGTCACGTCGAGGCCCAGGTGGTGGCCGACCAGCACGGCAACGTCGTCGTGGCCGGCACCCGCGACTGCTCGCTGCAGCGCCGGTTCCAGAAGCTGGTCGAAGAAGCCCCGGCGCCCTTTTTGACCGATGCGCAGCGCAAGGAGATCCACGAGTCGGCCAAGCGGATCTGCAAGGAGGCCGGCTACTACGGCGCCGGCACCGTGGAGTACCTGGTCGGCCAGGACGGGTTGATCTCGTTTTTGGAGGTCAACACCCGCCTGCAGGTCGAGCACCCGGTCACCGAGGAGACCTCCGGCATCGACCTGGTGCGCGAGCAGTTCCGCATCGCCAACGGCGAGAAGCTCGACCTCACCGAGGATCCGGAGCCGCGCGGGCACTCGTTCGAGTTCCGCATCAACGGTGAGGACGCCGGCCGCGGCTTCCTGCCCGCGCCCGGTCCGGTCACCCGGTTCGACCCGCCCACCGGTCCCGGCATCCGGATGGACTCGGGGGTGGAGACCGGGTCGGTGATCGGCGGGCAGTTCGACTCGATGCTGGCGAAGCTGATCGTCACCGGCGCCACCCGCACCGAGGCCTTGCAACGCGCCCGTCGAGCCCTCGACGAGTTCCACGTCGAGGGCCTGGCCACGGTGATCCCGTTCGACCGTGCCGTGGTGCGCGACCCGGCGTTCGTCGGCGACGAGAACGGCTTCTCGGTGCACACCCGCTGGATCGAGACCGAGTGGGACAACACCGTGGAGCCGTTCGCCGGCGCGGAGGGCCTCGGTGAGGACGAGGCGCTGCCGCGGCAGAAGGTCGTCGTCGAGGTCGGCGGCCGGCGCCTGGAGGTGTCGCTCCCCGGTGACCTGGCCGTGGGCAACGGCGGCGGCGCCGGCGGCGCGATCCGCAAGAAGCCGAAGGCCCGTAAACGCAGTGCCGGCGGCGGGGCGGCCGCCTCCGGGGATGCGGTGACCGCGCCGATGCAGGGCACCGTGGTCAAGGTCGCCGTGGAGGAGGGCCAGCAGATCGCCGCCGGCGACCTGGTGGTGGTGCTCGAGGCGATGAAGATGGAGAACCCCGTCACCGCACACAAGGACGGCGTGGTCACCGGGCTGGCGGTGGAGGCCGGCGCCGCGATCACCCAGGGCACGGTGCTCGCCGAGATCAAATAGCACGCCGCCACCGTGGAGCCCGTCGAGATCAACGCCGGCGACTGGTATCTGCGCGGCCCGCGCGCCGATGACCGCGTCGACGACCGGGCGTCGCTGGCCGAACTCGGCGAGACCGATCCGCGGTATGTGGCGCGCGCCGCCGCCGGCTGGGCCGACGAGACCCGCTACACCTGGGCGGTCTGCGAGCCGACCACCGGGGAGTTGCTCGCCGAGGTGGTGTTGGATCCGGCCAGCGGGGTGCTGAGCGCCCGGGCCCGCCCCGGCCGGCGGGGCGCCGCCCAGGCGGGTGCCGAGTCAGCCTCCCGGTTCGCCGCCGGGGCGCTGGGCCTGACCCCCGCCGTCGCCGCGGTCACCGAGGCGGGCGGCACGCCGGCGTCCTAGCACGATCCACAGCACCCCGGCCGTCCCGGCCGCCGCCGCCAGCGCCCCCAGACCGATCGTCCAGCCGGTATTGCGCATCGCCAGCGCCGTCATGAACCCGACGAGGCAGATCACCGACCAGACCACCAGGGCGGCGCCGGGCAGCTCCCGGCGGTCCTTCATCACCAGCCCGGCCCGCGGGCGGGTGGTGCGCGCGTAGTCAATCGGACTGTCAGAGTTACTCATGGCCCCCGGGTACCCGGTGTGGCCGGGGTGAAACCGGTGCTCAGCGCGCGCCGGCGCCCTCGGCGAGCTGCTCGACGAGCGCGGCACAAAAACCCGGCAGGTCGGCCGGGGACCGGCTGGTGATGAGGTTGGCGTCGATGACGACCTCGTCGTCGACGACATTGGCCCCGGCGTTGGCCAGATCGGTGCGGATGCTCGGATACGACGTCATCGTGCGCCCGCCGACCACCCCGGCCTCCACCAGGGTCCACGGCCCGTGGCAGATCGCGGCGACCGGTCTGCCGGAGTCGACGAACTCCCGCACGAACGCCACCGCCGCACCGTCCATCCGCAGCTTGTCCGGGTTGACCGTGCCGCCGGGCAGCACCAGGGCGTCGAATTCGGCGGGGTCGGCGTCGGCGACCCGCCGGTCGACCCGCACCGTGCCCGCCGGCTCCAGATCGTGGTCGCGCGCCGCGATCTCCCCGGCGTCCAACGACAACAACTCCGTCTGCGCGCCCTGCTCCCGCAGGGTCGCCACCGGTTGTTCGTACTCGACGCGCTCCACGCCGTCGGCGGCCAGCACCGCGACGCGCCTGCCGGCCAATCGCTCTGCCATGGCTTGTCCTTCCTGTGTCCCTGTGTCGCTGCGGTCTCACGTCGGTGGGCTCGGGGTCGGCTCACCCCGGCCCCGGGCCGGGGCGCCGCGCAGCGCCGCCAGCAGCGGGCCGGCCGCCTCGGTGAGGAAGCGGTCCTGGTGGTCCCCGCCGATCTGGATGAGGGCGATGTCGGTGAAACCGGCCCGCCGGTAGGCGCCGACGGCTTCGATGATCGGCTCCAGGTCGGGTCCGCAGGGTATCGCGGCGGCGACGTCGTCGGGCCGCACGAAACGGGTGGCGGCGGCGAACGCGGCCGGTGTCGGCAGCTCGGCGTTGACCTGCCAGCCCCCGGCGAACCAGCGGAACTGGTCATGGGCGCGGGCGACCGCGGCCTGCCGGTCGGGGTCCCAGCACACCGGCAGTTGACCGACGATACGTCCCCCGCCGGCCAGTCCGGCGGCCTGGCGGGCGCTGTGCCAGGCATGGACGAGCCCCGGGTCGGGCGCTACGGCGATCAGATGGTCGGCGAGGGTGGCCAGTTTGTCGATGCCGTGCTGGCCGGCCAGCGCCACCCCGATGCCGATCGGATCGGCGGGACAGTCGAACAGCTTGGCCATCTCCACCCGGAAATGCTCACCGCGCAGACTCACCTGCTCGCCGGTGAACAGTGCGCGGATGATCTCGATGGCTTCGCGCAGCATGTCCTGGCGGCGGGTGACGGTCGGCCAGCCCGCACCGATGACGTGCTCGTTGAGGTTCTCGCCGCTGCCCAGCCCGAGGGTGAACCGGCCCCGCGCGAGCAGCTGGACGGTGGCCGCGTGCTGCGCCACGATCGCCGGGTGATACCGCATCGTCGGGCAGGTGACGTAGGAGTACAGCTGCATGCGTTCGGTGGCGTACGCGACCGCCCCGAGCACCGTCCAGGCGTTGGGGGCGTGGCCCTGAGCGCTGAGCCAGGGGGTGAAATGATCGCTGCAGACGGCGAAGTCGAAGCCGACCCGTTCGGCGGCGACCGCATCGCGCACCAGATCCCGCGGCCCGCTCTGCTCGGTCATCAACGTGTAGCCGACGCGTGTCATGCCGGTCGCATACCCTCCGCCGGCGGTGTCAAACCGGCGGCGGGCGGCGCCGGCCACCGCCGGGTTTCATCCCCGCCCGTGCGCGGGTATGGCAGAGCCATGAGCACTGCGCTGACCCCCGCGACCAGCGGCGCCCCGCCGTTGCCGATCGGGTGCGGACCGTTGTCCACCGCGGTCTGCGACACCCTGGCCGGTTCCCCGGAGCGGCTGGCACACCTGGGGGCCGACATCGACGGGGTCGACCCGTACGGACGTGACCTACAGCTGGCGTTGCAGGTCTGCTACGAACTGCACTACCGCGGGTTCGCCGGGGTCGACCCCGGTTGGGAGTGGGACCCCGACCTGCTGGCTCTGCGCCGCCGCCTCGAGCAGGCGTTCCTCGATCGGGTGGCCGCCGAGGTCGGCGCCGTCGACCCGGCGGCGTCGGCCGCCGCGGAGATGGACGCCCTGGCCGTCGAGCCGGTCCGCGGCACCGGGCTCACCTGGCACCTGCGCGACAGCGGCACCTGGGAGCAGATGCGCGAGTACTTCGTGCAGCGCTCGGTGTATCACCTCAAGGAGGGCGATCCGCACGCGTGGGTGATCCCACGTCTGAGCGGCGGGGCCAAGGCCGCGTTCGTGGCGATCGAATTCGACGAGTACGGGGCCGGGCACGGGCACCGGGTGCATCAGGAGCTGTTCGCCGCGCTGATGGCCGCCGCCGGACTCGACGCCCGCTATCTGGGCTACCTCGACACGGTCTCGGCGGAGGCGCTGGCGGCGGTGAACCTGATGTCGCTGTTCGGTCTGCACCGGCGGTGGCGCGGTGCGGTCGTCGGCCATTTCGCGGCCACCGAGATCACCTCCCCGCCGGGGTCGCAGCGGCTGGTGACCGCGTTGCGCCGGCTCGACGCCCCGGCGGCCTGCGTGGGGTTCTACCGCGAACACGTGGAGGCCGACGCGGTGCACGAACAGGTGGTGCGCAGCGAGGTGGTCGGCGCGTTGCTCGCGCGCGAGCCCGACCTGCAGCGCGATGTGGTGTTCGGCATCCGCGCCGCCGCCGTGGTGGAGAACCGGCTCGCCGATCAGATGCTGACGCGGTGGCGCTCGGGGCGCACGGCGCTGCGCTCACCGCTGCCGGCGGCCGAGCCCACCGAACGTTAGGGTGCACCACGTCGGCAGCGCCGATGGCTGGTGTCGCAGAGCGGATAGGTGGTGCTGCGACCACACGCGCAGATCGCCACCTGGAAGCGGTCGGACTCCACCACCCCGTCGGGGGTCTCGATGCGCACCGGGCCGGCGACCAACACCGGGCCGTGCCGCACCACCCGCACCCGCCGGTAGTCGTCGGCGCTCACGGTTTGTCCGCCCGGATCACCACGAGGCGCTCACTGCGACAGCCCGGCACCATCCGGCCGCTCCGTTGCAGCCAGTCGAGCCTGCTGGAAAGGACCGGGCCGAACGGGATCCGTTGTTCTGCCACGACTTCGGCACTCAGCCCCGCCGCCCACAAGTCCAAAAGCGAGCGGTCGACGTCGGCGAACTCCGACTGCACCATCAGTAGCACCCCGCCGGGACACAGCAGCGCCCCGGCCGATCCACACAGCGGCCCGAGCACCGCCCGGCCGTCGACCCCGCCGTCCCACGACCGGGCGGGTGAGCCGACGACCGCCGGCGGTGCCGCACCGGGCGGGGTGGGCACGTACGGCGGGTTGACCACCACCGCCTCGAACGGTGCGACGGTCAGCGCATGCGTCCAGGGACCCTGTCGGACGTCGACGTCGACCCCGGCGGCCCGCGCGTTGGCCGCCGCGCACCGCACCGCGCGCGGGCAGATGTCGACGGCGGTGACACCGCGGGCACCCAGTTCGGCCGCGGCGATCGCCACTACCCCGGAGCCGGTACACAGATCCAACACCCGCTTGCGGTGGACGAGGCCCATCGACGCCATCACGCCGATCAGCAACTGCGAATCCTCCTGCGGCACATACACCCCGTCGGCGACCGGGGGTGCCCCCCGCGGGCGGGCGGCCGACCGCGGCGCGCAGGTCGTCAAATCCGGCAACATCACCCGGGGTTACCCCACCCCCGGGATGACCAAACGCGGCGTTCACCCGGCTCCCGCGGGCGGACAGGGCGGTCCGCGCCTTCGGTTCATTCGTCGCGGATCCGTTCGCGCACATCACGAACGGTTTGCTTCGCCGACTCGGTGAACTCATGCATCTTCTGCTTGGCACCCTTGGTGGTCATGCTCACCCGGTCCGGATCGTGCAGCACGGCCTTGGCGGTGTTCTTCGCCATCTCGCTGCGGATCTGCGGAGGCACCGGCGGCACGTCCGGGTCGACGACCACTTCGAGGACCACCGGACCGGCGGCCGAGAGCGCCTCATCCCAGGCCTCGCCGATGGTGGCCGGGTCGTCGCAGCGGATTCCGGTCAACCCGATCAGCGTGGCGAACTCGGCATAGGGAACGTCGGGAATATGTTGGCTGCCCTCGAATTTCGGTTGCCCGCCCATGGCGCGCTGTTCCCAGGTGACCTGGTTGAGATCCTGGTTGTTGAACACGCAGAAGATCAACGGGCCGTCCGACAGCCGATCCCGGTAGCGTTTGACGGTGATCATCTCGGCCATTCCGTTCATCTGGAACACCCCGTCGCCGACGATGGCGATGACCGGCCGGCCCGGGTGGGCCAGTTTGGCGGCGATCGCATAGGGGGTGCCCGGCCCCATGCTGGCCAGGTTTCCGCCCAGCGACGCCGCCATACCGGGACGCAGCCGCAGATGCCGGGCCCACCAGTTGGCCACCGCGCCCGCGTCGGTGGTCAGCACCGCGTTGTCGGGCAGCCGTTTGGACAGTTCGTGGACGACCAGTTCGGGGTTGAGGGGGTCGGCCTTGTCGTGCGCCCGATCGTCGAGGGTCCGCCACCAGGTGGCCACCTCGCTCTCGATGGTGGAGCGCCACGCCCGGTCGCCTTTGCGTTTGAGCAGCGGCAGGAGTTCGGCCAGCGTATCGGCGGCATCCCCGACGAGGTTGGCGTCCATCGGGTACCGCAGGCCGATCATGCGTCCGTCGCGGTTGATCTCCACGCCGCGGCACTGTCCTTCCTTCGGCAACCATTCGGCGTAGGGGAAGCTGGACCCGATCATGAACAGCGTGTCGGCCTGCGACATCATCGCCTCGCTGGCGGTCGATCCGAGCAGACCGATCGGGCCGGTCACATACGGCAGGTCGTCGGGCAGAACCGCCCGACCGAGTGAGGTCTTCGCCACGCCCGCGCCCAGCAGGTCGGCGACCTGCTCCACCTCATCGGCCGCGCCGGCGGCGCCGGCACCGATGAGGATCGCGACCTTCTCGCCGGCGTTGAGGATGTCGGCGGCTTTGTGCAGTTCGGACTGCGGCGGGATCATCCGCGGCATGGTCCAGCCGACACCGCTGTAGACCGCGCCGTGCACCCGCGGCGGGGAGGGCACCGCCTGCTCCTCGGCGACGTCCTCGGGCAGCACGATGGTGGCCACCGTGCGGTTGGTCAACGCCACCTTGCACGCCCGGTCCACCAGGTGGCGCGCCTGCACCGGGGTCATGCACGTCTGGATGAAGTCGCTGGACACGTCCTTGTACAGCGAGGTCGGGTCGATCTCCTGCTGGAACGCCGCGCCCAACGACATCCGTCTCTGCTGGCCGATGACCGCCACCACCGGCTGATGGTCGAGTTTCGCGTCGTAGAGGCCGTTGAGCAGATGGATCGCGCCGCCGCCGGAGGTGGCCAGGCAACAGCCCAGTTCCCCGGTGAACTTGGCGTGCCCGGCGGCCATGAACGCACCCATCTCCTCGTGGCGCGGCTGGATCAGCTCGGGGTCGCCGTCGGCGCGATCCAGCGCCCCCACCATCGACAGGATGCCGTCACCGGGGTAGCCGAAGATGCGGTGTACTCCCCATCGGCGTAGCCGGTCGACGATGAAATCCGCGGTTGTCGCCATGGTGTGCTCCTTCGACGTCATGCCTCGGTGCTGCGGATACCCGAGGCCACCGCGCTCAAACCGGCGCGGTGCGACGGTCCCACCGCCCGCCGTCGGCCCGCGCCGCTACGGGCCGGCCCTTGCTAAACTGCGGTCTTGACGTTCAACAGCAGCGTCGTTCAGCCTTCACCGGTATTGATTGCGCGAAGAGCAGGTGTGTGTTGGTCGGCGATGTCGATGCCCCCTCCCCCGGTCGCCGATGAACGCTGACGCCCCCGGGCCCTCCGGCGACGCCGCCAACCCGCTGAAGATGTTCGCCGACCCCGACGAGCAGCAGCGGGTCGGCCGATTTCAGTTCTTCCTCACCGACCGACGGTGGGTGTGGTCGGACACCGTGGCCCGCATGCACGGCTACGAACCGGGCGCGGTGGTACCGACCACCGAGCTGCTTTTGCACCACAAGCATCCCGACGACCGCCCCGAGGTCGCCGTGGTGCTCGATCGGGTGCAGTCCGGCGAGCCGTTCAGCAGCCGCCACCGCATCATCGACACCGGTGGGCACACCCGGTGGGTGATCGTCGTCGGTGATTACATGCGCGGCGCCGACGACGCCGTGATCGGGACGGCCGGCTTCTACGTCGACGTCACCGAGGTGCTGCAGTCCGATGTCAGTACCGCCGTGTCGGAGGTCACCGAGTCGCGGGCGGTCATCGAACAGGCCAAGGGGGTGCTGATGGCCGCGCACGGCATCTCCGCCGAGCGGGCGTTCGACATCCTCGTCTGGCGCTCCCAGGAGACCAACATCAAGGTGCGGGAACTCGCCGGCCGGTTCGTCGAGGCCGTGGTCGGACGGATGTCACCGGGAACCGTCAGCCAGATCGATCATGCGCTGTTGACCATCGACTGAGATCGCGCCCCCGCTGACGCACCCACCCCGGCACGGCGCCGGGGAGTGTGATCTCGGTGCTGTCGGGGAACCCGGTACACGGTGACGTGATGTGCCAAGCGCGACGAGGGAGGGAGACGGCACCGGCGGTGCCGTTGCCAGAGGTGCCACGATGGGCGATCTAACACCGCCGCTGACGGTCGACACCGACTTCATCGACGGCAGCTGCGTGCTCACCGCCGCCGGTTCGCTGGACGGTCGCACCTATCTCACGCTGCGCGACACGGTCATCAGTGCGGCACTGGACGAGCCGACCGCCGTGTTGGTGAACGTCGAGAATCTCTGCGTGCCCGTGGTCTCGGCATGGACGGCCCTCAGCAGCGCACGCTGGCACGTCAGCCACTGGCCCGACGTGCCGATCATGGTGGTGTGCGCGCAGCCGAGCGTGGCCGTGACGCTGTCCAGGCACGGGGTCAGCCGTTCTGTGCCGGTGTATCCCAGCGTCGACGCCGCACTGCGCACCCTCGGCGACGGCGCGCCTCCGCGGCGGCGTCGGGCCAGCGCGACGCTGTCGGCGTCGACGCCTGCGCTGCACCGGTCACGCGTCTTGGTCGCCGAGTGGTTGACCGGGTGGGGCCGCGGCGATCTGGTCCCGGTCGCGAAGGTGATCGTCGACGTCTTCGTGGAGAACGTGCTCGCCCACACCGACAGTCGTCCGGTGGTGCTCGCCGAGACCGACGGTGCGACCGTCACCGTCGCCGTGAAAGACACCGCACGGTCACCGGCGGTGCGCCGGGAGCCGCCGCATGCCCCGCACCAATGGATCCCGGGGTTGGCCGTCGTGGCCACACTCTCCCGGGCCTGGGGCAGTACGCCCACCGGCTCCGGGAAGACGGTCTGGGCGATCATCGGTCCGGAGAATGTCTGGTAGCAGCCGGCCCCCGCGGCTCGTTACCGAACCGTTGTGAAACCCGAACGGGAGGAGTAACGTCGCCCCCAGGTTGAGTTCACAGCCACCCCGGAAAGGCGTCAGGGACGTGCGGGGAGGCGGCGGCTCTCCGAGTCTTCGATTCCGGTTACACGTCCTCGACGCGGTCCAGTAGCACGAACATGCAACTGATGGAGCGATGGACATGACTGTGACCCGCACGACCGGCCATCCCTGGCCGAGCCCCACGACGGATATCGACTTCCCCGCACCCTCGTGGGAGAGCTACACCGCGCAGATCGACGCCCGATGGGGACGAAGCGGGCTGGTCCTCACCGTGCACGGCGAAGTCGACGCCGCCAACTCCGAGCAGCTCACCGACTACGTACGCCGCTGCGCCGCCCACTGCGAATGGCTGGTGCTCGACCTCAGCGGCGTCGACTTCATGGGCTCGACCGGCTTCGTCGCACTGCAGCGTATTCAGACCGCCGTGGCCGGCACCCTGCGGTGGGCGCTGGTGCCCGGGCGGGCGGTCTCTCGCCTGCTGCGTATCTGTGACCCCGGCTCGGCGCTGCCCGCCCGAGCGACCATGACCGAGGCCCTGGCCCACGTCCAGGACCTGGCGCTGATGCGGGCCTCGGGCTAAGCCGCGCCAGGCCGCGCCAGGCCAGGCCAGATCGCGCGGCACCGACGACACGCGCGGTTCCCGTGGTGCGTGCGTCGCGTGCCGACCCGGTGCTCTACTGCATCTCACTCCATTTGGGTGCGCAGCCGGGCCAGCGATTTGGCGAGCAGCCGTGAGACGTGCATCTGCGAGACCCCGACCCGCTCGGCGATCTGGGTCTGGGTCATCGACTCGAAGAACCGCAGGATGAGCACCGTGCGTTCACGCTCGGGCAGGGCCGCCAACAGCGGGCGCAGCGTCTCGAGGTTGTCGATGCGGTCCATCCCGGCGTCCACCGACCCCAGCGTGTCGGCGATCGCCCGAACATCGTCGTCGCCGCCACCGCTGCCGCTGTCGATCGACAACGTGTTGTAGGAACTGCCCGCCACCAAGCCTTCGACGACCTCACGGCGGCTCACCTCCATCTCGGTCGCCAACTCCGACGGCGTCGGGGCCCGCCCGAGTCGCTGCGACAGTTCGGCGGTCGCGGCCCCCAGTCGCAGGTGCATCTCCTTGAGGCGCCGCGGCACCTTCACCGACCAACTGTTGTCACGGAAGTGGCGGCGGACCTCCCCCATGATCGTGGGCACCGCGAACGACACGAAATCCGACCCGGCCTCGACGTCGAAACGCGCCACCGCGTTGACCAACCCCACCCGCGCCACCTGCACCAGATCCTCGCGGTTCTCTCCTCGGCCGTCGAAGCGGCGGGCGATATGGTCGGCCAGCGGCAGGCAGCGCTCCACGATCTTGTCGCGCTGGGCGCAGAACCGCGGCGAGGCCGCGGGCAGCGCCGCCAACCGTCGGAACATCTCAGGGACGTCGGAGTACTCCGCGCTGCCCCGCGATGCCGAGCCACCGGCATCGGCCGCCATCACTCAATCCCCACCCGGCGTTTGGTCAACACCACCCCGACCGTCTGGCCCCCCACCCCGGGCTGCTCGCCATCACGGTAGGTGTCGACCTCGTCGACCAGGGACGTCAGCACGTGCCAACCGAAACTGCCGGGGGACACGATCTCGCGGTCGCCGCGGCAGGGCACGCACACATCGATGCGCACCACGTCGGAGCCCGGATCGACGACCGTCACCAGCGTCGCCCCGTCGCTGGCCGCGTGCACCAGCTGGGTACAGGCCTCGTCGACGGCCAGGCGCAGGTCGGCGACGCTGTCGACATCGAAATCCTCCAGTGCGCCGACCGCGCCGACCAGTGTGCGCACGACCGCGATGTTGTCGACGCGTGCCGCGACCCGCAACTCCACCGACCGGTCAGCACGCTGATCTTGGGCCGCTTCCATCCTGGTGTCCGTCACGTATCGTCTCGTCCTCTCGGCGGTCATCTGCTCCCTGAGGCTACCGCCGTGCCCTCGCGTTGCCGGATGTCTCGCACCGTCGCCGATCTGCGACGCCGGCCACCGGCCGATCAGGTACCCGTTCCGCGCCGGTTTTAACCAGTCACAACCGCGCACACCGCGGTGCGCGGCGGCGCGGCCGCCGGCCGTCACCGGACCGGGAACGTTTAGCGACGCAACGCGATGGGCATCCCGATAGACGGGCCGGGAAGACCAGTTCGGAGAGGAGAAGAGGATGCCGAACGCGTCGATCAAGGACGAGCGTCTCTACCAGGATCTGCGCGACGAGGGCAACTCCAAGGAGAAGGCGGCCCGGATCGCCAACGCCGCCGCGTCGAGCAGCCGCCGCAAGGTCGGGCAGCGCGGGGGCCGCTCCGGCTCGTACCAGGACTGGACCGTCCCTGAGCTCAAAAAGCGGGCGAAAGAGCTTGGTTTGTCAGGCTATTCGAAGCTGACGAAAGGCCAGCTGATTACGAGACTGCGCAACCATTAGTCGTGAGGAAAGGTGGATTGATGAGCGACAAGAACGCCGCACAAGATGCTGTCAAGGGCGTCGTTGAAGGCGCCAAGGGAAAGGTCAAGGAGGCGGTCGGAACGGTCACCGGCCGTGACGACATGATCCGTGAAGGACATGCGCAACAAGACAAAGCGGAGTCCCAACGCGACGCGGCCAAAAAGGAGGCGCAAGCCGAACAGGCCCGCGCCGAGGCTCACATCGACGAGCAACGGCAGAAGGCCGACCAGGACCCCGAAAGCTAGGCCAGACCGGCGCAACAGGGGCCCAGCCGAGGCGGCTGGGCCCCTGTTTCTGGGCTCTGGTCTCTGGGCTCTGGTGACGCTCGCGCCCCGTCTCAGCCCAACACCGCGGGCCCGGCGATCGGCACGCCCGCCATGAACAGGATCGCGAAACACAGCATCAACAGAAACCATCCGGCGCCCTGCCAGCCCCACCACGGTTGGCGGTCGCGGTAGCGCCGGTAGGTGCGGACAAACGCCCGGATCGCCCCGGCGAAGAACACCGCCGGGGCCGCCAACGCCAACGCGATGCGCTGCGGCGCACCGCACGCCGCGCCCGGGGCCGCGGAGCTGTCACAGCCGCTGGCCCACAGCGATGCGACGATCAGCACCGCCACCCCGACGGCGGCGACCAGCAGGGCGAACCGGGCGGCGGCGCGCACCGTGGGATCGTTGCGCAGGGCGGACCGCCGCTCCCCGGAGTTCCCCGTCGACTGGCGACCATCGTGTGCCACGGCATCCCCTTCACCCCGATACGACCGGTGTTGCCCCGATCTTAGAGCGTGGCGGCGGGCACGGGGGCCTGTGGCTCACGCGGGAACGGCATCGGTCTGGCGTTCCCAGACACGGTGTTTGGCCAGCACGGTGGCGAAGGCTGCGAAGAACGGTTCGCCGAGATCACCGGCCGCCGCGGTGGTGGTCACCACCCCGCGTTCCTCCACCACATCGGTGTCGTCGGCGAGATGGCCACCCACCCCGGCATCGCGCAACAGTTCGAGTCCCACGCCGAACGCCCCCACCGCCTTGAGGTGTTTGTAGGCCTCGGTGAGGAAATGCACCGCGTAGCCGTCGCCGGCGAGTGTCGCCACCGAATCGGGTCCGCACGGCACCACCACCGCGTCGTAGAGCACCGAGGCCACGGTGTTGATGGCCCGGTCCACCGGCAGTTCCCCACCCGAACCGCCGGCGAGGGCGCCACCGGCGATGGGGGCGAGCACCTCGGCAACCGCGCCGCGGTCGCGCATCGCCTCGATGAAACTCCGGGTGCCTTCCACATCGACGCCGTCGGCGGCCAACAAGGCGATCTTGCGGCTCTCGATGCCGCCGTCACCGGTGCCGATCTGGGACAACGACGGGGAGGCCGCCACGGTGTCAGCGACCGGCTGCTCCTCCGGTTCGGTCAGACCGAGCAGCGCGGCCACCTGGGTGGCCAGGTTGTGGTCGACATGGGTGAGGTGGTCGACCACACGGGCGCGAATCTCACCGGAGGTCACCTTGCCCAACTCGAACCCGTAGGCGGCGACGATGTGGTTGGCCTCCACCGGTGTCATGCTCTTCCAGAACATACGTGCCTGGCTGTAGTGGTCCTGGAAGCTCTCGGCCCGGCGGCGCACGGCAGGGCCCTGCACTTTCTGGGTGTAGTGGCGGAACACGTCGGGATCGGTGTCCCCTGCCAAAGCCGGACATCCACCGCCGATTGAGTTCTTGTGGTAACTCGACCGGCCCACCGGGATCGCGAGCTGGCCGTAGCCGTCGTGCTGGTTGGTGCGCACCTCGGCGACCGGGCGGTTGATCGGCAGTTGCGCGAAATTCGGTCCGCCGAGCCGGATCAACTGGGTGTCGAGGTAGGAGAAGTTGCGGAACTGCAGCAGCGGGTCGTTGGTGAAGTCGATCCCCGGCACCACATTGGCCGGGCAGAAGGCCACCTGCTCGGTTTCGGCGAAGAAGTTGTCCGGATTGCGGTTGAGCACCATCTTGCCGACCGGTTGTACCGGGACCTGTTCCTCGGGAATGATTTTCGTGGCGTCCAGCAGGTCGAAATCGAAGTTGAACTCCTCGCTCTCGGGGATCAACTGGACGCCGAGTTCCCACTCCGGGTACTGGCCGGACTCGATGGCATCCCACAGGTCGCGGCGGTTGAAGTCGGGGTCTTTTCCTGCCACCTTCTGGCATTCGTCCCAGATCAGGGAGTGCACCCCGAGCGTCGGGGTCCAGTGGAATTTCACGAAGGTGCCCTGCCCGTCGGCGTTGACGAACCGGAATGTGTTCACCCCGAAGCCCTGCATCATCCGGTAGCTGCGCGGAAGTGCCCGGTCTGACATCAACCACATGATGGCGTGCAGGGTCTCGGGCTGCAGCGCCACGAAGTCCCACAGTGTGTCGTGTGCGGACTGCGCCTGCGGGATCTCATTGTCGGGTTCGGGTTTCACCGCGTGGACGAAGTCGGGGAATTTGATGGCGTCCTGGATGAAGAACACCGGGAAGTTGTTGCCCACCAAGTCGTAGTTGCCCTGCTCGGTGTAGAACTTGGTGGCGAAACCGCGGACGTCACGGACGGTGTCGGCCGATCCGCGGAATCCAGCCACCGTGGAGAACCGGACGAACACCGGGGTCCGTTTACCGGCGGTGGTCAGGAATTTGGCTGCGGTGTAGGGCGCCAGCCAGTCGTCATAGGTTTCGAAGTGCCCGTAGGCGCCGGAGCCGCGGGCGTGCACCACGCGTTCCGGGATGCGTTCATGGTCGAAGTGGGTGATCTTCTCGCGGGCGTGAAAATCGTCGAGCAGGGTCGGTCCCCGCTCACCCGCGCTCAAGGCATCGTCGGTGTGCTCGACACGCACCCCCTGCTGGGTGGTCAGGTGGCCGGACTGCCGGTCGACCCGGTAGTTGTCGAGCTGCTGCTGCTTGTCGTCCACGCACGTCTCCTTCCGGGTAACCCCCTGGACACCCGGGTACCCAGACGCCACCGCCACAAACGACGCCGCAGAAGCGGCCGTCAACGTCGGCAGCCCGGGCCACCCGGGCCACCCGGGCGAGGCACGGCTCAGTTACCGAAGGTGGGCGCCGCGATCGCCGGCCGGTCCGGGGCCGCGGGCGCCGGGACACCGTTGAGGCGGGCGACGGCGAAGTCTGCACCCTGGTTGATCACCGCGGAGTTGTTGGCGTAGCTGTTGTGCGCGGCCATGTCCAGACCGAGCGAGCACACCGCGTCTTCGGGCACGCAGAGTTTCAGGGTCTTGTCCTGATACAGCGGCCCGATCGCCACCGGCGGCTCGTTGAGAAAGTTCATCGCCCGCACGTTCGGCATGGCGTAGAGCACCACCGCGGCGACGTTCTCGGCCACCGCCGGGTCCAGCGGTTTGGGCACCGTGGCCGGGTCGACGCCGTCGGGGACCTCCGCGGAGGTGACGAACCCCATCACCGCGGCACCCTGCGAATAACCGCCCAACACCATGCGGGTGTCCGGGCAGGTGTTCGCGGTGTCGACGACGTGCGCGCCGGCATCGCGGATGCCGTCGACGCCGGTCGCCCACTGATCGGTCGCGGGGTAATCGACCGCGTAGACGTCCATCGACTTGTCACCCAGGCGGGAGCCCATCGCATCGACGAACGCCTGGCCGGTCGGTCCGACCCCGGGCTGCTCACCGGTGCCGCGGGCGAACACGACCTCGACATCGGGACACGATGCGGCGCTCGCCGGCGGCGCGACGGCCGCCGCGACGGCGAACGTCCCGACACACCCGACGGTCAGAACCGCCGGGGCCAGGACACGGGCCAGTAACCGGGCGTGGTGGCGTGCGATCATGCCGAACACAGTGCCCCCCTCGTGTTGGTTTTAAACGAAGTCGGCGACAGGGTATCGACAGATCATCGGCCGCGCACACGCCGGTTGTGCCTTTGGATCGTCGAATCGCGCTCGGGCCGGGAGAGCCGGAGAGGTTTGTGCGGCGGGCACCGCGGCAACCCAGGCGGTCATGGATGCAGAACGGTTGAGACCGCTGCTCGAGGGCGAGCGGCCGTACGCCTCGATCTATTTCGAGGACTCCCACGACACCGAGGACGCGGCGGCGCAGCTGGAGCTCCGTTGGCGCGGGTTGCACCACGAGCTGACCGAGCAGGGTGCCGACACAGCGGTGATCGACGAGATGCGACGGGCCGTCGCGGAGCTTCCGGCCCCGGTCGGACAAAGCGGACGAGCGGTGATCGCCGACGCGACCGGGGTGCTGCTCAACGAGCACCTCATCCGACCGACCCCGACCGTGGTGCGGGTCTCCCCACTGCCCTACCTGGTTCCCATGGTCGAGCACGGATACGACAGTCCGGCATACCTGTTGGTGGAGGCCGACCACCGCGGTGCCGAGCTCACCGTGTACCGGCACGGTCGGGTCCACGCAGAAACCGTCGACGGTGCCGGATACCCGGTCCACAAGGCGGCCGGTGCCGAAAACGCCGGATACAAAGATCCGCAGCCCCGCAGCGAGGAGGCCGCCCGCAAGAACATCCGCACGATCGCGGTGCGTGTCACCGAGCTGATCGACGATCAGACCACCGGTCCCGTCTTCGTCGTCGGCGAGGTGCAGGCACGCCACGACCTGACCGCAGAACTGCCGGATCGGGTGGCCGACCGGGTGGTGGCGCTGACGGTCGGGGCCCGCGACAGCGGATACGACCCCGACGAGATCCGGGACCGTATCGACGCCGAGTTGCTCACTCGGCGGCTGGCCCACATCGATGCCGCCACACGGCGGTTCAGCGCCGAAGTCGACCGACCGTCCGCGGTGGCCGTCGAGGGGCTGGGCCCGGTCTGCTCGGCGTTGAACCACGGCGCCGTGGAGACGCTCATCGTCGGCGAGATCGGTGCGGCGACGGTGGTCACCGACGCCGGGTTCACCGTGGTGGCGGCGGGCCCCGACGCCCTGTCCGAGTACGGGGCCGAGCCCGCGCACACGGTTCGCGCCGACGAGGCCCTGCCGACCGGTGCGGTCGCGGTGGATGCGGCGGTGGTCCGCACCGATGAGCGCATCAGCCCCGCCGACGGTGTCGCCGCCCTGCTGCGCTACCCGGTGGCGTCCGGGCCGGACGCGCCGTGACCCCTCACCATCGCGATGCTCAGCGGCGTCGCGATGCTCAGCCGCGTCGTCTTCAGAACCCTCAGAACCAGTAACGTCGACCGGCGACGGGGCGGCCCAGCGCGCCCAGCAGCCACAGCACGGCGCCGATGACGACCAGGATGATCCCGATCGTCCAGAGCACCGGGATCGCGAGGACATAGCCGAGAACCAACAAGATGATGCCGAGCACGATCATGACCACTCCGATTCTGGTGGGGACTGGTGCCGGTCGGGACCCGTCGCACTCGGTTCCGGAAGCCGGCAGTCGGTGACCTTCGGGTTGACACCGAAGTAGTTCAACGGCCCGGCCACGATCGTCACCGCGATCGTGCCCGCTGTCGCGCAGGTGGTGTCGGTGTTCTGTAGATATCCGCGCTGCCAACTGGCCACGACGCCGATCAACAGCCACACCACCACGACCACGCTGAGAATCCCTCGCATGAGGCTCCCTTCCGCCGCCGGCGTCGCCGGCCCCTGCCCGGCCGGTCCAAGCGGGCCCGGTGCCCGCTACATACCCCGCGGGGCCACACGGCAAACCCGTTACGCACCCGCGCGCCTCGGTTTGCCACGACGGTGCTGCCCGCCGGCGGGCCGGCCGCGGTCTTCGCTCAGGTGTTGAAGGTGACGGCCAACGCCGCCACGTCGGCCAGCAGCAGCGCCCACCCGGTCAGGGGCACCGCGATCCCCCAGCGCTTCGCCGCGGTGACGAACGACAGCAGAATCGTCACCGCCGCCACCACCGGCGCCCCGTAATACATCACGTTGAACAACAACCCGCTGGGGCCCAGATCGGGGCACTGCACGGTGCTACACGCGGCCACGCTCATCACCGCACCGGTGGCGACGATGACGACCATCCCGGCGGCGGGAGCGGTGAGCAACGCCAACACCCAGTTGACCCAACGCGGAACCCGACCGCGGTGCTCGCCCTGCGGTGCCCGGTCGGTATCGCCGGTCGACACCGTCATCGCCTGCCTCCCCTCGACGGCCGGTATGCGCCGATGCGCTCCGACTACCCGTGCCCGGGGATCGCGAAACCCGCAGGCCCGGGTGGCCGGGGCCCCATCGCGGGCGTCGGGGCTGGCGGTGTCGTTGCGCATTGGCACGATGGGTCAGGTGGCCGGTGATCGTCGTGACGTCCTGGGCCGGTTCACCGAACTGACCCGGGACTGGTTCGCGGGCACCTTCGCCGCCCCCACCGCGGCACAGGAACAGGCGTGGTCGGCGATCGCCGAGGGCCATCACACGCTGGTGATCGCCCCGACCGGTTCGGGCAAGACCCTGGCGGCATTTCTGTGGGCGATCGACCGGATGGCGCACGCCCCCGCCGGCACCGGCACCCGGGTGCTCTACCTCTCCCCGCTCAAGGCGCTGGCGGTCGACGTCGAACGCAACCTGCGCACCCCGCTGGCCGGGATGGCCCGCGTCGCCGAACGCCGTGGTCTGGCCGCCCCGGCGATCAGTGTCGGGGTGCGCTCCGGGGACACCCCGCCGGCGCAGCGCCGCCGGATGCTGGCCGCCCCGCCCGACATTTTGATCACCACCCCGGAGTCGCTGTTTTTGATGCTGACGTCCTCGGCGAGCACCACCCTGGCCGGGGTGCAGACCGTGATCGTCGACGAGGTGCACGCCGTGGCCGGCACCAAACGCGGCAGCCACCTGGCGCTGTCGTTGGAGCGCCTCGACGCGCTGGGCGACCGCCCGGCCCAACGCATCGGGTTGTCGGCCACCGTCCGCCCCGCCGAGGAGGTGGCGCGGTTTCTCTGCGGGTCGGCACCGGCGCGGATCGTCGCGCCCCCGGCGACCAAAACCTTCGATCTCAGCGTCCAGGTGCCGGTACCGGACATGGCCAGCCCGGCCGGCAACACCGTCTGGCCGGAGGTGGAGGCCCGCGTCGTCGACCTGATCGAGGCGCACCGCTCCACGATCGTGTTCGCCAACTCGCGGCGCCTGGCCGAACGACTCACCGCCAGAATCAACGAAATCCACGCCGAGCGCGCCGGTGTGCCCGTCGACGGCATGGACCGGGCGACCAATCCGCGGGTGGCCGGGGGCGCCCCGGCCCAGCTGATGGGCAGCGGACAGAGCCACGGCGCACCACCGATCCTGGCACGCGCCCATCACGGCTCGGTCAGCAAAGAGGCCCGCGCTGCCGTCGAGGACGATCTCAAGGCGGGCCGGTTGGCGGCGGTGGTCGCCACCTCCAGCCTCGAACTCGGCATCGACATGGGCGCGGTGGACCTGGTCATCCAGATCGAGGCGCCCCCGTCGGTGGCCAGCGGACTGCAACGCATCGGTCGGGCCGGCCACCAGGTGGGCGAGGTGTCGACGGGGGTGCTCATCCCCAAACATCGCACCGACCTGATCGGGTGTGCGGTGGCCGCCGAGCGGATGCGCACCGGGCAGATCGAGACGCTTCAGGTGCCGAGCAACCCGCTGGACATCCTGGCGCAGCACACGGTGGCCGCCGCCGCGCTGGAGCCCCTGGACGCCGACAGCTGGTTCGACACCGTCCGGCGCTCCGCGCCGTTCGCCACGTTGCCGCGCAGCGCTTTCGAGGCCACCCTGGATCTGCTGTCGGGTAAATACCCGTCCACCGATTTCGCCGAGCTGCGCCCACGCGTGGTCTATGACCGCGACACCGGGACGGTGACCGGACGTCCCGGCGCCCAGCGGTTGGCGGTCACCTCCGGCGGTTCGATCCCCGACCGCGGCCAGTTCGCCGTGTATTTGGCGACCGGTAGCGAAAAATCCTCGCGGGTCGGCGAACTCGATGAGGAGATGGTGTACGAGTCGCGGCCCGGCGACGTGATCGCGTTGGGGGCGACGAGTTGGCGGATCACCGAGATCACCCACGACCGGGTGCTGGTGGTCCCCGCCCCCGGGCGGCCGGGCCGGTTGCCGTTCTGGCGCGGCGACAACGCCGGCCGGCCGGCCGAACTCGGGGCCGCACTGGGCAGATTCACCGGCGAGTTGGCCGCACTGGCGCGCACCGATTTCGCGGCGCGGTGCACGCAACTGGGTTTCGACGGCTACGCGATCGAGAATCTGTGGCGGCTGTTGGAGGATCAACGCGCCGCCACCGCGGCGGTGCCCACCGACACCACCCTGGTGGTGGAGCGGTTCCGCGATGAACTCGGCGACTGGCGGGTGGTGCTGCATTCTCCGTACGGCCTGCGGGTGCACGGCCCGCTGGCCCTGGCGGTGGGCCGCCGGCTGCGCGAGCGGTACGGCCTCGACGAGAAGCCCACCGCCTCCGATGACGGCATCGTGGTGCGCCTGCCCGACACCCTCGACGAGGACGCCACCGTCGCCGCGGTTCCGGGCGCGGAGTTGTTCGTCTTCGACGCCGACGAGATCGAGGCGCTCGTCACCGCCGAGGTCGGCGGGTCGGCGTTGTTCGCCTCCCGTTTCCGAGAGTGCGCGGCGCGCGCCCTGCTGTTGCCGCGCCGGAGCCCCGGGCGCCGCTCCCCACTGTGGCAGCAGCGTCAACGGGCCGCACAGTTGCTCGACGTCGCCCGCAACTACCCGGATTTCCCGATCGTGCTCGAAGCGATCCGCGAGTCGCTGCAAGACGTCTACGACGTGCCGGCGTTGACCGCCCTGATGGCGGCGGTCTCTCAACGCCGGGTGCAGCTGACCGAGGTGTTGACCACCGCGCCGTCACCGTTCGCCGCGTCCCTGCTCTTCGGTTACGTCGGTGCGTTCCTCTACGAGGGCGACACCCCGCTGGCCGAGCGTCGCGCCGCCGCCCTGGCGCTGGATCCGACCCTTCTCGCCGAGTTGCTGGGGCGGGTGGAGTTGCGCGAGCTGCTCGACGCGCAGGTGGTGGCCACCGTCGACCGGCAACTGCAACATGTGACCCCGCAGCGGGCCGCGCGCGACGCCGAAGCCGTCGTCGATTTGCTGCGTCTGCTCGGTCCGCTGACCACCGCCGAGGTCGGCGAGCGCGCCGCCGGCGGCGCCGTCGACGACTGGCTCGAGGAGCTGGCGGCGGCCAAACGGGTGCTCGCGGTGTCCTACGCCGGCCGGCGGTGGTGGGCGGTGATCGAAGACATCGGCCGCTTGCGCGACGGCGTCGGCGTGGCCGTGCCGGTCGGGGTCCCGGCCAGCTTCACCGAACCGGTCGCCGACCCGCTGGGCGACCTGCTGGCACGCTTCGCCCGGACCCGCGGACCGTTCACCACCGCGCAGGCGGCCGCACGCTTCGGGTTGGGGCTGCGGGTGGCCGCCGATGTGCTCGGTCGGCTGGCCGGCGACGGGCGGGTGGTGCCCGGCGAGTTCGTCGAATCGCCCACCACCGTCGCCGGCGGTGACCAGTGGTGCGACGCCGAGGTGCTGCGCATTCTGCGGCGCCGCTCGCTGGCGGCGCTGCGCGCTCAGGTCGAACCGGTCACCACCGCCGCCTACGCCCGGTTCCTGCCGGCCTGGCAGCAGATCCACCACACCGGGGGCGAGGCGAGGGAGGCACTGAGAGCCGTGCTCGCCCAGCTGGCGGGGGTAGCGATACCGGCCTCGGCGGTCGAGCCGCTGGTGTTGGCCCAGCGGGTTGACGGCTACTCCCCGGCGCTGCTGGACGAGGTGCTGGCCTCCGGGGAGGTGCTGTGGTCGGGAGCCGGCCCGATCGCCGGGAGCACACCGCCGGCCGACGGCTGGATCATGTTCCACACCGCCGAGGCGGCTCCGCTGACGCTGGCGCCGCCCACCGCGCTGGACCTCACCGACGCCCACCGGGCCGTGCTCGACGCCCTCGCCGGCGGCGGCGCGTTCTTCTTCCGTCAACTCGCCGGCGGGCCGCTTCCCGAGCGCACCCTCAAAACCGCGCTGTGGGAGCTGATCTGGTCCGGTTGGGTCACCGGTGACACCTTCGCCCCGATCCGGGCGGTGCTGGCCGGAGCCGGGACTGCGCGCTCCTCGACCGCGCATCGCCGGCCGCGTCGACCGCCCCGGCCGGCCCGCTACGCCGTGGCCGCACCCGCACCCCGGGCCGTGGACGCGACGGTGGCCGGGCGGTGGTCGGCGCTGCCGGCGCCCGAACCGGACCCCACCCTGCGCGCCCATCACCGCGCCGAACTGCTGCTGCACCGCTACGGCGTGCTCACCAAGGGCGCGGTGGCCGCCGAGGCGGTGCCGGGCGGATTCGCCGGGCTGTATCCGGTGCTGAGCGGTTTTGAACAGGCGGGCCGCTGCCAGCGCGGGTATTTCGTCGAGTCGCTGGGCGCGGCACAGTTCGCCGTCGCCGCCACGGTGGACCGGCTGCGGGCCTACCTCGAGGATCCCGACCCGCAGCGACGCCCCTACGCGGCGGTGCTGCTCGCCGCGGCGGACCCGGCCAATCCCTACGGCGCGGCGCTGCCCTGGCCGGCGAGCCCGCAATCGGCGGCGGGGGCGCGGCCCGGCCGCAAGGCCGGAGCGCTGGTGGTGCTCGTCGACGGCGAACTGGTGCTGTTCGTGGAGCGCGGCGGCCGGTCGATGCTCACCTTCGACGACGACGATCAGGTCCTGCGCACCGCGGCGACGGCGCTGGCCGAGGCGGTCACCGCCGGCCGCGTCGACGGGCTGGCGGTGGAGCGGGTGGACTCCACGTCGGTGCTGGGCGCGCGTGAGGCGCCGATCGTGGCCGCGCTGCGCGACGCCGGGTTCGCCCGCACGCCCCGCGGTCTGCGGCTGCGCCGCTGACGTCGCGCCCGGCCCGCGCGGCCGGTGACTAGCCGCTCGGCGGCCGTCGTTGCGCGTCCGGGTGCCCGGCGTACCACCGTTCGGCGATGCGCCGTACCCGCCAGTGTTCGGCGATCACCCAGATCAACCCGACGGCCAACACCGCGAACCCGACGATCCCCACCGTCAGCCCCTGGCCGGTGTGACCGGTTCCGAACGCCGTCAACGATCCGGCGAACCCCACCAGGCCGATCGCCACCAAGGCGTAGCCCGGCCAATTCAGCACGTCGATGAGCGATTCACCGGCGAACTCCCGCGTCGTTCGCGCGTGGTCGATGGGATCATGAAACGTGCTGCCCATGACATCTCCCTTTGTCGCAACCGAAGGTGATCCGCAGCCCGCATCCCGTCGGCGGGATGGGGAACAAGACGGTCTCGGCGCGGACCTGGCCGGACCGCACGACCGGGGTGGTCGGCGGGCAAGCGCTCACGCTGGCATCGCATGCTGACCTCGTGTTTCCAGGATCGGCCGCCGCCGACGCGACGTCAAGTGCGCCCGCCGGTCAATCGGGCGTGTGGGCGACGGCGATCTGTGCGGCCAGCCCGGCGTTGTCGGCGATGAGTTGACGGTTGACCGCCACACTGCGCCCGCCGGAGAGTTCCTCGACGAGATTCAGCACCGCGGGGGTGATTGCCGAGCCCACGATCCCCTCCCGCTGCACCCGGCGCACCGCCTCCTCGAGCAGCGAGTCGGGATCGGATTGCGGGTCCAGTTCGGGATCGGGTCCACGCCCCAGCAGCAGACCCGTGCCCACGAGTCGCCAGTGGGTTGCCGCGATCCGGGCCGCCTCGCCGGGGTCGTCGACTCGAGCCGACACCGCCGGCCCACCGCCGCGGACGTAGAACAGCGGCACGGTCTCGGTGCGCCAGCCGAGCACGGGCACATTGAGCGTCTCCAACACCTCCGCGGTGGCCGGGACGTCGAGAATCGATTTCACGCCGGAACACACCACCATCGCCGGGGTGCGGGCCAACTGCGCCAGGTCACCGGAGATGTCGAGGGTGTCCGCGAAGCCCCGGTGCACCCCACCGACGCCGCCGGTGGCCATGAACTCGATCCCGAGCAGGCCGCAGACCGCCAGCGTGCCCCCGACGGTGGTCGAGCCCAGTGCCCGGTGCACCACGCACGCGGCGATGTCGCGGGCCCCGACCTTGCGCACCGCCGACCCGCGCTCGGCGAACCGGGCGAGGTCGGCCGCGGACAGCCCGGCCCGGATCGCCCCATCGGCGATGCCCACGGTGCACGGCACCGCCCCGGCGGCGCGCACCCGCCGTTCCGCGTCCTGCGCGGCGAGCAGACCCTGTCCCCGGGAGAACCCGTGCGAGACCAGGGTGGTCTCCAAGGCGACCACCGGACGGCCCGCCGCCAACGCGTCGCGTACTTCCTCGTCTACCCGCAGCTCAGCACCGGTTGACCAAGCCATCATCGCAGCGTAACCGCCGCGATCGCCGCGCCGTCGGTGCCCACCCGCTAGCCCGGTAGGCTCGATGCGTCATGCCCGAAGGCGACACCGTTTGGCACACCGCGGCCGTCCTGCGCGACGCCCTGGTCGGCCATACCGTCACCGGTTGCGACGTCCGCGTTCCGCGTTTCGCCGCGGTGGACGTGACCGGGCGCGTCGTCGACGCGGTAGCAAGCCGCGGCAAGCATCTGTTCGTGCGGGTGGGGCCGGCGAGTTTCCACGCGCACCTGAAGATGGAGGGCAGCTGGCGGGTGACGGCGCGCACACCGCGCACCGATCATCGTGTGCGGATCATCTTGTCCGCGGGCGGTGTTCACGCCGTCGGTGTCGACCTGGGGCTGCTGGAGGTCCTCGACCGCGACACCGATGTCGAGGCGGTATCGCACCTGGGTCCCGATCTGCTCGGCGACGACTGGGACCCGCAGGTGGCCGTGCGCAACCTGGTGGCCGACCCGCTGCGGCCGCTGTCGCAGACCCTGCTCGATCAGACCGTGATCGCCGGCATCGGCAACGTCTACAGCAACGAATTGTGTTTTCTGCGCGGTATCGACCCCTCGGCGCCGGTCTCGCGCGAAACCGACCCGCTGCGGCTGGTGTCGCAGGCCCACCGGCTGTTGTGGGCCAACCGGTCGCGGTGGTCGCGCTGCACCACCGGCGACACCCGGCGGGGCAGGCGGCTGTGGGTGTACGGCCGGACGGGTCTGCCCTGCCGGCGCTGCGGGACGCTCCTGGACTCCGCCGACGCCGGCGGGCGGATCAACGTCTGGTGCGGTCACTGCCAGCGGTGAGCCGCGCGTCGCGAACTCGACGGTGTTTCCGCCGGCGAGCGGCGTGGTTCGGGGCGCGGGCCTCAGCCGCGGCACCGGGGGAGGACCCGCTCGCTGACGAACCGGCGCGGCCGACCGGTGAGCGGATCGTCGAACTCCAGAGTGTGGGCGAGAAGCTGCAGCGGGCTGGTGAAGTCGTCGTCGGCGACCTCGATGATCGCCGGATACAGCGGGTCTCCGGTGATCGGCAATCCGATCGAGGTCAGGTGGACCCGCAGCTGGTGGGTGCGGCCGGTGACCGGCTGCAGCCGGTAGCATCCGCCACCGACGTCGTGCACCCGCGTCTCGGCGTTGGGTTCGCCGTGCTCCTCGACGGCCTGCAGTCGGCCGCGACGTTTGATGATCCGGCTGCGCAGCACCGCGGGCAGGGCGCGGGTCGGGGTCCCCGCGGAGTGCGCCAGATAGGTCTTGCGCACCTGTGCGCCGGCGAACAGCGACTGGTAGGCGCCGCGGACCTCCCGGCGGGTGGTGAACACCAGCACCCCGGCGGTGAGCCGGTCCAGTCGGTGTGCCGGTGCCAGCTCGGGCATCTCAAGTGCGCGACGCAACCGCACCAGCGCGGTCTCGGTGACGTGGCGCCCGCGCGGCATGGTGGCCAGGAAATGCGGCTTGTCGACGACCACCAGATCGCGGTCGCGGTGCAGCACCGGCAGCGGGAACGGCACGGGCACCTCGTCGGGCAGGTCGCGGTAGAGGAACACCACACTGCCGGCGGCCATCTCGGTCGTCTCGTCGACCACGGTGCCGTCGGCGCAGACCACTTCCCCGGCCGCCACTTTCGCCGCGACCCGGTCGCCGAAGCGGGTGCGCAACTCGGCGGCGACCGGACCGCCGTGCACCCGCAGCCGTGCCGGATCCACACCGTCGCGCACCGGCAGCGGGGCGTCGCGGCGCCGCCGGCTCACTCCAGCGGCACCGGTTCGAGGATCTCGCTGCGCACCTCCGGCGCCGAGATCCGCAACGCGTCGGCCGACGCGTCGTCGGGTTGGGTCTGGGAGAGCACCTCGGCCTCGACCCGGGCGACGTAGCTGGCGACCTCGGCCGCGGTGTCGGACCGCGACCACCCCAGCACCGGGGCGACCAACTCGGCGACCTCGCGGGCGCAGTCCACACCGCGGTGCGGGTATTCGATCGAGATCCGCATCCGGCGGGTCAGGATGTCCTCGAGGTGCATCGCCCCCTCGGCGACCGCGGCGTACACCGCCTCCACCTTGAGATAGATCGGGGCGGCAGCGATCGGTTCCAGCAGGTCGGCGTCGTCGGCGGCCAGATCGAGCACCTCGTGGATGAGCGCGCCGTAGCGGTCCAGCAGGTGGCGCACCCGGTAGGGGTGCAGCCCCTGGGCGGCACCGACATGTTCGGCCTGGTTGACCAGCGCGAAGTAGCCGTCGGCGCCCAGCAGGGGCACCTTCTCGGTGATCGAGGGCGCCACCCGCGCCGGGATGTATTCGGCGGCCGCGTCGATCGCGTCGGCACCCATGACCCGGTAGGTGGTGTACTTGCCGCCGGCGATGGCCACCAGACCCGGTGCGGGCACCGCCACCGCGTGCTCACGGGAGAGCTTGGAGGTGTCGTCGCTCTCCCCGGCCAGCAGCGGGCGCAGACCCGCGTACACCCCGTCGATGTCGTTGTGGGTCAACGGGGTGACCAGCACGGTGTTGACATGCGCCAGGATGTAGTCGATGTCGGCCTTGGTCGCCGCCGGGTGGGCCAGGTCCAGGTTCCACTCGGTGTCGGTGGTGCCGATGATCCAGTGGGTGCCCCACGGGATCACGAACAGCACCGACTTCTCGGTGCGCAGGATGATCGCCGCCTCCGACACGATCCGGTCGCGCGGCACCACGATGTGCACCCCCTTGGAGGCCCGCACGTGGAAACGCCCGCGCTGCTTGGACAGCGCTTGGATCTCGTCGGTCCACACCCCGGTGGCGTTGACCACCACATGGCCGTGCACCTCGGTGGTGGCGCCGGTCTCGGAGTCGCGCACCCCCACCCCGGTCACCCGGTCCCCCTCGCGCAGCAACGACACCACCTGGGTCGAGGTACGCACCACCGCACCGTAGTGGGCGGCGGTGCGGGCCACGGTCATCGTGTGCCGAGCATCGTCGACAACGGTGTCGTAGTAACGGATCCCGCCGATCAGCGAGCTGCGTTTGAGTCCGGGGCTGAGCCGCAACGCCCCGGCCCGCGTCAGGTGATGTTGCGGCGGCACCGATTTGGCACCACCCAGTTGGTCGTAGAGGAAGATGCCGGCGGCGACGTAGGGCCGTTCCCACCACCGTTTGGTCAACGGGTACAAAAACGGCAACGGCTTGACCAGATGCGGCGCCAGCGTGGTCAACGACAGTTCCCGCTCGTGCAGCGCCTCGCGCACCAGCCCGAACTCGAGTTGCTCGAGATAGCGCAGCCCACCGTGAAACATCTTCGACGACCGGCTCGAGGTGCCGGCCGCGAAGTCACGGGCTTCGATCAGCGCCACCGTCAGCCCACGGGTGGCGGCGTCGAGCGCGCAGCCGGCGCCGACGACGCCCCCGCCGATGACCACCACGTCGAACTGTTCGCTGCCCAACCGCCGGAAGGCCGCCGCGCGGTAGTCGGGGCCCAGCATCGAGTTCGGCAGGTTCTGGTCGTGGGCCGGGTCGCTCACTGTGCGGCTCCTTTTGGCTACTCACCGGTAGACATTTCTCACCTGCAGATTACGTGCCGCGGCGGCATTCGTGAGGCAGGCAGGCCGCGCCCCCACCGGGGTTTTCGGGCCGTCTTCCCACCGTGGTGACACCTTCGGCGCCGCGCCTCAGTCCAGGTCGTCGTGGGTCATCAGCCGGCGGGCCGCCTCGGTGATCGATCCCGACAGCGACGGATACACCGACAGCGTCTGGGCCAGGTCGGCGACCGTGATGCGGTTCTGCACCGCCAACGCGATCGGCAAGATGAGCTCCGAGGCGATCGGGGCGACCACCACCCCACCGATCACCACACCGGTGGCCGGGCGGCAGAACACCTTGACGAAACCGCGTTTGAGCTGGGACATCTTGGCGCGCGGGTTGGTGCGCAGCGGCAGCATGATGGTGCGCGCGGGCACCGTGCCGTCGTCGATGGCGGCCTGCGGCACCCCGACGGCAGCGATCTCGGGGCGGGTGAACACCGCCGCGGCCACCGTGCGCAACCGGATCGGTGTGACTCCCTCCCCGAGCGCGTGATACATCGCGATGCGGCCCTGCATCGCGGCCACCGACGCCAGCGGCAGCAGCCCGGTGCAGTCCCCGGCGGCGTAGATGCCGGCCACCGAGGTGCGCGACACCCGGTCGACCTGGAGATAGCCGCCGCGGGCCAACTCGACCCCGACGCGATCGAGGCCCAAGCCGTCGGTGTTGGGCACCGAGCCGACCGTCATCAGCGCGTGGCTGCCCGCCACGGTGCGCCCGTCGGTCATGGTGACCAGCACCCCGGTGTCGGTGGCGGTGACCGACTCGGCGCGGGCGTGTTTGATCAGGGTGACCCCGCGTTCGGCGAAGGAGTCCTCCAACACCAGCGCCGCGTCGTGGTCCTCATGCGGCAGGACCCGGTCGCGGCTGGCCACCACCGTGACCTTGACCCCCAGCTCGGTGTAGGCGTGGACGAACTCCGCCCCGGTGACCCCGGAGCCCACCACGACCAGATGGTCGGGGAACGCGTCGAGGTCGTAGAGCTGGCGCCAGGTCAGGATGCGCTGCCCGTCGGGTTCGGCGCCGGGCAGGATGCGCGGGGTGCCGCCGGTCGCGATGAGCACCACGTCGGCCTCCAGCGTCCGTTCGGTGCCGTCGGCGGCGGTCGCCTTGATCCGGTGGTGGGCCAACCCGGGCGTGCGGTCGATGAGCTCGCCGCGCCCGGCGATCACCTCGACGCCCTCCTTGACCAGCTGCTCGACGATGTCGGCCGACTGCGCCGCGGCCAGTGATTTCACCCGGTTGTGGATCTGGGCCAGCGAGATCCTGGCGGTGTCGATGTCGACGCCGATCCCCAGATCGGGGGCACGGCGCAGCTCGGTGCGCACCCCGGTGGAGGCGATGAACGTTTTCGACGGGACACAGTCCCACAGCACGCAGGAGCCGCCGATCCCCGCGGCGTCGACGACCGTGACCTGCACCGCCTCCCGGCCGTGGGCCGCGGCCACCAGAGCCGCCTCGTAGCCGGCCGGGCCGCCACCGATGATGACAATGCGGGTCGTCACACGCTCCAACCTATCGGCCCCGGTCCGGCGTGCGCCGCGCCGCCCGAGGTCGGGGGCGTCTGTCCGGGGTTGCGGGCCGTTTAAGATCTGCCTGTGCCGCTCTACGCCGCCTACGGGTCGAACATGCATCCAGATCAGATGCTGGAACGCGCCCCGCACTCGCCGATGGCCGGCACCGGCTGGCTGCACGGCTGGCGGCTGACCTTCGGCGGGGAGGACATCGGCTGGGAGGGGGCGCTGGCCACCATCGTCCAGGACCCCGGCTCCCGGGTGTTCGTCGTGCTCTACGACATGACGCCCCCCGATGAAGCCAACCTGGACCGCTGGGAGGGCTCCGAGCTGGGCATCCACAAAAAGATCCGCTGCCGGGTGGACCGGGCCACCGGGTTCTCCGCCGACGTCACCCCCGACCCGGTGCTGGCCTGGCTGTATGTGGTCGACGCCTGGGAGGGCGGGCTGCCGTCGGCGCGCTACCTGGGGGTGATGGCCGACGCCGCCGAGATCGCCGGGGCACCCGAGCAGTACGTCCACGACCTGCGAACCCGACCGGCCCGCAACATCGGCCCGGGCACCGGGTAGCGCGCGACGCGCGTCAAAACGCCGCGGACTGCTCGATGATGTTCACCAGCGTGCGCATCCCCACCGCCAGGGCCCGCTCGTCGAGGTCGAAGTTCGGCTGGTGCAGGTCCAGCTGCGGTCCGTGCCCCGACCACACCCCGAGGCGCGCCATCGCGCCGGGCACCTGTTCGAGATACCAGGAGAAGTCCTCCCCACCGCCGGACTGGCGGGTGTCGGCGAGCACGTCGGGCCCGACCGCCTCGATGGCGTGGGTGAGGATGCGGGTGGAGATCTCCTCGTTGACCACCGGCGGCACCCCCCGGCGGTAGTGCAGGGTGTGGTCGACGTTCAGCGGTGCCAGCAGCGCCTCGACCGCCTGCTCGACCAGCCCCTGCATCCGCAGCCAGCTGTCGCGGTCGGCGGTGCGCACGGTGCCGGCCAGCGACCCCGTCTGCGGGATGGCGTTGGGGGCCGATCCGGCGTTGACCGCGCCCCAGACCATCACCGTGCTGTCGCGCGGGTCGACCCGGCGCGACAACACCCCGGGCAACCCGGTGATCAGGGTGCCCAGCGCGTAGACCAGGTCGCCGGTCAGGTGCGGTCGCGAGGTGTGCCCGCCCGGCGAGGACACGATGAGCTCCAACGTGTCGGCGGCGGAGGTGATCGGCCCCGGCGTGGTGGCGACCAGCCCGGCCTGCAGCCGCGGGTCGCAGTGCAGCGCAAAGATCCGCGACACCCCGACCAGCGCGCCCGCCGCGATCGCGTCGAGTGCCCCGCCCGGCATCAATTCCTCGGCGGCCTGGAAGATCAGCCGCACCGACACCGGCAGGTCGGGCACCGCCGCCAATGCCTGGGCGACACCGAGCAGCATCGCGGTGTGCGCGTCGTGGCCGCAGGAGTGGGCGACACCGGCCACCGTCGAGGCATACGGCGCGCCGGTCTGCTCGGTCATCGGCAGGGCGTCGATATCGGCGCGCAGCGCGATGCGGGTCCGATGTTCCGGGCCGAAATCACAGGTCAACCCGGTTCCGGCGGGCAGAATCTTCGGGTTGAGGCCGACATCGGCCAGGCGTTGGGCGATGAACGCGGTGGTGGCGTGTTCCTGGCGGCTCAGCTCCGGGTGGCGGTGCAGATGCCGCCGCCAGGCCACCAGGTCGTCGACGTTGGCGGCCAGCCAGGACTCGGCGATGTGGCCGAGGTTCATGTCGTCGCGCCCGGTCGGGGGGCGCCCTCGACGTGCGCCGACGCGGGGCAGGTGGGCATTGCCGACATGGCCGCAGTATCTCACCGCCCGCATCGATGCCGCCCAGCGGCTAGAGTCCGCTGATGTGATCGATCCGGCGAACGACCCCACCACGACGGCCCAATTGGCCGCGCATGCCCTGGCCGAACGCACCGGGGTTGGCGCCCATGACGTCGCGGTCGTGCTGGGCTCCGGGTGGGCCCCGGCGGCCGAGGCGCTGGGCACCCCGACCACGGTGATCCCGATGGCCGAGCTGCCGGGGTTTCTGACCCCGCGCGCGGCGGGGCACGGCGGGCAGTTGTTGTCGATCCCGGTCGGCTCACGCCGGGTGCTGGCGCTGATCGGACGGGTGCACGCCTACGAGGGCCATGAGCTGCGCGATGTGGTGCACCCGGTGCGCACCGCCGTCGCCAGCGGGGTCCGCACCGTCGTGCTCACCAACGCCGCCGGCGGGCTGCGCGCGGACATGACCGTCGGCCAACCGGTGCTGATCAACGACCATCTCAACCTCACCGGCCGCTCCCCGCTGGTCGGCCCCCACTTCGTCGACCTCGTCGACGCCTATGCGCCGCGGTTGCGGGCACTGGCAAAGGAGGTGGACCCTTCCCTGGCCGAGGGGGTCTACGCCGGGATGGCGGGCCCGCAGTACGAGACTCCCGCCGAGATCGCGATGCTGCGGGTGCTCGGGGCCGACCTGGTGGGCATGTCGACGGTGCACGAGACGGTCGCGGCCCGCGCGGCCGGGGCGCAGGTCCTGGCGGTGTCGCTGGTGACGAATCTGGCCGCCGGGATCACCGGGGCACCGCTGAGCCACGCCGAGGTGTTGGAGGCCGGGCGGGCGTCGGCCGCGCGGATGGGCGCGCTGCTCGCCGAGGTGATCACCCGGCTGTGACCCCCGAGGAGTGGATCGCCCACGACCCCGACCCGGTGACCGCCGCGGAACTGGCCGCCTGCGACGCCGGGGAACTCGCCGCGCGATTCGCCCGGCCGCTGACGTTCGGCACCGCCGGGCTGCGCGGACCGGTGCGCGGCGGCCCGGATGCGATGAACACCGCCGTGGTCTGCCGCGCGACCTGGGCGTTGGCACAGGTGCTGGCAGCACGGGGCGAGGCCGCCGCGACGGTGGTGGTCGGCGGTGATGCCCGCCACGGTTCGGCGCGGTTCGCCACCGCGACCGCCGAGGTGTTGGCGGCGGAAGGGTTTTCGGTTCTTCTGCTGCCCGGGCCGGTACCCACACCGGTGGTGGCCTTCGCGGTGCGCCACACCGGTGCGGCGGCCGGCGTCCAGATCACCGCGTCGCACAACCCGGCCACCGACAACGGCTACAAGGTGTATGTCCGCGGCGGTCTGCAGATCCTCGCGCCGATCGACGCGGAGATCGAGGCGGCGATGGCGGCCGCTCCGCCCGCCGACCGGATCGCCCGCACCCCGGTGAGCACCACCGGAACCGAGCTGATCGAGACCTACCTGGCCTCGGCGGCGGCCCTGCGCCACACCGACGGCCCGGTCACAGTGGCCCTCACCGCGCTGCACGGGGTGGGCGGAAAAGCCGTTGTGACGGCGCTGGGGCAGGCCGGCATCGACGAGGTGCACGTGGTGGACACCCAGTTCGCCCCCGATCCGGATTTCCCGACCGTGGCGTTTCCCAACCCGGAGGAGCCGGGCTCGGCCGACGCGGTTTTGGAGTTGGCCGCCGCGGTCGACGCCGAGGTGGCGATCGCGCTGGACCCCGACGCCGACCGCTGCGCGGTGGGGGTGCGCACCGACGCCGGGTGGCGCATGCTCAGCGGTAACGAGACCGGTTGGCTGCTCGGCGATTACCTGCTGTCGACCCTGGCCGCCGAGGACCGCGCCACCGCGGTGGTCGCCACCACGGTGGTGTCCTCACGCATGCTCGCCGCGATCGCCGCGCACCACGGCGCACGGCATGTGGAGACGCTCACCGGCTTCAAGTGGCTGGCCCGCGCCGACGCCGACCTGCCCGGCACGCGCCTGCTCTACGCCTACGAGGAGGCGATCGGGCACTGCGTGGATCCCGACGCGGTGCGCGACAAGGACGGCATCGCCACCGCGGTGCTGGTCTGCGATCTGGTGGCCGCGCTGCGCGCCGCCGGCACCTCGATCCCGCGCCGCCTCGACGAGTTGGCGCGCCGCCACGGTGTTCACGTCGGGGCGGCGGTGACCCGCCGGGCCGCCGACATCGCCGAGGCGACCGCGGTGATGCGCCGACTGCGCACCGTCCCGCCCACCGACATCGCGGGGAGGGCAGTGGCGATCGCTGATCTGGCCGACCATCGCGGTCGGTGGCGTACCGACGCGCTGATCTTCACCGGCGGCGACGACGACGTCGCGCTCCGTGTGGTGGTGCGCCCGTCGGGCACCGAGCCGAAACTCAAGTGCTACATCGAGGTTCGCGTTCCGGTAACCGACGCGGTGGATACGGCCCGCCACCGCGGTGAGCGGGTCCGCGATGCGGTGGTCGCCCAGGTGGGGCGCTGGTAGCTCAGCGCGGCCCGTACTGGCGGTCACCGGCGTCACCGAGGCCGGGCACGATGAACGCCGCCGCGTCGAGACCCTCGTCGATCGCGGCGGTCACCAGCCGCACCGCAGCCCCCGCACGGCTCAGCGCGGCCACCCCCTGCGGGGCGGCCACCGCGCACACCGCGGTGATGTCGGTGGCGCCCCGGTCGGCGAGCAGGCCCGCGGTGTGCGCCATCGACCCGCCGGTGGCCAGCATCGGATCGAGCACCAGCACCGGCTGGCCGGCCAGGTCGTGCGGCAGCGACGCCAGGTAGGGCACCGGGGTGTGGGTGTGTTCGTCGCGGACCACGCCGACGAACCCGACCTGGGCCTCCGGGATCAACGCGTGGGCCACGTCGACCATGCCGAGCCCGGCGCGCAGCACCGGCACCAGCAGCGGTGGGGTGACCAGCCGGACCCCGGCCGTCTCGGCGACCGGGGTGTGCACCCGGACCGGGACGTGGGCCAGGCCGCGGGTGGCCTCGTAGACGAGCATCAACGTCAGGTCGCGCAGTGCGGCACGGAATTCGGCGTTGCCGGTGCGCCGGTCGCGCAGCGTGGTCAAGCGGGCCGCCGCCAGCGGATGATCGACGACGTGGGTCTGCACGCCGTCGACACTACGGGCCGGCCGCGACGTCCGTTCAGGCGCCGAAGAAGTTGAACACGTCGAAGATCACCCCCACCGCGTCGATCACCGGCGCCCCGGAGATCAACGGCAGGCCGGTGAACACCGCGTCCGGGCCGATCAGGTTCACCAGGTCCAGCCCGTTGATCCCGATGTCGCCCACCGTGTCCTGCAGCAGCTCCAGCAGGTCGGTCCACCCCGACAGCAAGAACTGGTCGAGCGCGTTGGTGAGGTCATAGCTCAGGTGCAGCCCGTCGTCGAGCCAGCCGGGCACCGCCAGGTCGGGGTCGATGAATCCCAGGATCGTGTTGACCGGGTCCAGCAGTGTGTGCACGCCGGCGTCCTGGACACCGGCGAGCATCTGCAGCGGGTCCATCATCGGGATGAACCCGGCCAGCCCGCCTCCGGTGGCCAGCTCACCGGAGGCGTTGACCGCCCACGGCCCGACCAGCGCGTCGCCGGCGTGATCGATCACCTGGCTGGCAGCCAGATCCCCCGGGTTGCCGTAGCCCCAGTTGATGCCCAACGCCAGGCCCGGTTGCAGGGCGGCACCGAGCACCTCGCCGACATCGCCGAGCTGATAGATCGGCCACAGCAGCGGCAGCTGCGCGGTGGGGAACATGTGGAAGGTGGTCTCGCCGATGGTGGTGAGTTCCACCGCGCTGTCGGCGGCGAGGTCGGGGTATGTGCCGTGTTCGGTGAGGATCCCGATGATCGCGTTGAGCACCGCGGGCAGGTTGGTCGGATCGGCCGGGAAGTTCGCCCATCCGTCGTAGGCGGCGGTGTAGATGTCGGTGGGGATCACGTCGGTGGGGGTGGGCCCGATCCCCAACGGCACGTTGAGGAACGGCAGGTGCTGCATGGCGCTGGTCAGCGGGTTGAACGCCTCGATGCCGTCGGGGAACTGAAAGCGGGTCAGCAGTCCGGTCAGCGGGTCGTTCGGGTTGCCGATCAGGACGACATGCAGGTTGGCGAGCTCGTCGAGCGTGGGGTACCCGTCGGCACCGGCGTTGGCGATCAGATCCTGCATCACCACGGTGGAGATCACCGCGCTCTGGGAGTAGCCGAACACCGCCAGCGGATCGCCGTTTTGCAGCACATCGATGTTGTCGCGGATCGCGTTGCTCAAGATCCCCGCGCCGGTGTAGACCGAACTGCCGAAGCTCAGCTGCGGCGGATAGTCGGCCGGGTCCAGCGGCGCCGGCAGCGACCAGTCCGGGATACCGCCGGGCGCTCCACCCGCCGGCACGCAGACGATCGGGCAGAACTGCTCGGGCGTCACCAGCGCGTGGTAGGAGCCGTGCGGGATGGGGAACTGATTCTCCAGATAGCCACCTCGCACCGCGTCGAAGTACGCGGTGTCCGGGGTGGGGTTGCCGGTGCCGCCCATGATCAGGCCCAGGCCACCACCGCTCGCCGTGTCCGCGCTGTCGAGCAGCGCGACGTCGGTGATGAGGGTCTCCAACTCGGCGACCGCACCGGTTCCGCGGTCCGGGAGAACCCCGACGGTGGCGGCGCAGACGAGTGCGGCCGCGAACGCACCCAGCGAACGCCGACGCAGACCGGTCATGGCGACCTCCCCGACCCGGAAATTGACGGTCGAGCACAATACTGCGCCACCGACGGCCGCGCTGTCCGGCGTTTGGGCGAGTGCGCGGGTGCGCGGGTGCGCGCGGCGGCCGACACCGCCGGGCCGATAAATTACCTCGCGTGACAATTAGTGACTTGGGGCGGTGGCAACCCGCCCCGACCGGCCCGAACCTGCGCGAGCGAGGACTCGTTCCCGGTGCCCGCGGGCCCCGTCGTTATCCTGTGCCGCATGGCTGCTGACCTCGTCCCGATCCGCCTGAGCCTGACCGCCGGGGACCGCTACACTCTGTGGGCGCCGCGCTGGCGCGACGGCGGCGACGAATGGGAGGCGTTTCTGGGCCGAGACGACGACCTCTACGGCTTCGCCACGGTGGCCGATCTGGTGGCGTTCGTGCGGACCGACACCGACAACGACCTCACCGACCATCCGGCGTGGCCGACACTGACCGAGGCCAACGCCCACCGGCTCGAGCCGGCCCGCAGCCGATCGTTCGACCTGGTCGCCGTCGAGGAGTGGCTGGCGGAGAACCCCACCAAGAAGTCGGTGCGCTCACTGGCCGGGGCGCTGGCGGTGGTGGCGTCGATCGGATCGGTCTGCGAACTGACCGCGGTCACCAAATTCTTCAACGGCAACCCCAGCCTGGGCACCGTGACCAGCGGAATCGACTACTTCACCGGACGCGCCGGGCAGGCCCGCTGGGAGGCGCTCGGCGAGATCGTCGCCCGCAACTGGGATGGCGTGCTCGACGCGGTCGACGCGGTGGTCACCACCCCCGACGTCGACGCCGCGGCGGCGTCGACGGCCGCCGACGAACTCGCCGAACCGGCCCCCGCCGAGCCCGAGGACGACACCGACGACGACGAGACGCTCAGCGCCGAGCCCGCCGACATCGCCGCGGGCGCCGACCGCGCCGCCGTCGACCGGGTGGTGCTCGGCAGCGACGCCGACTTCTGGGCGAAGGTCGGCATCGACCCGATCCAGATCATGACCGCCGCGGGCACCGTGTTCACGCTGCGCTGCTACTTCGACGACCGGCCGCTGTTCCTCGGCCGCAACGGCCGGGTCAGCGTGTTCGGCTCCGAGCGGGCCCTGGCGCGCTACCTCGCCGACGAACACGACCACGACCTGTCCAACCTGAGCACCTACGACGACATCCGCACCGCCGCCACCGACGGCTCCCTGGAGGTCGAGGTCACCGAGGACAACGTCTACGTGCTCAGCGGCCTGGCCGACGACCTCGCCGACGGCCCCGACGCGGTGGACCGCGACCAGCTCGAGCTGGTGGTCGAGTTGGCCCGCGACGTCGGCGATTACGCCGAGGACACCGCCGCCGACCGGGCGTTGGCCCCCGATCAGCCACTGGGCAAACTCATCGACCACGTCCTCGACGGCGACTCCGCCGGCAGGCTGCGGGGCCCGTTCGCACCCGCGGTCAAGCAGTGGGAGGAACTCGAGCGATTCCTCGAGTCCCGACTGCGGCGCGAATAGGCCGCGAATAACAGCCACGTCACCGTCGAGGACCCAGTTTCGCTAAATCAGTGCCCTGGGCATGCCGTCGATATAGTCTCGCGATACGCTCGCGCAGGGTTGCCTCGATCACGGGGCGCCTACCAACTCGAAGGGAGCACGATGCGCAAGGCAACGAAACGGGCCGCCGCCGTAACGGTCGCGGTCACCGGATTCGCACTCCTCGGTTCGGGGTGCAGCACCGATGAGGCCAAGGACAAGGCCGACGACATCACCAGCTCGGTGAGCTCGATGACGTCATCGCTGAAGGAGAGCCCCGCCGAGGAGACCACGACGAGCGCCGCCCCCACCTCGACCCAGATCGCGGGTGCGGACGGCACCGAGTACACGGTCGAGGGCGCCATCCTGGAGAAGTACAACGCGCTGGACGACGAGGCACGCGCCGCGCTGGGTGCGCCCACCGACGCCGCGGTCACCAACCCCGACGGCGGGATCTTCCAGCAGTTCGACGACGGCGTGATCGTCAACACCGAGACCGGCAGCTACGTGGTGTGGGGCCTGATCCGCGACAAGTGGAACGAGCTCGGCGGTTCGCAGGGCGAGCTGGGCTACCCGACCAGCGACGAGACCACCAACGCGCAGGGCCAGAAGGAGACCACCTTCGAGCACGGCACCGTGACGTGGGCCGAGGGTGACGAAGAGGCCACGGTCGTCGAGAACTAAACCCGTTCCGACACCGGCGACCCGGGCGGCTATCCAGCGATAGCGGCCCGGGTCGCGGCCTTTTGCGGGGTGGCCTCTATGCCGGGCCTGCCGGGGCCGCCCCCGTGAGCCTGCCGGAGTCGTCAGCCCACCAGCACCGCGTACCGCGGTTTGATCACGTCGTCGATGATCGCCAGCCGCTCATCGAACGGGATGAACGCCGACTTCATCGCGTTGATCGTGAAACGCTCCAGATCACTCCAGCCGTAACCGAACGTCTCGGCCAGCACCAGCATCTCCTTGCTCATGGTGGTGTCGCTCATCAGCCGGTTGTCGGTGTTGACCGTGACCCGGAAACGGGCGCGCGCCAACAGGTCAAACGGATGCGCGGCGATGCTGGCCACCGCCCCGGTCTGCACGTTGGAACTCGGGCACATCTCCAGCGGGATCCGCTTGTCGCGCAGGATCGAGGCCAACCGTCCCAGCCGCACCACCCGGCGCCCGGTGCCGTCGGTCTCCCCGGTGACGTCGATGTCGTCGGTGATCCGCACCCCGTGCCCGAGCCGATCGGCACCGCAGAACGCGATCGCCTCGTGGATCGACGGCAATCCGAACGCCTCCCCGGCGTGGATGGTGAACCGCGCATTGTGGTCGCGCATGTATTCGAAGGCGTCCAGGTGCCGGCTCGGCGGGTGGCCGGCCTCCGCACCGGCGATGTCGAAGCCGACCACCCCCTGATCGCGGAACCGGATCGCCAGTTCGGCGATCTCCCGCGACAGCGCGGCGTGGCGCATGGCGGTGACCAGGCAGCGCACGGTGATCGGGCGCCCGATTGCCGCGGCGGCCCGCTCGCCGTCGACGAACCCGGCCAGCACCGCCTCGACCACCGCGTCGAACGACAGACCCGCGTCGATGTGCAGTTCGGGGGCGAAGCGCACCTCGGCGTAGACCACCGAGTCGTCGGCCAGGTCGAGCACACACTCGTAGGCCACCCGGTGCAGCGCCTCCGGGGTCTGCATCACCGCCACCGTGTGCGAGAACGGTTCCAGATAGCGCTCCAGCGAGCCGCTGTGTGACCGGGTGCGAAACCAGTCGGCCAACGCGGCCTCGTCGGTGACCGGCAACCCGCGGTAGCCGGTCTGCTCGGCGATCTCCAGCACGGTGCCCGGCCGCAGCCCGCCGTCGAGATGGTCGTGCAACAGCGCCTTGGGGGCCTGCCGGACGGTCGCCAGCGTCAACGGGATGCTCATGGCGCCATCCGATCAAGGATCAACGGACCGGCCGGCGCCGGGGCGTCCCCGACCTGCCAGCCGCCTTCCAGTTCGGCCATGGCCGCAGGGTAGCGCTCCGGGGTGTCGGTATACAGGCTGAACACCGGTTCTCCGGCGGCCACCGGGTCACCGGGGCGGCGGTGCACGACCAGGCCGGCGCCGTGCTGCACCTGCTGGCCCGGCCCGGACCGCCCGGCCCCCAGTCGCCACACCGCGCGCCCGACCGCCAGGGCGTCGACGCGGGTCACCACGCCACCGCGCGGAGCGGTCACCGTCTCGCAGGCCCGGCCCACCGGCAGCGCAGCGCCCAGGTCGCCGCCCTGCGCGGCGATCAGCGCCCGGAAGCGGTCCATGGCGGTGCCGTCGGCCAGCGTCTGGGCCGGGTCGATCCGGTCGACACCGGCCACCGCGAGCATCTCGGCCGCCAGCGCCACCGTCAACGCGACCACGTCGGGCGGGCCGCCCCCGGCGAGCACGTCGAGCGCCTCGCCGACCTCCAGCGCGTTGCCGACCGCCGCCCCCAGCGGGGTGCTCATCTCGGTGAGCAGCGCCGTGGTCGGTACCCCGTGGGCGCCACCCAACTCGATCATCATCCGGGCCAGCTCACCGGCCTGCCGCCGGGATTTCATGAACGCCCCCGACCCGACCTTGACGTCGAGGACCAGCGCGCCGGCGCCCTCGGCGAGCTTTTTGCTCATCACCGAACTGGCGATCAGCGGCAGCGACTCCACCGTGGCGGTCACGTCACGTAGCGCGTAGAGCTTCGCGTCGGCCGGCGCCAGGTGCCCGGCGGCGAAGATCGCCGCCCCCACGCTCTGCAGCTGCTCGGCGACCTGCGCACCGGTCAGCGCGGCGTCGAACCCGGCGATCGACTCCAGCTTGTCCAGGGTCCCCCCGGTGTGGCCCAGGCCGCGCCCGGAGGCCTGCGGAACCGCCGCCCCGCACGCGGCGACCACCGCCACCAGCGGCAGGGTGATCTTGTCACCGACCCCGCCGGTGGAGTGTTTGTCCACGGTCGCCAGCGGCCGGCCCCCGCGGGCCAGGCCGCCGAAATCCAGCCGCTCGCCGGAGGCGATCATCGCCGCGGTCCACCGCGCGGTCTCCGCGGCGTCCATGCCGCGCAGAAAGATCGCCATCAGCAACGCCGACATCTGCGCCTCGGCCACCTGCCCGGCGGTGTAGGCCTCGATGACCCAGTCGATCGCCGCATCCGGCAGCCGGCCGCCGTCACGTTTGAGGCCGATCACCGTCGGCGCGTCGAAGCTCGGCGCCGCACTCACGGCGCGGGCAGACTCTGCGGGCCGAACGCGTCCGGCAGCAGCTCGGCCAGCGGTCTGGGACCACCGGGATGGTCGACGAGCAGCTGCGGCCCCCCGCTCTCCCACAGCAGCTGCCGACACCGACCGCACGGCAGCACCACGGCGCCGGCCGAGTCCACGCAAGCCAGCGCCACCAGCCGGCCCCCACCGCCGGCGTGCAGCGCCGAGACCACGCCGCACTCGGCGCACAGCGTCAGACCGTATGAGACATTCTCCACATTGCACCCGGTCACCACTCGACCGTCGTCGACCAGGCCGGCCGCGCCGACCCGCAGCCGTGAATACGGCGCGTAGGCGCGCTGGGCGATGTGGCTTGCTTTGTCCCGCAGCACATCCCACCGGACACCGGAGTTCACCACGGCGGCGTCACGCTTCGCACCCGTGAACGGCACGCACCTCGACACGCCCCGATCGGGCTGTTGAACACCTCACACAGCCAACCCTAACTTCTCCGCGGCGCAAGCCCCGATGGCGGCAACACATTTCATTCGGCACCCCGGGGGGGACTAGAGTCCAATCGACGGTTCCCCACGGCGAGGATGTTGGAGGCGCTGATGACGACAGCGGCATCCGTGGATCCGGTAGCACCGGGCTCGCGGGCGCGTTCACGACGGGCTCGCCGCACGCTGTATCGGGGCGACCCGGGCATGTGGTCCTGGCTGCTGCACCGCATCACCGGCGCGACCATCTTCTTCTTCCTGTTCGTCCACGTGCTCGACACCGCCGTGGTGCGGGTGAGCCCGCAGGCCTACAACGAGGTCATCGAGACCTACAAGACGCCGCTGGTCGGGTTGATGGAACTCGGGCTGATCGCCGCGGTGCTCTACCACGGGCTCAACGGGGTGCGGGTGATCCTCATCGACTTCTGGGAGCAGGGACCGCGCTACCAGCGGCTGATGCTCTGGGTGATCGCGATCGTCTGGCTTTTGGTCATGGTTCCGGCGACCGTGGTGATCGGCATTCACATGACGGGGTACTTCTCATGAGCGCACCGGACCTGCAACTGGGCCGCGGCGACACCGCACCGGTGATCCAGAGCAACTTCGACAGCCCCGCCAGCTTCGGCACCCCCCGCGCCCCGCGCCGGCACACCGGGATGGTCAACTTCGAGAAGTACACCTGGCTGTTCATGCGGTTCTCCGGGGTCGGTCTGATCTTCCTGGTGCTCGGCCACCTGTTCATCATGTTGATGTGGGAGGACGGGGTCTACCGCATCGACTTCAACTTCATCGCGCAGCGCTGGGCCTCGCCGTTCTGGCAGATGTGGGACCTGCTGCTGCTGTGGCTGGCACAACTGCACGGCGCCAACGGGATGCGCACCATCATCGGTGACTACACCCGCAAGAACTCGACCCGCTTCTGGCTGAACAGCCTGCTGCTGGTGTCGATGGTGTTCACGCTGCTGTTGGGCACCTACGTGCTGGTGACCTTCGACGCCAACATCTCCTAAGGAAACGAGTTGATTAGCGAACACCGATACGACGTCGTGATCGTCGGCGCCGGCGGCGCCGGCATGCGCGCGGCGGTGGAGGCCGCACCGCGCGCACGCACCGCGGTGCTGACCAAGCTCTACCCCACCCGCAGCCACACCGGCGCCGCGCAGGGCGGGATGTGCGCCGCGCTGGCCAACGTCGAGGACGACAACTGGGAGTGGCACACCTTCGACACCGTCAAGGGCGGTGACTACCTGGCCGACCAGGACGCCGTGGAGATCATGGCCAAGGAGGCCATCGACGCGGTGCTCGACCTGGAGAAGATGGGGATGCCGTTCAACCGCACCCCCGAGGGCCGCATCGACCAGCGCCGCTTCGGCGGGCACACCCGCGAGCACGGCAAGGCGCCGGTGCGGCGGTCCTGTTACGCCGCCGACCGCACCGGTCACATGATCCTGCAGACGCTGTATCAGAACTGCGTCAAACACGACGTCGAGTTCTTCAACGAGTTCTACGTGCTCGACCTGCTGCTCACCGACACCGCGTCGGGCCCGGTCGCCAGCGGCGTCGTCGCCTACGACCTGGCCACCGGCGGGATCCACGTCTTCCACGCCAAGTCCGTCGTGATCGCCACCGGCGGCTCGGGGCGCATGTACAAGACGACCTCCAACGCCCACACCCTGACCGGCGACGGCATGGGGGTGGTGTTCCGCAAGGGCCTGCCGCTGGAGGACATGGAGTTCCACCAGTTCCACCCGACCGGGCTGGCCGGGCTGGGGATCCTCATCTCCGAGGCGGTGCGCGGCGAGGGCGGCCGGCTGCTCAACGCCGACGGGGAGCGGTTCATGGAGCGCTACGCGCCCACGATCGTCGACCTGGCGCCGCGCGACATCGTGGCCCGCTCGATGGTGCTGGAGGTCCTCGAGGGCCGCGGCGCCGGACCGAACAAGGACTACGTCTACATCGACGTGCGCCACCTCGGCGCCGACGTGCTGGAAGCCAAGCTTCCCGACATCACCGAGTTCGCCCGCACCTATCTGGGCGTCGACCCGGTCACCGAGCTGGTTCCGGTCTACCCGACCTGCCACTACGTCATGGGCGGCATCCCGACCACGGTCACCGGCCAGGTGCTGGCCGACAACACCACCACCGTGCCGGGTCTGTACGCCGCCGGGGAGTGCGCGTGCGTGTCGGTGCACGGCGCCAACCGGTTGGGCACCAATTCGCTGCTGGACATCAACGTCTTCGGCCGACGCGCCGGGATCGCCGCCGCCGAGTACGCGGCCGGGCGCGAGTTCGTCGACCTGCCCGAGGACCCGGCGCGCATGGTCATCGACTGGGTGGCCCACGTCCTGTCCGACCACGGCCACGAGCGCGTCGCCGACATCCGCGGTGAACTGCAGCAGACGATGGACAACAATGCCGCGGTGTTCCGCACCGACGAGACGTTGAACCAGGCGCTGACCGACATCCGGGCGCTCAAGGACCGCTACGCCCACATCACCGTCCACGACAAGGGCAAACGGTTCAACTCCGATTTGCTGGAGGCCATCGAGCTCGGCTTCTTGCTGGAGCTGGCCGAGGTGACCGTGGTGGGGGCGCTCAACCGCAAGGAATCCCGCGGTGGCCACGCCCGCGAGGACTACCCCGACCGCGACGACGCCAACTACATGGTGCACACCATGGCCTACAAGCAGGGCTCTGAACTGCGCAGCGATATCCGGCTGGACTACAAGCCCGTGGTCCAGACCCGTTACGAACCCAAGGAGCGGAAGTACTGATGACTCCTCCCGCACGTTCCTCGGGCGCCATCATCGACGCCCCCGAGGCCGGTGACCCGCCGCTGCCGCCCGTGCCCGAGGGCGCGGTGATGGTGACGCTGAAGATCGCCCGGTTCAACCCGGAGAACCCCGACGCCGCCGGGTTCCAGAGCTTCCGGGTGCCGTGCCTGCCCACCGACCGGGTGCTCAACCTGCTGATCTACGTCAAGAGCTACCTCGACGGCACGCTGACGTTTCGCCGGTCCTGCGCGCACGGGGTCTGCGGCTCCGACGCGATGCGGATCAACGGGCACAACCGGTTGGCCTGCAAGGTGTTGATGCGCGATCTGCTGCCGAAGAACCCGAAGAAACAGCTCACCTTGACCATTGAACCGATCCGCGGCCTGCCGGTGGAGAAGGACCTGGTGGTCGACATGGAGCCGTTCTTCGACGCCTACCGCGCGATCAAACCGTTCCTGATCACCCACGGCAACCAGCCCACCCGGGAACGCATCCAAAGCCCGGAGGACCGGCACCGCTTCGACGACACCACCAAGTGCATCCTGTGTGCGATCTGCACCACCAGTTGCCCGGTGTTCTGGAGCGAGGGCAGCTACTTCGGGCCGGCCGCGATCGTCAACGCCCACCGCTTCATCTTCGACAGCCGTGACGAGGGCGCCGCCGAGCGTCTCGACATCCTTAACGAAGTCGACGGCGTGTGGCGCTGCCGCACCACGTTCAACTGCACCGAGGCGTGCCCGCGCGGCATCGAGGTGACCAAGGCGATCCAGGAGGTCAAGCGGGCGCTGATGTTCGCGCGCTGACCGGCGCCGCCGTCTGCGCGCTGTTTCGCACGCCCCTGCCCGCGCCCCTGCCCGCGAGCGTGCCGCGCCCTGCCCGCGAGCGTGAAGCCAGGTTCACGTTCGGCGTCGAGCGTGAACCTGGCTTCACGTTCGGCGGGGCGCGCGGGGCGCGGGGGCGGGGGCACGCGCGGCGCGCGCGGCACCCGGCTGGTCACAGTTCGGGGCGCTGTCTCGTCTACCGGGTATGAGCACTCAACCCCGCATCGAGCCCCTGCCCCCGCAACGCACCAACCTGCTGGTGCGCCTCATGTACCGCTTCGCCAAGCGGCGCTTCGGGGAGGTCCCCGAACCGTTCGCCGTCGCCGCCCACCACCCGCGGCTGCTGCTGGCCACCGCCGTCCACGAGGGCCTGCTGCAGAACGCCGCGCGCACGCTGCCGGCCGGGGTGGCCGACCTGGCGGTGTTCTGGACCGCCCGCACCGTCGGCTGCTCCTGGTGTGTGGACTTCGGGTCCATGCTGCAACGCCTCGACGGCGTCGACATCGGCCGCCTGCGCGACATCGACGACTACGCCACCTCCCCGCTGTTCAGCGACGACGACCGCGCCGCGATCGGCTACGCCGACGCGATCACCGCCGACCCGCACACCGTCACCGACGAACAGGTCGCCGACCTGCGGCGACGCTTCGGCGATGCCGGCGTGATCGAGCTGACCTACCAGGTGGGGGTGGAGAACATGCGCTCCCGGATGTACTGCGCCCTCGGGATCACCGAGCAGGGCTTCAACTCCGGCGACGCCTGCCGGGTGCCGTGGCTCGAGGCCCCCGACGAGCCGCCCACCGCGCGCTAACGCGGACCGGCCTCAGCCGCCCAGCGGGGAGCCGGTGAACTTCGCCGGGTTGGCGACGTCCCACACCGCGGCCACCCTGCCGTCGCGCACGGTCAACGCGGTCACCCGCGGCGCCAGGGCCTGATACCCCTCGCCGGCGGGCGCGCCCGCCGAGTAGACCCCCAGCTCGCCGTTGACCAACGCCAGCCGGTTGGAGTCGACCAGGGCGGGCCCGTAGCGGCGGGCCAGCCCGAACAGGAACCGGGCCACCCGCTCGGGGCCGTGAATGGGGTGCACCGCGGTCCGGGTGTGACCGTTGGCGTCGCCGGTGAACGTCACGTCCGGGTGCAGCAGCGCCACCACCGCGGCCATGTCCCCGGCAGCCATCGCGGCCATCAACTCCCCCACCACCTCGGCGTGCTCGGGATCGGGGGTGGGAGCGGGGTCGGCGGCGATCGCCCGGCGCGCCCGGGAGGCGAGTTGGCGGGCGGCGGCCGCGGTGGTGTCCAGCACGGCGGCGACCTCGGGGAACGGCAGCGCGAACCCGTCGTGCAGCACGAACGCGACACGTTGATCGGGGGTGAGCCGCTCCAACACCACCATCGCCGCGAACCGGGCGTCCTCGGCGGCGACCACCGCGGCCAGCGGGTCGGCCCCGTCGAACCCGGTGACCACCGGTTCGGGCAACCACTGCCCGACGTAGGTCTCCCGGCGCCGCGCCGCCGACCGCAGCCGGTCGAGCCCCAGCCGGCTGACCACCGTCGTCAGCCAGGCCCGCGGCTCCTTGATCGCCGTGCGGTCGGTCGCCGCCCAGCGCAGCCAGGCCTCCTGCACGATGTCCTCGGCGTCGGCGATGGTGCCGGTCAACCGGTAAGCGACCGCCAACATCGGTGTCCGCAGCGCTTCGAAGTCGTCCACATCGGCACCGGACGTCATGGCCCGAGCCTACGACGACCCCGCCCGGCGGGCACCGTACGCGTTACCGCCGCCCGCGGCGTGATAGACCACCACCATGCACTGGTACACCGGAGACCCCGTCTACGATTCGGTCCTGACCGCGGCGTTCGTGTTCGCCGCATTCGTGATCATCGCCGGGTTCTTCGGGCAGAGTTCCTACGGCCGGTTCGCCTCACCGAAGCTCGGGTTCAACCTCGACCCGAGATTCGGGTGGTGGCTGATGGAGATCCCGGCGACCGTGGTGTTCGCGATCGCCTACCTGAGCGGCCCGGCCCGGTACGAACCGACGTCGCTGGTGTTGGCCGGGATCTGGGTGCTGCACTACGCCAACCGGGGCTGGTTCTTCCCGCTGGCGATTCGACAGATGCCGGGCAAACGCAGCACGTTCAACCTCTCGGTGGTGGTGATGGGCATGGTGGTCACCGCGATGCACGGCTACCTCAACGGCGCGTTGTTCAGCCACGACTACCTGCACCGGTACGACACCGGCTGGCTCACCGACCCGCGGTTTGTGATCGGGGTGGTCCTCTACCTGTGCGGGTTCGTGCTGCTGGTGCACTCCGAGGCGATCGTGCGCCACCTGCGCGCGAAGAACGATCCCGGCGCCGCGGAGTACCGCATCCCCTACGGCGGCGCCTTCCGGTTCGTCACCAGCCCCGCCTACCTGGGCGAACTGATCGCCTGGTCGGGATTCGCGGTGTTGACCTGGGCCCTGCCCGGGGTGGCGATCCTGTTGATCACCGCCGGCAACCTGATCCCGCGGGCGCTGCAGACCCAGCGCTGGTACGAGCAGAAGTTCGTCGACTACCCGACCGACCGCAAGGCGCTCATCCCGTTCCTGCTGTGACCGGTCGGCGCCCCAGCGAACCCCGATCGCCACATAAACCACACCCGTCACAGCGTGGCTCCCGGGATTCCGGCCCGCGTCGGCCTACCCTGCACAGACGATGGCTCTTCTACGTTCGGTGTCCTGCCTGGCCGGAGCGTTGCTGGTGGCGATCGCCCCGCTGGGGTCGGCGGCGGTGGCCGCGGCCGACCCCAACATCGGCGCCCAGGCCGACCCGTGCCCCTACCGGGTGACCACCCCGCCGGCGGTGGACTCCTCGGAGGTGCCGCAGGCCGGCGACCCGCCGGTGCCGCTGCCGGTGCCGGCCAAACCGGTCGGCGGGGAGGCCCTCGGCGGCTGCGGGGTCATCACCGCCCCCGGCACGCCCCCGGTCCCCGACGACGTCTCCGCGGAGGCCTGGCTCGTCGCCGACCTGGACACCGGCGCGGTGATCGCCGCGCGTGACCCGCACGGCCGCCACCGCCCCGCCAGCGTGATCAAGGTGCTGACCGCGATGGTGGCGATCAACGAGCTGAGCCTGAACTCCCCGGTCGCCGGCACCGTCGAGGACGCCGCCGCCGAGGGCACCAAGGTCGGTGTCGACGTCGGCGGCACCTACACCGTCAACCAGCTGCTGCACGGGCTGCTGATGCACTCCGGCAACGACGCCGCCCACGCGCTGGCCGTCCAGCTCGGCGGGATGCCGGTCGCGATCGACAAGATCAACGTGCTCGCCGACCGGCTCGGCGGGCGCGACACCCGTGCGGCCACCCCCTCGGGTCTCGACGGGCCGGGGATGAGCACCTCGGCCTACGACATCGCGCTGTTCTACCGGTACGCCTGGAACGACCCCACGTTCGCCCAGATCGTCGCCACCCGCACCTTCGCGTTCCCCGGCCACGGCGAGAGCCCCGGCTACGAGCTGGAGAACGACAACCAACTGCTCTACCACTACCCCGGTGCGCTGGGCGGCAAGACCGGCTACACCGACGACGCGGGCCAGACGTTTGTCGGCGCCGCCGAACGCGACGGCCGGCGCCTGGTCGCGGTGCTGCTGCGCGGCACCCGCCAGCCGATCGCCCCCTGGCAGCAGGCCGCGCACCTGCTCGACTACGGGTTCGCCACTCCCGCGGGCACCCAGGTCGGCAGCCTGGTCGATCCCGACCCGGCGCTGCTGGCCCCGCCGCCGGAGGCCGCCGCCGACCCGGCCGGCGCGCAGGCGGCGCTTTTGGCTGCGGGCGACACGCTGCCGGTGCGGGTGGGCGTCACGCTCATCGGGACCCTCATCGTGTTCGGGTTGATGCTGGTGGCCCGCTCGATGAACCGGCGCGGCGTGCGCGCCTGACATCACCTAGCGTGGTCGGCGAACCGCAGGCCGAGCGCGACGAAGGGGGGCGACGGTGGGTGCCCTCGCCGAGCTGCGCCGGTCCTCGCCGATGACCGTGCTGGTCGGCGCCGCCGCCGCCGGCGTCGGCTTCCTCTACGGCTACGACCTGTCGACCCTGGCCGCCTCACTGCTGTTCCTGCAGACCGATTTCGGGTTGTCCTCGGCCGGCCAGGAGCTGATCGCGCTGGCCGCGGTGGTCGGTCAACTCCTCGGCGCCGCCGCCGGCGGGTGGCTGGCCAACACCGCAGGCCGGCGGCGCTGCATGGTCGCCCTCACCGCCGGGTACGCGCTGTGCGCGCTGGTCAGTGCCGCCGCCGTGGGCATCCCGATGCTGCTGGGCGCCCGGTTTCTGCTCGGGGTCGCCCTCGGGGTCGCGATCGTGGTGGTCCCGGTGTTCGTCGCCGAATCGGTGCCCGCGGCGGTGCGCGGGGCGCTGTTGGTGCTCTACGGGCTGGCCACGGTCTGCGGCATCATCGGCGGCTACCTGGGCGCCTACCTGCTGTCGGGTCTGGACAGCTGGCGGTGGCTGCTGGGGGTGGCCGCCGTGCCCGCGGTGGGGGTGCTGGTGCTGCTGCGTCGGGTTCCCGACACCGCGCGCTGGTATCTGCTGCGCGGCCGGCCCACGCAGGCCCGTCGGGTGCTGCAGCGGGTGGACCCCGGCGTCGACGCCGACGCGGAGCTCACCGAGATCGCCCGGGTGGTCGCCGCCGAGCAGGCCCAGCACGTCGGCGTGCTGCGCGAGATGCTGCGGCTGCCGTACCTGCGGGCCACCGTCTTCGTGGTCGGGCTGGGGTTTTTCATCCAGATCACCGGCATCAACGCGATCGTGTACTACAGCCCCCGGTTGTTCGAGACGATGGGGTTCAGCGGGTACGCCGCGCTGCTGGCGCTGCCTGCGCTGGTGCAACTCTGCGCGCTGGCGGCGGTGGCCGTCTCGCTGCTGCTGGTCGATAAGGTCGGGCGCCGCCCGATCCTGTTGACCGGGATCGCGGTGATGATCGTCGCCGATGCGCTGCTGATCGTGGTGTTCGCCGCCGCGGGCGCGTTCGGCGCCGCGGTGCCCTACCTGCAGTTCGGCGCGGTGGTGGCGTTCACGGTCGCCTACACGTTCGGCTTCGGCTCGCTGGTGTGGGTCTATGCCGGCGAGAGCCTGCCGGCCCGGCTGCGGTCGATGGGCTCCTCGGCGATGCTCACCGCCAACCTGCTGGCCAACGCCGTGGTGGTCGGGGTGTTCTTGACGCTGCTGGAGCGTCTCGGCGGCGCCGGGACGTTCGCGGTGTTCGCGGTGATGGCGGTGCTCGGGTTCGGGTTCGTCTACCGCTACGCCCCCGAGACCAAGGGCCGTCAACTCGAGGACATCCGTCACTACTGGGAGAACGGCTGCCGGTGGCCCGACCCGATGCCCGCGGAGCCGCGATGACGCTGATCGCGGCCGACGCCGTCGTCCTCGACGGCCACGTGGTGCGCCCGGGCTGGGTGCAGACCGACGGCGCCGACATCGTCGCCACCGGTGCGGGACGACCCGGCACCGGCGTCGACGTCGACCTGCCGCAGTCCGTGGTCGTGCCCGGCTTCGTCGACATGCACTGTCACGGCGGCGGGGGGGCGTCCTACCCGCACCGGGCCGAGGAGGTCGCGGCGTTTCACCGGCGTCACGGCACCACCAGCGCCCTGGCCAGCCTGCTCACCGCCGCGCCGGCGGACCTGCTGGCCGGGGTGCGCCTCCTGGCTGCGGCCACCGCCGCCGGCACCGTCGCGGGCATCCACCTGGAGGGGCCCTGGCTCAGCGCCGCGCGCTGCGGTGCCCACGACCCGGCCCTGCTGCGCGCACCCGATCCCGCCGAGATCGCCGCGCTGCTCGACGCCGGCGACGGGGCGATCCGGATGGTGACGCTGGCCCCGGAGCTGCCCGGAGCCGACGCCGCGATCCGCCAGCTGCTCGCCGCGGACGTGGTGGTGGCGCTCGGGCACACCGACGCCGGCTACGACCAGACCCGCCGGGCCCTCGACGCGGGGGCCACCGTCGGCACCCACCTGTTCAACGCGATGCGCCCGGTCCATCAGCGTGAACCCGGACCGGTGCTGGCACTGCTGGAGGACCCGCGGGCCACGGTGGAGCTCATCGCCGACGGGGTGCACGTGCATCCGAGCCTGATCCGGCGGGTGATCGACACGGCCGGGCCGCAGCGGGTGGCGCTGGTGACCGATGCGATGGCGGCCGCCGGCTGCCGCGACGGCCGCTACCGGCTCGGCGGGCGCGCCGTCGACGTCGCCGACGGGGTGGCCCGGGTCGCCGGGGCCACGACGATCGCCGGCAGCACCGCCACCGCGGCGCAGTTGCTGCGCACCGCGGTGGCGCACTCGGCGTTGGGCTTCGATGCGGCGCTGGCGGCCGCGACCCAGATGACCGCGAGCACCCCGGCGCGCACCCTGGGCCTGTCGCGGGTCGGGGCCCTGCAGCGCGGGCTGCGCGCCGATCTGGTGGTGCTCGACCGGGGACTGCAGGTGCGCCGGGTGATGGTCGGCGGGCGGTGGGAGCCTGCTAGCGTCGGGCCGGTCAGCACCTGACACCGGACGAGGGGCGCCGTACCCGGCCAGCGACAAGACGGCGCCGACGGAGGTGGGTGATGGCCTGGCTGATCCTGGTGTTCTCCGGGGCGTTGGAAGCGGTCTGGGCGACCGCGTTGGGCCGCTCCGAGGGGTTCTCGCGCCCGGTGCCGACGCTGGTCTTCGCAGTCACCGCGGTGCTGTCGGTGGTCGGGTTGGCGTTCGCGATGCGTGAGCTGCCCACCGGCACCAGCTACGCGATCTGGGTGGGCATCGGCGCGTCGCTGACGGTGGCCTACGCGATGCTCAGCGGCGCCGAGGCGGCGTCGGTGGCGAAGGTGCTGCTCATCGGCGGAGTCATCGGCTGTGTGATCGGGTTGCGCCTGGTCGCCTGAGGCGCTGCGCGCACCGCGGGCGGGTCCCCCGGCCCGGGCTCACCGTCGCCGCAGCAGCCGCGCCAGGCCCAGCGCCCCCAGCGCCCCGGCCGCGGCGGCCACCAGCGCCTGAGAGGTGCGCAGGTCGATCTCGGCGTGCTCGCGGGGGGTGATCACCGCCGGGCCGGGCGGGCCGACCGGCGCGGCGGCCATGTTCTCCGCCGAGGTCGCCGCCCAGGCGGTGGCGAACAGCACCAGCCGCGCGGTGACGTAGGCGAAGACCATCACGCCGAGCACCGGGCCGAAGGTGGCGCCGGCGGGGCTGTTGAGCACCGACCGCAGATAGATCGAGGCGAACTGTTTGAACACCTCGAACCCGACCGCGGCCAGCAGACCGGCCCGCAGTGAGCTGACGAAACTCACCGACTCCCGGGGCAGGCGCGCAATCATCCAGGTGAACAGCAGCCACGACACCGCCAGCGACATCAGCAGCGAGGCCAGCCACAGCAGCGGGCCCAACGCCGAGACGTGCGGTACCCCCAACCAGCGCAGCACCGCCGCCATCACCGAGGGGCTGCCCAGCGCGGTCAGGCCGACGGTGATCGCGGTCAACACGAACGCCGACACCAGGGTCGCCAAGTCCGCGAACTTCCGTTTGACGAACGGCGCCAGTTCGATGCGTTGCAGCCACATCTGGCTCAACGCCGAGCGCAGCTTGTCGATCCAGCTCAGCCCCGCCCACACGGCCACCACCAGACCGATCACCCCGATGGAGGTGCGCGACTGGATCGCACTGTCGATCAGATCGATCAACTGTTGGCCGACCGAGCCCGACACCGAGCCCCGGATCCGGTCCTCGATCTCCCCGAGCAGGTCGGGCCGGCTGGCCAGCACGAACCCGCCGACGGCGAAGCCCACCATCAGCAGCGGGAAGAGCGCGAAAATCGTGTAGTAGGTCAGCCCCGCGGCGTAGAAGTTGCCCTGACACTCGGTGTAGCGCTCCTGGGTGCGCATCACCCGGTCGAACCAGCCGTACCGGGCCCGCAGGCGGTCGACGAAGCCGGGGGTGGTACTGGTCGCACTCACGGCGCCAGGAAACCCAATCGATCGTAGACCCGGGCCACGGTGGCGGTGGCCACCTCCGCGGCGCGGGCCGCCCCGGAGGCGAGCACCGCCTCCAACTCGGCGCGGTCGGCGAGCAGCTCGTCGACGCGGTCCTTGATGGGCGTGAGGAACTCCACGACCGCCTCGGCGGTGTCCTTCTTCAGGTCGCCGTAACCGCGCCCGGCATAGCCGTCGACGAGGGTGTCGATGTCCTGCCCGGTGACCGCGGACTGGATGGTCAGCAGGTTCGACACCCCGGCCTTGGCCTCGGGGTCGAACCGGATGTCGCGCTCGGAGTCGGTGACCGCCGAGCGGATCTTCTTGGCGGTCGTGGCCGGATCGTCGAGCAGGGCGATAAGCCCGGCTTCGGTCGCCGCCGATTTGCTCATCTTCGCCGTCGGGTCGGCCAGGTCGTAGATCTTGGCGGTGGCCTCGGGGATGAGCAGGTCGGGCACCACCAGGGTGTCGGGGAAACGCGCGTTGACCCGTTGTGCCACATCGCGCGCCAACTCCAGGTGCTGCCGTTGGTCCTCGCCGACCGGAACCAGTTCGGCGTCGTAGGCGAGCACGTCGGCGGCCTGCAGCACCGGGTAGGTGAACAGCCCCACGGTGGTCGCCTCCGCGCCCTGCCGCGCCGACTTGTCTTTGAACTGGGTCATCCGCGAGGCCTGGCCGAACCCGGTGAAACAGCCCAGCACCCAGGCCAGTTCGGCGTGGGCGGGCACGTGGCTTTGCACGAACACGGTGCTGCGCGCCGGGTCGATGCCCAGCGCCAGATACTGCGCGGCGGTGACCAGGGTGCGCCGCCGCAGCGTGGCCGGGTCCTGCGGCACCGTGATGGCGTGCAGGTCGACGACGCAGAAGAACGCCGCGTGGTCGTCCTGCAGGCCCGCCCACTGGGTGATCGCGCCCAGCGCGTTACCCAGGTGCAGCGAATCCGAGGTGGGCTGCACACCGGAGAAAACCCGGGGCCGACTCGCGGCGGGTGCGGTGGTCGCGCTGGTCATGATGCCCCGATCTTCGCACGCTGACGCGCCCAGCGCGCCGACCGGGGTCACACCGCGTGGCGCCCGCTGGGCACATCCGCGCGTGTCGGCGGCGCTGACCGGTTATCGTGACCTCAACCGCTCTTTGCCCGACACGGTGGGCACGCCGAGCGGTCGGCCGACCACCAGGAAGGATTCCCCCATGACCCAGAGCAGTGTCGCCGAACCCGAGATCGTAGTCGGCGAAGACGGTGGTCGCGAACAACTTTGGGCGCTGCCGACCGATCAGGACAACCTGTTGAAGCTGCTGCACCTCTGCTTCGACGAGTACTGGGACGAGATCTGGTTCGGGATCATCATGCAAGGCGCGGCGTGGGAGGTGGCCGCCCCCAACGCGCCGACGAAGATCTCGGTGCTCGACGGCTACGCCACCGTCGACTTCGGTCGCTGGCATTTCCACCTGTGCATCGGCAGACACCTCGGCGCGACCCGCGAGCTGCGCGCGGTGCGCCAGTGCGCGCGCGCCGAGCTGTACCGGCGCTACGGTCGCGACGGCGATCCCAATTCGTGGGGGGTGCGGCTCTACAACGGCCGCGATGAGCAGATGATGACGATCCTGCTGCCGAACCCGTTCCTCACCAACGATCAGCAGCTGCGCGAGGAGCCGGCGTGGGGCCAGCTGGAGCTGTGGGACCGGCTGCGCGCGGAGTTCCTCGATCTGGCCCCGGACCCGCTGGACCGCACCGGGGCGCGCATCACCTGCGGCTGAGCACGGTGGGCGCGACCGCTACTGCGGCGGGCTCTCCCAGGTGCTCGGCATCATCGGCGTCGGGGCGGCGCCGAGTTCGTCACCCGCCTCGTCGTCGGCGACGGCGGTGAGCCCGCCGGCGCGGGCGGCGCCGGTCTGCGCGGCGGTGCCGGCGAACCCCAGCGGGCCCGCGCCCGTCTCGGAGGCGCCCACCGCCGGTGGGCCGTCGAGTTCTTGATCCAGCGTCATGTACTCGTGGCCGCGCCCGAGCATGTCGGCTTTGTCGCGGCGCCGGCGGCGATGGCGCTGCCGTGTCGTCTCCTCGGCCTCGGTGGCCACCGCAGCCGCGGTCTCGTCGGGTCGGGGTTTGCGCCGGCGGGCCCGTGCGGCCGCGCTGGCCTGGGCCTCCATCCCCATGTTGGCCACCATGTAGGAGTACAGCGGCGGGCCGGCCGGCGTCGGGGGCGGACCCGGGGGCGGTGCAGCGGCCGGCGCCGGGGCCGGGGCGGGGGCCGGCGACGGGGCGGGCGCCGGTGACGGCGACGGAGCCGGTGTCGGCGGCGGCATGGTCGGCACCGCGGGCATCACCGGCGCCGGCGGTGGCGGTGGGGGCGGCGGGGCCGCGACCGCCGGGGTGAGCTTGGCCAGCGCGCCCAACCCGAGCCCGCCGAGCACCGCCGGCGGAGCCAGCAGCGGACTGGCCAGCGCCGGCGCCAGCGCGGGCAGCAGAGCGGTCTGGGTGATGAGATAGTTCAGCGCCTGCACGGTGTTGCCGAACGTGGATCCGACGATCTCGACCATGGCCAGCGGTGCCACGTAGACCAACGCGGCAGGATTGGTCACCGCCGTGTAGAGGATCAGCAGCAGATCGTCGATGATCACCTTGGCGGTGAAGGCGATATACGATCCCGGATCCAGCGGCACCGACAGGATGTAGGCGAAGAACCCGGGGTTGAGGTAGCTGAACGGATTGCCGGTCGCCCAGAGCCATTCACCGTGCAGCGGCAACCCCAGCAATTGCAGCGGCCCCATCAGCGCCTCGAAGAAATCCGCGAACGGATCGGCGACGTCGCCCAGTCCGATCTGGTCGAAGAACCCCATGATGGCGTCGTAGAGCGGCACGTTCTGTTCCGGCATCCCGGGCTGCTCACCGAGCAAGCCGTAGAGAAACTCCTGCAGCCGGGTGAACCAGTCGGGCGGCTCGCTGGCGGCGGCCGGCGCCGGTTCGGAGGCGGTGTCGGCCGCGGTCGTGTCGGCCTTCATCACCGTCGGGGCCGGCTGCGCCGGCGGGGAGGACCCCACCGCCGCACCCGCGGCGGTCTCGTAGGTGGCCATCACCGTGGCGGCCTGCACCCACATCCGCGCGTAGTCGGCCTCGTTCAGCGCGATCGGGATGGTGTTGATCCCGAAGAAGTTGGTGGCCGTCAACGCGGCGTGGGTGACGTGGTTGGCGACCAGTTCCGGCATCGTCGGCATCGCGGCCAACGCGCTGGTGTAGGCCGTCGCCGCGGTCTGCTGCTCGGCGGCCATCGCCTGGCTGGCCGCGCTCTGCTGGGCCAGCCAGGCCAGGTACGGGCCGTGCGCACCGGCGTAGGACGCCGCGCTGGGCCCCTGCCACACGCCGGTCTCCACGGCGGTGACCACCGCGGTCAGCTCCTGGGCGATCTCGGCGTACTCCACGCTCAGCGCCGACCAGGCGGCCGACGACGCCAGCAGCGGGCCCGGGCCCGGGCCCGCCGACAGGGCCGTGGAGTGCACCTCGGGGGGGAGGGCGAACCAGGCCGGGGCGGTCATCGGATCACCCCGGCGCTACCGGGGGCCCGGCGGACCCCGCACGCTGCGCACACCATGGTTGTTCGTCAGCTCTCTCGGGGTGCACCGCCCCGGGTCGCAGGACGCGACGACGTCAGTATCCTGGCTCTCGGATCCCCGCTCCCCTCGCCTTCCAACCCCGTTTTTGGGGTCGTGGCCGATGAGGATCGCTCCCCGATGACAGTGGCGGGACCGCGCCGGATTCACACCGGCTTCCTGGGCCGCCGTCGCCTTACGCGCAGCATTGTCGCACGCCGCCCCGGCGCGGCGGTAGTGAGCTCCCACGCTCACCGCGTCCCCGCGCACCCCCATGTTTGCGGTACCGCCGGTATGCCCTAATGTCGTCACGGTGACGACACGCGCCCCCATTCATCTGGGTTCCGGCGAGCCCGTTGTGCTGTTGCACCCGTTCATGCTCTCCCAAGCGGTCTGGGCCGACGTCGCCGTGCAGTTGGCCGACACCGGCCGCTACGAGGTGTTCGCCCCCACCCTGGCGGGCCACAACGGCGGGCCCCGCGGCGATTCCTGGCTGCTCAGCGCCTCGATCCTGGCCGATCACGTCGAACGGCAGATGGATGAGCTGGGCTGGCGCACCGCCCACCTGGTCGGTAACTCCCTGGGGGGCTGGCTGGCCTATGAGCTGGCCGGACGCGGGCGCGCGCGCACCGTGACCGGGATCGCCCCGGCCGGCGGTTGGACGCGCTGGACCCCGTGCAAATTCGAGGTGATCGCCAAATTCCTCGCCGGGCTGCCGCTGTGGCTGGCCGTGCTGGCGGTCGGTGACCGGATCCTGCGGCTGCCGTGGAGCCGTCAGATCGCGGCGCTGCCGTTGGCCGGGTCGGCCGACCGGCTCACCGAGGCGCACCTGCACAGCGCCGTCGACGACCTGTCCCACTGCCCCGCCTACTACCGGTTGCTGCTCAAAACGCTGCTCGAGCCGGGACTGACCGACCTCACCGCCCTGACCGTCCCGGCCCATTTGGTCAACTGCACCAAGGACCGGGTGGTGCCCGCCCCCCGGTTCACCCGCCTGTTCACCACCGGGGTCGCCGCACTGCAGGTGAGCACGCTGGAGGGGATGGGCCACATCCCGATGCTCGAGGCGCCCGGGGCGGTCACCGAGACCATCACCGGGTTCCTCGACCGGCACGTGCCGCCGATGCAGGCCGAGACCCCCGCCGGCTGACGCCGCGTGCGGCGCCGGTTCAGCCCGCGGCGCGTGCCCGCGCGAGGCGCTCGGCGACCGCGGTGAGGAACTCCTCGCTGGTCTGCCACGGCTGGTCGTCGCCGATCAGAAGCGCCAGGTCCTTGGTCATCTGACCGCCCTCGACGGTGCCGACGACGGCCTGCTCGAGGGTGGCGGCGAATTCGGTCACCTGCGGGGTGTCGTCGAGTTTGCCGCGATGCTCCAGCCCCCGGGTCCAGGCGAAGATCGAGGCGATCGGGTTGGTGGAGGTCGGTTTGCCCGCCCGGTACTGGCGGAAATGTCGGGTCACGGTGCCGTGCGCGGCTTCGGACTCCACCGTCTTGCCGTCGGCGGTCATCAGCACCGAGGTCATCAACCCCAGCGAACCGTAGCCCTGCGCGACGATGTCGGATTGCACATCCCCGTCGTAGTTTTTGGCCGCCCACACGTAGCCGCCCTCCCATTTGAGCGACTGGGCGACCATGTCGTCGATCAGGCGGTGCTCGTAGCTGAGCCCGGCGGCGTCGAAGTCGGCCTTGAACTCGTCGGCGAAGATGGCGGCGAACTCGTCTTTGAACATGCCGTCGTAGGCCTTGAGGATGGTGTTCTTCGTCGACAGGTAGACCGGGTAGTCGACGTCGAGGGCATAGCGGAACACCGCGCGGGCGAAGTCGCGGATCGAGTTCCGAAAGTTGTACATGCCCATGATCACCCCGCCGTCGTCGGGCATGCGCACCACCTCGTGCACGATCGGTTCGGATCCGTCGTCGGGGGTGAACGTCAACGTCACCGTGCCGGGCCGGTCGATCTTCGCATCGGTGGCGCGGTACTGATCGCCGAACGCGTGGCGGGCGATCACGATCGGCTTGCTCCAGCCGGGCACCAGCCGCGGAATGTTGTCGATCACGATCGGCGCACGGAAGATCGTGCCACCCAGAATGTTCCGGATCGTTCCGTTGGGTGAACGCCACATGTGTTTGAGGCCGAACTCGTCCACCCGCGCCTCATCAGGAGTGATCGTGGCGCATTTGACGCCGACGCCGTGCTTCTGGATGGCGTGGGCGGCGTCGACGGTCACCTGATCGTCGGTGGCGTCGCGGTTCTCGATGCCCAGGTCGTAGTAGTCCAGGTCGATGTCCAGGTGCGGCAGGATCAGCATGTCTTTGATCCACTGCCACAGCACGCGGGTCATCTCGTCACCGTCGAGGTCGACGACGGTGCCGCGCACCGGGATCCTGGCCGGGGTAGCCATCGATCGGATCGCGTTCAGCTCTGCGGGTTCAGCACGTCGTTGAACGTCGCGCTCGGCCGCATCACCGCGGTGGTCAATTCGTCGTCGGGCAGGTAGTAGCCGCCGATATCGACGGGGTTGCCCTGCACCTCGTTGAGTTCGCTGATGATGGCGTCCTCGTTTTTGGCCAGGGAATCGGCGAGCGCGGCGAAGTGTTTCTGCATCTCCTTGTCCTCGCTCTGGACGGCCAGCTCCTGGGCCCAGTACAGGGCGAGGTAGTACTGGCTGCCGCGGTTGTCGAGTTCGCCGGTCTTGCGCGACGGGCTCTTGTCGTTCTCCAACAGCTTGCCGATCGCCGAATCCAGGGTCTTACCAAGAACCTTGGCGTGCTCGCCGCCGGTTTTGACACCCATGTCATCCAGGCTGGCGCCCAGCGCCAAGTACTCCCCGAGGGAGTCCCACCGCAGGTGGTTCTCCTCCACGAGCTGCTTGACGTGCTTGGGCGCCGAGCCGCCCGCGCCGGTCTCATACAGCCCACCGCCGGCCATCAGCGGCACGATCGACAGCATCTTGGCGCTGGTCCCCAACTCCAGGATCGGGAAGAGGTCGGTGAGGTAGTCGCGCAGGATGTTTCCGGTCGCCGCGATGGTGTCGAGCCCGCGGATGAGCCGCTCCAGGGTGTAGCGCATCGAACGCACCTGGGACATGATCTGGATGTCCAGGCCCTCGGTGTCGTGGTCTTGCAGGTAGGTCTTGACCTTGGCGATCAGCTCGTTCTCGTGCGGCCGGTACGGGTCGAGCCAGAACAGCACCGGCATCCCCGACACCCGGGCGCGGTTGACCGCCAACTTCACCCAGTCGCGGATCGGGGCGTCGTGCACGATGCACATCCGCCAGATGTCACCGGCCTCGACGTCCTGGGTCAACAGCACCTCCCCGGTGGCCAAATCGACGATGTTGGCCACCCCGTCCTCGGGCACCTCGAAGGTCTTGTCGTGCGAGCCGTACTCCTCGGCCTGCTGGGCCATCAGCCCCACGTTGGGCACCGTGCCCATCGTCGCCGGATCGAAGGCGCCGTTGGTCTTACAGAAGTTGATGATCTCCTGGTAGATCCGGGCGAACGTGGACTCGGGGTTGACCGCCTTGGTGTCCTTCTGGCGCCCGTCGGCGCCGTACATCTTGCCGCCGGCGCGGATCATCGCCGGCATCGACGCGTCGACGATCACGTCGCTGGGCGAGTGGAAGTTGGTGATGCCCTGGGCGGAATCCACCATCGCCAACTCGGGCCGGTGCTCATGGCAGGCGTGCAGGTCCTCGATCACCTCGTCGCGCTGCGACTGCGGCAGCGTCTCGATCTTGTCGTAGAGGTCGGCCATGCCGTTGTTGACGTTGACCCCGAGCTCGTCGAAGAGCTCGTGGTGTTTGGCGAACGCGTCCTTGTAGAAGACCTTGATCGCGTGGCCGAACACGATCGGGTGGGAGACCTTCATCATCGTCGCCTTGACGTGCAGCGAGAACATCACGCCGGTCTTGCGCGCATCCTCCATCTGTTCCTCGTAGAACTCACGCAACGCCTTGGCGCTCATGAACATCGAGTCGATGACGTCGCCGTCGAGCAGCGACACCTTGGGCTTGAGCACCACCGTGTTGCCGCTGCGGGTCAGCAGCTCCATCTTGACGTCGCGGTCCCGATCCAGCGTCATCGACTTCTCGCTGTCGTAGAAGTCGCCGTGGCGCATGTGCGCGACGTGGGTGCGTGACGCCATCGACCACTCGCCCATGCTGTGCGGGTGCTTGCGGGCGTACTCCTTGACCGCCTTGGGGGCGCGCCGATCGGAGTTTCCCTGCCGCAGCACCGGGTTGACCGCACTGCCCAGGCATTTGGCGTAGCGCTTCTGCAGCGCCCGCTCCTGATCGGTTTTGGGGCTCTCCGGGTAGTCGGGGACCTTGAAGCCCTTGGCCTGCAGCTCCTTGATGGCGGCCAGCAGCTGCGGCACCGACGCGCTGATGTTGGGCAGCTTGATGATGTTGGTCTCGGGCAGCTGGGTCAGCCGGCCCAGTTCACCGAGGTTGTCGGTAACCCGCTGCTCCTCGGTGAGATAGTCGGGGAACTCCGCCAGCACCCGTGCCGCCACCGAGATGTCGCTGGTCGCCACGTTGATGCCGGCCGGCGCGGTGAACGCCCGCACCACCGGCAGGAAGCCGTGGGTCGCCAGCATGGGCGCCTCATCGGTGAGGGTGTAGATGATGGTCGGCTGGTCGGCGCACATGGTCTATCTCCCGGCGTCACTATGCGGTCGGATATCGAGCGGCACCGTGTTTGCCACGGTGTCTATCACCGTATCGCGTGCCGGGTCGGTGGTGGCGCCGAAGGGGTCGTGGGTCACCGGGGCCCGCCGCGGGGGGTCACCGCGGCGGGGGTGGGGCCGTTTTGCCTGGCACCACGCCCGCACGGCGTCAGGTGGCGGCCGATCAACGTCGTGCGATAGGCTGCTGATTGGTTCTGAGTGCCAGCGCGAAGCCCCGGCTTGCTGGCCGGCAACCCTCCAACCGCGGTGGGGTGCCCCGGGTGATGACCAGGTTGAGTAGCCGCCGCCGGCTACGCGGCAAGCGCGGGTCCGCTTTTATGACGGGCCCCCAGAGCAGACAGGGGAGCCTGATGTGTGCCCAACGGTACGGGTTCGCGATGTGTTGTAGCCACTGACGACCGGGATCCCCGGATGCCGCCGACCGACAGCCCGCGGCCGTCCCGGGCTCTCGACCGCGCACCACATCGCCAGCATTGTCAGTCCGAACAGAAAGCACCCGAACCGCATGAGTGCCGAGACCACCAACGATCCGGACCCCAGCGCGCACTGGTCGTTTGAGACCAAGCAAGTTCACGCCGGTCAGGTTCCCGACCCGACGACCAACGCGCGGGCCCTGCCGATCTACCAGACCACCTCCTACCTCTTCGACGACACCGATCACGCCGCCGCGCTGTTCGGCCTGGAGGTGCCGGGCAACATCTACACCCGGATGATGAACCCGACCAGCGATGTCGTGGAGAAGCGGATCGCGGCGCTGGAAGGCGGCGTGGCCGCGCTGCTGCTGTCGGCGGGTCAGGCGGCCAGTTCGTTCGCGATTTTGAACCTGGCCGGCGCCGGGGACCACATCGTGTCCAGCCCGCGGCTCTACGGCGGCACCCACAACCTGTTCCACTACACGTTGAAAAAGGTGGGTATCGAGTTCACCTTCGTCGACGACCCCGACGACCTGGAGTCCTGGCGCCAGGCGGTCCGCCCCAACACCAAGGCGCTGTTCGCCGAGACGATCTCCAACCCGAAGATCGATGTGCTCGACGTGCCGGGGGTGGCCGAGGTCGCCCACAGCAACCGGGTGCCGTTGATCGTCGACAACACCGTCCCCACCCCCTATCTGCTCCAGCCGATCGCCCACGGCGCCGACATCGTGGTGCACTCGGCGACGAAGTACCTCGGCGGGCACGGCACCGCGATCGCCGGGGTGCTCGTCGACGGCGGCACCTTCGACTGGACCCAGGGCCGCCACCCCGGGTTCACCACCCCCGACCCGAGCTACAACGGGGTGGTCTACGCCGACCTCGGCGCCCCGGCGTTCGCCCTCAAGGCCCGGGTGCAGCTGCTGCGCGACTACGGCTCGACGCCGTCGCCGTTCAACGCGTTCCTGATCGCCCAGGGCCTGGAGACGTTGAGCCTGCGGGTGGAACGCCACGTCGCCAACGCACAGCGGGTCGCGGAGTTCCTCGCCGGACGCGACGACGTGCTCGGCGTCAACTACGCGGGGCTGCCCAGCTCGCCGTGGCACCGGTTGGGCAAGAAGCTGGCCCCCCGCGGCACCGGCGCGGTGTTGTCGTTCGAGCTGGCCGGCGGGGTGGCCGCCGGCAAGGCGTTCGTCAACGCGCTGCAGTTGCACAGCCACGTCGCCAACATCGGTGACGTCCGCTCGCTGGTGATCCACCCGGCCTCGACCACCCATTCCCAGCTCACCCCGGAGGCGCGGCTGGCCAGCGGGGTCAGCCCCGGGCTGGTGCGTCTGGCGGTCGGCATCGAAGGCATCGACGACATCCTGGCCGACCTGGAACGCGGGTTCGCCGCCGCGGCCGCGGTCGCCGACGGCGACCCCGCGGCGGCCCGTTGAGGAGACCTCCGGTGACGATCTCCGACGTGCGCACCCAGACCCTGCCGCCGCAGGGTGAGACCGGCGTGGTCGACATCGGCGCGCTGACCCTGGAAAGCGGCACCGTGCTCGACGACGTCGGCATCGCGGTGCAGCGCTGGGGTGAGCTCTCCGCGGCCCGCGACAACGTCGTGATGGTGCTGCACGCGCTGACCGGCGATTCCCATGTGACCGGCCCGGCCGGGCCGGGCCACCCCACCCCCGGCTGGTGGGACGGGGTGGTCGGCCCGGGCGCACCGCTCGACACCGACCGGTGGTGCGTGGTGGCGACCAACGCGCTGGGCGGATGCCGCGGCTCCACCGGTCCGGGCTCGCCGGCCGGCGACGGCCGACCGTGGGGATCCCGGTTCCCGGCGACCACGATCCGCGATCAGGTCGCCGCCGACCTCGCCGCCCTGGCCGCGCTCGGCATCACCGAGGTGGCCGCGGTGGTCGGCGGGTCGATGGGCGGGGCCCGGGCGCTGGAGTGGATCGTCGGGCACCCGCACACGGTTCGGGCCGGTCTGCTGCTGGCGGTCGGCGCGCGGGCCACCGCCGACCAGATCGGCACCCAGAGCACCCAGATCGCGGCGATCACCGCCGACCCGCACTGGCAGGGCGGCGACTATCACGGCACCGGCCGCTCCCCCGAGGCCGGCCTGGACGTCGCGCGCCGCATCGCGCATTTGACCTACCGCGGCGAGGCGGAACTGGATCGCCGGTTCGCCAACACCGCCCAGGACGGCGAGGACCCGGCCGCCGGCGGGCGTTACGCGGTGCAGAGCTACCTGGAACACCAGGGCGGCAAGCTGGTCTCCCGGTTCGATGCGGGCAGCTACGTCACGCTCACCGATGCGCTGTCGAGCCACGACGTCGGCCGCGGTCGCGGCGGGGTCGCCGCCGCGCTGCGCGGCTGCCCGGTGCCGGCGGTGGTCGGCGGCATCACCTCCGACCGGCTCTACCCGCTGCGACTGCAGCAGGAGTTGGCCGATCTGCTGCCCGGCTGCGACGAGTTGAGCGTGATCGACGCCGACTACGGCCACGACAGTTTTCTGCTGGAGGCCGACGCGGTCGCTGCGCTGATCCGCCGCACCCTGGAGTTGGCCGCGGATCGGGACGCGCGGCGACGGTGAGGCGACGGTGACCGGCACCCGCAAGGATCGCTCCCGCTCGTTCGGGTCGCAGGCCGCCGCCTACGAGCGGGGCCGGCCCTCCTACCCGCCGGAGGCCATCGACTGGCTGCTGCCGGGCCACGCGCACACCGTGCTGGATCTGGGCGCGGGCACCGGCAAGCTGACCACCCGGCTGGTGGAGCGCGGCCTGGAGGTGATCGCGGTCGACCCGATCGCCGAGATGCTCGAGGTGCTCAGCTCCGCGCTGCCGGACACCCCGGCGTTGTCGGGGACCGCCGAGGAGATCCCGCTGCCCGACGCCAGCGTCGACGCGGTGCTGGTGGCCCAGGCCTGGCACTGGTTCGATCCCGCCCGGGCGGTGCCCGAGATCGCGCGGGTGTTGCGCCCCGGCGGTCGGCTGGGGCTGGTGTGGAACACCCGCGACGACCGATCGGGCTGGGTGCGCGCCCTCGACGAGATCATCGGCCACGAGGATGCGCGCACCCTGCTCGACGCCGGTGTCGCGTTGCCCGCGCCGTTCACCGACATCGCGACCCGCCGGGTCGAATGGACCAACTATCTGACCCCGCAGGCGCTGATCGACCTGGTGGCCTCGCGCAGCTACTGCATCACCTCCCCGGGCGCGGTGCGCACCCAGACCCTCGACCGGGTGCGGCGCTTGCTGGCCACCCACCCGGCGCTGGCCGGCGCCACCGGGCTGGCGCTGCCCTACATCACCGTCGGCATGCGGGCCACGCTCGCCGAGACCGGTCGCCACCCGACACACGGGGACCGCACCGAAGTGTGACCGCGTCGTGGCGCAAACGTGACCCGCGTCGGTCAGGGTGTGAGGGATGCGCCTTCGCACCCCGGCCCTCGCCGCCGCCCTGTTGACCTCGACGGTGCTGGCCGCCGCGCCCGCACGGGCCGAACCGGTCGACGACACCTTCCTGCAGACCCTCGACCGCATCGGGGTCTCCTACGACGACCCGGCCGCCGCGGTCGATCTGGGCCAGTCGGTCTGCCCGGCGTTGCAGGAACCGGGCGCCGACGCGGCGTCGACCGCGGCCAAGATCGCCGGGCGCGACGGGATCCAGGCCGCCCTGGCCGGGCTGTTCACCAGCATCGCGATCTCCACCTACTGTCCGCAGACGATGGGGTCGCTGGCCGACGGTCAAGTCCCGGACCTGCCGGTGCTGCGCGACATTCCCGGCCTGGCGGCGCCGCCGGCGGCTTAGCTGGTGCCCAGCGGGTCGATGGTGGCGGCGGTGCGCACCATCGCCGCGGCGACCAGCGCGGTGGTGGCGACGTCGGTGCTGCGCCCGCGCACCACCAGCAGGCCGGCCCGGGCGTCGGAGAGCACCAGCCGCAGCACCGCGGCCACCCCCACTCCGATCCCGATCAACAGCGCGCCGCGCCGCCAGAACCCGGCGCCGGCGAGCACGAACGCGGCCACGAACACCAGGGCGACGAGCAGGATCGGCCACTGGGCGCCCGCGGCGGTGCGCACCGCGTCACCGATGCGGGTGAGCGCACCGCTCATCGCGCCGCCTCGGCCATCTCGACGACGTTGGTCAGCAAAAACGCCCGGGTCAGCGGGCCCACCCCGCCGGGGTTGGGCGAGACATGCCCGGCGACCTCCCAGACGTCGGGGTGCACGTCGCCGACCAGCCCGTCGTCGGTGCGGCTGACCCCCACGTCGACCACCGCGGCCCCCGGGCGCACCATGTCGGCGGTGAGCAGGTGCGGCACCCCCACCCCGGCCACCACGATGTCGGCCTGCCGGGTCAGCGCGGCCAGATCGCGGGTGCCGGTGTGGCACAGCGTCACGGTGGCGTTCTCCGATCGGCGGGTCAAAAGCAGCCCCAACGGCCGCCCGACGGTGACCCCGCGGCCGATGACCACCACGTGCGCACCGGCGATCGCGATGTCGTAGCGGCGCAGCAGGTGCACGATGCCGCGCGGGGTGCACGGCAGCGGCGCCGCGGTGCCCAGCACCAGATGCCCGAGGTTCGTCGGGTGCAGCCCGTCGGCGTCCTTGGCGGGATCCACCCGGCCCAGGGCGGCGTTCTCGTCGAGCCCGCGCGGCAGCGGCAGCTGCACGATGTACCCGGTGCACTCCGGGCTGGCGTTGAGCTCGTCGATGGTGTCGTTGAGCTGCGCGGCACCGACGTCGGCGGGCAGGTCGCGGCGCAGCGAGGTGATGCCGACCTTGGCGCAGTCGTTGTGTTTGCCGCGCACGTAGGCCTGCGATCCGGGGTCGTCGCCGACCAGGATGGTGCCCAGCCCGGGGGTGCGGCCGGCGTCGGTCAGTGCGGCCACCCGCTGCTTGAGGTCCACGAAGATCTCATCGCGCGTGGCCTTGCCGTCAAAGGTGATCGCCGCCATCCCGATATTCTGACATCGACGGTCCGTTCCGGCCGCAGCCCATCGGCGGACGACGGACCACCGAGACGGAGGAACACTCCCATGGCAGCCCACCCACAGACCCCGCCGGACATCTTCAGCCCCGCCCGACTGGGTCCGGTCACGCTGCGCAACCGCGTCATCAAGGCGGCGACGTTCGAGGGGCGCACCCCCGAGGCGCTGGTCACCGACGACCTGATCGAGTTTCACCGGGTGCACGCCGCCGGCGGGGTGGGGATGACCACGGTCGCCTACTGCGCGGTCACCCCCGGTGGGCGCACCGAGGGCCGCCAGCTCTGGATGCGCCCGGAGGCCGTCCCCGGGCTGCAGCGGCTCACCGCCGCCGTGCACGCCGAGGGCGCGGCGATCAGCGCCCAGATCGGCCACGCCGGCCCGGTGGCCGACGCCCGCTCCAACAAGGCCACGGCGCTGGCCCCGATCCGGTTCTTCAACCCGATCGCGATGCGGTTCGCCAAACACGCCACCCGCGACGACATCGACGACGTCATCGCCGCCCACGCCGACGCCGCGCGGCTGGCCATCGATGCCGGCTTCGATGCGGTCGAGATCCACCTCGGCCACAACTATCTGGCCAGTTCGTTCCTGTCTCCGCTGGTCAACCGGCGTCGTGACGAGTTCGGCGGCTCGCTGGCCAACCGCGCCAAGGTGGCCCGCGGGGTGGTGCAGGCGGTGCGCCGGGCGGTGGCCGACCACGGTGGCAACACGATCGCGGTGACCGCCAAACTCAACATGAGCGACGGGGTGCGCGCCGGCATCGGCGTCGAGGAGGCGCTGACCACCGCCCGCTGGCTGCAAGACGACGGCGGGCTCGACGCGATCGAGCTGACCGCCGGCAGCTCCCTGGTCAACCCGATGTATCTGTTCCGCGGCGACGCCCCGGTGCGCGAGTTCGCCGCGGTGTTCAAGCCGCCGATGCGCTGGGGCATGCGGATGAGCGGGTCGAAGTTCCTGCGCCGCTACCCCTACCACGAGGCCTATCTGCTGCGCGACGCCGCGCTGTTCCGCGCCGAGCTCTCGCTGCCGCTGATCCTTCTCGGCGGGGTGACCGGCCGCGCCACCATGGACCGGGCGATGGCCGCGGGCTTCGAGTTCGTCGCCATGGGCCGAGCGCTGCTGGCCGAGCCCGACCTGATCAACCGGATCGCCGCCGCGGGCGACGGCGGGGCCGCGGTGCCGTCGAAGTGCACCCACTGCAACCTGTGCATGCCCAGCATCTACACCCGGACCTACTGCGCGGTGACCGGCGCGCCCAACTGAGCACCACTGATGCGCCGGGGCGCTGCGGGCAACCATTACAGTTGGTCGAATGAACCAGCCAGCCCCGCCGGCTCTTTCCGTCCGGTACGACGGGACTCAACGCACCTTCTCGGCCGGCCACGACGTCGTCGTCGGCCGCGACCTGCGGGCCGATGTCCGCATCGCGCACCCGTTGGTGTCGCGCACCCACGTGCTGCTGCGCTTCGACCAGGGCCGCTGGCTGGCGATCGACAACGACTCGCTCAACGGCATCTTCGTCAACGGCCACCGGGTGCCGGTGGCGACCCTCGGCGACGGCCAGACGATCCACCTCGGCAACCCCGACGGCCCGCCGCTGCACTTCGAGGTGGGCCGCCACCAGGGGGTGGCCGGCCGGCCCCCACAGACCGCGATGATCCCGGCGGGCCAACCGGCCGCACCGGCGCCGCCGGCGCGACAGGCACCACAAGCACCACAGGCACCACCAGCCTCGTGGCCGCCGCCGCACCAGCCGCCCCCGCCGTATCACGGCGCGCCGCCGCGCCCGCAGATCTACCCCGGCCGGCAGCCGGGCCCGCCACGCGCCCAGCCGGCCGCGCCGCCACCGGCGCCGACCCCGCCGCCGGTCGCCGCGGCCTCGCCGCTGGCGTCGCCGCAGACCCGCCGCGCCCCGGTGGCCGCGACCCCGCCGGAGGAAGCCAACGTCGCCACCCGGATGGTCGACATCCTGGGACTGCGCCACGAGCCGGCCGCCCCCTCGAACGCGCTGACGATCGGGCGGTCCACCGACAACGACATCGTCATCCCCGACGTGCTGGCCTCCCGCCACCACGCGATGCTGGTGCCCACCCCGATCGGCACCGAGATCCGCGACAACCGCAGCATCAACGGCACGTTCGTCAACCGGGTGCGGATCGGCTCGGCGGTGCTCACCGAGGGCGACGTGGTCACCATCGGCAACGTCGACCTGGTGTTCACCAACGGCACCCTGGTGCGCAGCGCCGATGTGGCCACCAAGACCGGCGGCCTGGAGGTCAACAACGTCAACTTCACCGTCGAGCACGGCAAGCAGCTGATCTCCAACGTGGCGCTCACGTGCCGGCCGGGCACCCTGACCGCGATCATCGGCGGGTCGGGGGCCGGCAAGACCACACTGTCCCGGCTGATCGCCGGCTACACCCAACCCAGCAGCGGGTCGGTCACCTTCGAGGGCCACAACATCCACTCCGACTACGCGATCCTGCGCAGCCGCATCGGGATGGTTCCGCAGGACGACGTGGTGCACCGCCAGCTCACGGTGAACCAGGCGCTCGGTTACGCCGCCGAGCTGCGGCTGCCGCCCGACAGCACCAAGGCCGACCGCGATCAGGCGGTGGCCCAGGTGCTCGAGGAACTCGAGCTGACCAAGCACGCCGACACCCGGGTGGACAAGCTCTCCGGCGGCCAACGCAAACGCGCCTCGGTCGCCCTGGAGCTGCTCACCGGGCCGTCGCTGCTGATCCTCGACGAGCCGACGTCGGGACTCGACCCCGCCCTGGACCGCCAGGTGATGCTGATGCTGCGCCAGCTCGCCGACGCCGGACGCGTGGTGCTGGTCGTCACCCACTCGGTGTCGTTTCTGGACGTCTGCGACCAGATCCTGCTGCTGGCCCCCGGCGGCAAAACCGCCTACTGCGGTCCGCCCAGCCAGATCGGTGCGGCGATGGGCACCAGCAACTACGCCGACATCTTCGCCAAGGTCGGCGCCGACCCCGACGAGGCCAACCGCCGGTTCCTGGCCAGCGCGCATCGGCCGCCGCCGATGCCCGACGCGCAGAGCCCCGCCGACCTCGGTGAACCGCCACGCACCGACGTGCTGCGCCAGCTGTGGACGATCGCGCGAAGACAGGTCCGGCTGGTGGTCTCCGACCGCGGCTACTCGGTCTTCCTGGCGTTGCTGCCGTTCGTCGTCGGTGCCCTGTCGCTGACGGTGAAGGGCAGCGGCGGGCTCGGCGTCCCCGGCCCGGACGCCCCCACCGAACCGCAGTACGTGATGGTGCTGCTCAACATCGGTGCGGTGTTCATGGGCACCGCCCTGACCATCCGCGACCTGATCGGGGAACGGCCGATCTTCAAACGCGAACAGGCGGTGGGCCTCTCGACGTGGGCGTACCTGCTGGCCAAGATCGCGGTGTTCTGCGGGTTCGCTGTCGTGCAGGCGGCGATCGCCACCACGATCGTCATCGTCGGCAAGGGCGGTCCGGTCAAGGGGGCGCTGCTGTTCGGCAGCGGCAACAGCGGCGCCAACGTGGAATTGTTCCTCACCGTCGCCGGCACCTGTGTGGCCTCGGCGATCCTGGGGATGGCGCTCTCGGCGTTCGCCCAGTCCAACGAACAGATCATGCCGATGCTGGTGATCTCGATCCTGGGCCAGTTGGTGCTCTCCGGCGGCATGATCCCGGTCACCGACCGTATCGGGCTCTCGCAGGCCGCGTGGCTCACCCCGGCCCGCTGGGGTTACGCCGCGGGCGCCTCGACGATCGACTTCAACGAACTGGTCAACGTCCCGCAGATCCCCAAGGATCCGCTGTGGGACCACAAGTTGTCCACCTGGGTGCTCGACATGGCCATGCTCGCCGCGCTCTCGGTGGCCTTCACCGTGGTCGTGTGGTGGAAGAGCCGGCTCAAGATCAAACGGTGACCCCGCCGGCGCGCGGTGCTCAGCTGCGGCGCAGCACCGCGACCAGGAAGTCGGCGTCGTCGCTGAACGGCCGCAGATCCCAGGTCGACAGCAGCAGGTCGGGGGTGAGCCCGGCGGCCGCGGCGTCGTCGAAGAACTGCGCGAACGCGTAGTCGCGGCCGGCACCGAACCCGATGACCGCCCGCCCGTCGTCGCTCAGGTGCGTCTGTAGGCGGGCGAGCACCCGCCCGCGGGTGCTCGGGGCGACGAACGTCATGACGTTGCCGGCGGAGACGATCAGGTCGAACGGCTCGCTGACCCCGCGCGCCGGCAGGTCGAGCTCGGCGAGATCGTCGACCAGCCACCGGGGCCCGGGGTGGTCCTGCTCGGCGGCCGCGATGAGTTCCGGATCGACGTCCACGCCGACCACCCGGTGGCCCAGGGCGGCCAGGCGCCCACCGACGCGACCGGGCCCGCACCCGGCGTCGAGGATGCGCGCCCCGCGCGGGGCCATCGCGTCGATCATCCGTGCTTCGCCGTCCAGGTCGTCCCCGGCGCGTGCCATGGCGCGGAACCGCTCGATGTACCACTGTGAGTGTCCGGGGTCGGCCGCCACTTTCTGCATCCACAGGCTCTGTTCGACCATGCGGGCATTATCGCAGGGCGTCAGTCGGGCCCGGCGCGCCCCTGCGAGGATGATCTGTTGTGTTCAAGCTGATGTTCCACTCGCCGCGGATCGCGCCCAACACCGGCAACGCGATCCGGATGGTCGCGGCGACCGGCGCACAACTGCACCTGGTGCAGCCGCTCGGCTTCGATCTGTCCGAGCCGAAGCTGCGCCGGGCCGGGCTGGACTATCACGACCTGGCGTCGGTCACCGTGCACGACTCGCTGCCGGCGGCCTGGCGGGTGGTCTGTCCGGCACGGGTGTTCGCGTTCACCACGGCGGCCACGACGGTGTTCACCGCGATCGACTACCGGCCCGGCGACGTGCTGCTGTTCGGCCCCGAGCCCACCGGGCTGGACGCGGCCACCCTGACCGACCCGCACATCACCGAGCGGGTGCGCATCCCGATGCTGGCCGGCAGACGGTCGCTGAACCTGTCCAACGCGGCCGCGGTCGCCGCCTACGAGGCGTGGCGCCAACACGGGTTCACCGGCGCCGTTTAGGGGTGGCCGGGGCTCACCAACTGTCCCAATGGGTTACCTCCGCGGCCGGCAGGCGCTTGGCCGGTTTGAACTCGGTGCCCTTGGTGTAGGCGATCGGGAACAACCCGCCCTGGCTGTAGTCCGCGTGCGGGATGCCGAGCACCTCGGCGGCCTGTTTCTCGCCGTCGCCGAGCAGGTGCAGCGTGGTCCAACACGACCCCAACCCGCGTGAGCGCAACGCCAGGCAGAAACTCCACACCGCCGGGAACAGCGACGCCCAAAACGAGGCGCTCAACCCCAACGGCGCCTGCTCGACCCGGCCCTCCAGGCACGGGATGAGCAGCACCGGCGCCTCGTGCATGTGCTCGACGAGGTAGCGCGCCGAGTCGGTGACCAGGTGCTGGCGTTCGGCGCGCACATCACCGTCGGTGTACTGCGGCTTGGGCCGATCCAGATACGGCAACGCGTTGGCCCGGTAGATGTCGGCGATCGCCCGCTTCTTGCCCGGATCGGTGATGAACATCCACTGCCAGCCCTGGGCGTTGGATCCGGTCGGTGCCTGCAGCGCCAACTCCAGGCATTCGGTGAGCACCTCGCGGGGCACCGGTTTGTCCAGGTCGAGTCGTTTGCGTACCGCTCGGGTGGTGGTCAGGACTTCATCGACGGTCAGGTTGAGGGTCATCTCGGCAGGCTACCGCCGAGTGCGCGCCGGGCGCGTGCCGGAGTCACGGGGGCGATTTGTGCGGTGACGGCGATTTGTGCGGTGACGGCGCCCACGGCGACGTATCGCCACCGTGGGCGCACAACCCTCCGCCGTGAGCGCACAACCCTCCGCCGTGAGCGCACACGGGACCGCGACGGGCCCTACTCGGTGCGGCCGCCCGACACCACAGCAGGGGTTTAGGGCTCGTCGTAGTCGTCGCCGCCGCCGTGGTTGGGGTTGGTGCAGACCGTGCCCTCACAGTCGGGGTCCTGCAACTCCGGGTCGGTGTTGTCCACGCCCTCGGGGTCCTCGCCCGCCCCGTGGTTGGGGTTGGTGCAGATCGTGCCCTCGCACGGCACGTACTCGTTGCCCCCGGCCGGGTCGAGAATGGCGTTGGGGCCCACGAAGCTGTCGACCGGGCAGGCCGGGTCCTCGTTCTGGGCGCAGTACTCCTTGGTGAGGTTGTTCTGGGTGGACCCGTCGGCCCCGGGCGGGCCGCCGTTGACGGGCTGGCCGTTGTCGTCCCAGTACCCCTCGGCCGGTTTGGGATTACCCGGCCCGGGGTTGGCGGGGCTCGGCGACTGGCCGGGCTCGCTGCCCGGCCCCTCGGCGGACTCCCGATCGTGCTGAAGATGCTGGCTGGACCGCGGTGCGGGCTGCTCGTCGCCACCGCAGGCGACGACCAGCCAGGGGGCGATCGCGATCCCGATCGCCGCAACCACTGCTCGCATCATCACCGTCGTTGTCCTCACTTCCTGACCTCGTGGTCCACTTCGCGGTCTGGGGTTCGTCGTCGGGGGCAGCGGGCCCGCATGTGGATCGCCCGCATGTGGATCGAAGGTACCGAGTCGGGGCCGGCCGAGCCCCGGTTTCACCGGAAATCCCGGGAGGTGGTGGCCACCCCCAACGGGATCAGGCCGAGTTTGTCGGCGAGCACCGTCACCGCACCACTGGCGTTCTGCACCTTACCGCGGATCAGCAACGCCGACGCCGTGGCCGCCACCCGGTGATGGCGCCGCCACACCCCCGGGGTGCACAGCACGTTGACCATCCCGGTCTCGTCCTCCAGGTTGACGAACGTCACCCCCTGCGCGGTGGCGGGCCGCTGCCGGTGCGTCACCGCCCCGGCCACCAACACCCGCGTGCCGTCAGCGATCTCCGGTAGGCGCGCGGCGGGCACCACGCCGAGCGCATCGAGGTCGGCACGCAGAAACTGGGTCGGGAAACTGTCCGGGGAGACCCCGGTGGCCCACACGTCGGCGGCGGCCAGTTCGGTGGCGCTCATGCCCGGCAGGGCCGGGCCGCCGGTCGGCAGCCCCACCCCGGGCAGTCGATCCGGCCGCTGGGTGGCCGCCGCTCCGGCCACCCACAGCGCCTCGCGACGGTCGATGCCGAAACACTCCAGCGCCCCCGCGGTGGCCAGCGACTCCGCCTGCGCCGTGGAGAGCTGCACCCGGAAGGTTAGATCGGGCAGCGAGCGAAACGGGCCGTTGGCCCGGCGTTCGGCCACCAGCCGCTCGGCCAACTCCACCCCGATGTGGCGGATCGCCCCCAGCCCGAGGCGCACCGCCGCGCCGCCGTCTTCGCAGTCGGCGTGGCAGCCGCTGGTGTTCACACAGGCCCGGTGCACCGTCACCCCGTGCCGGCGCGCGTCGGCCACCAGCGACTGCGGCGAGTAGAACCCCATCGGCTGGGCACGCAGCAGCGCCGCACAGAACGCCGCCGGATGGTGCAGCTTGAACCACGCCGAATAGAACACCAGCGACGCGAACGACAGTGCGTGACTCTCCGGGAAACCGTAGTTGGCGAAGGCCTCCATCTTCTCGTAGATCCGCTCGGCCACCGCCCCGGTGATGCCGTGGCGCTCGCGCATCCCGGTGTAGAACCGGGTGCGCAACCGGCGCATCTTCTCGGTGGAGCGTTTCGATCCCATCGCCCGGCGCAGCTGATCGGCCTCCGCGGCGGAAAACCCCGCGCAGTCGACGGCCAGTTGCATCAGCTGCTCCTGAAACAGCGGCACCCCCAGGGTTTTCCGCAGTGCCGGACGCATCGACGGATGCTCGTAGGTGACCGGGTCGATGCCGTTGCGACGACGGATGTAGGGGTGCACCGAGCCGCCCTGGATGGGGCCGGGGCGGATCAACGCCACCTGCACCACCAGGTCGTAGAAGACCCGGGGCCGCAGCCGCGGCAGGGTGGCCATCTGGGCGCGGGACTCCACCTGGAACACCCCGATACTGTCGGCGCGGGCCAGCATGGCGTACACCGCAGGCTCGGACAGGTCGATCTGGGCGAAATCCACCTCGATGCCCTCGTGTTCGGCGACCAGGTCCTTGGCGTAGTGCAGCGCCGACAGCATGCCCAGGCCGAGCAGATCGAACTTGACCAGACCGATCGCCGCGCAGTCGTCCTTGTCCCACTGCAGCACGGTGCGCCCCGGCATGCGCGCCCACTCCACCGGGCACACATCGGCGATGGGGCGATCACAGATCACCATGCCGCCGGAGTGGATCCCCAGATGCCTGGGCAGCCCGGCGATCTGGGTGGCCAACTCGATCACCGGTGCGGGGATGTCCTCGACGGCGGGGTCGTCCCGGCTCAGCCCGCCCCAGCGGCCGATCCGCTTGCTCCATGCGTCCTGCTGGCCCGGGGAGAACCCCAGTGCACGGGCGGTGTCGCGCACCGCGCTGCGCCCCCGGTAGGTGATGACGTTGGCGACCTGGGCGGCGTGGGTGCGCCCGTACCGGTCGTAGACGTATTGGATGACCTCCTCACGCCGGTCCGACTCGATGTCGATGTCGATGTCGGGGGGACCGTCACGGGCCGGCGACAAGAACCGTTCGAAGAGCAGCTCGTTGACGACCGGGTCGACGGCGGTGATGCCCAGCGCGTAGCAGACCGCCGAGTTGGCCGCCGATCCCCGCCCCTGACACAGGATGTCGTGCTGGCGACAGAACCGGGTGATGTCGTGCACCACCAGGAAATACCCCGGGAAACCCAGCTCGGCGATGACGGCGAGTTCGCGCTCCAGTTGCGCATACGCTTTGCCGGCCCGCCCGGTGGAGTGCGGCGGCCCGTAACGCTCCCGGGCGCCGGTCAGCGTCAACTCGCGCAGCCAGCTGTTCTCGGTGTGCCCGGGCGGGACGGCGAACGGCGGTAGCTGCGGGGCGATGAGCCGCAGCGAGAAGGCGCACTGCGCACCGAGATCGGCCGCACCGCGCACCGCTTCGGGACACCAGTGCAACAGCCGGGCCATCTCCTCACCGGAGCGCAGATGCGCCCCGCCCATCGGGGCCGCCCACCCGGCGGCCGCATCCAGCGACTGCCGGGCGCGGATGGCCCCCAACGCCATGGCCAACCGGGACCGGTCCGGCCCGGCGAAATGCGCCCCGGTCGTCGCCACCAGGCCGACCCCGAAGCGCGGCGCCAACTCCGCCAGCGCGGCGTTGCGCTCGTCGTCGCCCGGCTGGCCGTGGCAGGTCAACTCGACGCTGACCCGCTCGGCGCCGAACCGGTCCACCAGGTCGGCCAGCGCCGCCGCCGCGGCCTCCGGGCCCCCGGTCTGCAGTGCTCGGCGCAGGTGCCCCTTGCGGCACCCGGTCAGGATCTGCCAGTGTCCGCCGGCGGCCTCGGTGAGCGCGTCGAGCTCGAACCGGGGTCGGCCCTTCTCCCCACCGGCCAAATGCGCCGCACCCAGTTGTCGCGACAGCCGCCGGTACCCCTCCGGGCCGCGGGCCAGCACCAGAAGGTGCGGGCCGGGCGGATCGGGCTGCGCGGTGCGCGACACCGCCCCCAACGACAGTTCGGCGCCGAACACGGTGGCGATCTCCTGGCCGGCGGCGGCCGACTCGGCGGCCGCCTCGGCGAAACGCACCACCCCGTACAGGCCGTTGTGGTCGGTCAGTGCCAGGGCACGCAGGTCCAATCGCACCGCCTCGGCCACCAGCTCCTCGGGGGTGCTGGCCCCGTCGAGGAAACTGAACGCCGAGTGCGCATGCAGTTCGGCGTAGTCCACCGCCGAGCGGGTGCGCACCGGCGGGGGGTGCACCGCCGCGGGCGGGGCCGCGGCGACCGGCGCCGGCCTGCCGTCGAGCACCCGCTCCATCTCGGCCCAGCTCGGGGGACCATTGCTCCAGCCCACCGCACCAGCATATCGAACATATGTTCGTTTTATGGACGGCGGCCGGCGGCCCACGCCCGGCGATAGAGGATCGGTTGGGCGGCCACGCCGTTGGCCGCGAAATTCGCCAGCACGAACGACCGGAAGCTGCGATCGAACAGCAACGCGGGCAGGAACAGGCGCAACGCCGGCCAGCTCGCGTGATTGACGAGGCTCACCAGGTCATCGCCGCGGCCCTCGAGGGGGTCCTCGCCGGTCGACGCATCGGGCAGGGGCCGCAGCAGCGTGGAGTCGGCGAGCGCGGTGCGGCGCTGAAACCAGCCGGCGGTGTATTCCCACACCCGGTAGACGGAGTCCGGGTCGTCGCCGTGAAAATAGTTGAACAGGAACCACGAATCGCGGCCGTGGTCCACGTCGGCGATGCGGGCGGCGTTGTCCGCCGCGGCCCGATAGCCGTGGGGCGCACACCGATCGATCCGGGCCACCATGGCGCCGAAGGTGTCGTCGGCGCGCACCGCCTCGAGGGCGCCGACCGACCGGGTGCGGATCAGCACGACCACGTCGTGGCGGGCCGGCCGGACCCCGTGGCGGGCCAGCAGCGCCGATCCCTCACCGGGCGGCCGGAACACGCCGCGGAACACGACGACCGAGGCCACGTCGTCACGCTCGGCCAACCGGATGCTGAGCGCACGCAGGTCGGCGCAAAGCCGCCGACGGGCGCCGGAGGGCGCGGCCAGCGGGCCGGCCCAACGACCGACCTCGGCCGCCAGGATCACGAACCCGTGATCGCTGGGCCGGGTCAAGCGGGCCGGGACGGCGAGTCGGTCGTTGACGAGTCTCACGGTGTCTCCTTCTTCGGTGTTCTCCAGGGGAGTCAGCGGCGGTCCAGGCCCGACAGCCGCCAGGCCAACGCGTGGCGGACGGTGGGCACCGCGCCGAGGGCCCGCAGCAGGTGGTTGCGCGCGGCGCGACGGCGCAGGGTGGCCACCGTGGTCAGCCGGTGGGTCGCGGCGACGACGCGTCCGGCGGTGCGCCGCCGCTCCGCGGCGTAGCCGTCGAGGACGCCCGCTCGGTCAGCGGCGTCGAGCCGGGTCGCGGCGTCACCGCCGAGCACCCGCGCCAGCGCCTGCCCGAGGGCGACCGCGTCCTCGATGCCCAGATTCATCCCCTGCCCTCCGGCCGGGGAGTGCACGTGGGCGGCGTCGCCGGCGAGCAGGATCCGGTCGGCGCCGAAGGTGTCGGCGAGCCGATGGTGCACCCGGAACCGCGAACCCCACACCACCCGGTCGACCACGGCGGGCACCCGCTGCGGGCCGCGTTCGTCGAGCAGCCGCTGCACGAATCCGGTGTCGGGAGAGCTCGGGGCCGCCGGCACGGTCGCCACGATGCGCGACAGGCCGTCGGGAAGCGGCGCGACGACCAGCAGCCCGGCCGGTGCGAAGTACAAGACGACCTCGTCGGCGGGGACCCCGCCGCGGAGCCGCACGTCGGCGAGCGTGAACGACTCGGCGTAGCTGGCGCCGCGGAAGGCAATGCGCGCCTGGTCGCGCACCGTGCTGTGCATCCCGTCGGCGCCGATCACGTACCGGGCCTGCAGCACCGCACCGTCGCCGAACGTGACCTGCACACCGTCGCGGTGCCGGTGGAGCCCGGCGACCTCGGCCGGGCGCGCGACCGTGGCGCCGAGTTCGGTCAGCCGGTTGAGCAAGATGGCCTCGGTGTCGGCCTGCGAGATCATCAACGTGTACGGGTACGGCGTGGGCAACCGGTCGAACGGCACCCGGATGAGCAGGTCATCGCGGTCGCGGATGGTGAACGTCGAGATGGGCACCCCGCGTGCCACCAGGTCGGGAACCACCCCGTAGGGCTCGAGCAGTTCCAGGGTGTGGGCGTGCACCACGGCGGCCCGCGACGTGTTCGCCGCCGCACCCTGGCGGTCGACGACGGTCACCGCGTGGCCGAGTTGGGTCAGCACCACCGCGGCGGTCAGCCCGACCGGCCCGGCGCCGACCACCAAGGTGGTGGTGTCCCGCATGACGACCCCCTTTGCCAACGTATGTTTGCCAACAGTTGTTGACTTCGACGCTAGACCCCGGAGCCACACTTGTCAACAAGCGTTGGCCTACTCTGGTGGGCATGAGACGTTCGGCCGCCGAGACCAAATCCGTCATCCTCGCCGCGGCACGCGCGCGCTTCGCCGCCGACGGCTACGAACGTGCCACCATCCGCGCCATCGCCGCCGACGCGGACATCGATCCGTCGATGGTGATGCGCTACTACGGCACCAAGGAGGGGTTGTTCGCCGCGGCCGCCGACTTCGACCTGGAACTGCCCGACCTCGCCCGCACGCCGCGCGACCGCCTCGGCGCCACCCTGGCCGCACATTTTCTGGAACGCTGGGAACGCGACGGGGCCCTGCTGATCCTGCTGCGTACCGGCGTCACCAATGACGCGGTCGCCGAGCGGATGCGGACGATCTTCGCCGCCCAGCTCGCCCCGGTCATCGCCGCGCTCACCGACGACCCGGCCGAGGCGTCGCGGCGGGCCAGCCTGGCGGCCTCGCAGGTCCTCGGCATGGCGCTGTGCCGGTACGTACTGGCGTTCCCGCCGCTGGTCGAGATGGACCGCGGGGCCGTCATCGACTGGATCGGCCCGACGCTGCAGCGCTACCTGGTCGGCTGAGCGCGCGGCGGTGGCGCGTGGTGGCGGCGGCGCTGTCACGCCTCGTCGCGCCCGCCGGATTCAGTAGGGTGAGGCTGTGCACGACGTCACCGGCCGGCCCGCGCGTCTGACCCCCGAGGACCGGCTGCACCGCTACCAGACCGCGTTCGCCGGTTGTGACGTGCCGTTCGCGTTCGTCGACCTCGATGCGCTGTGGGCCAACGCCGCCCGGCTGCTGGCGTTAGCCGGCGACAAACCGATCCGGGTGGCCTCCAAGTCGTTGCGCTGCCGGGCGCTGCAGCGTGCGATCCTCGACGCCGACGACCGCTTCGACGGGCTGCTGACGTTCACCGCGGCCGAGACGCTGTGGCTGGCCGAACACGGCTTCACCAACCTGCTGCTCGCCTACCCGACCACCGACCGGGCCGCGGTGGCCGCCCTCGGCGAGCTGACCGCCGCCGCGCCGCGGACCGCCCCGATCATCATGGTCGACAGCGTCGAGCACCTCGATCTGCTCACCGCCGCGACCAGCGCACCGCTGCGGGTCTGCCTGGATCTCGACGCCGGCTACCGTCGGGCCGGGCTCGCGATCGGCCCCAAACGCTCACCGCTGCGCACCCCCGCCCAGGCGCGGGCGTTCGCCGAACAGATCGCGCGGCGCCCGACGCTGCGGCTGGAGGCGATGATGTGCTACGAGGGCCACATCGCCGGGGTCGGCGACGACGTCGCCGGCAAACCCCTCTACAGCCGGGCCGTCCGGTGGCTGCAACGCCGATCGTTCGCCGAGCTGCGGGACCGCCGCGCCGAGGCGGTCGCGCGGGTACGCGAGGTCGCCGAGATCAGCATCGTCAACGCCGGCGGCACCGGTGATCTGCACCTGGTCGCCGGCGAGCCGGCGATCACCGAGGCCACCGCCGGGTCGGGTTTCTACGCGCCGACCCTGTTCGACTCCTACACGGCGTTCACGCTGGCGCCCGCGGCGATGTTCGCGCTGCCGGTCTCCCGCCGGTTCGACGCCACCACGGTGACCGCGCTCGGCGGCGGGTATCTGGCCAGCGGGGTCGGCGGCAGCGACCGGATGCCCTCGCCGTACCTGCCGAGCGGGCTGCGACTGGACCCGCGGGAAGGCGCCGGGGAGGTGCAGACCCCGCTGTACGGCCCGCCCGCCCGGTCGTTGCGCATCGGGGACCGGGTGTACTTCCGGCACGCCAAGGCCGGCGAGCTGTGCGAACGCTTCGACCGGTTGTATCTGGTCCGCGGCGACCGGATCGTCGAGCAGGTGCCCACCTACCGCGGGGAAGGACGGACGTTTCTGTGAGCGCGCGGGCCGCCCCGAGACCGCGGTGGCGCAACTGGTCCGGCACCCAGGGGTGCACCCCGACGGCGGTGGCCCGGCCCACCTCGCAGGCCGAACTGGTCGAGACCGTGGCCGCCGCGGCCCGCCGCGGCCAGCCGGTGCGCGCGGTCGGCAGCGGTCATTCCTTCACCGACTGCGCCTGCACCGACGGGGTGATGATCGACATGACCGGGCTGGGGCGGGTGCTGGACGCCGACCCGGTCAGCGGTCTGGTGACCCTCGAGGGCGGGGCCACCTTGCGCAGCCTCGGTGCGCGACTGGCGACGTACGGGCTGGGACTGGCCAACCAGGGCGACATCGACGCCCAGACGATCACCGGCGCCACCGCCACCGCCACCCACGGCACCGGGGCGCGCTTCCCGAACCTGTCGGCCCAACTCGCGTCGCTGCGCCTGGTGACCGCCGCCGGCGAGGTCGTCGACGTCGACGACGGGGACGACCTTCTGGCCGCCCGGGTGTCGCTGGGGGCACTGGGGGTGATCTCTGAAGTCACCGTGCAGGCGGTGCCGCTGTACACCCTGCACCGCCGCGACGAACGACGGCCGCTGGCCGAGACGCTGGACCGACTCGACGAATCAGCCGACGACAACGACCATTTCGAGTTTTTCCTGTTCCCCTACACCGAGACCGCGCTGACCCGCACCACCGCGCGCAGCGTCGCCGAGCCCACCCCCACCGCGGCGTGGAAACGCCGGTTGCACACCGGCGTCGAGAACGGCGGTCTGGGCCTGATCTGTCGGGTCGGGCGGCTGCTGCCCGCCGCCGCGCCCCGGCTCAACCGGCTGATCACCGCGATGATGACCCCGGCCACCGTCTGCGACCACGCCTACAAGGTCTATGCCACCGAACGCAAGGTGAAGTTCACCGAGATGGAGTACGCACTGCCCCGCCGGCACGCCCGGGAGGCCATCGAACGGGTCGTCGCGGTGATCCGCCGGCGCCGCTGGCCGATCCTGTTCCCGATCGAGGTGCGCTTCGCCGCCGCCGACGACGCGTTGCTGTCCACCGCGCACCACCGCGACACCTGCTACATCGCCGTGCACCAGTACCGCGGAATGGAATTCGAAGAGTTCTTCCGCACGGTCGAACAGATCATGGATGAGTATGCGGGCCGGCCCCATTGGGGGAAATACCACTTCCAGACCGCCGAGACCCTGCGCGAGCGGTACCCGGCGTTCGACCGGTTCACCGCGGTGCGCGACCGACTCGACCCGCAGCGGGTCTTCGCCAACGACTACACCCGACGGGTGCTGGGTCCGTGAGCGCGGCACCGCTTCTCTGGGATCAGCACGCCTGTCTGCCGCTGGCGCCCGACGCCGACGTCGCGGCGCTGCGGCGCTAGGCCGGGCTCACCGCCGTCGCGCGACGATGACCGGGGTCTGCACCGCCTGGACGACGGCGCTGCTCACCGAGCCCAGCAGCATGCCGGTGAACCCGCCGCGGCCATGGCTGCCGACCACCACGAGTTGGGCGTCCTTGGAGTGTTCGATGAGTTGGTCGGCGGGGCGGCCGGCCACCACCACCCGACGCACCTCGACATCGGGATAGCGTTCCTGCCAGCCGGCCAGCTGTTCGGCCAGCGCCCGCTCCGCCTCGGCGGCCATCGCCGGGAAATCCAGACCGGCGGGCACATCGTTGACCGCCAGATCGATCCAGGCATTGACCGCCACCAGCGGCACCCCGCGAAATGACGCCTCCTCGAACGCGATCGCCACCGCGTTCTCCGATACCGCCGAGCCGTCGCAGCCGACCACCACCGGTGCGGTCCCCGGGTGCTCGGTGGCCATGTCCTCGTCACGAAGCACCGCGACCGGGCACAGCGCGTGGTGCAGCAGTCCGGAACTGACCGATCCGAGCAGGCTGCGCCGCAGCCACCCGTGCCCGCGTGAGCCGACCACCAGCATGGCGGCCTGTTTGCTCAACTCCACCAGCGTGGGAATGGTCGACCCGGTGACGATCTGCCCGCGCACCTGGGTCGGACGCGCCGAGGGTTCGATCTCCTCGACGAGGGCCAGCGCGGCCTGCACGTGTTCTTTGCCCTGCTCCTCCTGCCACTGGGCGTAGCCGGGTGGCATCGGGGTTTCGGGGAACGTCATCGTCACCGGTGAAGCCAGCACGTGCACCAATGTGAGGTCGAGGTTGCGCAGCGCGGCCGTGCGAGCCGCCCAGTCCACGGCGACCTTCGCCGACGGGGAACCGTCGACGGCCACCACAATTCCGCGATTGACACCCGGCGCCGACATCTCGGTCTCCTCTCGCGCGGTCCCGCGACCGCCTACTGCCTCTAAGGCATACCACGGCATCCCACGTCGGCCCACCCGCAAGCCGCGGCGTTGTGGCATCGTCGGAGCCAGAACGCAAGGGGGAGCTCACCGCACTCGGGCACCCCGTCGGCGACCCGGGAGGTTGGGCATTGTCGGTGATCATCGACCCGCGACGACACGACGCCGTGCTCTTCGACCTCGACGGGGTGGTCACCGACACCGCGTCGGTGCACGCGGCGGCGTGGGCCGATCTGTTCGACGAGTTCCTCTCCCGCCGCAGCCCGCGTCCCGGCGAGGACCACTCACCGTTCACCGACGCCGACTACCGTCGCCACGTCGACGGCAAACCACGGTTGTCCGGGATCGGTGATTTCCTCGCCGCCCGGGGCATCACCGTGGCGTCGGACGCCGCGGCCGGCGACACCGTCAGCGGGTTGGGTGAGCGCAAGCAGGCGCTGTTCCTGCAGCGGCTGGCCGGCGGTGTGCCCGCGTTCGCGACCACGGTGTCGTTGGTGCACCAACTCCAGCACCTCGGGGTGGGCACCGCCATCTTCTCCGCGAGCCGCAACTGTGCGGCGGTGCTGAGCGCCGCGGGCATCGGCGACCTGTTCGCCGTGCGCGTCGACGGCGTGACCGCCGCCGAACTGCGCCTGCCGGGCAAACCCGACCCGGCGGTGCTGTGGGAGGCGGCCCGCCGGCTGGGGGTGCGCCCGGATCGCTGCGTGGTGGTCGAGGATGCCGAGGCCGGGGTGGAGGCCGGCCGCGCCGGGGGGTTCGCGCTGGTGATCGGGGTGGACCGCACGGGCTCGGGCGAGCAGCTGTATCACCGCGGCGCCGACGTGGTGGTCACCGACCTCAGCGAGGTGACGGTGCGCACCGGTGACCGGCGCATCTCGACGCTGCCCGACGCGGTGCAGGCGGTCGCCCTCACCGACGGCGGTGCCAGTGGCCGCACGCCGGCGGTCTTCTTCGATTTCGACGGGACCCTCTCGGAGATCGTCGACGACCCCGACGAGGCCCGCCTGGTCGCCGGGGCCGATGCGGCGCTGCGGGCGCTGGCGGCGGTCTGCCCGGTCGCGGTCCTCAGTGGGCGGGATCTGGCCGACGTCGTCGACCGGGTCGGGGTGCCCGGGATCTGGTACGCCGGCAGCCACGGCTTCGAGTTACGCGGCCCCGACGGCGCCCATCACCACAACGAGACCGCGGCGGCGGCGATCCCGGCGCTGACCGAGGCGGCCGACGAGTTGCGCGCACAGTTGGCCCCGATCAGCGGGGTTTTGGTGGAACACAAGCGATTCGCCGTGGCAGTGCACTACCGCAACGCGGCCCGCGAGCAGGTCGGTGCGGTGACCGCCGCGGTGCGGGAGGCGGGCCGGCGCGACGGGTTGCGGGTCACCACCGGACGGGAGGTCATCGAACTGCGTCCCGACATCGACTGGGACAAGGGAAGGACGCTGCGGTGGGTCACCGAGCGGATCGACGGGGCGGCGACCATGCGGCTACTGCCGGTCTTTGTCGGCGACGACATCACCGATGAGGACGCTTTCGCCGAGATCAGCCGAGATGGAATCGGAATCATGGTGCGCCACAGCGATGACGGCGATCGTGCCACCTCGGCGCGGTTCGCCGTCGCCGATCCGGCCGCGGTGTGCGCCTTCACCGGGCAGTTGGCGCGCACGCTCGACGCCGGGCACCACGCCGACGACGACCCGGCGTGGGTCTTCGCCTTCGACGGTTACCGCCCCGAAGAGGAGGGGCTGCGGGAGGCGTTGTGCACCACCGCAAACGGCTATCTGGGCACGCGGGGAGCCGCACCGGAGTCCGTCGCCGACGCCACCCACTACCCGGGAACCTACGCCGCCGGGGTGTTCAATCGACTCACCGACGAGGTGGCCGGCGTCGAGATCGAGAACGAGAGCCTGGTCAACCTGCCCAACTGGCTGACGCTGGGCTTCCGCATCGACGGCGGACCGTGGTTCGACCTGGCCGACCCCACCATCGAGGTGCTGTCCTACCGGCAGTGGTGGCAGCTACGACACGCCGAACTGTGGCGCCGATGGAGGTTTCGGGACGGCGCCGGCCGGATCACCGCGGTCACACAGCGCCGCATCACCGCGATGCACCGCCCGAACCTCTGTGCGCTGACGACCACGGTGGCCGCGGAGAACTGGTCGGGGGCACTCGAATTCCGATCCGGTGTCGACGGCGCGGTCGCGAACACCGGTGTCGAGCGCTACCGCGCGCTCTCCGGTGAGCACCTGACGGCGGCGCAGACGCACGAGGTGACCCAGGACACGGTGCTGGTGGTCACCGAGACCGTGCAGTCACGGATCCGGGTGGCGGTGGCAGCACGGACCCGACTGTGGCGCACCGACCCCGATGCCGCCGCGGTCGTCGAACGCTGCGGGTACCGCGACGGCGCCCGGGTCGGCCAGTACCTCAGCGTCAACCTCACCGCGGGCACGGCGGTGACGGCCGAGAAGATCGCCGCGGTGTTCACCGGCCACGATCATGCGGTCTCCGAACCGGCGCTGGCCGCCCGACGGGAGGTCGACGGAATCGAGCGCTACGCGGGGTTGCGCCGAGACCACGTGCTGGCCTGGTCGCGGCTGTGGGAACGGGCCAACATCGAGTTCGGCAACGCTCCGCGGGCCCGCCGGATCATTCGGTTGCACCTGCTGCACCTGCTGCAGACCGTCTCGGTGCACACCGCCGACGTCGACGCCGGCATTCCGGCCCGCGGACTGCACGGCGAGGCCTACCGCGGGCACATCTTCTGGGATGAGCTGTTCGTGTTCCCGGTGCTCAACCTGCGGATGCCGCAACTGACCCGGCGGCTGCTGGGCTACCGCCACCGGCGCCTGCCGGCCGCCCGCGCCGCCGCGCGGGCGGCCGGTTATCGCGGCGCGCTGTTCCCCTGGCAGTCCGGCAGCAGCGGGCGCGAGGAGAGCCAGACGATGCACCTCAACCCCAATTCCGGTCGGTGGAACCCCGACGCGAGCGTGCGCGCCCACCACATCGGGCTGGCCATCGCCTACAACGAGTGGCAGTACTACCGGGTCTCCGGTGACCGCCAGTACCTCGTCGACGCCGGTGTGGAGATGCTGGTCGACATCGCCCGATTCTGGGTGAGCCGCGCCGAGTTCGACGCCGACCGGGGCCGCTACGTGATCCGTGGGGTGATCGGCCCCGACGAGTTCCACTCCGGCTACCCGGAACGTCCCTACGAGGGGATCGACAACAACGCCTACACGAATGTGATGGCGGTGTGGGTGATCCTGCGGGCCCTGGACGCCCTGGATCTGCTGGCGCTGCACGACCGGATCGACCTTTTGGAGAAGATGGGTATCCCCGGTGCGGAACTGGACCGCTGGGACGACGTGACGCGGCGCATGTTCGTGCCGTTCCACGACGGGGTGATCAGCCAGTTCGAGGGCTACGAGCACCTCGAGGAGCTCGACTGGGACGGCTATCGGCGACGGTTCACCAATATCCAACGGCTGGACCGGATCCTGGAAGCCGACGGCGACGACGTCAACCGGTATCGGGTCAGCAAACAAGCCGACGTGCTGATGCTGTTCTATCTGCTCTCCGCCGACGAACTGCGGGGCCTCTTCGCGCGCCTGGGCTACCGGTTCACCGGGGCGGAGATCCCCCGCATCGTCGACTACTACCGCGCCCGCACCTCCGACGGGTCGACGCTGAGCGCGGTGGTGCACACCTGGGTGCTCGCGCGGAGCAACCGTGAGCAGGCCATGGAGTATTTCCGTCGGGTCCTCGACGCCGACGTCACCGACATCCAGGGCGGCACCACCGCCGAAGGCGTCCACCTCGCGGCGATGGCGGGCAGCATCGATTTGGTGCAACGCTGCTTCACCGGTCTGGAGGTGTTCGCCGACCGCATCGTGATCAACCCGATCTGGCCGGAGGACCTCGGGGTGCTGCAGTTTCCGCTCTCCTACCGTGGTCACCGAATCTTCCTGCGGGTGTGGGGCACCGCCGCCGAGCTGCGCGCCGACCCCGGCGACGGCCCGGCCGTCACCGTCGAATGCCGCGGGCGGACCCGCGCGCTGCACCCCGGCCGCACCGTGCGCTTCGATCCCGCCCCGCGGTGAGACACCGCAGCGACCGCGGGTGTCCGGGAAACAACCGGGCCGTGTTCGCGGTTGCACGGCAGTAACCGGGTCGTTGTACCCGGACCGGCAGAAAGGGGCGCCATGAGCGTGGAGAACGCCGCCGTCGGCAGCGAGTACGACGAGTTCCCCGAGTTGGAGGACCGCGATGTGCAGAACCTGGCGCGTGCCCGGGTGCGCAAACTGATGCGCACGTTCATGCCGGCCGACCATCCCCCCGCCACCGAGTACATGCTGGAGGTCTGGATGGACGGCATGGCCACCGCACTGCGGATGACCCGCGACAACGACGCGGTCGGCACCGGCTGACGGCGTCGAGGGCACCCCCGGCGTCCGGATCGGTCGGCACCGACAACCTCGGGGTCGAAAACTGTCCAGCCCACCCGGTCGATGGGTAGCGTGTCATCCGAACGCTATCGGGAGGTCGATTCAGATGGGTCAACTCAGCCGCCGAGTGGTCGGCCTTCCCGGGGTGCGGGTTCTGCAGACGGTGGGCGCGGTGCTGCTGTCGGTGGCGCTGCTCAACGGGTGCTCCTCGGGCAACCACCCCCGCAACATCACCCTCACGTTCATCCGGCACGCCGAGTCGGAGGCCAACGCCGCGCAGATCATCGACACCACCGTGCCCGGCCCGCCGCTGTCGGCCGAGGGGATGCAGCAGGCCCTGGAGGCCGCCAACGAGTTGGGCGCCAAACCCTACGACGGCATCTACGCCTCGGCGATGCTGCGCGCCCAGCAGACCGCCGAGCCGCTCTCGGCGGCGCTGGGCCGGCAGGTGGAGGTGCTGCCGGGGCTCAACGAGATCGACGCCGGGTGGTTCGAGGGCAAATCCGACACCCTCGCCGAGGCGACCTACCTGCTCGCGCCGATGGACTGGCTGGCAAGCGACCGCGCCAACGCGATCCCGGGGTCGGTCAACGGCAACGAATTCAACGACCACTTCCAGGCCGCGGTCCGCAAAATGTACGTGCGCGGCGACGCCAACCCGGTGGCCATCTCCCACGGGGTGGCGATCATGGTCTGGACGTTGATGAACGTCCGCAACCCCGACGACACCCTGGCGGTCCGCCACCCGCTGCCGAACATGGGCCACGTGGTGATCACCGGCAACCCGATCACCGGCTGGAAGCTGGTCGACTGGGACGGTATCCGCGACTTCGCCTGAGCACGGCGCCCCGGTCCGCGGCGACCGGGGTTGACCACGCCGCAGGCAGCGGCAACGATGTCCCCATGCGCTATATCGTTACCGGCGGTACTGGGTTCATCGGACGCCGTGTCATCGACCGTCTGCTCGCCGAACACCCCGACGCCGAGATCCACGTGCTGGTCCGGCGGTCCTCACTGGGCCGCTACGAGCGGCTGGCCGCCGGGTGGGGCCAGCGGGTGCGCCCCCTGGTCGGTGACCTCACCGCCGAGGCGCTGGGCCTGACCACCACCACGCTGGCCGACCTCGGTGCGGTCGACCACGTGGTGCACTGCGCCGCCCTCTACGACATCACCGCCGACGCCTCGGACCAGCAGGCCGCCAACGTCGACGGCACCCGGGCGGTGATCGCCGTGGCTCAGCGCCTGAACGCGACGTTGCACCACGTGTCGTCGATCGCGGTGGCCGGCACCTTCGGCGGCGAGTTCACCGAGGACGACGTCGACGTCGGCCAGGAGCTGCCGACCCCCTACCACCAGACCAAGTTCGAGGCCGAACTGCTGGTGCGCTCGGCGGCGGGACTGCGGTACCGGATCTACCGCCCGGCGGTGGTGGTCGGTGACTCCCGGACCGGCGAGATGGACAAGATCGACGGGCCGTACTACTTCTTCCCGCTGCTGGCCCGGCTGGCCGCGCTGCCGAAGCTCACCCCGGTGATGGTCCCCGACGCCGGGAGCACCAACGTGGTGCCGGTCGACTACGTGGCCGCCGCACTGGTCACGCTGGTCCACGCCGAGGGCCGCGACGGGCAGACGTTCCATCTGACTGCCGAGCGCACGATCGGGCTGCGCGAGATCTACCGCGGCGTCGCCGGGGCGGCCGGGCTGCCACGACCGGCGGCGGCGCTGCCGGCGGCCCTGGCCACCCCGGTGTTGCGGGCCCGCGGGCGGGCCAAGGTGTGGCGCAACATGGTCGCCACCCAACTGGGCCTGCCCGCCGAGGTGCTCGACGTGGTCACCTTGAAGCCGCGGTTCACCGCCGAGTCCACCCGTGCGGCGCTGCGCGCGGCCGGCCGTGGGGACCTCACGGTGCCCGACTTCACCGACTACGCCCCGGCGTTGTGGCGGTACTGGGCGGCGCATCTGAACCCCGATCGGGCCCGCCGCGACGACCCGGCCGGACCGCTGGTGGGCCGGCACGTGGTCATCACCGGCGCCTCCAGCGGCATCGGGCGCGCCTCGGCGATCGCGGTCGCCGAGCGGGGCGCGACGGTGTTCGCGTTGGCCCGCAACGGCGCCGCCCTCGACGAGCTGGTCGCCGAGATCCGCGCCGCCGGAGGCCGCGCGCACGCCTTCAGCTGCGACGTCACCGACGCCGCGTCGGTGGAGCACACCATCAAAGACATCCTGGGCCGCTTCGACCACGTCGACTACCTGGTCAACAACGCCGGGCGCTCGATCCGGCGGTCGGTGGTCAACGCCACCGACCGGTTCCACGACTACGAGCGGGTGATGGCGGTCAACTACTTCGGCGCGGTGCGGATGACGTTGGCGCTGCTGCCCCACTGGCGGCAACGCCGGTTCGGCCACGTCGTCAACGTCTCCAGCGCCGGGGTGCTGGCGCGCAGCCCCAAATACAGCGCCTATGTGCCGACCAAGGCCGCCCTGGACGCGTTCGCCGAGGTCGTCGGCGCCGAAGTGCTCTCCGAGCACATCACGTTCACCAACATCCACATGCCGTTGGTCGCCACCCCGATGATCGCACCGTCGCGCCGACTCAACCCGGTCCCGGCGATTAGCCCCGAGCACGCCGCGGCGATGGTGGTGCGGGCGTTGATCGACAAACCGTCGCGCATCGACACCCCGTCGGGCACGCTGGCCGATCTCGGCCACTACTTCACGCCGCGGTTGACCCGGCGCATCCTGCACCAGCTCTACCTGGGCTACCCGGATTCGGCGGCGGCGCGCGGGGTGGCCCCGGCCGCGGACGCGCCGGACGAGGCGGCCCGGCCGGCGCCGCAGCGCCGACCGAAACGCCCGGTGCGGGCGGCCCGCACGGTGGCCCGGCTGCAGGCGCCGCGCCCGCTGCGGCGGGCGGTGCGCGCGGTGCCCGGCGTACATTGGTGATCCAGGAGGACACCAATGCCGCACTGGGTCGTCAAGCCCAGCACCCACCCGGTTGCCGAGACCATGACACGGCCGGCGCCCGCGCTCGGTGACCGGGGTTCGACCGTGATGGCCCGCATCGATCACGCCGCGCGCGCCGCGCCGACCGCCGCGGCGTCGGCGACCACACAGCCGGCGGCGGGAATCGGGGCGGCCACCGATGCGGCGGTGGGCCGGTGAGCGAGACCCTGCGGGACCGCTGGCAACGGGTCCGCCGACAGGTGGATACCGCGTGCCGTGACGCCGGGCGCGATCCGAACGGGGTGCGGATCCTGCCGGTGAGCAAGACGTTCGGCCCGGAGGTGATCCGCGAAGCCGTCGGATTGGGCCTGCACCGGTTCGGGGAGAACAAGGCTCAGGAGATCCGGGAGAAATCCGAGCCGCTGGCCGACTGCGGGATCGACTGGGTGATGATCGGGCACCTGCAGACCAATAAGGCCAACCTGGTGGCCCGGCTGGCCAGCGAGGTGCAGTCGCTGGATCGACCGAAACTGGCTGCGGCGCTGGACCGGCGGCTGCAACAGGAAGGCCGGTCCCTCGACGTGCTGGTGCAGGTGAAGACCGCCGACGAACCCAGCAAGTACGGGCTGGCGCCCGAGCAGCTGCTGCCGTTCCTCGAGCGGCTCGGCGACTATCCCACCCTGCGGGTGCGGGGCCTGATGACGATGGCGCTGCACACCACCGAGCGTGAGGCGATCCGCGGCTGCTTCCGGCGGCTGCGTGAACTGCGGGACCGCGCCGCCGAGGCCGGGCATGCGCTTTCGGAGCTGTCGATGGGGATGAGCGGGGACTTCCCGCTCGCCATCGCCGAGGGGGCCACCCAGGTGCGCATCGGCACAGCGATCTTCGGCCCCCGGCCCTACCCCGACTCCTACTACTGGCCGGAGGGCGGCGGTGCCCGACGCTGAGCTGTCGGTCTTCCTCGACGCCGACACCGGCGTGGACGACGCGATGGCGTTGGCCTACCTGATCGCCTGCCCTGAGGTCGATCTGGTCGGGGTCGCCGCCACCGGCGGAAACGTCGCGGTAGACCGAGTCTGCCGCAACAACCTCGACCTGCTGCGGCTGTGCGGGGCGGCGCACGTCCCGGTGTCGGCGGGGGCCGAGCGCCCCTTGGCCGGGCCGCTGCCGGCCGGCGGCGCCCACGGCCCCACCGGCCTGGGCTACGCCGTCGTACCGCCGTCCGACGCGGTCGCCACCGCCCACGACGCGGCCACCGCATGGGTGCGGGCCGCCCACCGTCATCCCGGCCGGCTGGTGGGGGTGGTCACCGGGCCGTTGACGAATCTGGCGTTGGCGCTGCGGAGCGAGCCGGCGCTGCCGACCCTGCTGCGCCGGCTGGTGGTGATGGGCGGCGCCTACGGGGGCGCGGTGGAGGGCGGCGACAGCGGCCCGGTGTCCGAGTGGAACATCAGCGTCGACCCGGAGGCGGCCGCGGCGGTGCTGGCGGGCTTCGCCGAGGCGACGACCCCGCCGCTGCTGTGCGGGCTGAACCTGACCACCCAGGTGGCGCTGACACCGGCGCATTTCGCGCGGCTGGCCGCGACGGCCGGCTCCCCGGACGGTCCGCTGCTGCGGGTGCTCGCCGACGCGACGCGGTACTACTTCGAGGCGCACCGCGACGCCGGAGACGGCTACCGGGCCCACCCGCACGACGCGCTGGCCGCCGCGGCCGCCGTGGATCCCGGACTGGTCACCGCCCGTGCGGCCACGGTGGACGTGGAGTTGACCGGCACCCTGACCCGGGGCATGACCGTGGTCGACTGGTCGGGGCGGTGGGGGCGGCCGGTCAACGCCCGGATCGGCCTGACGGTGGACCCGACGGTCTTCCTCGACCGGTTCGTCGACCGGGTCGGGACGCTGGCCGGCCGGCTGGCTCACTCGTAGCGCCCCTCCAGATACCACCGGCGGCGCCGATAACACAGCAGCAGGGCCGGGCCCGGATCGCCGTGGCCGGCAAGCAGCACCTGAGCGCGCGCGGTGCGTCCGGCTCCCCGCTGCGGGTCCCACCACCGCTCATCGACCGCCCAGGGGCCGGCCCACCAGTGCAGCCGGCGATCGCGGCCGCGGGCCACCAGCCGGGCCGGCTCACCGGAGAACAGCGCCCGCCGGGTCACCCGCACCGGCTCACCCCGGGCGTCGAGCAACTCCACCGGGTCGTCGAGCAGCACCGTCGGGGCCGGGGCCGGCAGCTGACCGGGCCACGGCTGGCGGGGGTCGGCGCGCGGCACCGGATCGTCGCCCCACGGGGTCAACGTGATCCGCTCCCCCGGGCCGCGCCCACCGGAGAGCACCGGGACCTGCACGGCGGTCGGCCCGAGCAGCCCCTGCACCCGTGCCAGTGCCCGCCCGGCACGCAACCGGTCCTCCTCCCCGACACCGCCCCACAGCGGCAGCTGCAGCGCCGTCGCCGCCGACAGCAACTCCACCGGCGCCAACCGCAGCACGGCCACCGGCGCGGTGCGCCGTTTGGTCAACCAGCCGTCCAGTTGCCAGCGCACCCGGTCGGCGGTGGCGTCCTCGGTCAACGGCTCCGCGCACCGCCACACCCGGCTCACCTCGTCCCCGTCGACGGTGCCGGCGTGGATGGCCAGCCGGGTGCAGCTGAGCCCGGCGGCCAGCAGCCGCTGGTGCAGCGCGGCGGCCAGGGTCCGGCCGGCGAAGGCGGCGGCGTCGACCCGCTCCAGCGGAGGATCGCAGACCAGTTCCGCCTCGAGGTCCGGCGGGGGTTGTCGCCCGACCGGGTCGCGTTGGGGCTGCCCGCGGGCGAACCGATGCGCGCTCACCGCGTCGGCACCGAACCGGCCGGCCACATCGCCGCGCGGCAGCGCAGCGAACTGACCGACGGTGCGGATCCCCATCCGCCACAGCAGATCCGCCAGGTGTTCTCGCCCCGGGCCGGCGAGGCTGGGCTCGGCGGCCAGCTGCCGGATCGACAGGTCCGCCAAGAATTCGGCGTCCCCGCCCGGGGCCACCACCCGGCCGGACCGGGCGGCGAAGACCGCGGTCCCCAACTGGTCGGCGACCCCGACCTGACACTCGGTCCCGGCGGCGGCCACCGCATCGATCAGCGCCTCGCCGGCCCCCGCCTCGGAGCCGAAATGCCGGGCGATACCTCGCACCGAGACCGCCAGCAGGCCCGGCCGCAGCAGTTCGGCGCGGGGAATCAGCGCATCGACCGCCGCCAGCACCGCCTCGAAATGGCGGGCGTCGCGGTCGGTGTCGGCGGCGACGACGTGCAGCCGCGGACAGCGGGCCGCCGCCTCCCGGCGGCGCAGCCCCCGGCGCACCCCCGCCGCACGCGCTGCCGCCGAACAGACGATCACCCGGTTGGCCAGGGTGACCGCGACCGGCGCGGTGGCCGGCAGGCCGGTCGCGGCGGCGGCGGCGACCGCCGGCCAATCCATGCACCACAGGGCCAGCACCCGAGAACCCACGACGCGCCCCGCTCCCTCACCCGGCCCGGCCTCGGGTCGCCCGGCCCGCCCCGCGCACGGCCAGACGCACCCCGCTGAGACGGCCGCACCCGGGGGTCGCGCCCATGCTGGTGTCGTAGCCGCGCACCCGCGCCTGCAACCGCAGCGCCGCCCCCGGCCAGTCCCCGTCGGTGACCACCAGCGCACAGCCCCGCTGCCGGGCCCGCGCGGCCAGCACCCGCGCCCGCGACGGTGCCACCGCCGCCCCGGCCAGCCCCAACACCACCAGGTCCATTCCGTCGATGAGCACCGCGGCGATCTCCACCGGGTCGGGCCCGGGGTCGGGGATCACCGCGAGCCGGCTCAGCTCGGCCCCCATCTCCGCGGCCGCCAGCAACCCGATGTCGGGCTGTCCGACGATCGCCGCATGCCCCCCGGCGGCGGTCACCGCGGCCACCATGCTCACCGGCAGCGACCGCGCCCCCGACAGCACCGCCACCGTCCCGCGCGGCAACCCGCCGGGCAGCGTGTCGGCCAGCAGATCCGGAACAGCCAGCAAACTTTCCGAGGCGGGGTCGAGGTCGTCGCCGCGGGCGGCCGGGGCACGGGTGACACCGACCTTCCCGGCCACCGCCGCCATCCGGCGCCGCAGCTGTTTGAGCTGGTCAGCACGGTCTTGATGGCGTCGCTCGCAGGACGCCGCCGCCACCGCCGTCGTCATCGCCACCTCCGGCACCCCCTCCTGAAATCGAATGTGTGTTCGATATGAGGAGTAAACACCGGGGCACCGACAGCGTCAACCCGGGGACTCCCGCTGACGCACCATCGGCCTCGACAGGATCAGCAGCCCCACACGCCTCGGTCTCCGACGGGGTCGATCACTCCCATTCGATGGTGCCGGGCGGCTTGCTGGTGACGTCGAGCACCACCCGGTTGACCTCGGGCACCTCGTTGGTGATCCGGGTGGAGATGCGCTCGAGCACCTCGAAGGGCACCCGGGTCCAATCGGCGGTCATGGCGTCCTCGCTGGAGACCGGCCGCAACACGATCGGATGGCCGTAGGTGCGCGCGTCGCCTTGCACGCCCACCGAGCGCACGTCGGCCAGCAGCACCACCGGGCACTGCCAGATCTGCTGATCGAGCCCGGCGGCGGTCAACTCCTCGCGGGCGACCACGTCGGCCCGCCGCAGGGTGTCCAGGCGTTCGGCGGTGACCTCCCCGACGATCCGGATCCCCAGTCCCGGGCCCGGGAACGGTTGACGGACCACGATCTCCTCCGGCAGGCCCAGTTCGCGCCCGACCGCACGGACCTCGTCTTTGAACAGCAACCGCAGGGGTTCGACCAACGTGAACTTCAGATCGTCGGGCAGGCCGCCGACATTGTGGTGGCTCTTGATGTTGGCGGCACCGGCGCCACCGCCGGATTCCACCACATCGGGGTAGAGCGTGCCCTGCACCAGAAAGTCGATCTCGGCACCGGAGTCGCTGTCGGCGAGCACATCACGGACCGCGGCCTCGAACGCCCGGATGAACTGCCGTCCGATGATCTTGCGTTTGCCCTCCGGGTTGGTCACCCCCGACAGCGCCAACAGGAACGTCTCGGCGGCATCGACGGTGATCAGCCTGGCTCCGGTGGCGGCGACGAAATCGCGCTGCACCTGGTCGCGCTCCCCCGAGCGCAGCAACCCGTGGTCGATGAACACACAGGTCAACCGGTCCCCGATGGCCCGCTGTACCAACGCCGCGGCGACCGCCGAGTCCACCCCGCCGGAGAGCCCGCAGATCGCGTGGCCGTCCCCGATCTGGGCGCGGACCTGCTCAACCAGCCCGTCGACGATGTTGGCGGTCGTCCACTGCGCGCCGATGCCGGCGAAGTCGTGCAGGAACCGGCTGAGCACCTGTTGGCCGTGCGGGGTGTGCAGCACCTCCGGGTGATACTGCACCCCGGCCAGCCGGCGGGCACGGTCCTCGAACGCCGCCACCGGCGCACCGGCTGTGGCGGCCACCACCTCGAACCCGGCGGGTGCGGCGGTGACCGCGTCGCTGTGGCTCATCCACACCTGCTGGATTTCGGTGAGACCCGAATGCAGTTCCCCGCCACTGATTTTCATCTCGGTACGACCGTATTCGCTGGCACCGGTGCGTTCCACGGTGCCCCCGAGCGCCGCCGCCATCGCCTGAAACCCGTAGCAGATGCCGAACACCGGCACCCCCAGCTCGAACAGCGTCGGGTCCAGCTGCGGCGCCCCGTCGGCGTAGACGCTGGCCGGGCCCCCGGAGAGCACCAGCGCCTGCGGATCGCGGGCCTTGATCTCGGCCACCGGGGTGTCGTGGGCGATGACCTCGGAGAACACCCGCGCCTCGCGGATCCGCCGGGCGATCAGTTGGGCGTATTGCGCCCCGAAGTCGAGAACCAAAACCGGGCGCGGCGGCGATGCTGTCACGGGCCAGAGTCTAATGGCGTGGCTGCGGTCAGCCCGCCGAGCCCGTCGGGGTGATCGGCAGCCAGCGCAGGGCCCCCGGCGCACTGTCGGGCACCGCCGGATGGGCCGGAGTGACCGGGGTAAGCCGCCGGTAGGACTGCCCCTGGGCGGGACGCGGATCTTCCTCGCCTTTGTTCGGCCACAACGACGCGGCCCGTTCGGCCTGCGCGGTGATCGACAGCGACGGGTTGACCCCGAGGTTGGCCGAGACCGCCGCCCCGTCGACCACGTGCAGCGTCGGGTAGTTGTACACCCGGTGGTACGGGTCGATGACACCGGTCTGCGCGCTGTCGCCGATCACCGCACCGCCGAGGAAATGCGCGGTCAACGGGATGTTGAACAGTTCACCCCAGGTCCCCCCGGCCACCCCGTCGATCTTGGCGGCGATGCGGCGCGTCACCTCGTTGCCGACCGGGATCCAGCTCGGGTTCGGTTCGCCGTGGCCCTGCTTGCTCGAGTAGCGGCGGAAACCCAGCCGGTTGCGGTTGGTGAAGGTGGTGATCGAGTTGTCCAGGTGCTGCATGACCAACGCGATGACCGTGCGCTCACTCCACTGCTTCGGGTTGAGCAGCCGCAGAATGTGGGCCGGGTCCTCCCGCGCCTGGTCGATCAGCTGCCGCCAGCGCGGCACGTCGGTGCCCTGCGGCCCGGCGCCGTCGGTCATCAGCGTCTGCAGCAGACCCATCGCATTGGAGCCCTTGCCGTAGCGGACCGGTTCGACGTGGGTGTCGCCGGTGGGATGGATCGACGAGGTGATCGCCACCCCGCGGGTCAGGTCCAGGTCGGGGTTGACCTCCAGGGTGGCCGCCCCGACGATCGACTCGGAGTTGGTTCGGGTCAACACCCCCAGCCTGTCGGAGAGCTTGGCCAGCTTCCCGGCGTCGCGCATCTTGAACAGCAACCGCTGGGTGTTGTAGGTGCCGGCCGCCAGCATCAGGTGGGTGGCGGTGAAACTGCGCCGCTTACGGCGCAGCCCCCACCCGGTGCGCACGGTGTGCACCTGCCACAGTCCGTCGGCCCGCTGTTCGAACCCGGTGACGGTGGTCAACGGATGCACTTGGGCCCCAGCGGATTCAGCCAATCCCAGGTAGTTCTTGACCAGGGTGTTCTTGGCGCCGTGCCGACAGCCGGTCATGCATTCGCCGCACTCGATGCAGCCGGTGCGCGCCGGGCCCGCCCCGCCGAAATACGGGTCGGGCACCGTCTTGCCGGGTGTCTTCTCGCCGTCGGGCCCGAAGAACACCCCCACCGGGGTGGCCACGAAGGTGTCACCGACACCCATGTCGTCGGCGACCTCCTTGACGATGCGGTCGGCGTCGGTGAACGTCGGGTTCTTCACCACCCCCAGCATCCGCTGCGCCTGGTCGTAGTGCGGCATCAGCTCAGATCGCCAGTCGGTGATGTGTTTCCACTGCGGGTCGTTGAAGAACGGCTCGGGCGGCACGTAGAGGGTGTTGGCGTAGTTCAGCGAGCCCCCGCCCACTCCCGCGCCGGCGAGCACCATCACGTTGTTGAGCAGGTGGATGCGTTGGATGCCGTAGCAGCCCAGTCTCGGTGCCCACAGGAATTCGCGCAGATGCCACGAGTTCTTGGCGAATTCGTGATCGGCGAAACGTCGCCCCGCCTCCAGCACGCCGACCCGGTAGCCCTTCTCGGTCAGCCGTAGGGCGCTGACGCTGCCACCGAACCCCGAGCCGATGATGAGCACGTCGTAGTGTGGTTGATCGGGCTGCATCGCCTCAGCTTACGGCGCATCGGCGCAAACGTCCCCCATCCGCCCCGACCGGGGCGCGACCGGGGCGCATGGCTGCTGAGATCGACGCTGCAGCGGCGAAAAACCCCGTTTTCAGGCCCTCTGTGTCCACATGGCTGTCGATCTCAGCCGTACCGCCGCGGTTCTAGGCCCCAACGGTTAGGCCCCGACGGTGAGGCCGACCTTCTGGAACTCCTTGAGGTCGCAGTACCCGGCCTTGGCCATCGCCCGGCGTAACCCGCCCACCAGGTTCAGCGACCCGAACGGGTCGTCGGAGGGCCCGGAGAGCACCTGCGCCAACGCCGGGCGCTCCCCCAACGCGATCTGCAGCAGCGCGCCCCGCGGCAGCGACGGGTGGGCGGCCGCCGGCGCCCAGTACCAGCCCGCACCGGGGGCTTCCCGGGCCGCCGCCAGCGGCGTGCCCATCATCACCGCGTCGGCGCCGCAGGCGATCGCCTTGGCCGCGTCCCCGGATGTGTGGATGTCGCCGTCGGCGAGCACATGCACGTAGCGGCCCCCGGTCTCGTCGAGGTACTCGCGCCGGGCGGCGGCCGCGTCGGCGATCGCGGTGGCCATCGGCACCGAAATGCCCAGCACCTCATCGGAGGTGGTCGCCCCCGCGGTGGAGCCGTAGCCGACGATCACCCCGGCCGCACCGGTGCGCATCAGGTGCAGCGCGGTGCGGTGGTCGAGCACCCCGCCGGCCACCACGGGGATGTCCAGCTCGGAGATGAACGTCTTGAGGTTCAACGGCTCCCCGTTGTTGGCGACCCGTTCGGCGGAGATGATGGTGCCCTGGATGACCAGCAGGTCGATGCCGGCGGCGACCAGCGCCGGGGTGAGCGCCGCCGCGTTCTGCGGGCTGACCCGCACCGCGGTGGTCACCCCCGCCTCGCGGATGCGGGTCACCGCCGCGCCCAACAGGTCCGGGTCGAGCGGGGCGGCGTGCCACTGCTGCAGCAGCCGGATCGCGGCGGTGGGTTCGGGTTCGGTGGCGGCAACCTCGACGAGCTGGGCGAGCTTGGCCTCGACGTCGGCGTGCCGGCCGATCAGCCCCTCACCGTTGAGCACCCCGAGCCCGCCGAGCCGGCCCAGCTCGATGGCGAACTCCGGGGAGACGACCGCGTCGGTGGGGTGGGCGACCACGGGGATCTCGAATCGGTAGGCGTCGAGCTGCCAGGCGGTGGAGACGTCCTGGGAGGACCGGGTGCGCCGCGACGGCACGATGTTGATGTCGGCCAGCTCGTAGGTTTGGCGGGCGGTGCGCCCCATACCGATTTCCACCAGGTCACGCATGCAGGGTCCCCCCTCGGGATGCCGGAGTGCTCATCAGCGGCCGATCAGCGCGCGTAGTAGTTCGGCGCTTCGACGGTCATGGTGATGTCGTGCGGGTGGCTCTCCTTCAGCCCCGCCGCGGTGATCCGCACGAACTGGGCGCGCTGCAGTTCTTCGATGCTGGACGCACCGGTGTAGCCCATCGCCGCGCGCAGCCCGCCGGTGAGCTGGTGGATCACCGTCGACAGCGGCCCCCGGTAGGGCACCCGGCCCTCGATGCCCTCGGGCACCAGCTTGTCCTCGGAGAGCACGTCGTCTTGGAAGTAGCGGTCCTTGGAGTAGGACCTGGCGGTCGGGCCGGATCCGCGGCCCTGCATCGCACCGAGCGAGCCCATGCCCCGGTAGCTCTTGAACTGCTTGCCGTTGACCAAGATCAGCTCGCCGGGGGATTCGCCGGTGCCGGCCAGCAGCGAACCGAGCATGGCCGTGGACGCCCCGGCGGCCAGCGCCTTGGCGATGTCCCCGGAGTACTGCAGCCCGCCGTCGGCGATCACCGGCACCCCCGCGGGCGCGCAGGCCGCGACGGCCTCCAGGATCGCGGTGATCTGCGGCGCCCCCACTCCGGCGACCACCCGGGTGGTGCAGATCGAGCCGGGGCCCACCCCGACCTTCACCGCGTCGGCACCGGCCTCGACCAGCGCGGCCGCGGCGGCCCGGGTGGCGATGTTGCCGCCGACCACCTCGACCCGGTCGCCGACCTCGGCCTTGAGCTTGCCGACCATGTCGAGCACCCGGCGGTTGTGGGCGTGGGCGGTGTCGACCACCAGCACGTCGACCCCGGCGTCGGCCAGGGTCATCCCCCGCGTCCACGCGTCGTCGCCGACCCCGATCGCCGCCCCGACCAGCAGCCGGCCGTCGCTGTCCTTGGTGGCGTCGGGGTGCTGCTCGGTTTTGACGAAGTCCTTCACGGTGATCAACCCGGTGAGTTTGCCGTGGCCGTCGACGATCGGCAGCTTCTCGATCTTGTGGCGGCGCAACAGCCCCAGCGCGGCGTCGGCGGTCACCCCCTCGGAGGCGGTGATCAGCGGTGCCTTGGTCATCACCTCGACGACCGGCTTGTTCTGGTCGACCTCGAAGCGCATGTCGCGGTTGGTGATGATGCCCACCAGCGCGCCGTCGGCGTCGACCACCGGCAGCCCGGAGATGTGGAACCGGGCGCACATGGCGTCGACCTCGGCCAGGGTGTTGTCCGGCCGGCAGGTGACCGGGTCGGTGACCATGCCCGCCTCGGACCGTTTCACGGTCTCCACCTGGGCGGCCTGGGCCTCGACCGGCAGGTTGCGGTGCAGCACCCCCATGCCGCCGGCGCGCGCCATCGCGATCGCCATCCGCGACTCGGTGACGGTGTCCATCGCCGAGCTGACCAGCGGGACCTTCAGCCGGATCTTGCGGGTGACCTGACTGGAGGTGTCGGCGCTCGCCGGGATGATGTCGGACGCGGCCGGCAACAGCAGCACATCGTCGAAGGTCAGGCCGAGCGCCGCGATCTTGTGCGGGTCGTCGCCGCCGGTGGGCACCGCTGTCTCGGCACCGCGGAGTCGGGGCGGGCCACTGGTCATCGGCGGACCTCCATGAGCCGTGCGGGTGGGTGGGGTGAGACCGCCATCCTAATGCTCGTCGCGAGTGTTTTCTGCCGGGCCTTGCGAGGCGTTTTCTGGCGGGCCTTGCGCGACCCGCTCACCGACACGATCCGCTGGCCGGTGGCAACTTGTGTGCCAGCCTGCGTAGGGTGTAGGCGTGCGTGACCACCTGCCCCCGGGCCTGCCGCCCGACCCGTTTGCTGACGACCCGTGCGATCCCTCCGCGGCGCTGGACGCGATCGAACCGGGGCAGCCGCTGGATCCGCATGAGCGCACCGCCGTGGAGGCCGATCTGGCCGACCTGGCGATCTACGAGTCGCTGCTGGCCCATCGCGGGATCCGCGGGCTGGTGGTCTGCTGCGACGACTGCCAGGAGGACCACTACCACGACTGGGACATGCTGCGCGCCAACCTCCTGCAGCTGCTGGTCGACGGAACCGTCCGTCCCCACGAACCGGCCTATGACCCGGAGCCGGACGCCTACGTGACCTGGGACTACTGCCGCGGCTACGCCGACGCCTCGCTGAACGAGGCGGCCTCGGAGAACGAACACTACCGCTGAGGCCGGCCGCCGGCGGCGCCCCGCTGAGGCGACGCCCGACCGGGGCCGTCAGGGGGTCGCCGTCGAGGACGGGGGCTCGCCGACCGAGTCGGTCTCGGTGGCCAGACGCTCGGCCGGATCGACCTCCCGCGACGACGGCGTTTTGTGCTCCCCGATCACCGACGTGGTGGGGGTCGGCGGCGCCACGGTGTCGCTGCCCGGCGGTGGGCCCGGCGGTGCGGTGGTGCTCGGAGCCGTGCCGCGCGTCGGGGTCGGCGAGGCGCTCGGCGTCGGGGTCTCCCCGGCCGTGGTGGTCTCCGAGCCCGGCGTGGTCTGCCCCGACGTCTCCTCCGCCTCCTCCTCGGGTGCCTGGTCCGATGTCTCCGATGTCGATGTCGACGACCCGGGCGTTTCGGTGCCGGAGCTCTCGGCGTCCGGGCCGGTGAGCACCGTGACCGTGGTCGACGGGTCGCCGGGGGGCGCCGCGGGGTCGACGGTGGCGTCCGGCGGCACGGTCGCCTCCGGATCCTGGTTCTCCACCTTGACGTTGAGCTGGTTCCACTGATCGATCAGGTTCTGTCGGCGTGCGGCATCGTTGACCGTCTGCACCGACGTGTTGACCTCGGCCAGCGCCGCGTGGGCCTGATCCCACTGGCCGTCGGCGATCATCTGCTGCACCCGGGCGAACTCGGTCTGGGCGGCCAGCACGACGTGCTCGTCGCGCACCGACGGGGGCTCACCGAACAGGCTGCTGCGCAGCCCGTAGAGGGCGTCGCCGGGTTCGGCGGTCGAGATCACCGCGCCGAACCCGCCGAGACCGAGCACGGTGGCGGCCACGGTGCCGACCAACGTCATGCCGCGGTGGGGCCGGCCGGGCGCCCGCGGCGGCGGGTCGGCTCGCCGGCCGCGACGCAGCGCGTCGATCGCCTGGTTCTCCGCGACCAGCCCGGTCGCCGGGGGCCAGCGCAGCTCGTCGCGCCAGCCGGCCAGGAGGTCGGTCAGCTCCTGATCGGCGACGTCCCCACCGGTCACCGGCCGGCCTTCGGCCAGCGCGTCGAGGAGCCGATCGGAGCGGGCCACCGCCTCCAGATCGGGACTACGACCGAACTCAACCATGGTCGCTCCCGCTGGCGACGATCTCCGAACGCAGCCGGGCCAGCGCCCGGTGCTGGGCGACCCGGACCGCGCCGGGGGTGCTGCCGACGGCGGTGGCGGTCTCCTCGGCGCTGAGCCCCACCACCACCCGCAGCGTCAGGATCTCGCGTTGTTTCGCCGGCAGCACCGCCAGCAACCGGTTCATCCGGTCGGCCGAGTCGGACTTGAGGACCCGCTGCAACGGCCCGGTGTCGACCGCGGCCATCTCCGGAATGGACTCGCTGGCGTAGGCGCGGTTGCGGGCCCCGGCGCGGTGCGCATCGGCGACCTTGTGGGCGGCGATGCCGTAGACGAAAGCCAGGAACGGCCGTCCCTGGTCCCGGTACCGCGGCAGCGCCGTTAAGGTGGCCAAACAGACCTCCTGAGCCACGTCGTCGGCCGACTGACCACTCCGCTCACCGCTGCCGACCCGGGCACGGCAGTACCGGACCACCAGGGGGCGGATGGTCTCCAACACATCCCGGAGCGCATCACGATCGCCGGACGCGGCCTGAGCCACGGCAGCATCGAGACGGTCTCCATGCATGGTCATCGACGGCGGCATCTCCAACGTTACGGACCGGGCATCCGCCCGACATGCGGCAAGAGTTCACCATAGCGAGCGCCGGGGCAACCTCGAGGGTCCCGCGACGGTGCGCTACCGGTTGCTCCACACCCCGCCGCCGCGAACGACCTGCTCGGCGGTGTCGCTGCGCAGCTCGTCGAGTTGCCGGGCCGACAGTGTCGCGCTGCCGATCCCCGCGAGCAGACTGGCCAGCGCCCAGCACAGCGGGATGAGACCCGCCTGCCGTGCCGCGTTCAGGGCGGAATCGGCGAGGGTGCGCGCCGCATCGAGCTGACCGCCGCTGCACAGTGCCGCCGCGGCGACGACGTCGCTTTTGATCCGGTGGCGCGCCGAATCGGTCGCCGCGGCCAACGCGCGGGCCCGGTCGGCGTGGCCGATCGCCGCCGCCGCGTCGCCGGTGGCCATCGCCAACTCGGCGCTGACCCAGGCGTGCCGGACGGGCAGGCGCGGAACCACCGGATCCAGGCCGGCGGCACGCTGCAACAGCCGTGCGGAGGCGGCGAAGCGCCCCACCCCGAGCGCGTCGGCGGCCAGCCCCACCAGCGCGTCGGATTCGGCCTGCGGGTCGGCACCGGCCGACGCCAGCGCCCGGCCGTCGTGTGCCCGGGCGCGGCGATGCCAGCCGAGTTGACGCCAGAACGAACCGCGGGTGCTGTGCGCCAGCGACGCCAGCGGTCCGTCCGGACAGGCGCGCAGCAGCGCGTCCAGAGCGGCGTGCGCGCTCGCGTAGCGCCCCTGCGCACCGGCGGCCACCGCCCGCAGCCACAGTTGCTCGGGGCCGGTGGCCGGCGGCAGCGGCCACCGCGCCGAGTCGGCGCCGAATGCAGCCCGGAACAAAGCGGTGCCGGTCGGTGTCGGAGTCATTGTCGACATATTTTAGTTAATTGTTGATGGTCGGGGAATTACGGGCTCTTTAAATGTGTTGCGTCGATTTTCCGCACCGTTTGCCGCCGCGACACCGCCGTCGCGATGACACCGATGTGAGCTGGGAAGTTGTGACCCATGCCGCGGCGGTCCGCCGCCACGACGAGCGCGGCGATGAACAGGGGGTTAATTCTTTTCCACCGGCACATTCGCCACCGTCGCTGCGGGGAATTGACCGGTTTTCCGCCACCTGTTTACGTTATTACCGACGACAGGAGAGGAGTTTTCCGATGGTCTTTCCACAACAACTCCCCGGCCCCCGCACCGAGCTGTGGGATTGGCAGCTGCACGCGGCGTGCCGCGGTGCCGACTCGTCGATGTTCTTCCATCCCGACGGCGAACGCGGCCATGAACGGCTGCGCCGCGAACAGGTCGCCAAGGCCGTCTGCCGACGCTGCCCGGTCGTCGACGCGTGCCGGGCGCACGCCCTGCAGGCCGGTGAGGCCTACGGGATCTGGGGCGGGCTCTCCGAACCCGAACGCGCGGTGCTGCTGCGCCGGGGGGTCGGTCGCCGCAGCGCTTAGCGACCCGCGTGGCGACCGCTGAGCCAAACGCAACGGTCCCCGGAACCGTGCGGCTCCGGGGACCGTTGCGCGTCTGCTCGCCGTGGGCGAGCTCACCGCGGACTAGTGAGCGTGGCCGTGGCCGGCGTGCTCATCCTCCTCGGCGGGTTTGTCGACCACCGCGGTCTCGGTGGTCAGCACCATGCGGGCCACCGAGGCGGCGTTGAGCACCGCGGTGCGGGCCACCTTCACCGGGTCGATCACCCCGGCGCCGGCCAAATCGCCGTAGTCCAGGGTGGCGGCGTTGAAGCCCTGCCCGGCCGGCAGCTCGGCGACCTTGGCGGTCACCACCGGGCCGTCGAGCCCGGCGTTGGTGGCGATCCAGTGCAGCGGCGCGGCCATCGCGGCGGACACGATGTCCACCCCGAGGGCCTCGTCGCCGGCCAGCGAGGAGCGCAGCTTCTCCAGCGCCCCGCGGGTGTGCAGCAGGGCCGCACCCCCGCCGGCGACGATGCCCTCCTCGACGGCGGCCTTGGCCGCGGCCACCGCGTCCTCCACGGCGGCCTTCTTGGCCTTGGCCTCGGTCTCGGTGGCCGCACCGACCTTGATCACCGCGACGCCGCCGGCCAGCTTGGCCAGCCGCTCCTCGAGCTTCTCGCGGTCCCAGTCGGAGTCGGTGTCCTCGATCTCGGCGCGCAGCTGCTTGGCGCGGTCGGCGACGGCCTGTTCGGTGCCGCCGCCGTCGACGATGACGGTGTCGTCCTTGGTGACCACCACCCGGCGGGCCGAGCCCAGCACCTCCAGGCCGACCTCGCGCAGCACCAGCCCCACGTCGGGGTTGACCACCTGGGCGCCGGTGACGATCGCCAGGTCCTCCAGGAACGCCTTGCGCCGGTCGCCGAAGTAGGGAGCCTTGACCGCGACCGCCTTGAGCGTCTTGCGGATGGAGTTGACCACCAGGGTCGACAGCGCCTCGCCCTCGACGTCCTCGGCGATCAGCACCAGCGGCTTGCCGGACTCGGCGACCTTCTCCAGCAGCGGCAGCAGGTCCGGCAGCGAGCTGATCTTGTCGCGGTGCAACAGGATCAGCGCGTCCTCCAGAACGGCCTCCTGGGTGTCGAAATCGGTGACGAAGTACGCCGACAGGAACCCCTTGTCGAAGCCGACCCCGTCGGTGATCTCCAGCTCGGTCTGCAGCGTCGAGGACTCCTCGACGCTGACCACCCCGTCGCCGCCGACCTTGGTCATCGCCTCGCCGACCAGCCGGCCGATCTCGGCGTCGCGGGAGGACACGGTGGCCACCTCGGCGATCCCGGCCTTCTCCGAGACCGGGGTGGCCGCGGCCAGCAGCGCCTCGGAGACCGCCGCGGCGGCCTTCTCGATGCCGCGGCCCAGGTCCATCGGGTTGGCCCCGGCCGCCACGTTGCGCAGCCCCGCCTTGATCAGCGCCTGGGCCACCACCGTGGCGGTGCTGGTGCCGTCGCCGGTGATGTCGTTGGTCTTGGTGGCCACCGACTTCAGCAGCTGGGCGCCCAGGTTCTCAAACGGGTCCTCCAGGTCGATCTCCCGGGCGATGGTGACCCCGTCGTTGGTGACCGTCGGACCGCCGAACGCCTTGTCCAGCACCACGAAGCGGCCGCGGGGGCCGATCGTGACCCGCACCGCGTCGGCGAGCTGGTCCATACCGGCCTCCAGGGCGCGGCGTGCGGTTTCCTCGTACTCAATGAGCTTGCTCATAGGCCTTTTCCTCTAACGAGTACCGCCCCGGAAATCACCCACGCGCACGCGGGGATCGCCGGGGCGGGACACGGTTTTACTTGGAGACGACAGCCAGCACGTCGCGGGCCGACAGGATCAGGTACTCCTCGTTGTTGTACTTGATCTCGGTGCCGCCGTACTTGCTGTAGATAACGACATCGCCTTCGGACACATCCAGCGGAATCCGCTTGTCGCCGTCCTCGTCCCACCGGCCGGGGCCGACGGCGACAACGGTGCCTTCCTGCGGCTTTTCCTTGGCGGTGTCGGGGATGACCAGACCGGATGCGGTCGTGGTCTCGGCCTCATTGGCCTGAACGAGGATCTTGTCCTCGAGTGGCTTGATGTTCACCTTCGCCACGATTGGAGCCCTCCACTTGATCGGGTATGGGTACGGGGCCGATCCCCGAACCCGTCGAATTACCAGGTGTTGTGGCATTCGTCCGGGTCCCTACGCCGTCGTCGCGGGTGCCGACACAGGGGCTGTCCGACTGCCACCTAGCACTCTATACATGAGAGTGCTAGCACTCAAGGGCGGGTCCTGCTGCGCACCGGAGCCAACGCCTTCGGCACTGCCGCGGGGTCGCCGTGGCTGCACTTCAGCGACCCGGTGCCGCCCCCGGCCTCATCGCCCCGTCACCGGATCTGGCCGGTGCCCACCGGCAGGCCCGGATCGGTGGCCGCCGTCAGCGCCGAGGGCGCGGCACCGGCGGCCACCAGGTGTGCGGCATAGGCGGCGATCATCGCGCCGTTGTCGGTGCACAGCCGCGGGGCCGGGATCCGCAGGGTCAGCCCCGCGGCCGCGCAGCGCTGCGCGGCCAGCTCACGGAGCCGTGAGTTGGCCGCCACGCCCCCGGCGATCAGCAGCGTGTCGACCCCGAGGTCGGTGGCCGCGCGCACCGCCTTCATGGTCAGGACGTCGGCGACCGCCTCCTGGAATCCGGCGGCGACGTCGGCGGCCGCGGCGTGCGGGTGGGCCTCGACGTGGCGGGCCACCGCGGTTTTGAGCCCGGAGAAGCTGAACGCGTGGCGGGCGTCGCGCGCGCCGGTCATGCCGCGCGGGAGCACGATCGCGTCGCGGTCCCCGTCGCGGGCCAGCTCGTCGAGGACCCGTCCGCCGGGGTAGCCCAACCCCAGCAGTCGGGCCACCTTGTCGTAGGCCTCCCCGGCGGCGTCATCGACGGTCGAGCCCAGTTCGACGACCGGCTCGGCCAGCGAGCGCACGTGCAGCAGGTGGGTGTGGCCGCCGGAGACCAGCAGCGCCACACTCTGCGGCAGCGGCCCGTGCTGGTAGACGTCGGCGGCCAGATGCCCGCACAGGTGGTTGACCGCGTAGAACGGCACTCCCCAGGCGGCGGCGTAGGCCTTGGCGGCGGCCACCCCGACCAGCAGCGCCCCGGCCAGCCCCGGCCCGATGGTCGCGGCCACCACGTCGGGGCGCTCGATCGCGGCGGCGTCCAGCGCCCGGCGCAGGGTCGGGCCCAGTGCCTCCAGATGCGCGCGGGAGGCCACCTCGGGCACCACCCCGCCGAACCGGGCGTGTTCGTCGACGCTGGAGGCCACCTCGTCGGCGAGCAGAACAAGCGTGCCGTCGTCGGCCATCCGGGCGATGCCGACACCGGTCTCATCGCAGGACGTTTCGATGGCCAACACGACGCTCACGGCACGGCCCTTCCCGCACGCGGGTCGCGACGCATCGTGTAGGCGTCGGCGCCGCTGGCCCGGTAGTAACGCCGGCGCACCCCGACGGTCTGGAACCCGACGCTGCGGTACAACGCGATCGCCGGCTCGTTGTCGGTGCGCACCTCCAGGAAGACCACGTCGTCACCGGCGAAGCCCAGCAGCTCGTCGAGCAGCCGACGGCCGATGCCGCGTCCGCGGTGCGCCGGGTCCACACCGATGGTGTGGATCTCGTATTCGTAGGGCGCCCCCCGACCCAGCCGACTGATCCCGGCGTAGCCGACCAGGGTGTCGCCCACCCGGGCCGCGGCGTAACGGGTGTGGGGTGCGGCCAGCTCGCGCACGAACGCCGCGGCCGGCCACGGGTCGTCGCCGCCGAACAGCTGCGCCTCCAACTGCGCACACCGCTCGGCGTCGGCGCGGGTCAGGGTGTCGAGTCGAACCTGCGGGGTGCGCTCGACGGCGCTCCTGGCGTCGGGTCGACGCAGATACAGCGGACGCGGCGGCGCCGGCGGGCTCGTCCAGTCGCCCACGGCGGCCACCAGACCCGCGACCGTGGGGGCGGCGACCTCGAGGACCGGCAGGTCGAACAGCGCGGCGTGCTCGGGGGATCCGGCGACCGCGGTGGCCGCGCCCACATCCACCGCGCCCGGGGCCGACACGGCCGGGCCGTCGATGCGCTCACCGCCGCGGTAGCGCGCCCAGTACACCTCGCGTCGGCGTGCGTCGGTGACCACCAGCACCTCGGCGCCCGGCGCCACACGGGCGACCCGTCCGATCCCGTCGAGGCTGCACACCCCGTGCACCGGCAGGTGCAGCGCGTCGCCGTAGCCGGCCGCGGTGGCCATCCCCACCCGCAGCCCGGTGAACGGTCCGGGCCCACAGCCGACCACCACCGCCTCGAGGTCACCCATCGTAAACCCGGACTCCTCCAGTGCGGCAAGCACATTGGGGGTGAGTTGTTCGGCGTGGGCGCGCGCCCCGCGGGTGATGCGCTCGGCGAGCACCTCGATGCGCTCGCCGCGACGGACCACCCCCGCGGTGATCGCCGGGGTGGCGGTGTCGATGACCAGCACGGTGCGGCTCACGCCGACCACCGCCAGCTGGCGCTGCGTTCGGTCTCGGCGGCGCCGGCGGCGCGGTCCAGCCGGATCGCCAGATAGCGCTCGGCGAGCCGCTCGGCGATCCCTTCGCCCCACTCGACCACCACCACCGCGTCGGCGAGGTCGGTGTCGAGATCCAGCGAGTCCAGTTCGGCCTCCAGATCCCCACCGTGGTCGAGCAGCCGGTAGAAGTCGACGTGCACCAGCGCCGGCGCGCCGTCGCGGCGCGCCGGATGCACCCGGGCCAGCACATAGGTCGGTGAGGTGATGGGGCCGTCGACCTCCATCGCCTCGGCGATGCCCTTGGTCAGCACCGTTTTCCCCGCCCCCAGCGGCCCGGTCACCACCACGACGTCGCCGGCGCGCAGCTGCGCCCCCAGCCGGGCGCCCAACGCCCTCGTGTCGGCCTCGCTCGTCAAGACGGCGGTGCCGGTGTCGCGCTCAGGCACGGCGGTTCAACCGCCGCGGCACGGAGACCAGGGTGTTCGGGGTGGCCCGTTGCACCAACTGCACCAGGGCGTCGTCGACGATGTCGGGGACCTCCAGCGGCAGCAGATGTCCCGCACCGGGGATGATCAGCAGTTCGCAGTTCGACTGCGCCCCCGCCATGGCGTCGGCCATCGCCCGGGAGTTCTCGTCGGGGGTGAGCAGATCGTGGTCACCGCAGGCGATCAGGGTCGGGACCCGGGCCAGCACCGCCAGGGCGGCGGACTCGTCGTGGACCTCCAGGGCGTGCAGGAACTCGACCATGGTGGTGATCGCGGTGTCGTGCATCATCTGCTCGGAGAACCGCACCACCGACGGGCTGACCCTGCCGTCGCCGTAGGAGCCCGCCCGCAGGATCGGCCCGATCACCGACCGGACCACACCGCGGCCCCGGTGCAGCAGCGCCGGGGCGTAGCGCGCCGCGAAGCGCACCGACTCCAGCGCCGGGTTCTGCAGGATCTCCCCCAGCGGCGAGCGGTCCACCCCTTCGGCGGCCGACGACAGCAGCGCCGCCCCCACGATGCGCGGGCCGTACTGTTCGGGGTGTTGGCGGGCGTGGGCCAGCAGCGTCATGGCGCCCATCGAGTGGCCCACCACCACGATCGGGCCGCGCGGGGCCATCACCTGCAGCACCGACTCGAGGTCGCGCCCGAGCTGGGGGACCGTGTAGGTCGCCGGGTCGGCGGTGCCGGACTCGCCGTGGCCGCGCTGGTCGTAGAAGATCATCCGCACCTGATCGCCCCACTCCCGCAGCAGACGCACCCGCTGAAAATGGAACGCGGCCTTGCGCAGACAAAACCCGTGGGCGAACACCACCGTCACCGGCGCCTGCGGGTCACCGACCTCGCGCACCATCAGCGGCACTCCGTCGGGGGTGGTCACCACGCAGCCGGGGTCGTCGCGCAGCATCTCGAAATCCTCACCGGCATACGGGTCGTCGGTGGTGGTGCGACGGGTGAGCGCCTGGGTGACCGTGGTGCCGGCCAGCGCCCCGACCGCGGTCAGGCCGGTCGCCCCGGCCAGCCAGCGGGTGCGGCGGCCGCTATTCACGGTAGGTCCGGGTGACGCGCCCGCGCGGGCTGGTCACCACCTCGTAGTGCACGGTGCCCAGGGTGTCGGCCCAGTCCTGGGCGCGGGGCTCCCCGGAATCGCCGGGACCGAACAGGATCGCCTCGTCGCCCTCGGTGACGTCCACCGGGCCCGGCCCCAGGTCGACGACGAACTGGTCCATACAGACCCGCCCGACGTTGCGGCGCCGCCGGCCGTTGATCATCACCTCGAACCGGCTGCTGAGCGGCCGGAACACCCCGTCGGCGTAGCCGATCGGCAGCAACGCCAACGTGGTGTCGCGCTCGGCGATCCAGGTGTGCCCGTAGGACACCCCTTCGCCGGCACGCACCGGGCGCACCAGCGTCACCGTGGTTTTCAGCGTCATCGCCGGGATGAGCCCCATATCGCCGCGTTCGGGCAGCGGGCACAGTCCGTAGACCGCGATGCCGGGACGGACCATGTCGTAGGCCAGGTCGGGGCGGGTCAAGGTGCCCGCCGAATTGGCCAGGTGGGCCACCTCGAAACGCAGGCCGTGGTCGCCGGCGAGCGTGATCAGCTCGGAGAACCGTTGCGCCTGAGCATTGTTGGCCGGATGGTCGGGCTCGTCGGCGCAGGCCAGATGCGACATCAGCCCGCGCAGCCGGACGGCGTTGTCGGCGGCGGCGCGTTTCAGCGCGGTGAACAACTCCGGCAGTTCGGCGGCCCGCGCCCCGTTGCGGTTCATGCCGGTGTCGGTTTTCACCGTCACCGTGGCCGTGCGCCCGGTGCGCTCCACCGCGTCGAGCAGGTCGTCGAGCTGGGCCAGCGAGGACACCGCGATGCCGATGTCGGCACCGAGCGCCCCGGCGAAGTCGGTGCCGGGGCGGTGCAGCCACGCCAGCACCGGGGCGCTGATGTCGTCGGCACGCAGAGCCAGCGCCTCATCGATGGTGGCGACCCCGAGCTCGGCGGCCCCGGCGTCCAGCGCGGCCCGGCCCACCCGGGCGGCGCCGTGGCCGTAGCCGTCGGCCTTGACCACCGCCATCACCTGCGCCGACCCGGCCGACTCCTGCAGCACCCGCACGTTGTGCGCGATCGCCGCGAGGTCCACGACGGCCTCGGCGATCAGCCCGCTGGTCTGCGATGTCACGGTCATCTCCACGATTGTCCCAGAACGGCGTCCCCGAACCCGGCGTGACGCCCCGCAGCCCACCCGCACCCGCCGGTCCGCCGGGGTGTTCTGCGGCTGCGACGGCGCTGGCCCTCAGTGCGCGAAATGCTGCTGTTCGTCGAAGTGGCCGCGGGGTTTGAGCTTGTCCAACGCCGTGACCGCCTTGATCACGTCGTCGTGCAGCGCGCGGGCCAAATCCGCCGAGAGGCCTTCACGCACCACGACCCGCAGCACCGCCACGTCGGTGGCGTCCTCGGGCATGGTGTAGGCGGGCACCTGCCAGCCGTAGGTGCGCAGCTCGTGGGAGACGTCGAACTCGGTGTAGCCGCGGTCCCCGGTCAACCGGAACGCCACCACCGGGATCGCCGAGCCGTCGGTGATCAGCGCGAAGTGCTCACTGGCGGCCAGTCGGTCGCCGAGCCAGCGCGCGGTGTTCGACAGGGTCTGCATCACGCTGGTGTAGCCCTCGCGGCCCAACCGCAGGAAGTTGTAGTACTGGCCGACCACCTGGTTGCCGGGCCGGGAGAAGTTCAGCGTGAACGTCGGCATGTCCCCGCCGAGGTAGTTGACCCGGAACACCAGGTCCTCGGGCAGGTAGGCGCTCGAGCGCCACACCACGAACCCGATACCGGGGTAGGTCAGCCCGTATTTGTGGCCGCTGACGTTGATCGACACCACCCGCGGCAGCCGGAAATCCCAGCGCAGGTCGGGGTGCAGAAACGGCACCACGAACCCGCCGCTGGCGGCGTCGACGTGCACCGGCACGTCGGCACCGCCCTCGGCGGCGAGTTTGTCGAGCGCCGCGCAGATCTCGGCGATCGGCTCCAGCTCACCGGTGTAGGTGGTGCCCAGGATGCCGACCACCCCGATGGTGTCCTCGTCGACGGCCGCCACGACCTGCTCGGGGGTGATCACGTAGCGGTCTTCGGCCATCGGAAGATAGCGGGGCTCGACGTCGAAGTAGCGGCAGAACTTCTCCCACACCACCTGCACGTTGGCCCCCATCACCAGGTTGGGGGTGCGCCCGGTCCACTGTTGCCCGGCCGCCTCCAGGCGTTGCCGCCAACGCCATTTCATCGCCAGCCCGCCGAGCATCACCGCCTCGCTGGACCCGACGGTGGAGACCCCGACCGCGCTGGCGGGATCGTCGTCACGCAGGCTCTCGGCGTGGAACAGGTCGGCGACCATGGCCACACAGCGCTGCTCGATCGCCGCGGTGGCCGGGTACTCGTCCTTGTCGATCATGTTCTTGTCGAACGTCTCGGCCATCAGCCGCTCGGCCTCCGGGTCCATCCAGGTGGTGACGAACGTGGCCAGGTTCAGCCGGGAGCTGCCGTCGAGCATCAACTCGTCGTGGATGAACCGGTAGGCGGCGTCGGGCTCCATCGGTTCGTCGGGCAGCCGCAGCGCGGGCACCGGGGCGGTGGAGAGCCGACCGGTGTAGGCCGGTGCGATCGAGTGGGCGGGAACGGACGGGTGGGACACGGGACATCCTTTCAGCGGGGATCTGCGGTGGCGCCGGCGGCGCGGACTGCGGCGACGGCGGGACGGATATGGGTCAGCAGGCGCGACGCCGAGGTGGGTGCCGGGGCCGGTCCGGCGTCGGCGGCGGCGTGCAGCGCGGCCTCGGCGTGCACGAACGCGGCGGTCGCGGCGGCCTCGGCCGGGCCGAGCCCGGCGGCCAGCAGCGCGCCGATCATCCCGGAGAGCACATCGCCGGAGCCGGCGGTGGCCGACCACGACCCGCCGGCCGGGTTGAGATAGGTCGGCCCGCCCGGGTCGGCGATCACGGTCACGTGGCCCTTGAGCAGCACGGTGGCGCCGAGGCGCTCGGCCAACGCCCGGGTGGCGCCGACCCGGTCGGCGCCGGGCGGCTCCCCGGCGAGGCGGGCGAACTCCCCGGCGTGCGGGGTGAGCACCGTGGGGGCGCGCCGGCCGGTGACCAACTCGGGGTGAGCGGCCACCAGGGTCAGCGCATCGGCGTCGACGATGACCGGCAGGTCGGTGCCGAGCGCGAACCACAGCGCGGCGGCCGCGTCGGTACCGGTACCCAGGCCCGGCCCGACCACCCAGGCCTGGACCCGCCCGGCGGCGGCCGCGCTGTCGGCGACCACGACCTCCGGCCAGTGCGCCACCACCTCCGCGGCCGCCGAGCCGGCGTAGCGGACCATCCCGGAGGTGGCCGCGACGGCGGCGCCGGCGCACAGGATGGCCGCCCCCGGGTAGGTCGCCGAGCCGGCCAGCACCCCGGTCACGCCCTGGGTGTATTTGTCGTCGCTGCGCTGCGGCACCGGCCAGCGCGCACCGGCGTCGGCGGCGTCGAGCCCGCACACCTCGGTGGCCGCCAGGTCCAGCCCGATGTCGATCAACGCGACGCGGCCGCAGTCGGCCAGCGCGTGCACCGGTTTGAGCCCGCCGAACGTCACGGTCACCGCGGCCTGCACGGCCGGACCGGTGATCGCCGCGGTGTGCGCGTCGATGCCGCTGGGGATGTCGACGGCCACCACCGGGATGTCGGCGGCCGCGGCGAACACCGCGGCGGCCGCCGGGCGCAACGGTCCGCGCCCGGCGATGCCGACCACCCCGTCGATCACCAGATCGGTGCCCGCGGCCACCGCCTCGACCAGCCGCCCCCCGGCCCGGCGAAACGCCGCCAGGGCCTGCGGGTGCGCGCGGTCGGGGTTGAGCAGCACCGCGTCGGCGGCCGCGCCGCGCCGGCGCAGCAGGGTGGCCGCCCACAGCGCGTCCCCGCCGTTGTCGCCGGAGCCGATCACCGCGCAGACCCGCCGCCCGGCGACCCCGCCGGTGCGTGCGGCGAGCTCACCGGCGATGACGGTGGTCAGCCCGAACGCCGCCCGGCGCATCAGCACCCCGTCGGGCAGTGCGGCCAGCAGCGGTGCCTCGGCGGCGCGGATCGCCTCGACGCTGTAGTAGTGGCGCATCTGCCCCCGTCCGGTCCGATCTGTTCGCGCCCGCCCAGATTACCGGCGCAGCCGGCGACGGTGACCGATTTCGCGGGGCTGCGGCGGCGATCCCGCCTAGGCTGGATGCATGTTCTGGCTGTGCCGCACGTGCGGTGTCGAGCAGGCCGCCACCCCGGCGGTCTGCCCGATCTGCGCCGACGAACGCCAGTGGGTGCCCGCCGAGGGCCAACTGTGGACCACGCTGGCGGAGTTGGCCGCCGAAGGCACCCACACCTACACCGTCGAGTTGGAGGCGGGACTGGTGGCCATCGGCGCCACCCCGGCGCTGGGGATCGGGCAGATGACCAAACTGGTGAGCACCCCGGAGGGCTCACTTCTGTGGGATCCCTCCGGGTTCGTCGACGACGCCGCGATCGAAGTGGTGCGTGCCCACGGGCCGGTGCTGGGGATCGCGGCCAGCCATCCGCACATGTTCGGCGCGCAGGTGGAGTGGAGTCACCGGCTCGGGTCGGTGCCGGTGTACGTCAACGCCGCCGACGCGGACTGGGTGCTGCGCCCGGACCCGGTGATCCGGCAGTGGTCGGGCACGCTGCGGCTCACCGAGTCACTGCGCCTGGTCCAGGTCGGCGGCCATTTCCCGGGCAACGCGGTGACCTGGTGGCAAGACGGCGCCGACGGGCGGGGCGTGCTGCTCACCGGAGACACCATCTTTCCCAACCCGGACCGCTGCTCGGTGGGTTTCATGCGCAGCTACCCGAACCTGATCCCGCTGTCGGCCGCGGTGGTGGCCCGCATGGCCGAGACGTTGGCGCCGCTGACCTTCGACACCGCCTACGGCTTGTTCACCAACGCGATCCCTTCCGACGCCCACGCCGCGGTGCAACGCTCCGCGCAGCGTTACATCGCCTGGGTGCGTGGTGATTACGACGAGTTGACCTGAACCGGCGGACCGCCGCGACGCGCGTCACAGCGACGCCGGTGGCCGCCTCGTCGTCGCCGGGCCTACTCGACGGTGACCGACTTGGCCAGGTTGCGGGGCTTGTCCACATCGTAGCCGCGGGCCTGGGCGACACCGGCGGCGAACACCTGCAGCGGGATCGTCGACAGCAGCGGCTGCAGCAGCGTGGCCACCGCGGGGATTTCGATGAGGTGGTCGGCGAACGGGCGCACCGTCTCATCGCCTTCCTCGGCGATGACGATCGTGACCGCGCCGCGCGCCTGGATCTCCCGGATGTTGGAGAGCAGCTTGGCGTGCAGCACCGCCATCTTCGGTGACGGCATGATGACGATGACCGGAAGATCGTCTTCGATCAGCGCGATCGGGCCGTGTTTGAGCTCCCCGGCGGCGAATCCCTCGGCGTGCATGTAGGCGAGCTCTTTGAGTTTCAGTGCGCCCTCGAGTGCGACCGGGAAGCCGACGTGGCGACCCAAAAACAGCACCGCCGGCGATTTGGCGAACCGCTGCGCCAGCGCGGAGACCGAGTCGATGCCACCGAGAACCCGGGCGACCAGATCCGGCATCGCCTCCAGCTCGTGGTACTCGCGGGCCACCTCGTCGGGGTATTTGGTGCCGCGTGCCTGCGCCAACGCCAGCCCCACCAGGTAGTTCGCCGTGACCTGGGCCAAAAACGTCTTCGTCGAGGCGACCCCGATCTCCGGGCCGGCGCGGGTGTAGAGCACCGCGTCGCACTCCCGGGGGATCTGGCTGCCGTTGGTGTTACAGACCGCCAGCACCTTGGCTTTCTGATCCTTGGCGTGGCGCACCGCCTCGAGCGTGTCGGCGGTCTCCCCGGACTGGCTGATCGCCACCACCAGGGTGGAGCGGTCGAGAACCGGGTCGCGGTAACGGAATTCGCTGGCCAACTCCACCTCGACCGGCAGCCGGGTCCAGTGTTCGATGGCGTATTTGGCCAGCAGTCCCGAGTGGTAGGCGGTGCCGCAGGCCACCACGAACACCTTGTCGATGTCGCGAAGCTCCTGATCACCCAGGCGCTGCTCGTCGAGCACGATGCGCCCGTCGACGAAATGACCCAGCAGGGTGTCGGCGACCGCGGCGGGCTGTTCGGCGATCTCTTTGAGCATGAAGTACTCGTAGCCGCCCTTCTCGGCGGCGCTGAGATCCCAGTCGATGTGGAAGTGCCGGGCGCTGTCCTGGTCGGGCACACCGTAAAAGTCGGTGACGCGGTATCCGTCGGCGGTGATCACCACCACCCGGTCCTGGCCGAGTTCGACGGCCTCGCGGGTGTGTTCGATGAACGCGGCCACATCCGAGGCGACGAACATCTCGCCGTCGCCGACGCCGAGCACCAGCGGGGTGGACCGCCGCGCCGCCACGATCGTGTCGGGGTTGTCGGCGCTGGCGAACACCAGCGTGAAATGCCCCTCCAGCCGGGGCAGCACCGCCAGCACCGAGGCGACGAAGTCCCCGGCGGTCGGGCCCTGCCGGTAGGCCTGGGCGACCAGGTGCACGGCGATCTCGGTGTCGGTGTCGCTGGCGAACTCCACCCCGGCGTTCTCCAGGTCGTGGCGCAGGGTCGCGTAGTTCTCGATGATGCCGTTGTGGACCACGGCGAACTGCCCGGAGGCGTCGCGGTGCGGGTGGGCGTTGCGGTCGGTGGGACGGCCGTGGGTGGCCCAGCGGGTGTGGCCCAGCCCGGTGGTGCCGGTCAGCGCCGCCGGGTCCATCTCGCCGAGCGCGGTCTCCAGGTTGGCCAGCTGGCCGGCCCGGCGGCTGACGGTCAGCGCACCGGCGCCGTCGGCCACGGCGATGCCCGCCGAGTCGTAGCCGCGGTACTCCATCCGGCGCAGCGCGTCGACGACGATGCCGCGGGCGGGCCGGGGCCCGACGTAGCCGATGATGCCGCACATAACCTGCCAGGGTAATGCAGCGTGCACACGCTTCCGGTGCTCGCGTGCGTTACGGTCATCAGGTGGGCAGCACACGGAAAATTTTCGGCGCCTTGACCCGGCGTGGTCCACACCGTGTTCTCCGCGGTGACCTGGCCTTTGCCGGTCTTCCCGGGGTGGTGTACACCCCGGAGGCGGGCAAGAACCTGCCCGCGGTCGCGTTCGGCCACGACTGGGTCACACCGGTGGCCCGCTACCGCGGGTTGCTCGAACATCTGGCGTCCTGGGGGATCGTCGCGGCGGCGCCCAACACCGAGCGCAGCGTGGCCCCGTCGGTGCTCAACCTGGCGTTCGACCTGGGCACCGCCCTCGACATCGCGGCCGGGGTGCGGCTGGGTCCGGGCCGCATCAGTGTGCACCCCACCAAGCTGGGCGTGGCCGGCCACGGGTTCGGCGCCTCGGCGGCGGTGTTCGCCGCGGCCGGGATGCCCGCCAAGCCCGCGGCGGTGGCGGCGGTGTTCCCGACGGTCACCTCCCCGTCGGCGCGGCAGCCGGCGGCCGAGCTGACCGTGCCGGCGATGGTGTTGGCCTCCGCCGACGACGCCACCGGGCTGCGTTCCGACGCGGCGGGATTGGCCCGGGCCTGGCCGACGGCGGTGCTGCGCACCGTGGTCAAGGCACACACCGCGGGATTGGTGGAGGGCCGGCGCCTGACCCGGCTGGTCGGTCTGCCCGGCGGTGAGCGCGCCACCCAGAAGGCGGTGCGGGCGTTGCTGACCGGGTATCTGCTCTACGAGCTCGCCGGGGACAAGACCTACCGGGACTTCGCCGACCCCGAGGTGGTGCTGCCCAAGACCGCCGAACCCGACCCCGATGCGCCCCCGGCGGCCCTCGAGGACCGGGTGGTGGCGCTGCTGCGGTAAAAGCCGCGGTGGCGACTGAGATCGACGTCCCCATGGACACACTCCCCCGAATTCGGCGGGGTCGTGTCCACCTGGGTGTCGATCTCAGTCGGCACCGGGATGGATGTCTACCCTGATCGATGTGGCGAAGGTCAGTCGACGGGCGGTTCTCGGTGGCACCGCGGCGGTCGCCGGGGCGGCCGCCGCCGGGTGGGGCGGTTATGAGCTGCTGCACAAACCCGGCGCCGGCACCGCGACGCAATCCGGCGGCGGCAGGCCCAACATCCTGGTCATCCTCGTCGACCAGATGCGCGCCCCGCAGTGGTTCCCCGACACCGAGGAACTGAACGCCCTGCTGCCCCGGCTCGGCGCTCTGCAGCGGCGCAGTGTCACCTTCGCGTCGCATTACAGCGCCTCGGCGATGTGCACCCCGTCACGCGGAGTGCTGACCACCGGCCTGTACTCCCACCAGACGGGATGTCTGTTCACCGGCATGGGGCCCAGCGAATCGACACTGGCGCCGCGGTTTCCGACCTGGGGCACCATGCTGCGCGACGCCGGCTACCGCACCTGGTGGTGGGGCAAATGGCACCTCGGTCACCACGCCGACACCACCCCCGACGGTCTGGACGCACACGGGTTCTCCGGCGGCACCTACCCGTCACCCAACGGCGCGCCGAACCAGGGTCTGCAACAGGACCCGTCGATCGTCGACCAGTTCGCCGGGTGGTTCGACGACCACGGCGGGGCCGGACCGTGGTGCACGACGGTATCGTTGGTCAACCCCCACGACATCTGCTGGTGGCCGAAGAGCCCGCTGCCCGAGGACGTTGCGCACCGGTTCGACGGGCCGCCGGGAAACTTCGAGACCGCCGAGCAGCTGCGCCGGCGCAACAAACCGCAACTGCAGATCGACTACCTCGGTTTCATGTCGCCGTTGATGACCGGCGCGATGTCGTATGACGACCCGGCGCAGTGGGCGCGCTGCCTGGATATGTACCTGTGGCTGCAGCAGGAGGTCGACACCCAGATCGGCCGGGTGCTCGACATCCTGGCCACCCGACCCGAGATCGACGACAACACGGTCGTGGTGTTCACCTCCGACCACGGCGAGTACGCCGGACCGCACGGCCTGCGGGGCAAGGGCGCCGCGCTCTACGAGGAGAGCATCCGGGTCCCGCTGTACCTGCGCGACCCGTCCGGTCAGCTCACCCCGCGGCCCGCAACCACCAGGGCTCAACTCACCTCCAGCGCCGACCTCGCCCCGCTGCTGCTCACCATCGCCCACGGCGGGTCCGGGTGGCGCTCGGATTCGCGCTACTCGTATCTGGCCGATCGCACGGATCTCGCCGCGATCGCCGCCGACGGCGCCCACCCGGGCCGCCGGTGGGTCGCGCACGCCACCGACGACATGTCGGTGGAGGAAATCGCCACACTGCTGAATTCACCGCAGGCACGGCAGTTCCTCGGCGACACCCCGCCGCCCACCGCCATCCCGACCTCGGCGCCGAACCACATCGTCGGGGTCCGCACCCCCGAGGCGAAGTTCGGCATGTACTCCTATTGGCGGCCCGGCGGCATGGACATCGACACCGCGCGGCCCATCGACTACGAGCTGTATGACTACACGAGCGCCGACGGTCACGCCGAACGGGACAACCAGGCCGGTCGCAACCCGAAACAGGCTGAGCTGCAGGGGCTCATCGACCATGAGGTGCTGGCCGAGCTGCGAGCACCGTTGCCGGGGTTCCTCCACGCGGCACAGGAGCAGGGGCTGGCCGACATGGCCGAGCTGACGCGGATTCGCGGCGGCTGAACCGCCGGGGCGCCCGCGTGGGCGGATTCGGTGACCGGCGCCGAGGCCTCCGGGCCGTAACACGATGGTGACGTCGGTGAACTGCGGGTGCCGGGAATGGCGGTTACCGTGGTGGGGAAAGGGCCGGATCGATAGAAGGGCCACCATGCTCAACGAGAAGTCCGCCGCGGTCGTCAAGGAGACCCTTCCGGTGGTCGGTGCAGCGATCGAGCAGATCACCCGTCGCTTCTACGCGACGATGTTCGTCGACCACCCCGAGTTGGAGCGCGACCTTTTCAACCAGGGCAACCAGGCCCGCGGTGACCAACAACGCGCCCTGGCCGGCGCCATCGTCGCGTTCGCCGCGCTGCTGGTCGCCGACGACGCGCCGCCGCCGGACAGGGTGTTGTCCCGGATCGCCAACAAACATGCCTCCCTGGGGGTGACCCCGGATCAGTATCAGGTGGTGCACCACTACCTGTTCGCCGCCATCGCCACGGTTCTCGGGGATGCGGTCACCGACGAGGTCGCCGCCGCCTGGGACGAGGTGTACTGGTTGATGGCCGATGCCCTGATGGGGCGCGAGGCCGATCTGTACGCCCAGGCCGGTGTCGCCGCCGGTGAGGTGTGGCTGTCGGCGCGGGTGCTGACCCGGACCCAGGAATCGCCGGACTGTATCGCGCTGACGCTGGAGGGCGTGCAGAGCCCGTTGCCGGCGTTTCTGCCCGGCCAGTACACGTCGGTCGCGGTCCACCTGCCCAAGGGGGCCCGCCAGATCCGGCAGTACAGCATCAGTGCCGCCGCGCCCGATCGGTGGCGGATCACGATCAAAAAGATCGACGCGGAAGCCGGATCCCCGGTCGGACAGGTGTCCAACTTCATCCACAGCGACGTGTTCGAGGGTGATGTGTTGAGCGTGTCGCACCCGTTCGGGGACATCACCTTGACCCCGGAACCGGTTCCGGTGCTGCTGGTTTCGGCCGGGATCGGCTGCACCCCGATGATCGGGATGTTGCGCCATATGGTCGACACCGGTGACGCGCGACCGGTGTGGGTGGTGCACGCCGACCGGTCCCGCGCGGCTCATCCGCACCGCAGCGAACTGGCCGACCTGGTCGACCGGCTGCCCGAAGCGATCATGCGGACCTGGTACGGCGAGATCGGGATGCCCAGGGCCCTGACCGACATGCCCCTGCCCGACGACGTGCAGGTGTATCTGTGCGGGCCGCTGCCGTTCATGCAATCGGTGCAGGCCCGCCTGGTCGAACGGGGGATCCCGGTCGAGTCCATCCACTACGAGGTGTTCGGCCCCGATCTGTGGCTTCAGGTGGCCTGAGGAGTCCACGGGGTCACCCGCGGAATCCAGCCGGGGACGTGGCGACGATACTCGCGGTAGGCGCTGCCGTAGCGATCGAGCAGATGCGGTTCCTCCCAGCAGCGGATCGCCAGCACCTGCGCGACCGCAAACACCGCGAACCATCCCAGTAGCCACCCGGACAGGGTGACCGCGGCCTCGCCCAGCAGGATGCACAGCACCCCGGTGATCATCGGGTTGCGCACGTGCCGGTACGGACCGCGCACGACCAGATGGACCGGTTCGCCCATCACCGACCCGATCCCGAGGGTGCCCGCACCGAACCGGTCGAACAGCACCACGGTCCAGATCATCAGGGCCACGCCGCCGGCGATCAGCAGAGCCCCGGCGATCACCGACGCGATCGCCGGGCCCGATCCCGGCCCGGCCAGCCGTACCCCGGCGGCCACCGCGATCAGGGCCGGGACGACGATCGCCATCGTCGCCGGAAACACCGCGACCGAGATCGCGTGTCGCCACCACAGGCGCCGCTTACCGGTGGTCGTGTCGGTGGTCATGGCGCCACCTCCTCCTTCGCTCGTCACCGTCTGTGCGGATTCCAGGCTAAGCAGGGGCCGAGGCACGTCTCAACATGTGTTGAAGTATTCTCCGGGCATGGCCGGGACCGGGCGCGCCGGGCGGTGGCGCACCGGGGCGCAGAGCAGACAGCGCCTCGTCGAGGCCGCCCGCGAGCACTTCATGCGACAGGGGTACGACAGGGCCACGGTGCGCGGGATCGCCGCCGACGCCGGCGTGGACGTGGCGATGGTCTACTACTTTTTCGGCAGCAAGGAGGGGCTGTTCACCGCCTCGACGCTGACCGGTCCCGAACATCCCCTGCACCAGCTGGCCGCCCTGCTCGACGAGGGGACCGACCGGATCGGCCCCCGACTGGTGCGCCGTTTCCTGCGGCACTGGGACTCCGGTGACGCCTTCGAACCGTTTTTGACGCTGTGGCGCTCGGCGGCGATCCAGCCGACGGCGCGCACGATGCTGCACGACATCCTCGCCGGCCCGATCGCGACGCGGGTCGCCACGGAATTCGGGGTCGGTGACGCGCAGTTGCGGGTGGAGTTGGTGGCCAGCCACCTGGCCGGGCTGGCCTTCGCCCGCTACCAGCTCAGGATCGAACCGATCGCGTCCACCGCCGTCGAGGACCTGGTGTCGTGGCTGGGGCCGACCGTGCAGCGCTATCTGACCGAGGCGTGAGCGTCGGGTGTATCGGCGAGTCCGGAGTTCCGTTCAGTCGGCGGGATTCTCCGCACCCGACGGTTGCAGCAGCAGCGTCTCGAAGAGCCGGTTCAACACATCCATCTGCACCGGGTCGGCCACCGCGGCGGTGCGGGCGAACCCGTCGACGATCGCGCTGATCATCCAGGCGACCTGGGTGGGGTCCTCGTCGACGGGGATCAGCCCGCCGGCCTGGCCACGCACGACCGCATCGGTGAGCGACTCGATCATCCGCACCCCCTGAGCGCCGAACGCCTCGGCGAGCTCGGGGTGGCGGCGCGCGTCGACCGGGGCGGCGGCCACGAACCCGGCGAAATCGGGCAGCGCGTGGTTGATGTGCATCGACTCCCCCAGCACCGCCTGCAGTACGCCGCGCACCGACATCGCCCCGGACACCGCGCGGGTGGCCCGCTCGATGATCTCGCCGTAGACGTGGTCGCAGACCGCGGCGAACAGCTTGCTCTTGCTGCCGAAGTGGTAGTGCACCGAACCGGCGGTGACCCCCGCCTGCTCCGCGATCTGGCTGGTCGTGGCCGGCCCGTACCCGGACTCGGCGAAGCAGCGGCAGGCGGCGGCGATGACCCGCTGCCGGGTGTCGGAGCTGTCGGTTCCCGCCGGACGCCCCGGCCCGGTCTTGACGGTGTTGCGGACACTCACCGCCCCATCATCGCGCATCGGGCAGACGGCCGTCCCACCTGTGTCATCTGTGCCGAGGCGAGAACCCGGAAGCGCCCTGTCGGGGGGGTTCGGCACCTATCGTGGTAGAGCATGCAGACGGTCGACGGCACCGGGCAACCGGCCAAGACGGCGGTGCGACGAGTGGGCTCACGCGCCGCGGCGCCGGCTTGGGTCACCGTGCCGATGTTCACCGCGGATAGCGCCCGCCGGCACCCCCGCCCGCCACCCCGTAAGGAAAAGCAGTGACCAACACCGCCGACCACGATTTCGCAGCCTACACCCCCCTCTACGAGGAGTACGACTACGTCATCGACGACAGCGACGGCACGCTGCCGCCCGCTCTGACCGGCACGCTCTACCGCAACGGCGCCGGCAAGCTCGACGCCGGTGGGCAGGCGCTGGGTCATCTGTTCGACGGCGACGGCATGCTGTCGATGTTCGCCATCGCCGACGGCGCGGTGCACTACCGCAACCGGTATGTGCGCACCGAGCACTACCGAAAATCCCTGACCTCCCACGGCGCCCCGCTGCGGGCGCTGGGCACCATGCGCCCGGGCGGGATCTTGGCCAACGCGCTGCGGTTCCCGGCCAACGTCGCCAACACCGGTGTGGTCATGCACGCCGGGAAACTGCTGGCGTTGTGGGAGGGGGGCCCACCGACCGAGATCAACCCCGACACGCTCGACACCGTCGGCGTCGACCGGTTCGGCGGTGAGCTCAAATGGCTCGGCGCGTTCTCCGCACACCCCAAATGGGATCCCGACACCGGCGAGATGTTCAACTTCGGATTGGCGATGGTGCCGTTCCCCAAGCTGATCTGCTACCGCGTCGACCGGGCCGGAAAACTCCACCGTCTCGGTCAGCTGGATCTGCCGCTGGCGATGTTCAACCACGACATGGGACTGACCAGCCGCCATCTGGTGTTCGCCATCCCGCCGCTGGTGTTCCCGACCTCCAAGCTGCTCGGAGCCGGGCTGGGCCTGCGCAACTTCATCGACGCCATCGACTACGACGCCGACCGCGGCACCCTGATCGCGCTGGTCCCGCGCGACGGCGGCAAACCGCGGATCGTCTACACCGACGCGTTGCTGCACCTGCACCTGGCCAACAGCTACGAGGACGGCTCGGACACCGTGGTCGAACTCATCCACTACGACTCGTCGTGGGAGGAGCTCAACGGCCAGCTCTCCACGCTGAGCACCGACACCGCCGCGCAGGTGTCCTCCTACGGCGGTTCGCTGCTGCGCCTGCGGATCACCCCGTCGGGCGCGGTGCTCCACGAGCCGGTGAGCGACCTGCCCGCGGAGTTCCCGTCCTGGAACCTCACGCACACCGGCCGGGCGAACCGCTACACCTACCTGTCGGCCGACGCCGACGGCAGCGCCTACCCCAACGCGATCGCCAAGGTCGACAACGACACCGAATCGGTGAGCACCTTCCAGTTCCCCTACGGTCAGCAACCCCACGAGGCGGTGTTCGCCGCCCGGCCCGGCGGCGAGGCCGAGGACGACGGCTGGCTGCTGGTGACCACCCAGGACGGGGTGACCAACCGGGCGAGCATGGTCGTCCTCGACGCGGCCGACATCACCGCGGGACCGGTCTACACCGGCCGACTGCGCCACCACCTGCCGCTGACGTTCCACGGCTGCTACACCCCGCGGGTGGCGCGCCCGCTCAGCCCATGATCGCGGCGATCACCGCCCACCCCGCCCGAATCGGCGAGTCGTCGCGGCATTTTCGTCGAAAATCGCCACCCCGTACACTTTTCGCATGCGAATCGGCGTGCAACTGGGATATTCCGGGGGGTTCAAAGAATCGGTCGACCAGGTGGTCGAATTGGAGAGGATCGGCGCCGACGTCGTCATGGTCGCCGAGGCCTATTCCTATGACGCGATCAGCCAGTTGGGCTATCTGGCGGCCAAGACCACCACGATCGAACTCGGCTCGGGGGTGGTGCCGATCTACATCCGCACCCCCTCACTGCTGGCGATGACCGCCGCCGGGCTCGACTACGTCTCCGACGGGCGTTTCCGCCTCGGGATCGGCACCTCCGGACCGCAGGTGATGGAGGGCTTCCACGGGGTGGCGTTCGACGCGCCGCTGGCCCGCACCCGGGAGGTCGTGGAGATCTGCCGGCAGGTGTGGCGCCGCGAGGACGTCCGCCACGACGGCACCCACTACCAGATCCCGCTGCCCGCCGACCGTGGCACCGGGTTGGGCAAACCGCTGCACTTGATCAATCACCCGGTGCGCGAACGGATTCCGATCTCGATCGCAGCTCTGGGCCCGAAGAACGTGGCGTTGACCGCCGAGATCGCCGAAGGCTGGCAGCCGGTGTTCTTCCACCCGGAGAAGGCCGACGCCGTCTGGGGCGAGTCGCTGCGCACCGGATACGCCCGCCGCGATCCCGCGCTGGGGCCGCTGGACGTGACCGTCGGTGCCGCCCTGGCGATCGGCGAGGACGTCGGCGACCGGCTCGAGGCGACCAAACCGATGCTCGCGCTCTACCTCGGCGGGATGGGAGCGCGCGGGCGCAACTTCTATCACCAGCTGGCCACCCGCTACGGGTTCGGCGCGGCCGCCGACCGCATCCAGGAGCTGTATCTGGCGGGACGCAAACAGGAGGCGATCGCCGCGGTCCCCGACGAGTTGGTGCGCGACGTCTCGCTGATCGGCCCGCGCGGATTCGTCGCCGAGCGGCTCGCGGCGTTCACCGCCGCCGGGGTGACGACGCTGCTGGTCAACCCGGTCACCGCTGATCCCGGCGAGTACGTGCGCTACGTCGCCGAGCTGCGCGAGCTGCTGGACTGATCGCCGCCGGCACCATCGGTCAGCGCTGCGCCCCCACCGCGTCGGCGACGCGGGCAGCGATGCGCTGGGCGGTGTCTTCATCGGCGGCCTCGACCATGACCCGCACCAGTTGCTCGGTCCCCGAGGGACGCAACAGGATTCGCCCGGTCTCGCCGAGTTCGCGCTCCGCTTGGCGGACCGCGTCGCGCACGGCGGGCGCGGCCGCGGCGGTGGTCTTGTCGGCGACGCGGACGTTGACCAGCACCTGCGGCAGCGCCCGCATCGCCTCGGCCAGGCGCGTCAACGGCAGGCCGGTCTGGGCCATCCGCGCCATCAGCCGAAGCCCGGTGGCGATCCCGTCGCCGGTGCTGCCCAGCGCCGGCATCACGATGTGCCCGGATTGTTCACCGCCGAGACTGAGCGCCCCGGCCCGCAGCTCTTCGAGCACGTAGCGGTCGCCCACCCCGGTGGTGCGCACGGTGATGTCGGCGGCGCGCATGGCCAGGTGCAGACCCAGGTTGCTCATCACGGTCGCCACCAGCGTGTTGTCCCGCAGGTCGCCGGCCTCCTGCATCGCCAGCGCCAGCACCACCATGATCGCGTCCCCGTCGACGACGCGTCCCGCGGCGTCGACGGCCAGACACCGGTCGGCGTCGCCGTCGTGGGCCAGCCCCAGATCGGCGCCGTGGGCCACCACCGCGGCCTGCAGCGCGTCCAGATGGGTGGAACCGCACCCGTCGTTGATGTTGAGCCCGTCGGGTTCGGCGTTGATCGCGATGACCGTCGCCCCCGCGGCCCGGTAGGCGCGCGGCGCGGCCTGCGAGGCCGCCCCGTGGGAGCAGTCCACCACCACGGTCAGCCCGTCGAGGGCGACCGGGCTGGCGGCGGCCACCCGCGCCAGGTAGCGGTCCAGGGCGTCGGGCGCCTCGCGCACCCGCCCGATGTCGGCGCCGACCGGGCGCAGCCCCGGACCGGCGGCGACCCTCTCCTCGATCTCGTCCTCGGTGGCGTCGTCGAGCTTGTGCCCGCCGGGGCCGAAGATCTTGATGCCGTTGTCGGGCATCGGGTTATGCGACGCGGAGATCATCACCCCGAAGTCGGCGCCGTAGGCGCCGGTGAGGTGGGCGACCGCCGGGGTGGGCAGCACGCCGACCCGCAGCGCGTCGACGCCCTGGCTGGTCAGCCCGGCGATGACGGCGGCCTGCAGCATCTCCCCGCTGGCGCGCGGGTCGCGGCCCACCACCGCGACGCGCCGGGCCGCCCCCGTGGGGGCGGTCAGCCGGCTGGCCGCCGCGGCACCGAGAGCCAGGGCGAGCTCCGCGGTCAGTTCGCGGTTGGCGACCCCGCGGACACCGTCGGTGCCGAACAGTCGACCCATGGCCCGATCAGCGCTTGCTGTACTGCGGGGCCTTGCGGGCCTTCTTCAGTCCGTACTTCTTGCGCTCGATCTCACGCGGGTCGCGGGTCAAGAAGCCGGCCTTCTTGAGCACCGGGCGGTCCTCCGGGGAGATCAGGATCAACGCCCGGGCGACCGCCAGGCGCAGCGCCCCGGCCTGCCCGGACGGCCCGCCGCCGTCGAGGTGGGCGTAGACGTCGACGCTGTCGAGGCGGTCCACCGCCACCAGCGGCGCCTTGATCAGCTGCTGGTGGACCTTGTTGGGGAAGTAGTTCTCCAGGCTGCGTCCGTCGAGGTGGAACTCGCCGGTGCCGGGCACCAGCCACACCCGGGCGATGGCCTCCTTGCGCCGCCCGACGGCCTGGATCAATCGGTCGATGACGACCGGGCCGCGCGGGGTGCCCGCGTCGGCGTCGGTCTGCGGGTTCTCGGGGCTGTCGGCCACCGGCTGGGTCATTGGGTCACCTGCTTGATCTCGTAGGGAACCGGCTGCTGGGCGGTGTGCGGGTGCTCCGGGCCGGCGTAGACCCGCAGCTTGCGCTTCATCTGGCGGCCGAGCCGCGTCTTGGGCAGCATGCCGACGATCGCCTTCTCCACCACCCGGTCCGGGCGGGTGGCCATCAGGTCGGCGACGGTGCGCTTGCGCAACCCACCGGGGTAACCCGAGTGCCGGTAGACCATGGTGCGGCTCGGTTTGTCGCTGCTGATCGCGATCTTGTCGGCGTTGATGATGACGACGAAGTCGCCACCGTCGACGTTGGGCGTGTATGTCGGCTTGTGCTTGCCGCGCAACAGCGTTGCTGCCGCGACAGCGAGCCGGCCGAGCACCACGTCGGTGGCGTCGATGACGTACCACGTCCGCGTGGTGTCACCCGCCTTCGGCGTGTAGGTGGGCACAGCGCTTACCTTCTCTTCTCTCGGGGTGGATCCCGGTCTCACCCGGGCGCCGGTCCGGCGTGTGCGGCAAGGATGCTCTCGGCGACCGACAGTGACCCGAGGATCCGTGGCGACCGCACGCCAGCGTCGTAGCTTACCGGTGGGTATCCGCGCAGGTCAAAACGCCCGCTCACCGACCACCGCAGCCGGTGGGCGGGGCGGCCCCGGCGGCTCCCCACGCCGGGGCGCCCACGTCGGCACCACCGCGGCGGGGCCCGGGTCGCCGCCGCCGCTGACCTGGTGGGGGACTCGATCGTGCGCCGCGCGCCGCGGGCCCGCAAGTCAGTGCCCGCCCGCGTGCTCACCGCTGTGGATGGCCGTCGGCGCCGACGCCGGCGCGCGGCTACCGTCGCCGGACATGACCGGTGTCCGGGCGCTGCTGATCGTCGCCGTGCTGCTGATGCTGCCGGCGGCGACGGCCCACGGGCTGACCCCGCCGCGGGTGGACCCGCAGTGGCTGCCCGACCCGGCCCCGCCCGCGCCGCCGCAGCCCACCGTCCGCCAGCGGCCCTGTGCGGTGCTCACCGACGAGCCGGCCCGGCACCCACCCGGGGCCGCCACCCAGCTCGACGGTCTGGGGTTGGCGGAGGTCTGGCCGCTGACCCGCGGCGACGGGGTGCGGGTCGCGGTCATCGACACCGGCGTGCACCGCCACCGGCAGCTGGCCGATCTGGTGGCCGGCGGCGACTACGTGGCCACCGGCTCCGGCGACGAGGACTGCGACGGGCACGGCACCCTGGTGGCCGGGATCATCGCCGCCGCCCCCGAGGCGACCGCCCCGTTCAGCGGGGTGGCCCCGGGGGCCACCGTGCTGACGATCCGCCAATCGAGCACCGTGTACTCCCCGGCCGCCGCGCCGTGGCGGCCCGGCGTCGGCGACGTCGACACGATGGCGGCGGCGGTGCGCACCGCCGCCGACCTGGGTGCGGCGGTGATCAACATCGCGGTCACCGCCTGCGTGCCGGCCGACGGCGCCGTGGCCGACCGGGCCCTGGGCGCGGCGCTGGCCTACGCGGTCGAGGTCAAAGACGCCGTCGTGATCGCCGCGGCCGGCGGCACTGCGGACTGTCCGGCGCAGCCGGCGGATGCGACCTGGGCGAGTGCGACCGCGGTGGCCAGCCCGGCCTGGTACGACGACTACGTGCTCGCCGTGGGGTCGGTCGACCACGACGGGAACCCGTCGGCGTTCACGCTGCCCGGGCCGTGGCTGGATGTGGCCGCCCCCGGGCAGGCGGTGGTGTCGTTGAGCCCGACCGCAGACGGGCTGGTCACCACCCGCGCCGGCGCGCCGATCGAGGGCACCGGGTATGCCGCCGCGGTGGTCAGCGGGGTGGCCGCCCTGGTCCGCGCCCGGTTTCCGGACTGGACGGCACCGCAGGTCCGCCGGCGGCTCACCGACACCGCCCACGCCCCGCAGACCGGGTGGAACCCGCTGGTCGGCCACGGTGTGATCGACCCGGCCGCGGCGCTCTCCGCGCAGGGCCCCCCGGGCGCGGACCCCGAGGTGCCCGCCCCGGCACCGTCGCGCCCACCCGCCCCGACGCCGCTGCCCAGCTTCACCGCCCCGGTCAGGGTGCACCCGACCGAGACACCCACCGCCGCGTCCGCCCCGCCTGGCCCGGGCCGCGTCCCGGCGCGCGCCGCGCTCTCCGGCGGGGTGGGCGCGCTGGCCGCCCTGGCGGCCGGGTGGCTGTGGTGGGACCGGTCCCGCGCCGCTGAGCACCGACGGTGATCCCGCCGGCGGCGGGGCCCGGCGGGTGGGTCCCCGGTAGGGCGGCGACGCGCCCCGGCGCGACCCGCTAGCCTGTGATGGTGCAATCTGTGAACGTGTCCGGGCCGTACTTCGCCCGCCTCCTCGGTTCGGTGGCCGCGGCGATGCTCGCGGTCGGTTTCCTGCTCGTCACCCCCACCGCCTTGCCGTCGGCGGCCGCCGACGACGACTGCACCGACGTCGAGGTGCTCTTCGCCCGCGGCACCAGCGAACCGCCCGGCATCGGCCGGGTCGGCGCCGCCTTCGTCGACGCGTTGCGCCAGCAGACCAGCCAGAGCATCGGCGTCTACCCGGTCGACTACCCGGCCGGGCGTCTGCAGCTCGGCGGCGGCGACGGCGCCAACGACACGATCGACCGGGTGAAGTTCATGGCCGACAAGTGCCCCGACACCCAGCTGGTGCTCGGCGGGTACTCCCAGGGCGCGTCGGTGATGGACATCGTCACCGGCACCCCGGTCGGCATCAGCTGGGGCTCGTCGCTGCCCGCGGAGTTCGCCGACAACGTCGCGGCGGTGGCGGTGTTCGGCAACGCCGCCAACCGTATGGGCGGGCCGATCACCACCCAGAGCGCGCTGTTCGCGTCCAAGGCGATCGACCTGTGCAACCCCGGTGACCCGATCTGCCACGAGGGCCCGGGCAACGAGTGGCAGGACCACACCGACGGCTACATCCCCGTCTACACCAACCAGGCCGCCACGTTCGTCGCCGGCAGGCTCGCCCCGTCGCACCTCACCCCTGACGGCTTCATCAATTAGATGCGCTAATATATCGGCGTGGATATTCTTCGTCGTCGTTCCCGCATCCTGGCCACAGTGTTGGCTCCGGTGGCGCTGTTGATGGCGTCCACGCTGCTCCCGACGCCGTTGTCGGCACTGCTGCCGACCGCGTCGGCGGCGTGTTCGGACATCGAGGTGGTGTTCGCCCGCGGCACCAACGACTCGCCGGGGGCGGGCAGCGTCGGCAATGCGTTCATCAGCGCCCTGCGTTCCCAGGTGGGCGGCCGCTCGGTGGGGGTGTACGGGGTGAACTACCCGGCCAGCTACGACTTCCGGGCCGCCGCCGACGGCGCCAACGACGCCAGCGCCCACGTGCAGGGCACCGTCAACAACTGCCCCGACACCCGGATCGTGCTCGGCGGCTACTCGCAGGGCGCCGCGGTCATCGACGTGATCGCCGCCTCCCCGGTGCCGGGGTTGGGCTTCTCCGCGCCGCTGCCGCCGGGCACCGACGGCCACGTCGCTGCGATCGCGGTGTTCGGCAACCCGTCGGCCAAGCTGGGCCAGCCGCTGACCAACAGCCCGGTCTACGGCAACCGCACCATCGACCTGTGCGCCAACGGCGACCCGGTCTGCTCCGCCGGCGACGACTTCGATGCCCACACCGGCTACGTGCCCGGGTTGACCAACCAGGCGGCGGCGTTCGTCGCCAGCCACCTGTAGGCGCGTTCGGCAGGGTCGCCTCGAACGGGGTCGCGCCCGTCCGGTCGCCGCCCTCAGCCCGTCCGCACCCCGATGTTCAGCGCGGCCAGCACCCTGGTCGGGGCGGCGGCGTCGGGCTCGGGCTGCTGGGCCAGCAACCCGCTCGGATCGTAGAGGCCGTCGGTGTCGTTGCGGGTGTCGCGGCCGCGGTGGGCGGTGTAGGGCTCCGCAGTGGAGAACACCGCGTCGTTGAGGGTGTCGTCGAAGTAGAGCTGGGTGGTGCGCACCAGGCGTTTGTTCAGGTGCACCCGCAGGTGGATGTGCACGGCACGCCCCGCATACCAGCCCGGATAGATCGAGGTGAACCGCACGATCCCGGTGGCGTCGGTGACCTGCGCGCCGCGCAGGTAGGTGCTGGGGTCGGTGCGGGGGCTCTGCCGGTCACCGACGCTGTAGGAGCCGTCCGAGGGGGTGCCGGCCGGGCGCGGCGGCCGCTCGGGGGCTGCCCCGCCCTCCGGCGGGGGCGGGGGCGGGGGCCCGGAACCGAGCCGGTCGGAGGCGGTCTCGAAGCCGGAGTAGACCCCCTCGGCGTCGCAGTGCCAGATCTCGACGACGGCGTCGCGCACCGGGTCGCCGTCGCCGCCCGACGAGCAGGTGTCGAGGTCGACCACCCGCAACATCAACTCCAGCGGCACCCCGGTGCGGTCCTCGCGGATGTCGGAGCGGATGTCGTCGACGTCGAACCAGTACGGGCCCTCGGTCTCCTCGGCGGTGGCCGGACAGGCCGGCGCGGCCGACAGCAGTGCCCGCAACGCCGCATCGTCGCCGGTCTGCTGCCGGTCTGCGGTGTCGGTGCCGGCCCGCGAGCCGCAGCCGGCCAGCAGCCCGCCGAGGCCTAGCGCGCCCGCGCCGACCAGGATTTCGCGACGACCGGTGTGAACCATCCGCTGGGCTTCCTCTCGTGTCCGGTTGATCTCGGCCGCCACGTTATGCGGCGCGGCTGGCCGCCGGCTTTGCCCCGCTTAAGTCTCCGATGAGTCACGCCGCACCCGCAGGTCACGGGTGACGACGGTGCGGGCGGCGAGCTGATCGTCGGGCGGGTAGTCCACCCCCACCAGGGTGAGTCCGCGGGCCGGCGCGGCGGCGTAATCGCTGGATCGCCGCCTCAGGTCGAGCAGGCCGGTGACCCAGTCGCGGTCGCGGCGGCCCTCCCCCACCGCCAGCAGCGCCCCCACCAGTGACCGGACCATGTTCCAGCAGAACGCGTCGGCGACCACCCGGGCGGTGATCACGTGGTGCTCCCGAACCCAGGCGAACTCCTGCAGATCGCGAACCGTGGTGGCGCCGCGGCGGTGGCGGCAGAACGCCGCGAAGTCGTGCAACCCCAGCAGCGGCGCGCAGGCCGCGTTCATCGCGTCGACGTCGAGCTCCCGCGGCCAGGCGGTGACGAACCGGGCGTGCTGCGGCTCCACCCCGTAGGGGGCGGTGGACAGCCGGTAGCGGTAGTGGCGGCGCAGCGCGGCGAAGCGGGCGTCGAACCCGGCGGGGGCGCGGCTGATCGCGCGCACCCGCACGTCGGAGGGCAGGAACCGGGCCAGGCGACGCACCAGCGCCAAGAACTCCGGCTGGTCGGGCCGCGGGGTGCGCGAGTAGGCGTGGCGCAGCGCATCGGTCGGCACGTCGACGTGGGCCACCTGCTGTTCGGCGTGCACTCCGGCGTCGGTGCGTCCGGCCACCACCAGCCGCAGCGGAGTGCGGAACACCGTCGTCAGCGCGTCACCGACGGTGCCCGCCACGGTGCGCTGACCCGTCTGGACGGCCCAGCCGGCGAACTCGGTGCCGTCGTAGGCGAGATCGAGGCGCAGCCGGGTCGACGGTGCGCTCACCCGTTCAGGCCCGCTCAGGCGTCGTCGGTGTCGTCCGCGGTCTCGCCGGTCTGCTCCGCGGCGTCCTCGGCCGGCGCCACGGGCTCCTCGGCCTCGGCGTCCGCCCCGGCCTGCGACTCGGCTTCCGCCTCGGCCCCGGTCTGCTCGGCGGCGGTCTTGGCCCGCGCGTTGTCGGCGGCGGTCTTGGCCGCCGACCGGCGCGCCCGGTCGGCCTCGGAGGTGACCGTCTTCTCCTGCACCAGCTCGATCACCGCCATCGGCGCGTTGTCGCCCTGGCGCGGCTCGATTTTGATGATGCGGGTGTACCCGCCGTTGCGGTCGGCGAAGTGCGGGCCGATCTCGGCGAACAGGATGTGCACCACGTCCTTGTCGCGGATCTTTTTGAGCACCTCACGCCGGTTGTGCAGCGCACCCTTCTTGGCGTGGGTGATCAGCTTCTCGGCGTAGGGCCGCAATGCCCGTGCCTTGGCTTCGGTCGTCCGGATCCGGCCATGCTCGAACAAGGACGTGGCCAGGTTCGCCAGAATCGCCTTCTGGTGCGAGGAGGACCCGCCGAGGCGGGGACCCTTGGTGGGCTTGGGCATTGGGACTTCTCCTAAATGGGGCCGACCCCCGTATCAGGTAGGGCCGGGACGGAATGGTGCTACAGCTGCTCGGTTTCGGCGTAGTCCTGGTCGTCGTAGGTGACGTCGGTCGCCCAGGTGCCGCTGGCCGCGTCGTAGCCGGCGACCTCCGACGGGTCGAAGCTGGCCGGGCTGTCCTTGAGCGCCAGGCCCAGCTGGTGCAGCTTGACCTTCACCTCGTCGATCGACTTCTGACCGAAGTTGCGGATGTCGAGCAGGTCGGACTCGGTGCGCGCGACCAGCTCGCCGACGGTGTGCACGCCCTCACGCTTGAGGCAGTTGTAGGAGCGCACGGTCAGGTCCAGGTCGTCGATCGGCAGCGCGAACGACGCGATGTGGTCGGCCTCGGCCGGCGACGGCCCGATCTCGATGCCCTCGGCCTCGACGTTGAGCTCGCGGGCCAGCCCGAACAGCTCCACCAGGGTCTTGCCGGCCGACGCCAGCGCATCGCGGGCGGTGATCGAGTTCTTGGTCTCGACGTCGAGGATCAGCTTGTCGAAGTCGGTGCGCTGCTCGACGCGGGTGGCCTCCACCTTGTAGGTCACCTTGAGCACCGGCGAGTAGATGGAGTCGACCGGGATGCGGCCGATCTCGGCGCCGGTGGCCTTGTTCTGCACGGCGGGCACGTAGCCGCGGCCCCGCTCGACGACCAGCTCGACCTCGAGCTTGCCCTTGTCGTTCAGCGTGGCGACGTGCATGTCCGGGTTGTGCACGGTGACCCCGGCCGGCGGCACGATGTCGCCGGCGGTGACCGACCCGGGCCCCTGCTTGCGCAGGTACATGGTGACCGGCTCGTCCTCCTCGGAGGACACGACCAGGCCCTTGAGGTTCAAGATGATGTCGGTGACGTCCTCTTTGACCCCCGGCACGGTGGTGAACTCGTGCAGGACGCCGTCGATGCGGATGCTGGTGACCGCCGCGCCGGGGATCGACGACAGCAGGGTGCGCCGCAACGAGTTGCCCAGGGTGTAGCCGAACCCGGGCTCGAGCGGCTCGATGATGAACTGCGACCGGTTCTCGGCGATGACCTCTTCGGACAGGGTGGGACGCTGCGAGATCAGCATGGTGTTTTCCTTCTCCTTCTCGGCACCCGCTATTTGATGCCGCTAGGTTGTCCCGCGCCGATCCGCCTGGCCCGGCTCGGCCGCGCCGGCGATCGCCGCGGGTGGCCCCGCACCACACGGTGCGGGGTACTGCTACTTCGAGTAGAACTCGACGATCAGCTGCTCGGTGAGCGGGATGTCGATCTGTGCTCGCTCCGGCAGCTGGTGGACCAGGATGCGCTGCCGCTCCCCGACCACCTGCAACCAGGCGGGGATCGGACGCTCGCCGGCGGTCTCGCGGGCGATCTGGAACGGCAGGGTGTTCAGCGATTTCTCCCGCACATCGATGATGTCGTACTGCGACACCCGGTAGCTGGGGATGTCGACCTTGACCCCGTTGACGGTGAAGTGGCCGTGGCTGACCAGCTGGCGGGCCATCCGACGGGTCCGGGCCAGCCCGGCGCGGTAGACGACGTTGTCCAGCCGGCTCTCGAGGATCTTCAGCAGCTCATCGCCGGTCTTGGCGGCGCGGCTGGCGGCCTCCTCGTAGTAACGGCGGAACTGCTTTTCCATCACGCCGTAGGTGAAGCGGGCTTTCTGCTTCTCCTGCAGCTGCAGCCGGAATTCGCTCTCCTTGACCCGGGCGCGGCCGTGCTGGCCGGGCGGGTAGGGGCGCTTCTCGAAGGCCTGGTCGCCGCCGATCAGGTCGACACCGAGTCGACGCGATTTGCGGGTGGCGGGTCCGGTGTAACGAGCCATGTTTGTTCTCCTCCTCGAACCCGTCTAGACCCGGCGCCGCTTGGGCGGACGGCAGCCGTTGTGCGGCTGCGGGGTGACATCGGAAATTGCCCCGACCTCCAGGCCGGCGGCCTGCAGCGATCGGATCGCGGTCTCCCGGCCGGAGCCGGGCCCCTTGACGAACACGTCCACCTTGCGCACACCGTGCTCCTGGGCCTTGCGGGCGGCGTTCTCGGCGGCCAGCTGCGCGGCGAACGGGGTCGACTTGCGCGAGCCCTTGAACCCGACGTGGCCGGAGGACGCCCAGGCCAGCACGTTGCCGGCGGGGTCGGTGATCGTCACGATGGTGTTGTTGAAGGTGCTCTTGATGTGCGCGGCACCGTGCGGAACGTTCTTCTTCTCCCGCCGACGGGACTTCTGCCCCTTCTTGGCGGAGGACGACGCTTTCTTCGTTGCCATGGGTTACCTGGCCTTCTTCTTGCCGGCGATGGTGCGCTTGGGCCCCTTGCGGGTGCGCGCGTTGGTCTTGGTCCGCTGACCCCGGACCGGCAGGCCACGGCGGTGACGCAGACCCTGATAGCAGCCGATCTCGATTTTGCGGCGGATGTCGGCCTGGACCTCGCGGCGCAGGTCGCCCTCGACCTTGAGGTTGCCTTCGATGTAGTCACGCAGCTGGGTCAGCTGGTCATCGGTGAGGTCCTTGCTGCGCTGGTCCTTGTCGATGCCGGTGGCCGCGAGGATCTCGCGCGACCGGGTGCGGCCGACGCCGTAGATGTAGGTCAGCGCGATCTCCATCCGCTTATCACGCGGCAGATCGACGCCCACAAGTCGAGCCATAGGTGGCGTTCCTTCTTTTTCTTCTCGGGAGGTCTGGTCCCAGCCCGTCCCGGCCGACTGCTCCGGGGCCCGGCCTCCGTCCGGACGTGCGATGAGCGGCCACTCCGCTCACAGGTACTGGGAGGTCTGCATTCAGTTGTGTCACTGGTCGGCCAAGCCGGTTGCCCACCCGGGCCGTCGGCCCGGACTAGCCTTGCCGCTGCTTGTGCCGCGGATCGGAGCAGATCACCATGACCCGCCCATGCCGGCGGATCACCCTGCATTTGTCGCAGATCGGCTTGACGCTCGGGTTCACCTTCACGGCTGTTGTGATCCTGTTCTCGCTGGTTGCTTACTTGTACCGGTAGACAATGCGGCCTCGGCTGAGGTCATAGGGGGACAGCTCCACGACCACCCGGTCCTCCGGGAGGATCCGGATGTAGTGCTGGCGCATCTTGCCACTGATGTGGGCGAGCACCTTGTGTCCGTTCTCCAACTCAATGCGGAACATCGCATTGGGCAGCGGCTCAACCACGCGGCCTTCGACCTCAATGGCGCCGTCTTTTTTGGCCATGACTTCTCGGCGTTCCTCCGTTTTGTCTGTTCCGGTGTGTCAGCGCAGCCCGGTCCGACTCCAAAACGTGAGCCGATGGTCGGAAATTCTGCGAAGATTCCAGGACTTCCAGGACAGGGCACGCAACGAGTCGGCGCGACGACCGCACCGACGCTCCACGATACCCGCATCCTCGGCGTCGGCCAAAATCCGTGCCGGGTGCCCCACCGGGGGCGCCGGCGACGCGGGCCGATCCCGGTCCCGATGTTGGATTCTGCCAGGGCGTCGGGTATAGACCGGGGTGGACCCCACATCGCCCGCGGTGACCGAGCCAGCATCGATCCATCACCGATTTGCCGCCGCGGTCCCCGACGAGCAGACCCCGAGGAGCCATCCGATGACCGACGCGATCGCACTCAAGCCCGATCTGGGCCGCTACGGCGTGTGGACCTTCGGTCGGGTCACCGCCGAGCAGGCCCGCACCATCGAGCAGCTCGGCTACGGCGCGCTGTGGGTGGGGGGCTCGCCCGGCGCCGAGCTGGACTTCGTCGAGCCGATCCTGGCCGCGACGTCGACGCTGCAGGTGGCCACCGGCATCGTCAACATCTGGTCGGCGCCGGCCCCGCAGGTGGCGGCGTCGTTCCACCGCATCGAGGACGCCTACCCGGGCCGGTTCGTTCTGGGCATCGGGGTCGGCCACCGCGAACACAGCGAGGGCTATCGCAGCCCCTACCAGGCGATGGTGGACTACCTCGACGCCCTCGACGCCGCCGCGGTGCCCACCAGCCGCCGTGTGCTGGCCGCGCTGGGACCGAAGGTGCTGCAGCTGGCCGCGCAGCGCAGCGCCGGCGCCCACCCGTATCTGACCACCCCCGAGCACACCGGGCAGGCGCGCGAGCTGGTCGGCAACACGGTGTTCCTCGCCCCCGAGCACAAGGTGGTGCTCGACTCCGACGCGGCGGCGGCACGGGCGCTGGGCCGCGATGCGCTGGGCATGTACCTGGGCCTGGCGAACTACGTGAACAACTGGCACCGGCTGGGCTTCACCGCCGAGGATGTCCGCCCGCCCGGCAGCGACCGGCTGGTCGACGCGGTGGTGGCCCACGGCGGCGTCGAGCAGATCGCCGCCCGGCTCGACGAACATCTGCGCGCCGGCGCCGACCACGTCACGATCCAGGTGCTCGGCGGCTGGGAGGCGTTCCTGCCCACCCTGACCGCCCTGGCCGAGCCGCTCGGCCTGTAGCGCCGCCTCCCGGCGCCGAGCCGGAGGCGCTCCGGTCGCCGAGCCGCACGTTTGCGTGCGCGTCGCTGCCCGCGGCGCACGCAAACGTGAGTCTCGGCGCGGCAGCGGGCTAGGGTTTGGCGCATGCGGCTGCTGGTCACCGGGGGCGCCGGGTTCATCGGCGCCAACTTCGTGCACACCACGCTGGCGCGCCGCCCCGACGTGACGGTCACGGTGCTCGACGCGCTGACCTACGCCGGCAGCCGCGAGGCGCTCGCCCCGGCCGGCGACGCCATCCGGCTGGTCCACGGCGATGTCACCGACGCCGCGGTCGTCTCGGCGCTGGTCGCCGAGGCCGACGCGGTGGTGCACTTCGCCGCCGAGACCCACGTCGACAACGCCCTGGCCGACCCGGCGCCGTTTCTGCACGCCAACGTTCTCGGCACCTTCACCGTGCTCGAGGCGGTGCGCGCCCACCGGGTGCGGCTGCACCACGTCTCCACCGACGAGGTCTACGGGGATCTGCCCCTCGACGGGCCCGCCCGGTTCACCGAGGCCACTCCGTACAACCCGTCGAGCCCGTACTCGTCGACGAAGGCGGCCGCCGATCTGCTGGTGCGCGCCTGGGTGCGCTCCTACGGGGTGGCCGCGACCCTGTCGAACTGCTCCAACAACTACGGGCCCTACCAGCACGTGGAGAAGTTCATTCCCCGCCAGATCACCAACCTGCTCACCGGTCGGCGCGCCAAGCTGTACGGGCGCGGCGCCAACGTGCGCGACTGGATCCATGTCGACGACCACAACGACGCGGTGTGGCGGATCCTCGAGGCGGGCCGGATCGGCCGGACCTATCTGATCGGCGCGGACGGCGAACGCGACAACCGCACCGTGTTGCAGACGATCCTGCGGCTGATGGGGCGCGGCCCCGACGACTTCGACCGGGTGGCCGACCGGGCCGGCCACGATCTGCGCTACGCCATCGACCCGACGCCGCTGCGCGAGGAGCTGGGCTGGCGGCCGGTGCACACCGACTTCGAGGCCGGCCTGCGCGCCACCATCGAGTGGTACCGCGACAACGAGTCCTGGTGGGCGCCGCTGAAGGACGCCGCGGAGGCCCGCTACGCCGAACGGGGGCAGTGAGATGGCCGTCCGTGAACTCGCCGTGCCCGGTGCCTGGGAGATCACCCCGCGACTGCACCACGATGCGCGCGGACTGTTCTTCGAATGGTTCACCGACCGCGAGTTCACCGGGTTCGCCGGGCACCGGCTGGATCTGCGCCAGGCGAACTGTTCGGTGTCGGCCGCCGGGGTGCTGCGCGGCCTGCACTTCGCCGAGGTGCCGCCGGGCCAGGCCAAATACGTCACCTGCGTGGCGGGGGCGGTCTTCGACGTGGCCGTCGACATCCGGGTGGGCTCCCCGACGTTCGGGCGGTGGGACGCGGTGCTGCTCGACACCCGCGCGCGGCGCACGGTGTACCTCTCCGAGGGGTTGGCGCACGGTTTCGTGGCCCTGCACGACGACGCGACGGTGATGTACCTGTGCTCGGCGCCGTACCGCCCCGAAGCCGAGCACACCATCGCCGCCACCGATCCGGCGCTGGGCATCGACTGGCCCGACGCGGCGGCGCTGCGCCTCTCCGAACGCGACGCCGCCGCGCCCACACTGGCCGAGGCGCGGGCGGCCGGGCTGCTGCCGTCGTGGACCGAGACCCGCGCGTTCGTCGAGGGGCTGCGCGCGCAGACCCCCTGACGGCCCGGGCGGTCAGGGCCCGTAGCGCAGCCACAGCGGCAGGACGGTCTCCAAACGCTGCATGAATTTGCGCAGGCCGACGCGGTACTGCCCCGACCCCAGCGGGTCGACCCAGTACTCCGGGAAGGCGATCCCCAGCCCGAACAACCCGGGCGCGAGGATGCCGGTGGCCGGATCGTAGTCGGGCGTCGGCGGGGTCGACGGGATCGTGCGGGGCCGAAATCCCACCGTGTGCACGACGCGATCGCAGCGCCGCAGCAGCGCGTCGAACGCCGGGTCGTCGACGTGACACCGGCGCAGCCGCTCGGGATGGACCCCGTCGATGTTCTCCCGCGCCCAGCAGGCGGCGCGGCCCTTGAGGCCGGTGTCGTCGTAGACCGTCCAGTCGTCGAGCGCCACCGCGTAGCGCAGCGGGCTGCGGTAGAAGTTGATCACCGTGGCCACCGGGGTGTCCAGCAGGTTCGGCAGCGCGATCATCGCCGAGTGCGAGGAGCCGAAGACCCCGACCGTCGCGCCGTCGAGGGCCTGCCCGGCGAGTTTGTGCGGGTCGAGCACGGTCTCGACCGGGATCTCGGGCACGGTGATGTCGGCCAGTGTGGTGGGCACCGACCCGATCGCGAGCACCACGTTGTCGGCGGTGATCGCGCCGGCCCGGCCGGCGTCGGTGGTCTCGGTGGTCTCGGTGGTCTCGGTCTGCAGGGTCCATCGCCGGTCGCGCAGCGTCAGCCCGGTCACGACCGTGCGCAGGGTGCGGACCCGCTCGCCGAGGCGCTCGGTGATCCACTGCAGCGGTTCGGCGACCACGGCCAGCGTGCAGGTCTGCTGCGGGTCGAGGGCGCTGAGCGCGAACCCGCAGGCGGCGCTGAACCCGAACGCCGGCGAGGCGGTCAGGTAGTCGAGGAAGTGCCCGACGGTGGTGTTGCTGGGCACCGCACGCCATTTCGCCCCGAAGTCGCCCACCGTGAACTGCGGGTCGATCCAGACGATCGCCGAGGCCGCGACACCGTGGTCGAGCAGCCGCCCCACCGCGGCGATGCCCGCCGGTCCCGCGCCCACCACGGCCCATCGATAGTTGCTCATGTCTCCCGCCTTCTCGGCTGCCGATGCTCGTCGCGCCGGCCGATGCCGACCGTGCGCCACACCGTCGATGCTGCCGGGGCGGCGCGCCCGCCGGTAGGGGTGTCGCCCTTGGGAGGGCACAAGGCGTCCTTGTGGCCAGGGCGGCGGGACCGCGGGTGTCTATCCCGTGTCGAGGGCGGCGATGTGGGCGAGCAGGTCGCGCACGGCGCCGGCCGGGGGGGTGCGCCCGCCGAGCCAGATCGCGCGCAGCTCGCGGCGCAGGTCCAGCCCGGCGACCGCGACCGCTCGCAGCCGCCCGACGGCCAGATCCTCGGCCACCGCCAGCCGGCTCATCACCGCCGGTCCGGCACCGGCGAGCACCGCGCCGCGCACCGCGGTGGCCGAGGACAGCTCCAGCACCGGATCGGCCGGGGGCCTCGCGGCGCCCAGCTCCGCCCGCAGCGCCACCGTCAACGAGTCGCGGGTCCCCGACCCGGGTTCGCGGGTGACCAGCGGGGTGCGCGCGAGCTCGGCGGCGCTCACGCCGGCCGCGCGCCGCGTCCAGCGGTGCTCGGGCGGGACGATCACGACGAGGTCGTCGCAGGCGACCACCCGACTGCGCAGCCCGGCGGGCACCCCGGGGCGTTCGATGAACCCGAGGTCGGCGGTCGCGTCGCGGACCGCCGCGATCACGTGGTCGCTGTTGGTGGCGGTGAGCACCACCTGCGGCACGGCGGTGCCCCGGCGGGTGGCCGCGGCGCGCAGCGACACCAACCACCGGGGCATCAGGTGCTCGGCGATCGTCAGGCTCGCCGCCACCGTGACCCGTTGGCGGCTCTCGGTGCGCAGCGACGCCAGCCCGGCATCGACGTGGTGGGCGACGTCGAGGAGCCGGTCGGCCCACTCGGCGACGACCGCCCCGGCCGCGGTCAGCGTCGACCCGCGCGCGGTGCGCACCACCAGCTGCACCCCGGTCTGGGACTCCAACGAGGTCAGCCGGGCCGAGACCGCCTGCTGGGTCAGCCCGAGCTCACGGCCCGCCGCGCTGAGGCTGCCGGTGCGGGCCACCTCCAACAGCACCGCGAACGCGGCGAGCTCGGGCATCCGCGAACTCAGCCTCATCCGGCCATCCAAACACGAATACCGCGCCGGCCCGCAGATCCGGTCTTGCCACGCCCCCACCCAGTTACTAGGATGTCCTAGTAACTTCTCGTAATCGATTTCACTCCCCCGGGACGGCCATGACACGACAGATCGACCACTTCCTCGACGGGCGGGCGAGCGCCGGCACGTCCGGGCGCACCGCCGAGGTGCTCAACCCCAGCACCGGTGCGGTGCAGGCCACCGTGGCGATGGCCAACGCCGCCGACGTCGACGCCGCGGTCGCCTCGGCGGCGGCCGCCCAGCGCGGCTGGGCGGCGACCAACCCGCAGCGCCGCGCCCGGGTGCTGATGCGCTTCGTCGAGTTGGTCAACGCCCACGTCGACGAGCTCGCCGAACTGCTCTCCCTCGAGCACGGCAAGACCCTCGTCGACGCGCGCGGCGACATCCAGCGCGGCATCGAGGTCATCGAGTTCTGTGTCGGCATCCCGCACCTGCTCAAAGGCGAGTACACCGAGGGCGCCGGTCCGGGCATCGACGTGTACTCGCTGCGCCAGCCGCTCGGCGTGGTCGCCGGGATCACCCCGTTCAACTTCCCGGCGATGATCCCGCTGTGGAAGGCCGGCCCGGCGCTGGCCTGCGGCAACGCCTTCATCCTCAAGCCCTCCGAACGGGACCCGTCGGTGCCGGTGCGCCTCGCCGAGCTGTTCGTGCAGGCCGGCCTGCCGCCGGGGGTGTTCCAGGTCGTCCACGGCGACAAGGAGGCCGTCGACGCGCTGCTGCACCACCGCGACGTCGCCGCGGTCGGGTTCGTCGGCAGCTCCGACATCGCCCAGTACATCTACGCCACCGCCGCGGCCGAGGGGAAGCGCGCCCAGTGCTTCGGCGGGGCGAAGAACCACATGATCGTCATGCCCGACGCCGACCTCGACCAGGCCGTCGATGCGCTGATCGGCGCCGGCTACGGCAGCGCCGGGGAACGCTGCATGGCGATCAGCGTGGCCGTGCCGGTGGGCGCGGAGACCGCCGATCGGCTGCGCGCCCGGCTGGTGGAGAAGATCAGCGAGCTGCGGGTCGGCCACAGCCACGACCCCAAGGCCGACTACGGGCCGCTGATCACCGCCGCGGCCCGCGACCGGGTGCGCGACTACATCGGTGCGGGCGCGGCCGCCGGCGCCGAGCTGGTGGTCGACGGCCGGGACCGGGCCAGCACCGATCTGCAGTTCGGCGACGACAGCCTCGAGGGCGGCTTCTACCTCGGGCCGACCCTGTTCGACCACGTCACGCCGCAGATGTCGATCTACACCGACGAGATCTTCGGCCCGGTGGTGTGCATCGTGCGCGCCGACGACTACGAGGAGGCGCTGCGGTTGCCCTCCGAGCACGAGTACGGCAACGGGGTGGCGATCTTCACCCGCGACGGCGACGCCGCCCGCGACTTCACCGCCCGGGTGCAGACCGGCATGGTCGGGGTCAATGTGCCGATCCCGGTGCCGGTGGCCTACCACACCTTCGGCGGCTGGAAGCGATCCGGCTTCGGTGACCTCAACCAGCACGGCACCGCGTCGATCCAGTTCTACACCAAGGTGAAAACCGTCACCCAGCGCTGGCCGTCGGGCATCAAGGACGGGGCCGAATTCCACCTGCCCACCATGCAATAGCCGTGATGAGCAGCTTCGAGCTCGATGCCGACGAACGGGTGATCACCGAGACGGCGGCCGCGTTCGCCGCCAAACGGCTGGCCCCGCACGCCCTGGACTGGGACGCCGAGGGACACTTCCCGGTCGCCGAGCTGCGGGCCGCCGCCGAGCTGGGGATGGCGGCGCTGTACTGCCGCGAGGACGTCGGCGGCAGCGGGCTGCGCCGCCTCGACGCGGTGCGCATCTTCGAACAGCTCGCGACCGCGGACCCGACGGTGGCGGCGTTCCTGTCCATCCACAACATGTGCGCCTGGATGGTCGACCGGTTCGGCACCGACGAGCAGCGCAGCGCCTGGGTGCCGCGGCTGGCGTCGATGGAGGCGATCGCCAGCTACTGTCTCACCGAGCCGGGCGCCGGCTCGGATGCGGCGGCGCTGAGCACGCGCGCGGTCCGCGACGGCGACCACTGGGTGCTCGACGGGGTCAAGCAGTTCATCTCCGGGGCGGGCAGCTCCGATGTCTACCTGGTGATGGCACGCACCGGCGAGCCGGCGGCCGGGCCGCGCGGCATCTCGGCGTTCCTGGTCGAAAACGGCACCCCGGGGCTGAGTTTCGGCGCCCAGGAACACAAGATGGGCTGGCACGCCCAACCGACCGCGCAGGTGGTGTTCGACGGGGTGCGGGTGCCCGCCGACGCCCTGCTCGGCGGCCCCGACCAGGGCGGCGGTGAGGGCGCCGGCTTCGGGATCGCCATGCAGGGGCTCAACGGCGGCCGGCTCAACATCGCGGCCTGCTCGCTCGGGGGCGCGCAGAGCGCCTACACCCGCACCGTCGACTACCTGGCCGACCGGCAGGCCTTCGGCGCCGCGCTGCTCGACGAGCCGACCATCCGGTTCACCCTGGCCGACATGGCCACCGCGCTGGAGACCTCCCGGCTGCTGCTGTGGCGGGCGGCCGACGCCCTCGACGCCGACGCGCCGGACAAGGTCACCCTGTGCGCGATGGCCAAGCGTTACGTCACCGACGCCTGTTTCGACGTCGCCGACCAGGCGCTGCAGCTGCACGGCGGCTACGGTTACCTCCGCGAGTACGGGTTGGAGAAGATCGTGCGTGACCTGCGGGTGCACCGCATCCTGGAGGGCACCAACGAGATCATGCGCGTGGTGATCGGGCGGGCCGAGGCGGCACGCGTCCGCACCGGCTAGCCCCCTCACACCAGTTGCGGCGAAGGAGAACGATGACACAGACGGCCACGGTGGCTTTTCTCGGGTTGGGCCACATGGGTGCCCCGATGGCGGCGAACCTGGTCGCCGCCGGCCACGTGGTGCACGGTTTCGATCCTGCACCCGCGGCGTTGGCCGCCGCCGTCGAGCGCGGGGTGGTCTCCTTCGACTCGGCGACCGCGGCGGTCGCCGGTGTCGAGGTGGTGATCACCATGCTGCCCGACGGCGCGGCGGTGCGGCGCTGCTACGAGGAGATCCTGCCGGCGGTGTCCGCGCAGACGCTGTTGATCGACTCCTCGACGATCTCGGTCGACGACGCCCGCGCGCTGCACGCGCTGGCCGGTCGCCACGGCCCGGCCCAGGTCGACGCGCCGGTCTCCGGCGGGGTGCCCGGCGCGGCGGCCGGCACGCTGGCGTTCATGATCGGCGGGCAGCCCGACGCGGTCGCCCGGGCCCGCCCGGTGCTGGCGCCGATGGCCGGCAAGGTCATCCACTGCGGGGCCAGCGGCACCGGCCAGGCCGCCAAGATCTGCAACAACATGGTGTTGGCGGTGCAGCAGGCCGCGGTCGCCGAGGCGTTCGTGCTCGCCGAGCGACTCGGCCTGTCGGCGCAGTCGTTGTTCGACGTGATCACCGGGGCGACCGGCAACTGCTGGGCGGCGCACACCAACTGTCCGGTACCCGGGCCGGTGCCGAGCTCGCCGGCCAACCACGAGTTCGCGGCCGGGTTCGCCACCGCCTTGATGAACAAGGACCTCGGGTTGGCGATGGACGCGGTGGCCTCCACCGGCGCGCGGGCCCCGCTGGGCCGCCACGCCGCCGACATCTACGCCGAGGTGGCCCGCGAGCACCCCGACGACGACTTCAGCGTGGTGATCACGACGCTGCGCTGAGCCCCCGGTCGGTCAGCCAGCGGCGGCGCAGCTGCTGACAGCCGGCCGCCAGCAGCGGGCCGGTGTCGTCGACGTCACCGTCGTAGCCGCGGCGCACCGCGGCCGCATCCGTCGACTGCGGGGCGCGGTCGGCGGTGATCACCACCGCCGGCAGCCCCGCCTGGGCCGCCGAGCGCAGACCCCGCTCGGTGCCGACCACCGCCAGCGCCTGCTCGGGGGCGATCCCGAGCTCCCACAGCGCCAGCCGGTGGGCCTCGGTGCGCCGCCGCGCGCAGCCGTCGGGCAGGTCGTCGCCGGTCACCAGGGTCTCGACCAGGCCGTCGCCGAGGAGCTCACGCACCATGGTCTGGGCGCGCCGGCGCCGCCCGGTGCTGACCACCGCCACCCAGATGCCGGCCACGAACAGGCTCATCACCAGGTCGATCAGCCCGGCGCGGGGGGCGGGGTCGCCGTCGGCGTCGATCTCCCCGAGCGCGTCGATGTCGAACACCACCGCCCGCAGCGGCGGGACCTCCGTCGCGATTGGACGTTCCCGGTCCCACCAGAACGTCCGCGCCTCGCGCCTGGTTCGCATGCTCTCAGCCTGCCCCGCGGGGCCGTGTCGCGCGTCCCCCAATCAGGGGAGAGCGGTGAGGAGTTTTTCCGCGTCCGGCGCCGGGGCCGGCCTTAAGGTATGGCCATGACCGCAGACTCCGGCGGCGCGCCGGTGCGCCTGGTCCTCGTCGACGACCACGAGATGGTCATCGAGGGGCTCAAGGCGATGCTGACCGCGTTCACCGACCGGGTCGAAGTCGTCGGCCACGCGGTCGGCGCCGAACGGGCGGTGGCGGTCATCGCCGAGCTGCAGCCCGACGTGGTGCTCTGCGACGTGCGCATGCAGGGCGCCAGCGGCCTGGACCTGTGCCGTCGGCTGCGCGAGGACGACCCCGACCGCAAGGTGGTGATGCTCTCGGTCTACGACGACGAGCAGTACCTGTTCCAGGCGCTGCGGGTGGGCGCGCGCGGCTATCTGCTCAAAAGCATCAGCAGCGACGACCTGGTGCGCCAGCTCGAGCTCGCCCGCCGCGGGCAGCTGGTCATCGACCCGGGGCTGGCCGCCCGCGCCGCCGACACCGCCGCCCGGCTGCAGCGCGACGAGTTCTGGCCCGGCGCCCGGCAGGGCCTGACCCAGCGGGAGAGCGAGATCTTGTCCTACATGGTGGCGGGGCTGTCCAACCGCGGGATCGCCACCAAGCTGGTGATCGGCGAGGAGACCGTCAAAACCCATTTGCGGGCGATCTACCGCAAGCTGGGGGTCTCCGATCGCACCGGCGCGGTGGCCACCGCGCTGCGAGAAGGCATCTACCAGTGAGCCGGGCCCGGGGCCGGCGCACCCGCGGCTCGGAGGCGGTACGCGAACTCGTCGACAACGCCCACGAGCTGGCGTTGCTGCGCGAACTGATCCAGGCCGCCTCCGCCGGGCCCGGGGTGGAGCCGCTGGCCGCGGCCGCCGCCCGGATGATCACCGCCTCCACCGGCGCCGACGTCTGCTTCGTGCACGTGCTCGACGACACCGAACGGTCGTTGACGCTGACCGGGGCCACCCCGCCGTTCGACGGGCAGGTCGGCAAGATCCGGCTGCCGCTGGGGTCGGGGATCTCCGGGTGGGTCGCCGCCCACCGTCAACCGGTGGTGATCACCGACGACAAGGAGTCCGATCCGCGCTACCTGCCGTTCGAGTCGCTGCGCGGACGTGACTTCACCTCGATGGTGTCGGTGCCGATGGAGACCGACCCCGGCGGGCTGGTGGGGGTGCTCAACGTGCACACCGTGACCCGCCGCGAGTTCACCGACGGCGACGTGGAGCTGCTGCGGGTGATCGGCCGGCTCATCGCCGGGGCGCTGCACCAGGCCCGGCTGCATCGGCAGCTGGTGGCCCGCGAACGCGCCCACGAGCTCTTCGTCGAGCAGGTCATCGAGGCCCAGGAGATCGAGCGGCGCCGCCTGGCCGGCGACATCCACGACGGCATCTCCCAGCGGCTGATCACCCTGTCCTACCGTCTCGACGCCGCCGCCCGGGCGGTCGGCGCCGACCCCGCCGAGGCCTCCGAGCAGCTCGACGAGGCCCGCGACCTGGTCCGGCTGACCCTGGAGGAGGCGCGTGCGGCGATCAGCGGGCTGCGCCCCCCGGTCCTCGACGATCTGGGGCTGGCCGGGGGGCTGGCCAGCCTGGCCCGCTCGGTGCCGCAGCTGGCGCTGGAGATCGACCTGGCCGACACCCGGCTGCCCGAACACATCGAGTTGGCGCTCTACCGCATCGCGCAGGAGTGTCTGCAGAACATCGTCAAACACGCCCACGCGAGCCTGGCACGGCTGCGGTTCAGTGTCACCGAGCAGGTGGCGCGGCTGGAGATCACCGACGACGGGGTGGGGTTCGACACGTTCGAGAACCCGCTGGGCGGCGACGAGATGGGCGGCTACGGCCTGTTGTCGATCGCCGAGCGGGCCGAACTGGTCGGCGGGCGGCTCAACATCCGCTCCCGGCCCGGGGCCGGCACGACTGTCACCGCGCTCATCCCGGTGGCGGCCGGCAGCCCCGAGCGCTGATCCCGCGCCGGCGCGAGCGCGTGCTCAGAAGTCCCCGGCGTTGCGGCGCAGCGTCTCGATCGCCGCCGAGAGGGCCTGCGACTCGCGCGCCGACATGCCGATGTCGGCGAAGACCTCGGCGTTCAGCGCCGTCGTCGCCTCCTGCACCGTGGCGCGGCCCCGGTCGGTGATCGCCACCAGCGTGGTGCGCCCGTCGGTGGGGTGCGGGCGCCGGTGCACCAACCCGGCGGCCTCCAGCCGGCGGATCGCGTGGGTGACGCTGGTGACGTGCACCTGCAGCCGGTCGGAGGCCTTGGCGATCGGCAGCGCCCCGGTGCGGCTGAACGCCAGCAGCCGCAGCAGCTCGAAGCGGGAGAAGCTCAGCGCGTAGGGCCGCAGCGTCGCCTCCACCCGAGCCAGCAGAATCTGGTGGGCCCGCATCACCGAGGTCACCGCGACCATGCCGTCGGCCACCTCGCCCCAGCCGGCGCGTTCCCAGTTGGCGCGCGCCGCCGCGATCGGGTCGGAGTGGTCGGGCCGGGCGGCCCGATCGGATGCAGCCACGCCTTTTCCTACCGCATTCCCGGCCGCGCCGTCAGGCCAGCGTCAGGATGCGGGGTCCGTCGTCGGTGACCGCAACGGTGTGTTCCCAGTGTGCGGCGCGCGAGCCGTCGGTGGTGACCACCGTCCACTCGTCGTCGAGGACGACCGTGTCGACGGTGCCCAGGGTGAGCATCGGTTCGATCGCCAGCACGCTGCCGTGCTCCAGGCGCGGTCCGCGCCCGGGCGGCCCCTCGTTGGGCAGGAACGGGTCCATGTGCATCTGGCGGCCGATGCCGTGCCCGCCGTAGCCGGCGACGATGCCGAACACCCGGCCCAGCCTGGTGCCCGCCGCGCGGGTGCCCGACTCGATCGCGTGCGAGACGTCACCGAGCCGGTTGCCCGGCACCATCGCCGCGATCCCGGCCTGCAGCGACTCGCGGGTGGCCTTCGACAGCGCCTCGTCGTCGGCCGACACCGGCCCCACCCCGAAGGTGATCGCCGAATCGCCGTGCCAGCCGTCGAGCACCGCGCCACAGTCCACCGAGACCAGGTCGCCGTCGGCGAGGGTCTCGCCCGCCGACGGGATGCCGTGCACCACGCGGTCGTTGACCGAGGTGCAGATCGACGCCGGATAGCCGTAATAGCCCAGGAACGACGGGGTGGCCCCGGCGTCGCGGATCACCGCCTCGGCGATCCGGTCGAGCTGCAACGTCGACGCCCCGGCCACCGCGGCCTCGCGCACCGCCTGCAGCGCGGTGGCCACCACCGCGCCGGCGGCGGCCATCGCGTCGAGTTCGGCGTCGCTGCGCTGCGGCACGACCCTGCGACTGCGCCAGCCGGGCAGCCCCATCACTAGCGCCCCAGAACGCGCAGGGCCCGCTCGAATACCTCTTCGACGTCGCCGATCGCGTCCACGGTCTTGAGCTCGTCGCGGTAGTACTCCAGCAGCGGCGCGGTCTCGTCGCGGTAGACCTGCATGCGGTGACGGATCACGTCGTCGGTGTCGTCGGCGCGTCCACGGCCCTTCAACCGGGCCAGCAGCTCGTCCTGGGAGACCTGGAAGTCGACCACCGCATCCACGCCGGTGTTGCGCCGCTCGAGCATGGCCTGCAACGCCCGGGCCTGTTCGACCGAACGCGGATAGCCGTCGAGGATGAACCCGCCGGCGGCGTCGGGCTGGTCGATGCGGTCCTCGACCAGGGCGTTGGTCAGCGACGCCGGCACCAGGTCCCCGGCGTCGAGATACTTCTTGGCCTGCACGCCCAGCTCGGTGCCGGCGGAGATGTTGTGCCGGAACAGATCGCCGGTGGAGATCTGCGGAACCCCGAGCTTGTCGGCCAGCTTGACGGCCTGGGTGCCCTTGCCCGCCCCGGGCGGTCCGAGCAGAACGACTCTCACTTGAGGAACCCTTCGTAGTTGCGCTGCATCAGCTGGCTCTCGATCTGCTTCACGGTGTCGAGCCCCACCCCGATCATGATCAACACCGCGGTCCCGCCGAACGGCAGGTTCTGCACCGCCCCGGTGTTGCCGATCTGCAGGAACAGGTTGGGCAGCACCGAGATCACACCGAGGTAGATCGACCCGGGCAACGTGATGCGGTTGAGCACGAAGCGCAGGTAATCCGCGGTCGGTCGGCCCGGCCGGATACCGGGGATGAACCCGCCGAACTTCTTCATCTCGTCGGCGCGCTCGTCGGGGTTGAACGTGATCGAGACATAGAAGTAGGTGAAGAAGATGATCAGCCCGAAGTACACCGCGATGTAGACCAGGTTGGACGGGTCCGACAGGTAGGTGCCGACCAGCTTGTCCCACCAGCCGTCGCCGGCGCCGCCGCTGCCGCCGCTGCGCACCAGCTGGGTGACCAGCTGCGGGATGTAGATCAGCGACGACGCGAAGATGACCGGGATGACACCGGCCTGGTTGACCTTCAGCGGCAGGTAGGTCGAGGTGCCGCCGTACATCTTGCGGCCCACCATCCGTTTGGCGTACTGCACCGGGATGCGGCGCTGGCCCTGCTCGACGAAGACCACACCGACGATGATGATCAGCGTCGCCAGGCAGACCATGGTGAACACCGTGCTGCCGCGGGAGTCCAGGATCGACTTGCCCTCGATCGGGATGCGCGCGGCGATCCCGATGAAGATCAGCAGCGACATCCCGTTGCCGACGCCGCGCTCGGTGATCAGCTCGCCCATCCACATCACCAGCGCCGCGCCGGCGGTCATCACCAGCACGATCACCACCAGGGTGAAGATCGACGAATCGGCGATGATCTCGTGGGAGTAGCTGCACCCCTGCAGCAGCCCACCGTTGGCGGCCAGCGCCACGATCGAGGTGGACTGCAGGATCGCCAGCGCGATCGTCAGATAGCGGGTGTACTGCGTCATCTTGTTCTGACCGGACTGGCCCTCTTTGCGCAGCTCCTCGAACCGCGGGATCACCACGGTGAGCAGCTGCACGATGATGCTGGCGGTGATGTAGGGCATCACGCCCACCGCGAACACCGTGAGCTGCAGCAACGCGCCGCCGGAGAACAGGTTGATCAGCGAGTAGACCTGCGCGGCCTCCCCGCCGCTGACCTCCTCGATGCACTGCTGCACCTTGGGGTAGTCCACCCCCGGCGACGGGATCGCCGCCCCCACCCGGTAGAGGACCACGATCCCCAGCGCGAACAGGATCTTCCGTCTCAGGTCGACTGTCCGCATCGATGAGATGAAAGCCGAGAGCACTCTTCTCCTCCTGCACACGCCGACTTCTTCGGCACGGCGCGCAAATGGGCTGGTCAGGCCAGCGTCCGGACAGTCCTACATCATGCGTCGAGCACCCGAAGGCCGGGCCAGACGGTCTCACGCGTGAAGCAGTCTATGAGAGTAACAGTCCCCGCGACCCGGCCTTGAACAGCGGCCGCGGTCCCGACGCGCCCACCGACCCCGCCCCACGCGTATATACTTACCTTGGCTAAATAACTTGGCGGAAGGAGGCGGTGATGGCACGCACCGACAACGACAGCTGGGATCTGGCCTCCAGCGTGGGGGTCACCGCGACCGCGGTGGCCGCCGCCCGGGCGGTCGCCAGCCGGGGACCCGACGCGATCATCGACGACCCGTTCGCCGCGCCGCTGGTGCGCGCGGTGGGGGTGGATTTCTTCACCCGGATCGTCGACGGCGACATCGCCTTCCCCACCGACCCCGACGCCGACGGGCCGCAGCTGATGACCACGATGATGGCGGTGCGCACCCGGTTCTTCGACGACTTCTTCACCGCCGCGGCCGAGGCCGGCATCGACCAGGCGGTCATCTTGGCCGCCGGGCTGGACTCGCGGGCCTACCGGCTGCACTGGCCGGCCGGCACCACCGTCTACGAGATCGACCAGCCCGAGGTCATCGAGTTCAAGACCCGCACCCTGGCCGACCTGGGCGCCGAACCCACCGCCGAGCGCCGCACGGTCGCGGTCGACCTGCGCGACGACTGGGCGTCGGCGCTGCGCGCCGCCGGCTTCGACCCCGCCCGGCCCACGGCGTGGAGCGCCGAGGGCCTGCTGGCGTATCTGCCGCCGCAGGCCCAAGACCAGTTGTTCGACACCGTCACCGCGCTGAGCGCCCCCGGCAGCCGACTGGCCACCGAGTATCACCCCGACGGTGGTGCGGCGCTCGGTCAGCGCAGCCGGGTGATCTCCGACGCGTGGCGCGACTACGGCTTCGACGTCGACCTCTCCGAGCTGTTCTACACCGGTGAACGACACCCCGCCGGGCAGTATCTGCGCGACCACGGCTGGCAGATCAGCGCCCGCACCCGCCCGGAGGTCTTCGCCGACTACGGTCGGCGCTACCCCGAGGCGGAGTCCGTGGACTCGATGCGCGACTCGGTGTCGATCATCGCCACCCTCACCTAAGGAGACCTCGATGGCCCGTACCGACGACGACAGCTGGGATCTGGCCTCCAGCGTCGGCTCCACCGCGACGATGATCGCGGCGGGACGCGCCATGGCCACCCGCGACCCCCGCGGTCTCATCGACGACCCGCTGGCGGCACCGCTGGTGCGCGCGGTCGGGGTCGATTTCTTCACCCGGCTGATGGACGGCGAACTCGACGTGGCCGCCGTGGAGGACGGGGCGGCTGAGCGGATGCAGGCAATGATCGACGGGGTCGCGTTGCGCACCCGGTTTTTCGACGACTACTGCCTGGCTGCGGCCGAGACCGGAGTACGCCAGGTGGTGATCCTGGCGGCCGGACTGGACGCCCGCGCCTACCGGCTGCCCTGGGCGGCCTCGACCACGGTCTTCGAGGTCGATCAACCGGAGGTCATCGAGTTCAAGACCCGCACGCTGGCCGACCTCGGCGCCGAACCGACCGCCGAGCGCCGCACGGTCGCCATCGACCTGCGCGAGGACTGGCCGGCGGCGTTGCGGGCGGCCGGATTCGACCCCGCCGCACCGACCTCGTGGCTGGCCGAAGGGCTGCTGATCTACCTGCCGCCGGACGCCCAGGACCGGCTCTTCGACAACATCACCGCACTGTCGGCTCCGGGCAGCACGATCGCCACCGAATATGTGCCCGGGCTCAAGGACTTCGACCCGGAGAAGGCCCGCGCCTCCTCGGAACGGTTCCGCGAGCACGGGTTCGACATCGACATGGCGGATCTGATCTTCACCGGGGAGCGCCACCACGGCGCCGAGTACCTCAGCGACCACGGCTGGCGGATGAACCAGCTCTCCCGCGCGGAACTCTTCGCCCGCCACGAGGTCCCGCTGCCCGACCTGCAGGACACCGACGACCCGTTGGGCGAGATCATCTACCTCGACGGCACCCTCGCCGCCGCGCGGTGAGCATCGGCGGCTACCGCCGCGGGTCGCCCAACCACAGCACACTGGCACCGCTGAACGTGCGGTCGACCTCGTCGACCACGCCGGCCAGGGTCCGCATCAGCACCCCGCCGGCGGCCTCGGTCAGCGACGCCGCCGCCGGCTGCGACGACGGCCGCGGCCGCAGCAGCTCCAGCAGGGAGGACCCCGGGTAGTGCAACGCGCGGGTGTCGGCGTCGGCGTCGAGCCCGGCCAACACCCGGGCCCGCCGGATCGCGGTGTGCAGCCCGCCCAGCTCGTCGACCAGACCCTGGGTGAGGGCGTCGGCACCGGTCCAGACCCGCCCGCGGGCCACCTTCTCCACCTTGTCGGCGCCGAGTCCGCGGCCCTCGGCGACCCGCTGCACGAAATCGGTGTAGAACAGGTCGGCTTCGGCCTCCACCTGGGCCTGCTGGTCGGCGGTGAACGGCGCGTTGATCGACCAGGCGTCGGCGTTGGCGTTGGTGCGCACGGTGTCGCTGCCCACCCCGAGGCGTTCCTTGAGGTCGCGGGCGACGAGCTTGCCGGTGACCACCCCGATCGATCCGGTGATCGTGCCGGGATTGGCGAGGATCGTGTCCGCGCCGGCGCAGATGTAGTAGCCGCCGGACGCGGCGACCGCGCCCATCGAGGCGACCACCGGTTTGCCGGCGTCGCGGGCCTTGGCCACCGCCCGCCAGATGGTCTCCGATCCGGTCACCGACCCGCCGGGGCTGTCCACCCGCAGCACGATCGCGGCGACGTCGTCGCTGGACGCCGCCTCGCGCAGCGCCGCGGCGATGGTGTCGCCTCCGGCGTTGGCCCGGCCCAGCGGCGAGGGCTGCGGCCCACCGCGGCCGCTGACGATCCCGCCCGCGACGGTGACGATCGCGATCGCCGGTTTGGCTTTGCGCCCCGGGATGTTCGGCAGCCCGGGACGCGGTGAAGTGGCGTGGGCGTAGCGCGACAGATACAGCCGCGGCGGTGCGTCCTCGGTGTTGTCGGCGTCCCCGGCGTCGGCGGAGATCCCCGGCGCGCCGACCAGTTCGGCGATGCGCCCGTAGGCCTGATCGCGGAATCCGATCCGGTCGACGAGCCCGGCGGCCACGGCGTCGTCGCGCAGCAGCGGCGCCCGATCGGCCAGTGCGTCGAGGGTGTCGGCGGCCACGCCACGCGACGTCGCCACCGCGTCGCGCACCTGCGTGTGCAGGCTCTCCACCAAGGCGGTGTCGGCCTCACGGTGCGCGTCGGTGTAGCCGTCCTCGGTGAAAAGGTTTGCCGCGGACTTGTATTCACCCCGGGCGACGAACTGCGCCTCGATCCCGGCCTTCTGCAGGGCGCTGCGCAGAAACACCGCGTTGGTGGCGAACCCGATCAGACCGACGGTCCCCGACGGCTGCATCCACACCTCGCCGAACGCCGACGCCAGATAGTACGACAGCGTCCCCGGGTAGGTCTCGGCCCAGGCCAGCGACGGTTTGACGGCGCTGAACGCGGCGACGGCCTCGCGCAGTTCCTGCACCGGACCGGCGGCGGCCGCCGGAAGTTGCACCCGCGCAATCAGTCCGGCCACCCGCGGGTCGTCGGCGCCCCGCCGGAGCGCCTCGATCACATCACGCAGCAACGGGGGGCGCCCGCCCGCGCTGAGAATCGCCAGCGGATCGAACGTGCTGGTCTCCCGCGGCACCGCCTGCAGGTCGAGTTCGAGCACGCAGCCGTCGGGCACGCCGCGATGGCGCGCGGTGTCCACACGGCGCAGCACCCCGCGCAGTTCATCGGCGCCGGGCAGGTCGGGCAGCAAGGAGAACATGGTCTGAGCCTACCGACGTAGCGTGAGGGGGTGCGATGGTCCGTCTCCATTCCCCAGTTCGACCTCACCGGTGCCGACGCTCCCGCGCTGCGGTCCTATCTGACCCGGGCCGAGCAGTTGGGGTTCGAGGCCGGCTGGACACTGGAGCAGGCCGTCGGGGCGGCCCCGCTGCTGGCCCCGCTGGAGGTGCTGGCCTACGCCGCGGCGTGCACCGACCGGCTCCGGTTGGGAGTGGCGGTGCTGGTGAGCACCCTGCACGATCCGCTGCAGCTGGCGGCGGCGGCCACCACGATCGACCGGCTCAGCGGCGGTCGGTTGGAGCTCGGCGTCGGTGCCGGCGGCCCGTCGCGGCGCTTCGCCGCGTTCGGTGTCGATCGGCAGACGTTCCTCGCGCGGTTCACCGAGGGCCTCGAGCTGATGAAAGCGGCCTGGTCGGATACCCCGCAGGTCACGTTCTCCGGTCGCTTCCGCCACCTGGAGGACGTGGCGATCGCCCCCAAACCGATCCAGCGACCCCACCCGCCGCTGTGGTTCGGCGGGCACGCCCCGGCCGCGCTGGCCCGCGCGGTGCGCCACGGCGACGGGTTCATGGGCGCGGGCTCGGCGACCACCGCCGCCTTCGCCGAGCAGGTCGGCGTCCTGCGCCGGGAGCTGGCCGACCAGGACCGCGACCCGGCCGGCTTCCGCATCGGCAAGCGGGTGTATCTGAGCGTCGACGCCGACGCGGGGCGCGCCCGCGACCGGGTCCTCGCCGGGATCGACCGGATCTACGGGGGTCGGCTGCGCGACGCCGCCGCGGTCGCGGTGGCCGGCACGCCCGCCGACGTGGCCGGCGGGCTGGCCGCGGTGCTCGACGCCGGCGCCGAGACGATCGTGCTCAACCCGGTCGGCGCGACCGTGGCCGACGATCACGAGCAGATGGAGCTGCTGGCCGCCGAGGTGCTGCCGCAGCTGTTATAACGGCGGGATGCCCCGTAAAACCTCCGTTCCTCCTGACGCGGTCCACGGCGACGTCGACGACGGATACGGCCCGGTCGCCGATGCGTTCCGGGCGAATTTCGCCCGGGGTACGGAGATCGGGGCGGCGGTGGCGGTGTATCGCAACGGGCGCAAGGTCGTTGACCTGTGGGGTGGCTACCGCGACGGCCGGACCCGTGTGCCGTGGCGTCCCGACACCGTCGTCAACCTCTACTCCACGTCCAAGGGGATCTCGTCGCTGGCGCTGGCGGTGGCCGCCTCCCGCGGTCTGCTCGACTACGACGCCCGCGTCGCCGACTACTGGCCGCAGTTCGCCCGGGCCGGCAAGGCCGACATCACGGTGCGCCAGCTGCTGGCCCACCAAGCGGGCCTACCGGCGCTCGACGCGCGGTTGCAGCTCAGCGACCTGGCCGATACCCAGCGGCTCTCCGACGCGCTGGCCGCCCAGGCCCCGGCGTGGCCGCCGGGCACCCGGCACGGCTATCACGCGATCACGCTGGGCTGGTATGAGTCCGAGCTGCTGCGGCACGCCGACCCGGCCGGGCGCACCCTGGGTCAATTCTTCGCCGACGAGGTCGCCGCGCCTCTGGGGCTGGATCTGCACATCGGGCTGCCGCCGCAGGTCGATCGCGACCGGGTCGCCCACCTGCACGGCTGGCACCGCGCCGCCGCACTGCTGCATCTGGGGGCGCTGCCGCCGCGGCTGGTGCTGGCGTTGCTGAACCCGTTCGGCTTGACCGGACGCGCGGCCAACATCATCACCGGGATCGACCCGATGCGCGACTTCAACCGCGAGGAGATCCGCACCGTGGAGATCCCGGCCGCCAACGGCATCGGCACCGCCGATGCGGTGGCGCGCGCCTACGGGTGCGCCGCCACGGGCGGCCGAGAACTGGGGCTGACCGCCGCGACGCTCGCCGCGCTGGCGACCCCGGCACCGACGCCCAGCGGAGGTCCGCGCGACAAGGTGCTCCACGTGGATTCGGCCTTCTCGCTGGGCTATTGCAAACCGGTGCCGCATTTCCGGTTCGGATCCTCCGATGCGGCGTTCGGCACACCCGGCCTCGGCGGATCGTTCGGGTTCGCCGACCCTGACACCGGCACCGGGTTTGCCTATGCGATGAACCGGATGGGGTTCCACCTCTGGAGCGATCCCCGCGAACTCGCTGTGCGGCAAGCCCTGTTCGGCGACGTGCTCGGTGCTCGCGCGCAGACCTGACCCGCAGACCAGCGCACAGACCTGACGCTCAGACGCGACAGTCCCCGGCACGCCGGGCGTGCGGGGACTGTCGCGTCTACTCGCGGGTCGCTGGGACCTACAGTTCGGTGGCCGAGCCGCCGGCGGCGGTCAGCTTCTCGCGGGCGCTGCCGGAGAACTTGTGGGCGGTGACGTCGAGCTTGACGCTCACCGTGCCGTCGCCGAGCACCTTGACCAGGGTGTTCTTACGCACCGCACCCTTGGCCACCAACTCGTCGATCCCGACGGTCCCGCCGGCGGGGAACAGCCGGGCCAGATCACCGACGTTGACCACGGCGTACTCGGTGCGGAACCGGTTGCGGAACCCCTTGAGCTTGGGCAGGCGCATGTGGATCGGCATCTGGCCACCCTCGAAGGTGACCGGCACGTTCTTGCGGGCCTTGGTGCCCTTGGTGCCGCGACCGGCGGTCTTGCCCCGGCCCGACCCCTCGCCGCGGCCCACCCGGGTGCGCTTGGTCTTCGATCCGGGCGCCGGCGCCAGGTCGTGCAGCTTGATCGGCGTCATGATGCCTCCTCAACTCGCACCAGGTGGTGGACGGCCTTGATCAGGCCGCGGGTCTGCGGGTTGTCCTCGCGGACCACCGTCTGGCGGATCTTGCGCAATCCCAGGGTGCGCAGGCTCTCCCGCTGATGCCACCGGGCGCCGATGGTGGAGCGCACCTGGGTGATCTTCAGTTCTGCCATGACTATGCGGTTCCTTCGCTGGCTGTCGAGGCGGCCAGCGCCTCGCTCTCCCGCCGGGCCTGCAACATCCGTGCCGGCGCGACGTCTTCGATCGGCAGACCGCGGCGGGCGGCGACCTCCTCGGGCCGCTGCAGCATCTTCAGCGCGGCCACGGTGGCGTGCACCACGTTGATCGCGTTGTCGCTGCCCAGCGACTTCGACAGGATGTCGTGCACGCCGGCGCATTCGAGCACCGCACGCACCGCACCCCCGGCGATCACACCGGTACCGGCGCTGGCCGGGCGCAGCAGCACCACCCCGGCCGCGGCCTCGCCCTGCACCGGGTGGGTGATGGTGCCCCCGATCATCGGCACCCGGAAGAAGGCCTTGCGGGCCTCCTCGACGCCCTTGGCGATCGCGGCCGGGACCTCCTTGGCCTTGCCGTAGCCGACGCCGACCATGCCGTTGCCGTCGCCGACCACCACCAGGGCGGTGAAGGAGAACCGGCGGCCGCCCTTGACCACCTTGGAGACCCGGTTGATCGCGACGACGCGCTCCAGGTAGTTGCTCTTGTCGTCGCGGTCTCGGCCCCGGCCACCGTCGCGACGGCCGCGGCCACCACCGGTGTTCGGTGCGCCCGCGCCGGTCGGCTGCTCCGCCATCATGCGGTCCCTTCGTTGCTGATCGTCATTAGAAGCTCAATCCGTTCTCGCGGACGGCGTCGGCCAACGCCGCGATCCGTCCGCCGTAGGTGTAGCCACCGCGGTCGAACACCACCGATCCGACGCCGATCGCCTTGGCCCGCTCGGCGATGAGCTGGCCGACCCGCACACTGTGGGCCTTCTTGTCGCCCTGCACGGCACGCACATCGGCCTCGATCGACGACGCGGCGGCCAGCGTGGTGCCGTTGAGGTCGTTGACCAGCTGCACGTGGATGTGCCGCGACGACCGGTGCACGACCAGGCGCGGACGCTGCGCGGTGCCCGAGATGGTCTTGCGCAGCCGGGCGTGACGACGCTTGCGCGCGATCCGCCGCGCTGCGGAGATGTTCTGCCCCACCGGCTTCCACTCGGTGGCTGGCTGTGTTTGCGCCATGACTACTTACCTGTCTTTCCGACCTTGCGGCGGATCTGCTCGCCGGCGTAGCGCACACCCTTGCCCTTGTACGGGTCGGGGCGGCGCAGCCGGCGGATGACCGCCGTGATCTGACCGACCTTCTGCTTGTCGATGCCGGAGACCGAGAACTTCGTCGGGGACTCCACCGCGAAGGTGATGCCCTCCGGGGCCTCGACCACCACCGGGTGGCTGAAGCCCAGGGCGAACTCCAGGGTGGAGCCCTTGAGCTGCACGCGGTAGCCCACCCCGTGGATCTCCATGTTGGTGGTGTAGCCCTCGGTCACCCCGGTGACCAGGTTGGCCACCAGCGAGCGGTTCAGCCCGTGCAGCGCCCGGTTCTCCCGGTGGTCGTCGGGGCGGGTGACCACGATCGCGCCGTCGTCGTTGCGCACGACGCTCAGCGGCTCCGAGACGTTCAGTTCCAAAGTGCCCTTGGGGCCCTTCACCGAGACGTGGCGACCGTCGATGTTGACATCGACGCCTGAGGGCACCAGAACCGGATCCTTACCAATTCGCGACATAATCTTCTACCTAAGCTTCCTGTCCCCCGCTACCACACGTAGGCGAGGACTTCGCCGCCCACGCGTTGTCTGGCTGCCTGTCGGTCGGTGACCAGCCCGGAGGACGTGGAGATGATCGCCACGCCCAGCCCGCCCAGCACCCGGGGCAGGTTGGTCGATTTCGCATACACCCGCAGCCCCGGCTTGGAGACGCGCCGCAGCCCGGCGAGGCTGCGCTCGCGGTTCGGGCCGTACTTGAGCTCCACCACCAGCGTCTTGCCCACCCGCGCGTCCTCGACGCGGAAGTCGCTGATGTAGCCCTCCCGCTTGAGGATGTCGGCGATGTTGGCCTTGAGCTTGGAGTGCGGCAGGCTCACCTCGTCGTGGTACGCCGAGTTGGCGTTGCGCACGCGCGTCAACAGGTCTGCGATGGGGTCCGTCATCGTCATGACAGCCGGGTCACCTTCCTTGCGGTGGTTCCCTGCCGGGCCTTCCGCATCTGTGGGGTTCGGGTCGAGGGCGCCGAGATCATCGGTTCACCAACTGCTCTTCTGCACACCGGGCAGTTCGCCGGCGTGCGCCATGTCGCGCAGGCAGATGCGGCACAGCCCGAACTTGCGGTAGACCGCGCGCGGGCGCCCGCACTTGTTGCAGCGGGTGTAGCCGCGCACCTTGAACTTGGGCTTGCGCTGGGCCTTGTTGACCAGTGCCTTTTTTGCCATCTGTTCAGTTCTCCTTGAACGGAAAGCCGAGGGCCCGTAGCAGCGCTCGTCCTTCTTCGTCGGTCGTCGCCGAGGTGACGACGGTGATGTTCATCCCGCGGGGCCGGTCGATCGAGTCCACGTTGATCTCGTGGAACACCGACTGCTCGGAGAGCCCGAAGGTGTAGTTGCCGGTGCCGTCGAACTGCTTGGGCGACAGGCCGCGGAAGTCGCGGATACGCGGCAGCGCGATCGAGGTGAGCCGGTCGAGGAACTCCCACATGCGGTCGCCGCGCAGCGTGACCCGTGCGCCGATCGGCATACCCTCGCGCAGTTTGAACTGGGCGATCGACTTGCGGGCCCGGCGGATCTCCGGCTTCTGCCCGGTGATCAGCGACAAGTCGTTGACCGCGCCGTTGATCAGTTTCGCGTCGCGGGCGGCGTCGCCGACGCCCATGTTGACCACGACCTTGACCATGCCGGGGATCTGCATGACGTTGGCGTAGCCGAACTCCTTGTTCAGCGCGTCACGGATCTCCTCGCGGTAGCGCGCCTTCAGCCGCGGCTGAACTTTCTGTGCAGTGGTCATCAGATGTCCTCGCCGTTGCGCTTGGAGACCCGGACCTTCTTGCCGGTCTCCTCATCCACCCGGTACCCGACGCGGGTCGGCTTGCCGTCGGAGTCGACGACCATCACGTTGGACACGTGGATCGTCGCCTCCTGGGTGACGATGCCCCCGGACTGGGCGCCCCGCTCGTTGGTCGACACCGCGGTGTGCTTCTTGATCCGGTTGACGCCCTCGACCAGCACCCGGTCGCGGCCCGGGTAGGCCTGAATCACCTTGCCCTTGGCGCCCTTGTCCTTGCCGGCGATCACCAGCACCGTGTCACCTTTGTGCACTTTCATCTACAACACCTCCGGGGCCAGCGACACGATCTTCATGAAGCGCTTCTCGCGCAGTTCCCGGCCGACCGGCCCGAAGATGCGGGTCCCGCGCGGGTCGTTGTCGCCCTTAATGATGACTGCGGCGTTCTCGTCGAACTTGATGTAGCTGCCGTCGGGACGGCGGCGCTCCTTGGCGGTCCGCACGATCACCGCCTTGACCACATCACCGCGGCTGACGTTGCCGCCGGGAATGGCGTCTTTGACGGTGGCCACGACGATGTCGCCGATCCCGGCGTAGCGGCGCCCGGACCCGCCGAGCACACGGATGCACAGGATCTCCTTGGCGCCCGTGTTGTCGGCAACCTTGAGCCGCGATTCCTGCTGAATCACTCGATCTCCTGACCTGGTGGTATAGACACGCCAGATACCGACCTGGACGTGCGCGGTCTTGTCGTTGGCCACGGGCACGCGGGGCCAACCGGTCACGGCCAGCCGAGGTCTGCCCTAGGCAACCCCCACATACTAGGGTGACCACCGGCTTTCCACCAAATTGGCGGCAGCGGCGCCCCGCGGCGGGGCCGCCGTTCGCCGGTGCGCGGCGACCCCACGCCCTAGACGCCCTAGACTGCTGCAGGTGGCCTCCGCGACGACCCGACGCGGGCACGACCCCGCCCCGCCGGGGTCTGCCGCGGTGGTCTGCGCCGAGGGGTTGACCCGCCGGTTCGGCGCCCGGCGCGGGGTGCGCGACGTGTCGCTGCACATCGGCGCCGGGGAGGTGTTCGGGTTTCTCGGCCCCAACGGCGCCGGCAAGACGACGACGATCCGGCTGCTGCTGGGGCTGTACGCCCCCACCGCGGGGCGCGCCCGGGTGTTCGACCGCGACCCGTGGACCGAGACGGTGGCGGTGCACCGCCGCGTCGGCTACCTGCCCGGGGAGTTGTCGCTGTATCCGCGGTTGACCGGCCGGCAGATCCTCGATCGGCTCGCCCGGATCCGCGGCGCCGGCCAGCGGCCCGACCGGCGCTTCCGCGACGAGCTGGCCGAGCGGTTCAGCGCCGAACTGGATCGGCCGGTGCACACCCTGTCGAAGGGCAACGTGCAGAAGATCGGGCTGCTCAACGCGTTCGCCCACCGCCCGGAGCTGTTGGTGCTCGACGAGCCCACCGCGGGGCTCGATCCGCTGTTGCAGGACGAGTTCGCCCGGCTGGTGCGCGAGACGGTCGCACAGGGCCGCACGGTGTTCTTGTCCTCCCACGACCTCGACGAGGTGCAGCGGCTGGTCGACCGGGTGGCGATCATCCGCGACGGGCACCTCGTGGTCACCGACACCGTGGCGAACCTGCGGGCGGCGGCGCCGAAAACGGTGCGGCTGCGCTTCGCCGCGCCGGTGGACCCCCGCCGGTTCGCCGCGCTCGACGGCGTCGAGGTGCTCGGCGGCGACGGCACCGAGATCCAGTTGTCGGTCAGCGGGCCCATCGGCGCGCTGCTGCGGGCGGCCGCCGAGGCCGACGCGGTGGATCTGACCGCCCGCCCGGCCAGCCTCGACGAGTTGTTCCGCGACTACTACCGCACCGACGGGCACCGGTGAGCACCGCTATCGCGGCCATCACCGCCTTGGATCTGCGGCTGCGGCGCCGGCTGATCATCGGCTACTCGGTGGGCATGGCGGTGTACGTGTTCCTCGTGGTGGCGCTGTATCCGGTGGTGAAGAACGACACCGACCTCGATGCGCTCACCGACTCCACCCTCGGTGCGCTGGTCGGGGCGGCCGGCTCAGGGCTGACCTCCCCCGACGGCTGGCTCAACGCCAACCTGTACGGCAACTTCGTGCCGCTGATCGTGTTGATCGCCACCATCGGCTACGGCGGGTCGGCGGTGGCCGGGCAGAACGAGGACGGCAGCCTGGCGCTGGTCGCGACGCTGCCGGTGAGCCGCGGGGCGATTCTCGCCGCCAAACTGGCGGCGCTGACCGTGCAGGCGCTGCCGGTGCCGATCGTCACCGCCGGCTGCGTGCTGACCGGACGTTGGTTCGATCTGCACATCGGCGCCGGCGCGCTGGTGGGGGTCACCGTCGGGGTGTGGCTTTTGGGGTTGGTCTTCGGCGCCCTGGCGTTGGCCGTCGGCGCGCTCACCGGCAGCCGCGGGCTGGCGTTCGGCATCACCGCGGGGATCGCGGCGCTGACCTATCTGATCAACTCGTTGGCACCGGTCGTCGACTGGCTGCATCCGCGCCGGTTCGTGTCGCCGTTCTTCTACGCCGTCGGCGACAACCAGTTGCAGCACGGCCTGGCCTGGGGCTGGGCGGCACTGCTCGCGGCGATGACGGTGATGTTCGCGGCCGCGGCGCTGGCCGCGTTCCGCCGCCTCGACGTGCACTGACCGCCGATCGGTCCCGCTCAGGAGGCCGCATCAGGAGGCGATGTGGCCCTCCTCGGCGGGCAGCGGCGGCGGCAGCGGGGTGGTCGGGGTGGGGGTGTCGGCGGGCGTCTCCGCCGGGGCCTCGGTGGGGCTTGGGTCCGGGTCCTCGGTGTCGGGGGCCGACGCGCCGTGGAAGTCGACCATCGGCTCGGTGCGGATCGTCGTCTCTCCCTCGGTGATCGTCAGCGACTTCGCCGACACCGTGTAGGTGATCCCGGCGCGGGTGGCGCTGAAGGTTCCCGATCCCGACGACGACGCCCCGGTGATCAGCTTCGCGCCGTCTTCGATGCGCACCCCGCGGTACTGGTAGCCGCCGTCGCCGTCGTCACAGATCGCCACCCGGGACCGTTCGGTGGCCCCGAAGACGACGGCGGTGTCGCTGCAGCGCGCCGTGGAGTTCACATAGCCCTGCTCGTCGAAGTCCGGCGCCGCGGAGGCCGGGGCGGCCCACAGCAGCGCCGCCAGCAGCGCGGCCGCACTCGCGGCGAGCGGGGGGTGCACGGAGGTTGTCATCGGGTCCACCGAAGCACGCCGCACCCGCGACGGCGGGCACCGGCACGCCGCCGCAACCGAATCGTTAACCCGCGCTCACACCACGCAGCGAAACCCGATGTGGCCGGTGGCGCTGTCCGTCGACTGCGGGCTGCGCGCCGCCGGGCGGTAGCGGTGGCAGTACTCCGGGGCGCACAGGTGCGAGCCGCCCTTGAGCACCTGGATGACCTCCGGGTCGGCCGCGGGCGGTGGGGCGCAGCACGCCGCGGCGGGTGCGGCGGGTGCGGCCAAACCGTGGCGGGCGGAGAACCGGGTCGCGGTCCACTCCCAGACGTTGCCGATCATGTCGAGCAGGCCGAAGCCGTTGGCCGGGAACACCCCCACCGGTGAGGTGCCCGCCCAGCCGGCCGCGCCGTCGTTGCGGTACGGGAATGCGCCCTGCCAGGTGTTGGCCATCAGCCGCCCATCGGGGTGCGCTTCGTCGCCCCACGGGTAGACGGTGTCGGCCCCGGCGCGTGCGGCGTACTCCCATTCGGCCTCGGTGGGCAGCCGCCGGCCCGCCCAGCGCGCGTAGGCCGCGGCGTCGGGGTAGGCCACCTGCACCACCGGATGGTCGGGATGAGCGTCGATGCCGCTGCCGGGTCCGCGCGGGTGACGCCAGCACGCCCCGGGCACCCAGGCCCACCACCGCCGCCAGTCGCGCAGATCCACCGGCCCGGCGGTGGGGGTGAACACCAGCGCGCCGGGCACCAGATCCGCCGCGGCGGCACCCGGGTACAGCGCCGGGTCCGGGGCCTGCTCGGCGAGCGTGACGTAGCCGGTGTCGGCGACGAACGCGCCGTACTGCGCGTTGGTCACCGGGTGGCGCTCCACCGCGAACCCGGCGACCGTGGCGACGTGCACCGGCGTCTCCTCCGGGTAGAACCCGGCGGCGCCCATCCGAAACGCCCCGCCGGCAAGTTCGATCAACTCCGAGAGCATGGGGTGAGCGTAGGACCAGGCGCGCCGGGGCCGGGCGCTGATGCGTCGCGTCAGTCGCGCGCGAACGCCGCCGCCAACTCCCTGTGCACGTCGGCGTACGGCTCGCCGGACACGTCGACGGTGACGTCGAGGAGATGCCCGCCGGTGAACGGGTACGGCGCCGCATACGCACTCGACACCGCCTGGCCGGTGTTGCGGCCCACGCTCACCCCGCCGCCGGCCAGGGCGAACGCGCCGGGCTGGGTGATCATCTCCGGCAGGGTGGCCACCACGGTGTCGTCGAGGTACAGCGACGCCGTGCCGATCGGGGTGGGGGTGGCGGGCACGGTGCCCGACCGCTCGTAGCGCACCCCGAGGATGTGCTCGCCGACCGGCACGGCCGCCGGCGCGGAGAGCCACTGTTCGCGCTCGCCGAGGAAGTTGTAGACGTAGTGCAGGTGGCCGTCGCGCAGGAACAGCACGTGGCCGCCGTGACGCGCCCCCTGCTTGATCAGCACCCCGGCGGCGTCGGGCCGGTCCAGGCGCACCCGGGCCAACAGCGCGAACGAACGTCCCCGCAGCGACACGCACGCCCCCAGCGGCACCTCGGCGGTGCCCGGGTAGTAGACGTAGCGGTCGCGTTCGCCGGCCAGGCCCGGTCGCGTGCGGCCCCTCATCTCGAGCACGTTGAGGTCGCTGAGCGGCAGGCCCTGGTATTTGCGGGCCTCGGCGAACCACAGCGCCTGCAGCTGCTCGAGCTTCTCCGGGTTCTCGGCGGCCAGGTCGTGGGTCTGGCTGCGGTCGGATTCGATGTGGTAGAGCTCCCAGCGATCGGCGTCGAACCGTCCCCACCCCGACGGGGCCGCCGCATGCACGGTGCCGGCGAACCAGCCTCGGTGCCAGATGCCGCGGGTGCCCAGCATCGAGTAGAACTGGGTGTGTTTGTCGGTGGGCGCCCCCGGGTCGGTCAGCGCCGCCTTGAAGCTCACCCCCTCGAGAGGTTTCTGCGCCACGCCGCGCACGGTGGCCGGCGGGGTGAGGCCGAGCAGGTCATAGACCGTCGGCGTCACGTCGCAGACGTTGATGTAGGTGTCGAGCACCCGCCCGCGCGCCGCGATCCCGGCCGGCCAGGAGATGATCGCCGGATCGGCGATCCCGCCCTCGTGGGAGGCGTAGCGCTTGAACAGCTTGTAGGGGGTGTTGAACGCCATCGCCCACCCGATCGGGTAGTGGTTGTAGGTCTCCGGCGAACCGAGCAGCTCGAGGGCGCTCGCCGCCTCCTGGACGCTGTCGAGATAGCCGTTGAAGAACTTGTTCTCGTTGGCTGAGCCGTTGGGGCCGCCCTCCCCGCTGGCGCCGTTGTCGGAGATGACCACGATGATGGTGTTGTCGAGCTGGCCGGTCTCCTCCAGATAGTCCAGGATCCGGCCGATCTGGGCGTCGGTGTAGGACAGGAACCCGGCGAAGACCTCGGCCATCCGGGCGAACAGGCGCCTCTCCTGGTCGTCGAGGCTCTCCCACGGCCGCACGGTGTCGAGCGCCGGCCAGCCCCGCCCGTCGGCGCTGGTGGCGTCGGTGTAGGGGTTGACCGCGGACAGCGCGGTGTCGGCGGGCACCAGCCCCAGCCGTTTCTGGTTGTCCAGCACGATCTCGCGGTACCGCTCGTAGCCCATGTCGAACCGGCCGGCGTAGCGGTCGGCCCACTCGGCGGCCACGTGGTGCGGGGCGTGCCCGGCCCCCGGACACACGTAGGAGAACCACGGTTTGTCCGGGGCGATCACCTTGGCGTCGCGGATGAACTCGATGGTCTTGTCGGCGATGTCGGCCGACAGGTGGTAGCCGTCCTCGGGGGTGGCCGGCGGGTCCACCGGGTGGTTGTCGTACACCAGATCCGGGTACCACTGGTTGGTCTCGCCCCCGAGGAACCCGTAGAAGCGTTCGAAGCCGCGGGAGACCGGCCAGTGCCGTTTGGTGCCCGCCAGGTTGGCCTCCTCCAGCGGGGTCAGGTGCCGTTTCCCGGTGGCGTAGGTGTTGTAGCCGTGCTCGGCGAGTACCTCCGAGAGCAGCGCGGTCTCGGCGGGGATGCGCCCGTGGCTGTTGGGGAACCCGTCGGTGAACTCCTCGATGGTGGCCATCCCCACGCTGGTGGGGTTGCGCCCGGTCAGCAGCGCCGCCCGCGTCGGCGAGCACAACGCGGTGGTGTGGAACTGCGACAGCCGCACCCCGGCGGCGGCGATCCGGCTCATCGCCGGCATCTCCACCAGCCCGCCGAAGCAGTCCCAGGTGGCGATGCCGACGTCGTCCCAGACCACGTAGAGCACGTTGGGCGCGTCGGGCGCGGCGCGCGGGGCGACGTAGGGCGTCCAGTCGGGCTCGGAGTCGCGGATGTCGACCTCGATGGTGCCGCCGAACTCCATGTGCCGCCTCCTCCGGGTGCGCCGAGTCGACACGAAAGTCCCCGCACGCTCGGCGTGTCGGGGACTTCGGTGTCTGCTCGCGCGGCTGTCTGGTCGAAGACTAGCGCGGCAGCGGGGGCCTACTTGGCCTTTTCCAGGATGTCGACGAGCCGCCACCGCTTGGTGGCCGACAGCGGACGGGTCTCCATCAGCGACACCCGGTCGCCGACGCCGGCGATGCTGTTCTCGTCGTGCGCCTTGACCTTGGTCGTGGTCCGGATGATCTTGCCGTACAGCGGGTGCTGCACGCGGTCCTCCAGCTCGACGACGACGGTCTTCTGCATCTTGTCGCTGACGACGTAGCCGATGCGGGTCTTGCGCCGACCGCGCGGCCGCTCGGTGCGCGGGGTGTGCTTGGGCCCCTTGGTCTGGTTGTCTGCCATTTACGATTCCTCACCATCGGGGCCGGAAGCCAGGCCCAGCTCACGTTCACGCAGCACGGTGTAGACCCGCGCGATCTCCCGACGCACGGTGCGCAGCCGGCGGTTGTTGCTCAACTGGCCGGTCGCCATCTGGAAGCGCAGGTTGAACAGCTCTTCCTTCGACTCGCGCAGCCGGTCGGTCAACTCGTCGTCGGAGAGTTCGCGCAGCTCACCGGCGGAGACTCCCACTGCCATCAGAACTGCTCCTCTCGGGTGACGATGCGCGCCTTCAGCGGCAGCTTGTGCATCGCCCTGGTCAGTGCCGCCCGGGCGATCGCCTCGTTGGGGTAGCTCAGCTCGAAGAGCACCCGGCCCGGCTTGACGTTGGCCACCCACCACTCCGGCGAGCCCTTGCCCGACCCCATCCGGGTCTCGGCGGGCTTCTTGGTCAGCGGGCGGTCCGGGAAGATGTTGATCCACACCTTGCCGCCACGCTTGATGTGCCGGTTGATGGCGATACGGGCGGACTCGATCTGCCGGTTGGTGACGTAGGCATGGCTGAGCGCCTGGATGCCGAAGTCACCGAAACTCACCGTGGTGCCACCGCTGGCCAGGCCACGCTGGCGGGGGTGATGCTGCTTGCGGTGTTTGACCTTGCGGGGAAACAACATGGTTCAGCTCTCCGTGCTCTGCGGTTCGGCCGCGGTCGCGGTGGCCGGGGCCTCCTCGGCGCCGGATGCGGCGCGACCGGCGTCGGTGCTGGTCGCGGTGGTGCCCGAGGCGCCGCTGCGACGCGGCCGGCCCCCGGCCGGACGGTCCCGGCGCGGACGGTCGGCCCCGGCCGGCGCGGTGACCAGTTCGCGCTTGCCGCCGACGACGTCACCCTTGTAGATCCAGACCTTCACGCCGATGCGGCCGAAGGTGGTGCGGGCCTCGTACAGGCCGTAGTCGATGTCGGCGCGCAGCGTGTGCAGCGGCACCCGCCCCTCGCGGTAGAACTCCGAGCGGCTCATCTCCGCACCGCCGAGGCGCCCGGAGCACTGCACCCGGATGCCCTTGACGCCCGCCTGACGCATGGCCGACTGGATGGCCTTGCGCATGGCGCGCCGGAACGCGACCCGGTTGCTCAGCTGCTCGGCGACCCCCTGGGCCACCAGCTGGGCGCGCGACTCGGGGTTTTTGACCTCGAGGATGTTCAGCTGCACCTGCTTGCCGGTGAGTTTCTCCAAATCACCACGGATGCGCTCGGCCTCGGTGCCGCGCCGGCCGATGACGATGCCCGGGCGCGCGGTGTGGATGTCGACCCGCACCCGGTCGCGGGTGCGCTCGATCTCCACATCGGCGATGCCGGCGCGCTCCAGGCCGGTGGAGAGCAGCCGACGGATCGCGACGTCTTCCTTCACGTAGTCGGCGTACTGCTTGTCGGCGTACCACCGCGACTTCCAGTCGGTGGTGATACCGAGCCGGAAACCGTGCGGGTTGATCTTCTGGCCCACTACTGCGAGCCTCCCTTCGCGTCAGGGGTCTCGGGAGTTTCAGACGGGGCGGCCTTCTTCGCCGCGGCGGCCTTGCTGGCCTGCGCGCGGCGTGCCCGGGCGCTGCCGGCCGACCCGCCGCCGCGGCGGCGCTCCGGGCGGCTCTCCACGACCACGGTGATGTGGCTGGTGCGCCGGCGGATCCGGAACGCGCGGCCCTGGGCCCGCGGACGGATGCGCTTGGCGGTCGGGCCCTCGTCGGCGTAGATCGCGGCGACCACCAACGTGTCCGGGTCCAGCCCGTCGTTGTTCTGGGCGTTCGCCGCGGCGCTGGCGATCACCTTGGCCACCGGCGTGCTGGCCTGCTGCGGCGCCCAGCGCAGGATGTCGAGCGCCTGGGCCACCGACTTGCCGCGCACCAGGTCGATCACCCGGCGCGCTTTCATCGGCGACACCCGCACGAAACGGGCCTTGGCGGTCGCGGTGGGGTATTCAGTCGAAACACTCATCGGCGCTTGCTCTTCCGGTCGTCCTTGATGTGACCCTTGAACGTGCGGGTCGGCGCGAACTCACCAAGTTTGTGGCCCACCATGGATTCGGTGACGAACACCGGGATGTGCTTGCGCCCGTCGTGCACGGCGAACGTGTGCCCGATGAAGTCGGGGATGATCGTCGACCGACGCGACCAGGTCTTGATGACCTGCTTGGTGTTCTTCTCGTTCTGCACGTCGACCTTCTTGAGCAGATGGTCGTCGACGAACGGACCCTTTTTCAGGCTGCGTGGCATCGCTGGCTACTCCTCGACTTCCTAGCGCGACTTCTTCTTGCCGGTGCGCCGGCGTCGGACGATGAGCTTGTCGCTCGGTTTGTTCGGTTTACGGGTACGTCCTTCGAGCTGGCCCCACGGGCTGACCGGGTGACGACCACCGGAGGTCTTGCCCTCACCACCACCGTGCGGGTGGTCGACCGGGTTCATCACCACACCGCGGACGCTCGGGCGCTTGCCCTTCCACCGCATGCGGCCGGCCTTGCCCCAGCTGATGTTGACCTGCTCGGAGTTGCCCACCTCGCCGACGGTGGCGCGGCAGCGGACGTCGACGCGGCGGATCTCCCCGGAGGGCATCCGCAGCGAGGCGTAGCTGCCTTCCTTACCGAGCAGCTGGATGCTGGATCCGGCCGAGCGCGCCAGCTTGGCGCCGCCGCCGGGCCGCAACTCGACGGCGTGGATGACGGTACCGGCCGGCATGTTGCGCAGCGGCAGGCTGTTGCCCGGTTTGATGTCGGCGTTGGCGCCCGACTCCACCACCGTGCCCTGCTTGAGCCCCTGCGGGGCGATGATGTAGCGCTTCTCGCCGTCCGCGTAGTGCAGCAGCGCGATGTTCGCGGTGCGGTTCGGGTCGTACTCGATGTGGGCGACCTTGGCGTCGATGCCGTCCTTGTCGTGGCGGCGGAAGTCGATGACCCGGTAGGCGCGCTTGTGCCCGCCGCCCTTGTGCCGGGTGGTGATCCGGCCGTGCGCGTTGCGCCCGCCCTTGCTGTGCAGCGGACGCACCAGCGATTTCTCCGGGGTCGACCGGGTGATCTCAGCGAAATCGGAGACGCTGGCACCGCGACGACCCGGAGTCGTCGGCTTGTACTTGCGAATTCCCATAGCTATTACGTCTTTCTCTATCGACGGCTAGGCCGGCGCTCCGAACAGGTCGATGGGCTTGCTGCCGTCCACCAGGGTGACGATGGCGCGCTTGGTGTTCTTGCGCTTGCCGAAGCCGGTCCGCGTGCGCTTGCGCTTGCCCTGACGGTTCGCGGTGTTCACCGACGCCACCTTGACGCCGAAGATCTTCTCGACCGCGATCTTGATCTGGGTCTTGTTCGAGTTCGGGTGCACGAAGAACGTGTACACGTTGTCGTCGATCAATCCGTAGGCCTTCTCCGAGATGACCGGGGCCAAGATGATGTCGCGGGGATCCGTGATGGTTGCCATCAGGCCGAAACCTCCTCGGTGCGGGCGGTGCTGGCGCTCTGCGCCTCGATGTAGGCGTTGAGCGCCTCCACCGAGAACACCACGTCGTCGGCGCGCAGCACGTCGTAGGTGTTGAGCTGGTCCGGCGACACGATGTGCACACCCGGCAGGTTGCGCACGCTCTTGACGCCGACCTCGTCACTGCGGCCGGTGACCACCAGCACCTGCTTGCGCTCGGTCAGGCTGGCCAGAAACGCCTTGGCCCCCTTGGTCGACGGGGTCTGGCCGCTGACCAGTTCGGTGACCGCGTGAATGCGTCCGTTGCGGGCCCGGTCCGACAGCGCCGCGCGCAGCGCCGCGGCGATCATCTTCTTCGGGGTCCGCTGGCTGTAGTCGCGCGGCCGCGGGCCGTGCACCACGCCACCGCCGGTGAACTGCGGGGCGCGGATCGAGCCCTGCCGGGCGCGACCGGTGCCCTTCTGCCGGTAGGGCTTACGGCCGCCACCGCGGACCTCGCCGCGGGTCTTGGTCGAGTGGGTGCCCTGGCGCGCGGCGGCCTGCTGCGCGGTGACCACCTGGTGCATCAACGCGATGTTGGCCGGAGCGTCGAACAGCGCGGCCGGCAGCTCCACCGAGCCTTCCTTCTTGCCGGACGGCGAGTGCACGTCAATCTTTACCGAAGCCATTACTTCTCACCCTTTTTGATCGCGGTGCGGACCATGACCAGCCCACCGGCACGGCCGGGGACCGCGCCCTTGATCAGCAGTACGCCGTTCTCGGCGTCGACCTTGTGCACCAGAAGGTTCTGCGTGGTCACCCGGTCGTTGCCCATCCGCCCGGCCATCCGGGCGCCCTTGAACACCCGGCCGGGGGTGGCGCAGCCACCGATGGCGCCGGGGCGGCGGTGCACCGCCTGGGTGCCGTGGCTGGCGCCCTGACCGGAGAAGCCGTGCCGCTTCATGGTCCCGGCGAAGCCCTTGCCCTTGGAGGTGCCGGTGACGTCGACGTAGCTGCCGTCGGCGAAGATCTCGGCGGTCAGCTCCTGGCCGACCTCGTAGCCGGCGACTGCCTGTTCGTCGTCGAGCCGAAGCTCGGCGAGGTGGCGGCGCGGGTTGACCCCGGCGGCGGCGTACTGGCCGGTCAGCGGCTTGTTCACCTTGCGGGGGCTGACCTCGCCGTAGGCCAGCTGCACCGCGGAGTAGCCGTCGCGCTCGGGGGTGCGGATGCGGGTCACCACATTCGGGCCGGCCTTGACCACGGTGACCGGGACGACCCGGTTGTTCTCGTCGAACACCTGCGTCATGCCCAGTTTGGTGCCCAGGATGCCTTTACGTGCCATGGTTTCTCAGAACTCCCGGATCCCTATTGGATGTTGACGTCGACGCTGGCGGGCAGGTCGATGCGCATCAGGGCGTCGACCGTTTTCGGGGTCGGATCGAGGATGTCGATCAGCCGCTTGTGGGTGCGCATCTCGAAGTGCTCCCGCGAGTCCTTGTACTTATGCGGGGACCGGATGACGCAGTACACGTTCTTCTCGGTCGGCAGCGGCACCGGGCCCACCACGTTGGCCCCGGTCCGGGTGACCGTTTCGACGATCTTGCGCGCCGACGCATCGATAGCCTCATGGTCGTAGGCCTTGAGCCTGATGCGGATCTTCTGTCCCGCCACGCTGTTCCTACCTCACTCCTCGAAGGCCCGCCCTGGGCCTCGGTGGTCCGTGGTGCCCCCCACCCGCAGGGGGAGGCGCTGCCGCCGCTGTTTACCTGTCCTGGTACACCGGCCCCCCGCGGTCGGGTGTGTCGCCCGAACCGGCACCGGGCCGCGCCGAGAATTCGTCGCGCTCCGAGGTGGGACCGGAGGCGCCCGGGTGGGCGCCGGTCGGATGCCCCGCCCGGGCACAGCCCGGCTCAAGGCAACCTGAACAGTATGCCCCAGATCGGGGCGTCGGCCAAATCCGCCTCCGGCCCGCCGGCGGGGCCCCCCACCGGCGGCTTTGGCGGCGGCACCGACCGGCGCGCCGCGCGGTGCGAAACGTCACAGCGGGCGCTCGCGGCGCCGCCCTCGACCCCCTGATCTTACTCTGGAGTAAGTTCGGCGGTAGGCTCACCGCCATGACCGATTCCACCAGCACCTACCGGGCCTGGCGACGGCTTGCGGGCCGCCCGGGCGGCACCCGGCTGTTCTCCGCGGCGGCGATGGCGCGGGTGCCCTACTTCGCCTCGGTGCTGCCGCACGTGGTGCGCATGGAGCCGGGCCTGGCCGAGGTGACGGTGCCGAAGTGGTTCTTCGTCTACAACCATCTGCACACGGTGCACGCGATCGCGTCGTGCAACGCCGCGGAGATGGCGATGGGCATGCTGATGGAGGCCACCGTGCCGACCACGCACCGCTGGATCCCCAAGGCGATGGAGGTGCAGTACCTGTCGAAGGCGACCACGTCGCTGCGGGCGCAGGCGCGCCTGCCCGCGCTGCCCGACTTCGCCGCGCTCACCGACGGCACCGACCTGCGGGTCCCGGTCAGCGTCACCGACCGCCGGGGCACCGAGGTGGTGCACGCCGAGATCACCACCTGGGTGACCCCGCGAACGTAGCGCGAACGCAGGTCGGCCGGGGCCCTACCGCGACCCGGCGGCCAGCGCGTCCCAGAACCGGCACTGGTGCTCGGCGGCGAAATCGGTGGTGACCCGGCTGCCGTCGGGGCGCAGCGACATCCACCGGGCGCCGCCGGGGCGGTCCTCGAAGGCCGGCCACCGCGGCTGGCCCGGGCCGTTGGGGTCCCCGGTGATCACGAACCGGGCCCAGTAGTCGATCATCTGGTCGGAGAGCCGGCGCTGGGCGGGACTCGGCGCGGGCAGCCCGGCGACGTCGAACAGGTACCCCACCTCCAGCGCGTGGCTGGCCCCGAGCGGGAACGGGGTGCCGGCCAACCCCTGGGGCGCGGGGGGCCGCGGATCGGCGAACTCGTAGGCGTAGACCGGCGCGTCGTGGGCGGCCAGCGCCTCGGTGATCCGGTTGGCCACACAGGCGAACACGTGGTCGCCGACGGCCGCGGCGAACGCCAGCGAGACGCTGCCGCCGTGGCGGGCCGGCGGATACTGCGCCTGCACGGCGGCCGCGTCGGCGCCCATCGTGCGGGCCAGCGCCCCGGGGTAGCCGGCGGCGGTCAGCTCCGTTCCGGTGCGCAGATAGGTCAGGGCGGCGAACATCGTGAACTCGTCGTGGTTGCTGCCCACCAGCACCGGGACCGGCGCCGCGCGGCCGGCGGCGAAGCCGTCGACCGGGTCGACCGGCAGCACCGCGGTGCCGGTGACCGGCCCGGTCAGCGAGTGGGTGTCGATGTGGACGTACCACGGCGAGGTCGCCAGCCGGGTCACCGGCAGCGCCCGCAGGCAGCGCGCGATCGCCTCCGGGTCGGCCTCGGGCCCGCCGCAGCCGAGGTCGGCGGCGAAGGTCTCGCTGATCCGTTCGCCGGTGTCGATGTCGACCTGGGCGTGGCACGGGCCGCTCTGGATGATCGCCGAGCGGAACAGCCCGGCCGAGGCCGGCGCCACCAGGTGGTCGCAGACCGACATCCCGCCGGCGGACTCCCCGGCGATGGTCACCTTGGCGGGGTCACCGCCGAAGTGGCTGATGTTGTCGCGCACCCACCGCAGCGCGGCCTGCTGGTCGAGCAGGCCGTAGTTGCCGACGCGCCCGTGCGGGCCGAGGGCGGGGTGGGCCAGAAAACCCAACGCGCCGAGCCGGTAGTTGAGGGTGACCACGATGACGTCGCCGCGGCTGGCGAGCCGGCGCGCGTCGTAGATGTCGCCGTGGCCGTTGATGAATCCGCCGCCGTGGAGCCAGACGAGCACGGGTCGGCGCCCGGCGGCGCGGCGCAGCGGGGTCCAGACGTTGACCGTCAGGCAGGCCTCGCTGCCCATCGCGCTGGTGTCCTGGATGCACGGCGGGCCCGGCCGGGTGGCGTCGCGGACCCCGGTCCAGGGGGTGGTCGCCCGCGGCGGCTGCCAGCGCCACGGGCCCACCGGCGGCGCCGCGTAGGGGATCCCGGCGAAGAGCCGGTGGTCGGCGCCGACCACGCCGCGCACCGCGCCGGACTCGGTGGCCACCACGGCCGCATCCGGGGCGAGGGCCGCCGCCGGGGCCCGGGTGTCCGGGGCCACCGCGGACGTCGCGCTGTGGCTCTGGGCGCAGCCGGCGGCCACCAGCACGGTCACCAGGGTCCACAGCAGCGGGCGCGCCCACGCCCGGCGGCGTGAAGATCCGGTCGACACGCCTTGGGAGCCTACTGGGCGCAATCACCGCAAAGCGCCGCGACAGGCGCAGTGATCGGCCAGACTGGAGTTCAGCTGACACCCGTCAAGTCAGGAGCGCCGGATGAGCACACCGATTGTCGACCAGGCGGCCACGGTGCTGGCCGATCCGACCGCCTACACCGACGAGGACCGTCTGCACACGGCGCTGAGCCATCTGCGCGCCCACGCCCCGGTGTCGCGGGTGGACCGGCCGCCGTATCGGCCGTTCTGGGCGATCACCCGCCACGCCGACGTCATGGACGTCGAACGCGACAACGCGGTGTGGATCAACGCCCCGCGCCCGGTGCTGATGACCGCCGAGGCCGACGACATGCAGCGGCAGCAGGAGGCGGCCGGCATGGGTCTGCGCACCCTGATCCACATGGACGACCCGCACCATCACAAGATGCGGGCGATCGCCGCCGACTGGTTTCGCCCCAAGGCGATGCGCGCGATGAAGGCCCGGGTCGACGAGCTGGCCCGAATCTACGTCGACAAGATGGCCGAGATCGGACCCTCCTGCGATTTCGTCCAGGAGGTCGCGGTCAACTATCCGCTGTACGTCATCATGTCGCTGTTGGGCCTGCCGGAATCGGATTTCCCGCGGATGCTCAAACTCACCCAGGAGCTCTTCGGCGGCGACGACGACGAGTACCGGCGCGGCTTCACCCCCGAGGAGCAGCTGCCGGTGCTGCTGGACTTCTTCAACTACTTCAGCACCCTGACCGCCGACCGCCGCGCCCACCCCACCGAGGATCTCGCCTCGACGATCGCCAACGCCCGCGTCGACGGCGCCCCGCTCTCCGACGTCGACACCGCCTCCTACTACGTCATCTTGGCCACCGCCGGGCACGACACCACCAGCGCCGCCATCGCCGGGGGATTGCGGGCGCTCATCGAGCATCCCGACCAGCTCGACCGGTTGCGCGCCGATCCGGCCCTGATGGCCACCGCCGTGGAGGAGATCATCCGCTGGGTCACCCCGGTCAAGGAGTTCATGCGCACCGCCACCGTCGACACCACGGTCGGCGGGGTGGCGATCCCGCGGGGCGACTCGGTGTATCTGGCGTATGCGTCGGCCAACCGCGACGAGGCGGTCTTCGACGAGCCGTTCCGGTTCGATGTGGCCCGCGATCCCAACAAGCATCTGTCGTTCGGCTACGGCGTGCACTTCTGTGTGGCCTCGGCGCTGGCACGCATGGAGATCAACAGTTTCTTTTCCGAGCTCGTGCCCCGGCTGGACTCCATCGAGCTCACCGGGGACCCGGAGTTGATCGCGACCACCTTCGTCGGCGGACTCAAACACCTCCCGATCCGCTACCGGGTGCGCTGAGGGGCGTTGAGGGGCGCTGCCCCGACGAACTCGACCGCCCGGTGGGCGAGCATCGCGATCGTGGCGTGCGGCCCGCGGCTGGGGATCGCCGGCAGCGCGGCCCCGTCGATCACCCACAGCCCGTCGACGCCGTGCACCCGGCAGCGTTCATCGATCACTTGCCCCATCGGTGCGCTCGCACACAGATGCTGCGACGTCGCCCACACCGGCGTCAGACCGCTGGCGCCCACGAGTTCCTCGACCAGCAGCGCCCCGCGGGCCAACTCGGCGACATCGGCGGGTTCGCGGTCGTAGTCGTGTTCGATGCGCGGCGCGACTCTCGGATCGGCCGAGGCGAGCGCGAGCCGCACCCGCCCCCGGGGCCGCATCAACGACACTCCGATATGCGCCGGATCACTGTGCAGCCCTGGCGATTGAGCGGTCATCTCTGCGAAACCAGTTGTATAGGGTCGTATTTCGAGTCCGTCCGGTGTGCTGAGCACGATCTCCAACGGCGGTCGACCCGAGACCGTCGGCCAGTCCACCGCGAACAGCCACTCCGGATGGTCGGCGCAGGACAGTCCGACCGGAAGCGGTTGCGCCACTGCGATCCCCAGTTCTCGTAGCATCTCCTCGTCACCGACACCGGAGAGCATCAGCAAGCGCGCGGACCCGATCGTCCCGGCACACAGAACGATTCGATCCGCAGCGATCGTCTCCAGACCTCCGGGTCCGTACACCTCGACGCCGACGGCTCGACCGGCGATGATCCGCAATCGTGTCGCCGTCGTGTCGGTCAGCACCGTCACGTTGGGTTGCCCTGCGACAGAAGACAAGAACGCTGCCCCAGTGTCGATTCGATTGCCCTGCACAATGTTCAGCGGGACCGAACCGAACCCTTCGGGCAGCTCACGGCCGGCGTCGTTGAGGTCGGGAATCCATCGGAAACCGGCGCGACGTGCCGCCGCGGCAAAGCTCGCGGTGACCCCGGCGAAGTCCCGGCTGCGCCGAACCGCGATGCGACCGCCGCGGCCGTGGGCCGGCCCGGTGAAGTCGAGGTCGTCTTCGAGGGCCCGGAAGTGGTCCAGCGCCTGCGGCCACGACCAGCCGGTGGGCCAGCCGGCGTCGAAGTCCGCCGGTACCGCCCGGCAGAAGTATCCGCCGTTGACCGCCCCGGACCCGCCGACGGTGTGCCCGCCGATCACATGCGCCCAGCGCGGCGGGTTCGCGGTGAGCCGGGTGCGGTACCGTCGCGCCACCGCGCTGCGATCGGCGAGCGGAAGGCGACCGGCGGCCTGCGTGCCCGCCGGTGGGCGCGGGCCGGCCTCGATCACCGTGACCGCGCAGGCCGGGTCGGCGGCGAGGCGGGCCGCCACGATCGATCCCGCGCTGCCGGCACCGATGACCACCACGTCGCGGGTCGGCGTGGTCAACGGCTCAGGCCCGGATCACGGGTCTTAGTGCCCGCAGGCTGTGTTCGCCGACCATCCCGTTCCAGACCCCGGTGCCGTAGGCGAGGTCGTCGAGGCGTTTGAGCAGCAGATAGCTCAGCGGACCGATCGGTTTGACGTCGGCTTGGGCGGCGCGACTGCGCCGCAACCAATCCACCAGCCCCTCGACGACGGCGATGACTACCACCGCCTGCCTGCAGCGGCGTGACACCAGCACGACGATCAGCGCCAACGGCCAGTATTCGCGGCACAGCGCCGAGGCCAGTTGCAGCACCGAGGACATCAGACCGCGCACGAGCACGACGATCACGTCGTGGGGGCGGGTGTCGGGTCCGCGCAGCGCGCGCGCGACCCTGCCCCCGGTCAGCGCGGCCAGCAACAGCGACGCCGGGTAGCCCACCCGCGCACCGAGCATCATCACCGCCCAGATGGCCATCGTCCACCCGGAGACCACCAGCGGCGCGGTCTTATCCGGGTGGCGCACGCTCAGCGGCGCGGCGGACTGCCCGTAGTAGGCCTTGCGGGACAGCCAGCCGGCCAGGTGGGTGCGATGGTCGTGGCCGACCAGCGCGACCGGTTCGTAGCGCAGCCGCGCACCGGACTCCACCAGCCGCCAACACAGGTCGACGTCTTCCCCGGAGCACAGGCCCTCGTCGAAACCGCCGATCTCGGCGAGGATGTCACGGCGGCAGATGATCGCCGCGCTCGGCACGTACGACACCGTGCTGTAGGGGATGACCGGCGCCTCCCGGCCGCCGAGGTCCAGCGACGAGTGCACCGCCTCGTAGCGGGCGATCGGGGTGTCCTCCTGCACCAGGCTGACGATCCGGGGGGCCACCAACGCCACGGTCGGGTCGCAGAAATGCCCCAGCAGCGCCTCCAGCCACCCGCGGCGCGGCACCACATCGGAGTCCAGGAACGCGACGTAGTCACTGGTGCAGGCCCGCAGGCCGGTGTTGCGGGCGGCCGCCGGGCCCCGACTGGACCGGTGGCGCAGCACTTCGACGGTGCAGTCGGCCGCACTGAGGTCCTCGACGCGGACCGGGTCGACCGAACCGTCGTCGACGACGATGACCCGAAGGCCGCGCAGCGTCCGCACCAACCGCGCGACGCCGGGGCCGTTGTCGCGCACCGGGATCACCACGGTCACGTCGTGATGCGACGGCCCGGTCTCGGGGCGCGGATGGGCCACGGTCGCGTCGAGCAGGGTGCGCGCCAGTCGGGCGCTGTCGGCGTCGTGGACCCGCAACCGCCCGTCGGTGAGCATCAGTTGCGCCGCCGGGGCCAACCGCAGCAACCGGGTCGGCGAGCCGCCGAGCAGCGCCGAGCCGCGACCGAGCACCCGGACCCGGCGGTCCATCTGCACGGCGAAGCCGTCGGGCAGGCGTGGCTGGCTCATGCCAACATCCCGTCGTCCCCCACTCTGCCGGCGCCGATCCGCCGGACGCACTCGGTCACCATCTCGGTGAAGATACGCTGCCCGTCGACCGCGGTCGCCGTCGTCGGATCCCCCAGCACCCCCACCTCGCTCACCGCACGGATGCCGCCTTGCCGGATGGCGGGCATCAACTCAGCCAACGACGCGCCATTGCCCCGCTCGCACCGGTCGGTCGCCACATCCAGCGGTGACAAGTACAGCAGCAGCGACGTTTCGGTGTGCCCCGCGTGCGCGTCGGCGCCCACGGTAGTACACGGCACCCAGGCCACGTCGCGGCCCTCCCGGCGCAACAGCGCCACCGCGGCGCGCAGGGCCTGCACGTTGCCGCCGTGGCCGTTGACGAAGATCAGCCGCCGGGCCCACTCCATGGCCGAGCGGCCGTACTCGACCAGCACCAACGTCAACGCCTCGGTGCCCAGCGAGATCGTGCCGGCGAACCCCTGGTGTTCGCCGCTGGCCCCGTAGCCCAGGGCGGGGGCCAGCATCCAGTGCCCCTGCGGCGCGAGCCGGGCGGCGGCCTCGCCGGCGACCGCGGTCGCGATCCGGGTGTCGGTGTCCAACGGCAGATGGGGTCCGTGCTGTTCGGTCGACCCGACGGGGACCAGCACCGCGGCCGAGGAGTCAGACACCTGTGCAGCCGTCAACCCACCAAGTCCGACAGGGAAAGCCACCCGCCGATGGTAGGTCGAATGCGCCGGGAGCGCGATGCTTTCGCCCGCTTCAGCGCAGTTTTTTCCCCTCCACCGGCTGCGGCGGGGTCCAGGCAGTCACGTTCGTCACGCCTGCACCGTCCGCCTCGCGCCTCAGGGGCCGGGACGCTCGGACGCGGGCACGCCCAGCAGCCGGGTGAAGCCCTCCGGGATCACGATGTGCTCCGGTGTCAGGTCGTGGACCGAGGAGCAGCCCAGCCCCATCAACGCCGAGTCGATGCCGCCGCGCAGGATGTCGAGGACGTTCTCGACCCCGGCCTGGCCGGCGGCGGCCAGCCCCCACAGGTAGGCGCGCCCGATCATCACTGCGCGGGCCCCCAGCGCGAGGGATTTGACGACGTCGCTGCCGCGGCGGATACCGCCGTCGAGGAGCACCTCGACCTGGTCGCCGACCGCGTCGGCGATGGCCGGCAGCGCCCGGATCGCCGCGGGTGTGCCGTCGAGGTTGTTGCCGCCGTGGTTCGACACCGAGATCGCCGAAACCCCCGCGTCCACCGCTCTTTTCGCGTCATCGACACGCATCACGCCCTTGAGCATGAACGGCCCGCCCCACAGTTCGCGCAGCCAGGCGATGTCGTCCCAGGTCGGCGGCGGGGTGCCCATCCACTCACCGTAGGCGGAGAAGAACGGCGGCCCCGGCTCGCCGGATTTGCCCTGGTTGGGCACCCGCAGGTTGGGCGGGTGCAGCGTCTTGCCGAAGCGCCACAACCAACCCGGCCGCGCCAACGCCTCGGGCATCATCCGCAACATCGTGGGCAGGTCCATCTTCTCGGGGATCGTCGGGCTGCCCCAGTCGCGACCGTGGGAGAACGACCAGTCGGTGGTGGCGATCAATCCGACCGCCCCGGCGGCGCGGGCCCGCTCCACCCGTTCGGCGATCGCGTCGCGACCACCGAGCCAGTAGACCTGGAAGAACACCTGCGGGTTGACCGCGATGACGTCCTCCATCGGCTTGCTGGCGAACGAGGAGAGCCCCATCGCGGTCCCCCGGGCCGCCGCGGCACGCGCGACGGCCACCTCACCCTCGGGATCGACCGCCTGAACACCCGTGGGCGAGATGACGACCGGAAACGAGATATCTTGTCCCATCACCGTTGTGGCGAGGTCACGCTTCGCCGACGCACCGACCACATGGGGGGCGAACCCGAGTTCACTGAAGGATTCAACGTTGTCCGAGACCGTGATTCCTTTTTCGCTCGCCGAAATCAGTGATGAGTACGCTGATTTGGGCAGCCGCTTCTTTGCGCGCTGCTGCGCGATCGCGACTGTCTCGAACCACTGGGCACGGGCCATCACTACACCGGGCTTTCATCACAGAGTCGTTTGGGCGGCGCGCCGAGGGTCAGCGGCACCGGGGCGGGCCGTCCACGGTGCGAGTGATCACCGCTGGGCCGGGGCTTGTGCCGATCGGCGGCCAACGCGGATTCGCCGTAGCCCTGAATGCATTCCGGGTCCGGCCCGTCCAAGGGCAGCCCGGTGAAGAACTTCGCCGCCATGCAGCCGCCCCGGCAGCTGTCGAAGAATTCGCAGGTGGCACACGCACCCGCGGACTGGGGTTCACGCAGCTCCAAGAACAGCGGAGCGTTCTTCCAGACGCTGTCGAAGCCCCCGTCGGTCAACACGTTTCCGGCCAGGAACCGGTCGTGGATGGCGAACGGGCAGGCGTACACGTCCCCCACGGGGTCGATCAGGCAGACCACCCGACCGGCGCCGCACAGGTTGAGCCCCGACAACGCGCCGGGCTGCCCCAGTCCGGAGAGGTGGAAGAACGAGTCGCCGGTCAGCACCTTCTCCCCCTTGGCGACCAGCCAGTCGTAGAGCTGGGTCTGCTGGGCGGCGGTGGGGTGCAACTCGTCCCAGACGTCGACACCGCGACCGGAGGGCCGCAGCCGGGTGATCCGCAGCGTCGCGCCGAACCGGTCGGCCAGCGCCGCGAAGTCGTCCAACTGGTCGATGTTGTGCCGGGTGGCCACCACCGAGATCTTGGCGTCGGCGAAGCCGGCGTCGGCGAGGTTCTGCAGGGCGCGCAGGGCCATGTCGTAGGAGCCGGCGCCGCGGATGGCGTCGTTGACCTCCGCGGTGGCGCCGTCGAGGGAGATCTGCACGTCGACGTAGTCGCTGGCCGCCAGTTTGGCGGCCACCTCCGGGGTGATCCGCAACCCGTTGGTGGAGAACTTCACCCCCACGTGGTGCGCGGTGGCGTAGTCGACCAACTCCCAAAAATCCGACCGCACAGTCGGTTCGCCGCCACCGATGTTCACATAGAACACCTGCATGCGTTCGAGTTCGTCGATGATGTCCTTGCACTGCTGCGTGGACAGCTCGCGCGGGTCGCGTCGGCCCGACGAGGACAGACAGTGCACGCACGCCAGGTTGCACGCGTAGGTCAGTTCCCACGTCAGACAGATCGGTGCGTCCAGTCCACTCTCGAACTGGTCGACCAGGCGGGGAACGGGGGCTACGGACGTCATGGATTCTCCTCGGGGACGAGCATGTTCGATCGGGCCAGCACACCGAGGGCATGCAGATAGGGGGCGTTGTCCTCGTCGGCGACGCCGGCCGCTCGACACGCCGAACGCGCATCGGGGTGATCGGCCAACATCGTCACCACCTCGACGATGGTGCGGTTCTTCAAAAACGACAGCTTGCGGGTACCGAAGTGGTAGAGCAACGCCCCGAACGGCTCGGGGCGCACCGCCACCTGAGGATGCAACCGCCAGGTGACGTCGGGGTCGAAGTCCGTCACGGCGGGTGCGGGCACGCTCAGTAGACCCCGCACATCCCGTCGATCGAGACTTCTTCCACGAGGCTCTCGGTGACGAGTTCGGTGTTCTCGGTCTGCTGGTCCTGGTCCATCGGACTGGCCTTTCGTCGGTGGGGACTCGACACGGCTCTGTCGGGTCGGTCACAATCGGGACCATAATATGGCATTGAGTGCCATAAAAGGAAGAGGGTGGGCGACATGCAGCGCGGGCCGGGCTCCCCACCGTCGGTGCGGGCCGGACGGCGCCGGTCGACGACGCCGGACCACATCAGCGCGGTGGCCATCGACCTGTTCAGCGCACACGGGTTCGACGGGGTCAGCGTCGACGACGTGGCCCGGGCGGCCGGGATCGCCCGGCGGACCCTGTTCCGCTACTACGGGTCTAAAAACGCGTTGCCGTGGGGCGCGTTCGACGACCACCTGCGAACGCTGCGGATCCTGCTGGACCGGGTCGATGCCGCGGTGCCGTTGGGCGATGCGCTGCGCGATGCGCTGTTGACGTTCAACACCTTCGACGAACTCGAGACCGTGCGTCATCGTCGACGCATGCGGGTCATCCTCGAGACCGCGGAGTTGCAGGCGTATTCGATGACCATGTACGCCGGGTGGCGCGCGGTGATCGCCGAGTTCGTCGCCGAGCGCACCGGCACCACCGCCGCGGCGCTCGGGCCGCAGACGGTGGCCTGGACGATGCTGGGGGTGGCGTTGAGCGCCTACGAACGCTGGCTGGCCGACGACACCGTGTCGCTGCCGCAGGCGCTCAGCGACGCGTTCGACGTGGTGCGCGGCGGGTTCGACACGCTCTAGCCGAGCACCTCGGCGATCGGGGCGCCGGCGGCGATCTTGGCGCGCAGCTTCATCACCCGGGCCGGCATTCCGGCGCCGACCACCCCGGCGATCACCCCGTCGCGCTCGAAGTAGGCGAGGAACCTGCGGCCGTCGTCCTCGACGAGGTGCACGGTGTCGGTGCCGGCCGGCTCGCCGAGGCATTGGATCTTCACGTCGTACTGGTCGCTCCAGAAGTAGGGCACCACCACCGCGGCGGGCTTGTCCTGACCCAGCAGCGCCGGCACCACCACCCGGGCCTGCTCGGCGACGTTGCTCCAATGCTCCACCCGCACCTGGTGTCCGGACTGATCGCGCCACGACGCCACATCGCCGAGCGCCCACACGTGCGGGGCGCTGGTGCGTCCGACCGGGTCGCACAGCACGCCGTTGTCGACGTCGATGCCGCTGCCCTGCAGCCATCCGGTGGCCGGGTGTGACCCGATGCCCACCACCACCAGGTCGGCGTCGACCTGCGCGCCGTCGCTGAGCACCACCGAGTCGACGTGGCCGTGCCCGCGGATGCGCGACACCCCGACCCCGGTGCGCACATCGACGCCCTCGTCGCGGTGCAGCCGGGCCACCAGTGCGCCGATCTGCTCGCCGAGCACCGACGCCAACGGGGCGGGCTGCGGTTCGATGAGCACCACCTGCAGACCGAGCCCGCGCAGGCTGGCGGCGACCTCGCAGCCGATGAACCCCGCGCCGATCACCACCGCGCGCCGCGCCGAGGTGGCCGCCCGGCGCAACGCCAGGCTCTCATCGAAGGAGCGCAGCACGCAGATCCCGGTCAGATCCGGCATGTCCGGGATGCGCCGCGGCACCAGCCCGGTGGCCAGCACCAGCTCGTCGTAGCCGACGGTGCTGCCGTCGGCCAGGGTCACGGTGCGCGCGTCGGTGTCCACGCCGGTCGCCGCCGCCCCGAGCCGCAGCGTGATGTCGTGCTCGTCGTAGAACTCCCGCGGTTTGAGGGTGACGTCGTCGACCTCGCTGCGCAGCACCTCCTTCGACAGCGGCGGGCGATCGTAGGGCAGATGCTGCTCGTCGCTGAGGATGGTGATCGGACCGGGGTACTCGGCGCGGCGCAGTTGTTCGGCGGTGCGGGTCGCCGCAAGCCCCCCGCCGACGATGACGATCCCCTGGGTTCCGGTGCTACTGGCCATCTGAAGTTCATACACGATCGCGGCCACCGCTGCGCACCCGCCCGTGAGCAGACGCCGTGGCACGGGCGCGCGCGGGGAGAAACTGTGCCGGCCCGGGTGGCCGCAGCGGCGATAATCGCAAGGGTCACGACATCCCAACCGCGGAAGGCCCGCCCATGAACCCACTCCCGTCGAACTCCGAGCGCCACGCGCAGCCGGGGCCTGCGCCGTCCGGCATCATCCGCACCACCGGGGTGGTCGCCACCGGGCAGCCGCGCGCCTGGGGCCGCACCATGGCCCGGCCGACCTCAAGCAACGTGGCCGGGCTGATCGGCGGGATGGGCGGGGCGTTCGCCGGGTTGGCCGGCTTCCAGTGGCTGGCGCACGACGGATCGGGCGGCTCGGTGCTGGTGGCGCTGCTGGCCGGGGCGGTGCTCGGTGCGGTGCTGACCGTGATCATCACCGCGGCCAAGTTCGCGGTCACGCCCGCGAAGTTCGCCCGGGAGATGCCGGTCGGGGCGCCGATGGAGGCCGAGTTCGGCGCAGAGCGTATCGCGGTGCGCATCGGCGACTATCAGCGCAGCGCCGAGCTCGGCGCCCGGACGGCGATGGCGCTGCGCGACGATCTGCTGGTGATCAGCACCGGCGATAAAAAGGCCCCGGTGGTCGTACCGCGTCAGTTGGTGCCCCCGCAGGTCGTCGAACGCTACCTAAAGTGAGCCCAGTGAGCCGCGTCAGTACTTCAGCGAGCCCTTGTCGACGGGGATCTGGGCGCCGGACAGCGTCGCCGAGGCGTCACCGGCCAACCAGAGCACCACGTCGGAGATCGCGTCGGGGCTCATGAAGCCGTCGTTTTTGACCGGCATCGGCGGGAATGCGTGCAGATACGCCGGGTGGTCGGCGAAGACCTTCGCCATCGCCTCGGGTTCGATCATCGGGGTGTCCACCGAGTAGGGGTGAATCGAGTTGACCCGGATGCCGTACTCGCCGACCTCCAGGGCCAAGGTGTTGGTCAGCGCGACCAGCCCGTGCTTGGTCGCCGAGTAGTGGCCGTTGGCCGGGGTCGCCTTCACCCCGGCCGAGGAGGAGACCACCACGATCGACCCGCCGTTGCCGGCGGCGATCATCGCCGGGACCACCGCGCGCAGCGTGCGCCAGGTACCGGTGAGGTTGACGTCGACGATGGTGTTCCACTGCTCGTCGCTGAGCTCCCAGAGCCGGCCCCAGGTCAGCACCCCGGCGTTGGCGACCACGATGTCGAGGCGGCCGAACTGCTCGACGGCGTCGGCGACGAGGCCCCGCAGCGCCGCGTCGTCGCGGACGTCGACCTCGCGGGCGAGCACCTTGCGCCCCTCGGCTTCGACGAGGCGGACCGTCTCGGCGAGATCGGCCGCGGTGGCCGGCGGGTAGGTGACGCAGTCGGCGACCGGGGCGCAGATGTCGGAGACGATCACGTCGGCACCGGCGCGGGCGAAGCGCACCGCGTGCGACCGGCCCTGCCCGCGGGCCGCGCCGGTGATGAAGGCGACCCGCCCGTCCAGCGGTTTGTCGGGGTTCTGGTTCTCACTCACCCGAGCAGGCTAGCAGCCGCGACTGCAACATGTTCCAGTCGCGGGCGCCCACCACCGTCGACCGGGACCGGTGCGCGGACGCAGAAGTCCCCGACACGCCGCGGTGTCGGGGACTTCTGCGTCTGCTCGCGCCCTGTGGGGCGCTCGCGGAACCTATTTGATGATCTTGGTGACCTGGCCGGCACCGACGGTGCGCCCACCCTCACGGATGGCGAACCGCAGGCCCTCGTCCATGGCGACCGGCTGGATCAGCTTGACGCTCATCTCGGTGTTGTCACCGGGCATCACCATCTCGGTGCCCTCCGGCAGCGTGACCACACCGGTCACGTCGGTGGTCCGGAAGTAGAACTGCGGACGGTAGTTGGTGAAGAACGGCGTGTGCCGACCGCCCTCGTCCTTGGCCAGGATGTAGGCCTGGCCCTCGAACTCGGTGTGCGGGGTGGTGGTGCCGGGCTTGACCACGACCTGGCCGCGCTCGACGTCCTCGCGCTTGATCCCGCGGATCAGCAGCCCGACGTTGTCGCCGGCCTGGCCCTGGTCGAGCAGCTTGCGGAACATCTCCACACCGGTGACGGTGGTCTTGGTGGTGTCCGGCCGGATCCCGACGATCTCGACGTCCTCGTTGACGTTGATCACGCCACGCTCGACGCGGCCGGTGACCACGGTGCCGCGCCCGGTGATGGTGAAGACGTCCTCCACCGGCATCAGGAACGGCTTGTCGGTGTCGCGCACCGGGTCGGGCACCTTCTCGTCGACGGCCTCCATCAGCTGGGCGACCGACTCGACCCACTTCTCGTCGCCCTCGAGGGCCTTGAGCGCCGACACCCGGATCACCGGGGCCTCCTCGTCGAAGTCCTGGCCGGCCAGCAGCTCGCGGACCTCCATCTCGACGAGCTCGAGGAGCTCCTCGTCGTCGACCATGTCCGACTTGTTCAGGGCGACCACGATGTAGGGCACGCCGACCTGACGGGCCAGCAGCACGTGCTCGCGGGTCTGCGGCATGGGGCCGTCGGTGGCCGCGACCACCAGGATCGCGCCGTCCATCTGGGCGGCACCGGTGATCATGTTCTTGATGTAGTCGGCGTGGCCGGGCGCGTCGACGTGGGCGTAGTGCCGCTTGTCGGTCTGGTACTCCACGTGGGAGATGTTGATCGTGATCCCGCGCTGCTTCTCCTCGGGCGCATTGTCGATCTGGTCGAATGCGCGCGACTCGTTCAGCTCGGGGAACCTGTCGTGCAGAACCTTGGTGATAGCCGCGGTCAGGGTGGTCTTGCCGTGGTCAACGTGACCGATGGTCCCGATGTTGACGTGCGGCTTCGTCCGCTCGAACTTCGCCTTCGCCACTTCTGTGTCCTCCTGGACTTGTCGGTGCCTGTTACAGCAGGGTGGATGTTTTCAGTTGTGCCGCGGTAGTGACCGGGCAAGATTACTCCGGGCGTGTCAGCTGACGCTCACGTACCCGTCGCGGTCGCGGAATCGATGCCTCGGCGGCGGGGTCGTGGGCCGATGCTCACTCCCCCGTCGCCTTCGCGATGATCTCCTTCGACACCTGCGCCGGAACCTCGGCGTAGGAGTCGAACACCATGGTGTAGTTCGCCCGGCCCTGTGACTTCGACCGCAGGTCGCCGACGTAGCCGAACATCTCCGACAGGGGGACCTGCGCCTTGACGACACGGGCACCGCTGCGCTCTTCCATGGCCTGGATCTGACCACGGCGGGAGTTCAAATCACCGATCACGTCGCCCATGTACTCCTCGGGCGTGGTGACCTCGACGGCCATGATCGGCTCGAGGATGACCGGTTGGGCCGCGGTGGCGGCCTTCTTCAGAACCTGGGAACCGGCGATCTTGAACGCCATCTCCGAGGAGTCGACGTCGTGGTAGGCGCCGTCGAGCAGGGTGAGTTTCAGGTTCACCAGCGGGTAGCCGGCCAGCACGCCGTACTGCATGGCGTCCTGGGCCCCGGCGTCGACCGAGGGGATGTACTCCCGCGGGATGCGCCCCCCGGTGACCTTGTTCTCGAACTCGTAGGTCGCGCCCTCTTCGTCGGTGAACGGCTCCAAGGTGATGATGACCTTGGCGAACTGCCCCGACCCACCGGTCTGCTTCTTGTGGGTGAACTCGACGTTCTCCACCTTGCGCTTGATGGTCTCGCGGTAGGCCACCTGCGGCTTGCCGACGTTGGCCTCGACCTTGAATTCGCGACGCATCCGGTCGACGAGGATGTCCAGGTGCAGCTCGCCCATCCCGCCGATGACCGTCTGGCCGGTCTCGGCGTCCAGGTGCACCTTGAAGGTGGGGTCCTCGTCGGCGAGTTTCTGGATCGCCAGGGACAGCTTCTCCTGGTCGCTTTTGGTCTTGGGCTCGATGGCCACCTCGATGACGGGGTCCGGGAACGTCATCGACTCCAGCACGATCTGCTTGCTGGCGTCGCAGAGCGTGTCGCCGGTGGTGGTGTCCTTCAGCCCGATCACCGCGTAGATGTGGCCGGCCGACGCCGACTCCACCGGGTTCTCCTTGTTGGAGTGCATCTGGAACAGCTTGCCCAGCCGCTCCTTTTTGCCCTTGGTGGAGTTGACGATCTGGGCCCCGGAGTCGACCTTGCCGGAGTAAACCCGCACGTAGGTCAGTTTGCCGAAGAACGGGTGCACGGCGATCTTGAACGCCAGCGCCGCGAACGGCTCGTCGACCGACGGCTTGCGGAAGATCTCCTGATCCTCGTCGCCGGGCACATGCCCGCGCACCGACTCGACGTCCAGCGGCGACGGCAGGTAGTCGATGACGGCGTCGAGCATCGGCTGCACGCCTTTGTTCTTGAAGGCGCTGCCGCACAGCACCGGATACATCTCCGAGGTGACGGTCAGCTTGCGGATCGCGGCCTTGATCTCCTCGACGGTGAGCTCCTCGCCGCCGAGGTACTTCTCCAACAGCTCCTCGTCGGTCTCGGCGACCGACTCCAGCAGCTCAGCGCGGTACTGCTCGACCTTGTCGGCGAGCTCGGCGGGGATCTCGACGGTCTCGTAGGTCTCGCCCATCTTGGTCTCGCCGCGCCACACCTTGGCGGTCATCTCGACCAGGTCGACGATGCCCTCGAAGTCGCTCTCCGCGCCGATCGGCAGCTGGATGACCAACGGCTTGGCGCCGAGGCGCTCCTTGATGGTGCCGACGGTGAAGTAGAAGTCCGCCCCCAGCTTGTCCATCTTGTTGACGAAACAGATGCGCGGCACATCGTATTTGTCGGCCTGGCGCCAGACCTGCTCGGACTGGGGCTCCACGCCCTCCTTGCCGTCGAACACCGCGACCGCACCGTCGAGGACACGCAGCGACCGCTCGACCTCCACGGTGAAGTCGACGTGGCCGGGCGTGTCGATGATGTTGATCTGGTCGTCGTTCCAGAAGCAGGTGACCGCCGCGGAGGTGATGGTGATCCCGCGTTCCTGCTCCTGTTCCATCCAGTCGGTGGTCGAGGCGCCGTCGTGGGTCTCGCCCATCTTGTAGTTGACGCCGGTGTAGAACAGGATCCGTTCGGTCGTCGTCGTCTTCCCGGCGTCGATGTGCGCCATGATGCCGATGTTGCGGACCTTGTTCAGGTCGGTCAGCACGTCCTTCTGTGCCACAGAAGTTTTCCCAACTCTTTTCGGTTACTTGACTTCGTTGTTCGTCTGCGCGCCCGCCGTGCCGGCGGGCGCGCCGGCTCACCAGCGGTAGTGCGCGAAGGCCCGGTTCGCCTCGGCCATCTTGTGGGTGTCCTCCCGGCGTTTGACCGCCGCACCCAGCCCGTTGCTGGCGTCGAGGATCTCGTTGGCCAGCCGCTCGATCATGGTCTTCTCCCGCCGCTGGCGCGAGAAGCTGACCAGCCAGCGCAGCGCCAGCGTGGTGGAGCGGTCCGGACGCACCTCGACCGGCACCTGGTAGGTGGCCCCGCCGACCCGGCGGCTGCGCACCTCCAGGGAGGGCTTGACGTTGTCCAGCGCGCGCTTGAGCGTGATGACCGGGTCGGTGCCGGTCTTGTCGCGGGCCTGTTCCATCGCGCCGTACACGATGCGCTCGGCCAGCGACTTCTTTCCTCGCACCAGCACCTTGTTCACCAGCTGGGTGACCAGCTGCGACCCGTAGACCGGGTCGTTGAGCAGGGGACGCTTGGGAGCCGGACCCTTACGCGGCATCAGCTCTTCTCCTTCTTGGCGCCGTAACGACTGCGGGCCTGTTTGCGGTTCTTCACACCCTGGGTGTCCAGCGAACCGCGGATGATCTTGTAGCGCACCCCGGGCAGGTCCTTCACCCGGCCGCCGCGCACCAGCACCATCGAGTGCTCCTGCAGGTTGTGGCCCTCACCGGGGATGTAGGCGGTGACCTCGATGCCGCTGGTCAGCTTCACACGCGCCACCTTGCGAAGCGCCGAGTTCGGCTTCTTCGGGGTGGTGGTGTACACGCGGGTGCACACCCCGCGCCGCTGCGGGCTGCCCTTGAGGGCCGCGGTCTTGACCAAGGCGGGTTTGTCGCGGCGCCCCTTGCGGACCAGCTGCTGAATGGTTGGCATCTACCGGCTTCCTGTGTCGCTTCCGTTGTTGCAAAGTTTGTCGTACTGCAGTTATGCCCTGCCGCAGTACCCCGCGACCGGGTGTGTCGCATGCGCCGGCCGCGGAATTCCTCCGTTGCACACTGGACACGCGAATCGGCCCGGCTGTCTCGCCTGAAGGTCACCCGAGGCACCGTCAGCGGCCAGGCACGAGGTCTTACGATACCCGCCGCTGGTCGGGCAGGTCAAAGCAGCGGTCGTCGCCGGGGCTCACCGGCGTGCGCCGCGCCGTCAACCGGCGCGGTCAGCGCCGTCGGTGCGCTCCGAAACCGCGGCCCGGGCGGGCTCGGTGGCCGCCGGCAGCTGCTGGTCGACGCGGAAGCGCGGCAGCGCCTCGGGGTAGGTGCGCTGCAGCCAGCCGATCAGGCCCTCGCGAACCGCGCAGCGCAGCAGGAACAGTGAGTCGGCGTCGGCGGCGCTGACCGTCGGGCGCACCCGCAGGTAGCCGCCGACGGCGTCGGTGACCCGCAGCGAGGAGGCCCGCCCGTCCCACAGTTTGTTGGCGGTGAGCAGCCGCTGCAGCTCTGCGCGCATCTCCTCGATCGGCACGGTGAAGTCCACATCCATCTCCACCGTGCCGAACAGCTCGGTCGCGTTGCGGGTCCAGTTCTCGAACGGGTTGGTGGTGAAGTAGGTGGTCGGCAGCACCAGCCGACGCTGGTCCCAGATCTGGACCACCACGTAGGTCAAGGTGATCTCGTCGATGCGGCCGTACTCGCCCTCGAGCACCACGATGTCGCCGACGCGGATCGCGTCGGAGAACGAGATCTGCATCCCGGCGAACACCGACCCCAGCGAGGTCTGGGCGGCCAGACCGGCGACCACCGACAGCACCCCGGCGGAGGCGAACAGCGTGGTGCCGATCTGGGTGAAGCCCGGGAACGTCATCAACGCCGCCGCCGCGCCGAGCACGACGATGATGACGATCGCCAGCCGCCGCAGCGTCATCACCTGGGTTTGGATCCGGCGTTGTCGCCGGTGCCCGCCGGTGAGCTGGTCGTCGCCGAAGGTCAATCGGGCCACGGCGCGGCGCTCGGCGACCATCACCAGGCTGGCGACCAGCCAGGTGACCGTGGCGATGATCACGATGTGCAGCACGTGGTCGACGCGGGGACGCCAGGCGGTGTCGGCGGCGACGGTGGCGGCCAGCGCGATGTTCGCCCCGATCGCCATCAACGTGGCGCGAAACGGTCGGCGGGTGAACGTCGCCAGGTCGTGGACGATGCCGCGGTCACGGCCGAAGCGCCGCAGCAGCCAGGAGACCACCCACCCCAGTAGGTAGGCCACGGCGATCGCGGCGATCACCCAGGCGGCGATCCACGCCAGTTGGGTGGCCGAGGTGAAACGGGGGGAGGATTGCAGCTCGAATCCCTCGAGCATCAATGATCAACTCCTGCGAGTCGAGTGCGGTCGGGGTCCGTCCCGAGCCTAGGGCAGACCCGCGATCACGTCAGCGCCTCGCGCCACACGGCGTGTGCCGCACTCACCGGCTGCGGCGCTCGATTCCCGACGCGAGCCGCTGGACCATGTCGGTGAACAGCGCGTCGGGGTCGACCCCCTGCATCGCCCCGGTCATCTCCAACAGCACGAACCCGTGCATCGCCGACCAGAACTCCAGCGCCGCGCCGAACGCCTCCTCGCCGCCGAGCCCGTAGGAGGTCAGCATCTCGATGATCGGCGCGGCCGCCGCGCGGGTGGCGGCGGTGAACTCCGGGTCGTCGCCGGCCAGCGGCATCCGGGTGAACGCCGAGTAGCGCCCCGGATGGTGGTGGGCGTAGCTGCGGTAGGCGCCGGCCATCGCCACGACCGCGTCGTCGCGCGCACGGCCGGCCCCGACCCGGTTGAGCATCCCGATGATGTCGTCGACCACGCGCATCCGCACCGTGCGCCGCAGGTCCTCGAGGCTGTCGACGTGGTTGTACAGCGACGGGCCCTTGGTCCCCAGTTGCGCGGCGAGCGCATTGATCGTCAACGCCTCCCAGCCGTCCCGGTCGAGGAACGTCAACGCCCCGTTGACGATGCTCTCCCGACTCAGCCGTGCCGACCGCGTTGCCATGCGTCGTCTCCACCCCGCTCATGTCCCACGGCCCGCCGCGGATCAGCCGCGCCCAGACGTGTGTCCGACCCGCACTGTAGTTGACCGCCCCGGCCGGCGGGGGCAGTCAAGTCGCCCATCGCGACCCCGGCCGCCCCCGCACGTCGTAGGCTCAGGGATGATCCGACGAATCGGACTGTCGAGACTGCCCGGAGGTGGTGCACGGTGAAAAGGATGACCGTCGGCGCGCTGGCCGCGGGATGCGCCACCGGGGTGACCGCGGTGCTGATCGCCGCGATGGCCGCCGCGCCGCCGGCCCGGGCGATCTACGGCGACACCCACATCATGGGCCAGGGCATTCACCAGACGATCGACTGCAACAACGCCACCCTCTACGTCAACGGCACGCAGAACATCATCAACGCCGTCGGGACGTGCTGGGCGGTGACCCTGCAGGGCTCGTCGAACACCGTCATCGCCGACACCGTCGTCCACGACATCACCGTGTTCGGTATCGACCACACCGTGTTCTTCCACGACGGCGAACCCGCACTGATCGACCGCGGCCGCGAGTTGGGCATGGCCAACCGGCTGCAGCGTCTGCCCGCCTGAGCATGCGCCGCCGTCACCGCGCACCGGTCGCGCTCGCGGCGTTTCTGCTCGCCGGCCTGCCCGCCGGGTGCGGCTCGGGACACGAGGACGCCGACAGCAGCCCCACCGCGCAGGTACAGGTCGGCGACACCGTCAACTACGGGTCGGTCGGCACCACTGCCGAACTCGATTGCGGGGACGGCAAATCGCTCAACGTGGGCGGGTCGAACAACACCCTGACGGTCACCGGGACCTGCCGCTCGGTGAAGATCGGGGGCACCGACAACAAGATCACCGTCGAGCGGATCGACGCCGACCTGTCGATCGTGGGGTTCAACAACACCGTCACTTACCGGCAGGGCGATCCGGCCGTCAGCGATCTGGGGTCGGAGAACATCATCAACCGCGGTTAGCCGGGCGCGCCGTGCCGGCCGGCCCCGGCGCTGAACCGGCCCGCCCCGGCGGCGGCTTCGGCGGCGACGGCGGCGAAACTGCCGAACTCGAACGCCAGGGCGTCGGGCTCCGGACGGCCCCACTGGTGCAGCACCGAGGATCGGTCGGCGCGCAGGCAGCGTTGCGGCAGACCGGCGAGGTCGGCGGCCAGGTCCTCGGCCGCCGCCCGGGCCTGCCCCACCGCGACGACCCGGTTGGCCAGCCCGATCGCCGCGGCTTCGTCGGCGTCGACGGCGCGGCCGGTCAAGATCATGTCCAGCGCCCGGCTCTGGCCGATCAACCGCGGCAGCCGCACCGTGCCCCCGTCGATCAGCGGCACTCCCCACCGGCGGCAGAACACCCCGAACACCGCATCCTCGGCGGCGACCCGCAAATCGCACCAGAGCGCCAGTTCCAGCCCGCCGGCGACGGCGTAGCCGTGCACCGCGGCGATCACCGGCTTGGACAGCACCATGCGCGTCGGCCCCATCGGCCCCGGCCCGTCGGGGGCCACCCGGTTGACGTCCGGGGTGCCGAACGCCTTGAGATCGGCGCCGGCACAGAAACTCTCGCCGGCACCGCAGAGCACCGCCACCGCCGCGCCGTCGTCGCGGTCGAAGGCGTCGAAGGCGTCGTAGAGGGCCGCGGCGGTCGGCGCGTTCACCGCGTTGCGCGCCTCGGGCCGGTTGATCACCACGGTGGTGACCGGCCCGGACCGGTGCACCTGAACCAGATCGGTCATGACACCTCCACACTCGCCGGCGCGGTATCGGCGGTGAGCCGCGCGGAGAACTCCGCGACGAACTCCCGGTAGGCCCGGCGCAGCCGGTCGCCGGGCCAGTCGGCGGGCAGCAGTTCCGCGGGCAGCACCGGGTCGGTGAGCAGCAACCGCACGATCGCCGCGGCCACGGTGAACCGCCCCGGGACGTCGCCGGCGGCGGCCATCTGATGAAGCAGCGCACCGCCGTCGCGGGCCCACCCCGACAGATCCCACAGCTGCGCGGCCAACTGTCGCGGTGCGTCGTCGTGGGAGCGCAGCACCCGCAGCCGCGCCGACGTGGCGGCGTCCAGGGCGATCGGCAGGTTGTCCGGGCGCATCCACACCCCTTCGCGCAGCGCGGCGAAACGGTGGCGCTGCAGTGTGGTCCGCAGCTCGGCGCGCGATCGCGCGTTGTCGGCGACACCGGTGACGATCAGCGTCGTCCAGTGGCCGGTCCAGCGCGCCGCCCGCGGGTGCAGTGCCTCGTCCTGGCGGCGCTGGCGGGCCAGCAGCCGCGGCGACAACCGGTATCCGTCGGCGGACCGGATCAGATCACCGGAACCGACCAGCCGGGTCAACGCCACCCGCAAGGTGGCGTCACGGATGCCGAAATCGCCGGTGAGCCGGATCAATTCGGCAGCACTGGCGTGCGCGGGGTGGGCACCGAGCAGCACCGAGAGCACCACCGACCGGGCGGTCAGCCGTCGGGGCGGGCGACGATCCGGCATCGGCTAGACCCCGGAAGCGCGCCGGCCGTGGTCACCGAACGGTTCATCCCGGCGGCGCACCGCCTCCCGGAAACCGTGGCCGGTCGCGTCGTCGACGAAGGCGTGCCCCTCCGGGGTGTGGCGGGCGATCCCGTCGAACACCGTGCTGACCATCTGGCTGGTGGCCACCCCCTGCTGCAGCAGCGCGCTGTTGAGCGCGAGCTTGGCCATGATCAGCTGGTTGACCGGCATCGCGGCGATGCGCGACACCAGGCGCTCGGTGCGCTCGTCGAGGTCGGCCGCCGCGGGGGCCTCCACCGCCAGCCCCCACTCGGCGGCCTGCGCCCCGGTGAGGCAGTCCCCGGTGAACAGCAGCCGTTTGGCCCGCTGGTCGCCGAGGCGGTGGGCCCACAGGCCCGCCGCCGGCACGCCCCACACCCGGGTGGGCGGGTAGCCGATCTTGGCGTCGGCGGCGGTGATGATCTGGTCGGCGTGCAGGGCGATGTCGGTGCCCCCGGCGATGCAGTAGCCGTGGATCTTGGCCACGGTCGGTTTGTCGGCGCGCATCAGCGAGGAGAAGCCGCGCACGAACCGGCTCATCATCTGGTAGTCGATCATCGGGTCCCACGGCCGGTCCGGCCGGTGGTTGTCGGCCTGAACCTTGCCGTCGAGGACCCCGCCGCGGTAGTCCTCCCCACCGGCGGGCGCGGAGCCCTCGGCGTAGGCCCCCAGGTCGAAGCCGGCACAGAAACCCTGCCCGCGGCCCGAGACCACGATCACGTGCACGTTGGGGTCCAGGTCGGCGCGTTCCACCAGGGCCGACAGTTCCAGGGGGGTGTCGGCGGTGATCGCGTTGCCCCGCTCGGGACGGTTGAACGTGATCCGGGCGACGCGGTCGGTGACCTCGTAGGTCATCGTCCGCAGGTTGTCGAATTCGACCGGGGCGATGTGGTGGCGCACGCCGGCTCAGCCTTTCACCAGGACACGCTCGAGGATCGGCCCGAGATCCAGCCCGGCCGGCATCATCCCGAACGCCGCGCCCGACTGTCCGCCCAACCGGGTGGCCAAAAACGCCTCCCCGACCGCCGGGTGGCCGTGGCCGATCAGCAGCGCCGCCTGCAGGCCCACGGCGATGTCCGCGGCGATCCGGCGCGCCCGGTACTGGGCGCCGGCCACGTCGTCGAGGTCGCCGAGCGCGGCCTTGAGCCCGTCGACGTGGCGGGCCAGCCGCGGATCGGCGCCGGCGGCGCCGCCGAGTTCATCGATGAGTACCTCGACGGATTCGGGGCGGGTCACGATGGCGCGCAGCGTGTCCAGCGCGCTGACGTTGCCCGACCCCTCCCAGATGCCCATCAGCGGCGCCTCCCGGTAGAGCCGCGGCATCTGGGAGTCCTCGATGTAGCCGTTGCCGCCGAGGCATTCCATCGCCTCGGCGGCGTGGCCGGTGGCGCGCTTGCACACCCAGTATTTGGCGGCGGCCAACCCGATGCGGCGCAGCGCGCCGTCGCGCTCGTCGCCGTGGATGGCGTTGTCGGTGGCTCCGGCCATCCGCATCGCCAGCAGGGTGGCGGCCTCGGCCTCCACCGCCAGGTCGGCGAGCACGTTGCGCATCAGCGGCTGGTCGATCAGGTAGTCGCCGAACGCCTTGCGGTGCTGGCTGTGGTACATCGCCCGGCTCAGCCCGGCACGCATGCTGGTGGCGCTGGCCAGCGTGCAGTCCAGCCGGGTCAGGTTGACCATCTCGATGATCACCGCGACACCGCGGCCCTCCTGCCCGACCAGCCAGGCGGTGGCGCCGTCGTACTCGACCTCCGAGGAGGCGTTGGCGTGGTTGCCGAGCTTGTCCTTGAGGCGCTGCAGGTGCATCCGGTTGCGGGTGCCGTCGGCCAGGATCCGGGGCAGCAGAAAACAACTCAGCCCGCCGGGCGCCTGGGCCAACACCAGGAAGATGTCGCCCATCGGCGCGGAGGTGAACCATTTGTGCCCGGTCAGGGTGTAGCTGCCGTCGGCGTTGGGCACGGCCTCGGTGCTGTTGGCGCGCACGTCGGAGCCGCCCTGCTTCTCGGTCATCGACATGCCGGCGGTGATCCCGGCCTTGGTGGTGGGCACGGTCAGCTGCGGGTCGTAGTGGGGGCTGGTCAGCAGCGGCTCGTAGACCGCGGCCAAATCGGGGTTGTAGCGCAGCGCCGGCACCACCGCGTAGGTCATCGAGATCGGGCACAGATGACCCGGTTCCGGCGTCCAGACCCCCATCTTGGCCGCCCGCACCACGTGGGCGCCGCGCCGGTCGTCGGCCCACGGCGCGGCGTGCAGGCCGTGGGCGATCGCGGTGCGCATCAGCTCGTGGTAGGCGGGGTCGTACTCGACCTCGTCGATGCGGTTGCCGACGGTGTCGTGGGTGTGCAGCACCGGCCGGTTGCGGTCGGCGAGCTCGCCCCAGCGCTGGGCGTGCGCGGACCCGGAGAGGGCGCCGAGCTCGGTGACCTCGTCGACGCCCCACCCGCCGCCCTCGCGGACCAGGGCCTCGATGAGCACCGGCGAGGACGCCGGATTGTACCCGCGAAGCGGCGGCACTTGATTGGTGACGGTGTGCGTATCGGCCATACCCCAGTGTTACAGTTTGCCGACGGTTGCACAACAGTTGTAACTTTCCGCGGGTGCTACCGCAGCGCGCTGCCGGCGAGCCACTGCGGCCAGGGCAGGCCCCAGTCCCCGTTCTGCCACACCGGCAGCGGTTCGCCCCCGGTGTTGCGCACCTCGAAGACGTCGCCGGGCTGGGCGAAGTCGTAGAACCATGCGGCGTTGCCGGCGTTGACGTTCAAACAGCCGTGCGAGACGTTGGTGCTGCCCTGCGCCCACACCGTGCTGTCCAACTGGTGGACGTAGATCCCGCTGGCGGTCAACCGGACCGCGTTGTGCACCGTCTGCTTGTAGCCCAGCGGCGCGTCGACGGGCAGCCCGTAGCTGGAGGAGTCCATCACCACCGAGGGGGACTTGTCCATGACCGTGTAGACGCCGGGCTGCGTCCAAAAGGAGATGGTCTGCCCGTCGACGGTCTGCGACCCGCCCATGCCCATCGAGGTGGCGATGGTGCGCACCAGCTCGCCGTTTTCATAAACCTCGATCTGTTTGGTGGCGTCGTCGGCGATCGACACCCGCGCATCGCCGATCCGGATGGCCACCCGGCTGTCGCGTTCGCCGTAGAGCCCGTCGCCGAGGTGCCGGCCGAACAGGCTGGCGGTGGCGACCAGGCGGGTGCCCGGCCGATGGTAGTCCGGTGGGCGCCAATGGGCGCGCCGGTCGTCGAGCCAGTACCAGGACCCCTCGACCGGCGGGTCGGAGCGGACCGTGAGCAGCTGTTCGGCGGCCACTCGGTCGGCGACCGGTTCGTCGAAGCGGGCCACGATGACCGTACCCACCCCGTAGCCGGCGCCGTCGACGAGCGGCGTCCCCGACGTCGCGGTGAACGTCACCCGCGTCTGCTCGGCCGGTGTCACGGTGGTGAACGTCGAGGTCTGCCGGTGCGCCGTCCCGTCGGCGTCGCGGGAGACGACCGCCAGGGTGTAGCGGCGCCCGTAGTCCAACGGCGCCTCGGATCGCCAGCTGCGCCGGTCGGCGCTCAAGGCGCCCGCGATCGGCTCGTCGGCACCGCTGACCAGCGATACCCCGGTCAGCTCCCCCGGGCTGACCCGGACCCGGACCGCCTCGGCCGGACCGACGTCGACCGCCCCGTCCGCCGGTGACACCGTCACCACCGGGGCGGGCGCCGTCGGGGCGGCCGGCACCTGCCCGGCCGGCTCGCCGCCACCGCGGGTGCCCGTCCACAGCGCGGCCCCTCCCAGCGCGGCGACCACGGCGAGCGCCAGCCCGACGAGCAGCCGGCTGCGCCTGCGCCCGGGCCCGCCCGGGCGCTCCCCCCGCGCGCCCCGCGAACCCGAGGGCGCGATCGGGGGCGTCTTCACCGACACGGGCCCGGCCCCCCTTCGCGACGACACGCACGATGTGTGCTAGAACAAAACGTACGTACCTACGTAGTAGATACGTAGGAAACTCTAGCACGGAGGTACCGCGTGACCGACGAACGAACGAGCCGCGGCAAGGACATGATCGTGATCGCGGTTCTCGCCGTTGTCGCGGTGGGACTGCTGGTGTACCTGGCCGTCGACCCGGCCGGCGACGGCGGCGCCACCGACGACGCGGCTCTGGCCGAGACGCCCGCCGCCGCGGCCACCGCCGGGGAGTTGGGCATCGAGCGGCGTCACGACGACGACCCGTTCGCGCTGGGGGATCCCGCGGCGCCGGTCGCGCTGGTGGTCTTCTCCGACTACCGGTGCCCGTTCTGCGCCAAGTTCAGCCGCGACACCCAACCGGTGCTCGAGGACCGCTTCGTCGAGCCGGGCACGTTGCGCATCGAATGGCGTGACTACCCGCTGATGGGCGAGCAGTCCATGCTCGCCGCCCGTGCCGGGCGCGCCGCCGCCGAACAGGGCCGGTTCTGGGAGTTCAACCGCGCGGTCTATGCCGCGGCGCCGGAACGGGCCAAGGCGGAGTTCACCGAGCAGGCCCTGATCGGCTTCGCCGAGCAGGCCGGGGTCGCCGACGTCGACCGCTTCACCGCCGATCTGCGCGGTGACGGTTTCGACGCCGCGATCAACGCCGATGTGGCCCTGGCCAACAGCATCGGCGTGCCCAGCACGCCTGCGTTTTTGATCAACGGGACCCCGCTGCTCGGCGCGCAGCCGACCGAGGACTTCGTCCGCGCCATCGACGACGCCCGGGCCGGCCGATGAGCGGCATCGGGGCGCTCGGCGCCTTCCTCGGCGGGCTGGCGTCGCTGCTCAGCCCGTGCTCGGCGCTGCTGTTGCCGTCGTTCTTCGCCTACGCCTTCGACCGCGTGCAGGTGTTGATCCGCCGTTCGATCGGGTTCTGGCTGGGGCTGTGCGCCGTGCTGGTGCCGCTGGGCGCCGGGATCGGCGGCCTGGGCCGGGCACTCACCGAGTACCGCAGCGGGTTGATCCTGGTCGGCGCGCTGGTCCTGATCGGTTTCGGGGCGCTGACCGTGCTCGGCAGGGGCTTCAGCGTGCCGGGCATGCAACGGATGTCCGGGCGCATCACCGTGTCGTCGACGCTGTCGGTCGTCGCGCTCGGCGCCGTCTACGGACTGGCCGGCTTCTGCGCCGGCCCGCTGCTGGGTGCGGTGCTCACCATGTCGGCGCTGGGCGCCAACCCGGTCTACGGGGGGCTGCTGATGGCCGTCTACGCGCTGGGCATGGCCGCGCCGCTGTTTCTGCTCGCCTGGCTGTGGGAGCGCTACAACCTGGGCGCCAAGCGGTGGCTGCGCGGCCGGCCGGTCCGGCTGGGACCGCTGCACACCCACACCACCGCCCTGCTGAGCGGAACGGTGCTGATCGTGATCGGGATCCTGTTTCTGCTCACCGACGGCACCGCGAACCTCGGCGGTCTGCTCAGCGTGGACACGGAGTTCGGCCTGCAGGTCTGGCTGCGCCGGATGTCGACCGCGGTCGCCGACCCGGTGGTGCTGCTCATCGCGGTCCTGGGCGTGCTGGCCTGGCGGGTCTATCGGTGGCGGCGCCCGCGCGGCGGGTCACGGCCCGAACCCGCGGCGATCACCGCGACCGACGACGATCCACGCATCTGAGCCGAACGGTTACGATCACGCTGGAGCTGGAGGAGGACACGAGACCCATGCGACACCTCATGCGGGCCCGAAGGCGGGTCCCCATGCGAACGCGACGCGGCAGCGCGGCACCGACGTGCATCGGCGGCTGACGTGGCGATCCGGGGATTCGGTGATCTCGAAACCGTCGTGATGGACATCCTGTGGTCGCGCACCGAGCCGTGCACCGTGCGCAGTGTGCACGAGGAGCTGCTGGGCCGGCGCCAGATCGCCTACACCACCGTGATGTCGACGATGGACAATCTGTTCCGCAAGGGTTGGCTGCTGCGGGACAAGGTCGGCCTGGCCTACCGATACCGTCCCACGATGAGCCGCGAGGAACACTCCGCGAAGCTCATGCGGACGGTGTTCGAGACCGGCGGCGACAGCGGGCTGATCCTCAACTTCTTCCTCGAGCAGATCACCGGGGATGATTCGGCCAAGCTCCGCGAGGTCCTCGACCAACTGAACGGAGGCGAATCCCGATGAACGCGGTCACCGTGCTGCTGGGCTACGCGATCGTCCTGAGTTGGCTGGCGCCGCAACTGCTGTCCGGCCGGCTCACCGCCGGTGTGGCCCCGCGGTTGACCGTCGCCGGCTGGTTGACCTGCGTGGCCACCGCGGTGCTCGCCTGGGTGTCGGCGTTGACGATCCTGGTGGTGGCCGCCGCCCACAGCATCATCACCCACACCGCGCTCACCTTCTGCGTCGAGACGCTGGGGATCGCCGGGGCGATGCGGCTCTCCGCCGAGGTGGCCACGGTGCTGGTCGCCGCGCTGCTGGTGGCGTGCGGCGCCGTCGCCGTCGGCACCGGGCGGCGGGTGCTGGCTGGCCTGCTGGCGGTGCGGCGCCACAATCGGGCCCACGCCGAGGCGGTGCGCATCGTCGGCCGGTCCGCCGGCCCCGACGGTGTCGTGCTCATCGCCGACGAGCGGCCCACCGCCTACTGTGTAGCCGCCCGGGGCCGCGACACCATCGTGGTGACCACCTCGGCGCTGGGGTTGCTCGACACCGGCGAGCTGGCCGCGGTCATCGCCCACGAACGCGCGCACCTGCGCGGTCGCCACCACCACATCGTCGCGGTGCTCACCGCGCTGGCGGCGGCGCTCCCCCGGCTGCCGCTGCTGCGCGAGGCCGAGCGGACCGTGCCCGGCCTGCTGGAGATGTGCGCCGACGACGCCGCGGTGCGCCGCCACGGGCCGGCGGCGCTGGTCGCCAGCCTGGTCACGCTGGCCGGTCACCGGCCCCTGCCGGTCACGGCGCTGGCGGCGGCCGGCACCGCGGTCACCGCGCGCGTGCAGCGCCTGCTGCAGCCCACCGCGCAGTCGCGGTGCAACCCGCGGGCGGTCTCGCTGACCCTCGCCTGCGGCGCGACGCTCGCCGCGCCGCTGCTCGCGTTCACGTTGTGCACGCTGTAGCGCCGGCCGTTCAGCCGATGTGCTCCTTGAGGAACGCGATGTCGTCCTTGCGGCCTTCCTCGGCGGTCTCGCAGATCACCGGGGCGCCGGCGGCTTGCACCACCGCCACCAGCAGCTGCGGATCGATCTGGCCGGTCCCGAAATTGGCGTGACGGTCGCGGCCGGACCCGGCCGCGTCCTTGGAGTCGTTGCAGTGCACCAAATCGATGCGCCCGGTGATCGCCGTGATCCGGTCCACCGCGTCGATCAGCGCCTCGCCCGCCGCCCAGGTGTGACAGGTGTCCAGGCAGAAACCGACCCCGGTGTCGCCGATGTGCTCCCACAGCCGGGCGATGACGTCGAAGCGGCGCGCCATCGCCCGCTGCCCGCCGGCGGTGTTCTCCAGATACACCGGCACCTCGGTGTCGAGCCGGTCGAGGGCCTTGCGCCACCGGGCGAAACCGGCGTCGAGGTCGTCGTCGTCGGCGGTGACGTGACCGCCGTGCACGATCACCGCGGCCGCGCCGATGTCGGCGGCCGCATCGCAGGTCTGCTGCAGGATCTTGCGTGAGGGAATCCGCACCCGGTTGTTCGGGGAGGCCACGTTGATCAGATACGGCGCGTGCACATAGATCGGCACCTCGGCGGCGCGCAGCACCGCGGCGTCCTCACGCGGGTTCGGCGGCTTCCAGCTCTGCGGGTTGGACAGGAAGATCTGCACCACGTCGGCGCCCTCGGCGTTCGCCGCCGCTATCGGGTCCTTCGGGCCGACATGAGAACCGATGAGCACACCGGCCAGTCTAGTGACCGGCCAACAACGCGGCCTCCGCGGTGTCCGCGGCCTCCCCGGCCTCCGCGGCCGAGCGTGAAACCAGGTTCACCCTCGGCGTCGAGCGTGAAACCAGCTTCACGCTCGACGCCCGAGGGCGCTCACACCCGAGGCGCTCACACCCGGGGCGCTCGACACCCGAGGCGCTCGGCACCCCGGGGGCGCTCACACCCGGGGGGCCGACTTAGCGGTAGTCGGAGTAGCCGTAGTCGTCCAGGGGCACAGCGGCACCGGTGGCGGTGCCGAAGTCCGGGCTGTAGTACTGATCCTCGTAGCTGGGGATCGTGTACGCCGCGGCCCGGGCCTCCTCGGTGGGCTGCACCTGGATGTTGCGGTACCGGTTGATGCCGGTCCCGGCCGGGATCAGCTTCCCGATGATCACGTTCTCCTTCAGACCCTCGAGGCTGTCGCTGCGGCAGTTGATCGCCGCGTCGGTGAGCACCCGGGTGGTCTCCTGGAACGACGCCGCGGAGAGCCACGAGTCGGTGGCCAGCGACGCCTTGGTGATCCCCATCAGCACCGGACGACCGGCGGCGGGCTCGCCGCCCTCGGCCATCACCCGACGGTTCTCGGACTCGAACTCGGCGCGCTCGGTCAGCGAGCCGGGCAGGAACTCGGTGGCCCCGGAGTCGATGATCGTCACCCGACGCAGCATCTGGCGCACGATGACCTCGATGTGCTTGTCGTGGATCGACACACCCTGGGCGCGGTAGACCTCCTGGACCTCCTTGACCAGGTGGACCTGCACCTCGCGGGGGCCCAGCACACGCAGCACCTCGTGCGGGTCGGCCGAGCCCTCCAACAGCTGCTGGCCCACATCGACGTGGTCGCCGTCGGCGAGCAGACGCTCAGACCCGTCGTCGTGCTTGTAGACCTTCAGCCGCTGACGCTTGGACAGCTTGTCGTAGACCAGCTCCTCGCCCCCGTCGTCGGGGATGACGGTGATCTTGTAGAACCGGTCGTCCTCCTCCAGGCGGATCCGCCCGGCGACGTCGGCGATCGGCGCCTTACCGCGCGGCACCCGGGCCTCGAACAGCTCCTGCACGCGCGGCAGACCACCGGTGATGTCCTCACCGACACCACCCTGGTGGAAGGTGCGCATGGTCAGCTGGGTGCCGGGCTCACCGATGGACTGCGCGGCGACGATGCCGACGGCCTCGCCGATGTCGACCAGCTTGCCGGTGGCCATCGACCGTCCGTAGCACAGCGCACACACCCCGGTGCCGGTGGCGCAGGTCAGCACCGACCGCACCTTGACCGTGGTGATCCCGGCGGCGAGCGTCGCCTCGATCGCCGGGTCCCCGAGGTCGTGGCCGGCCTCGACGATGACCGTGCCGTTGTCGTCGACCGCGTCGACGGCCAGGGTCCGCGCGTACGCCGAGGTCTCGATGAACGGGTCCCGGATCAGCGTGCCGTCGGGCTGGCGCTCGGCGAGCTCGACGGTGATGCCGCGCTCGGTGCCGCAGTCGTGCTCGCGGACGATCACGTCCTGGGACACGTCGACCAGACGACGGGTCAGGTAACCGGAGTCGGCGGTGCGCAGCGCGGTGTCGGCCAGACCCTTGCGGGCACCGTGGGTGTTGATGAAGTACTCCAGCACGGTCAGGCCCTCGCGGAAGCTGGACTTGATCGGACGCGGGATGAACTCACCCTTGGGGTTGGTCACCAGACCCTTCATCCCGGCCAGGGTGCGGGTCTGGGTGAAGTTACCGGTGGCCCCGGACTCCACGATCGTGATGATCGGGTTGTCGCTCGGGTAGTGCTCGCGCAGCGCCTGACCGACCTCCTCGGTGGCTTCCTTCCAGATCTCCACCAGCGCCTCGGTGCGCTCATCGCGGTTCAGCGCACCGCGGTGGAACTGCTTCTCGACCTTGTCGGCGCGCTCCTCGTAGGCGTCGAGGATCTCCTTCTTGCGCGGCGGCACCAGGACGTCGGCCATCGAGACCGTGACCCCCGAGCGGGTGGCCCAGTAGAAGCCGGCGTCTTTGAGCTTGTCGACGGTCTGGGCGACCACGATCATCGGGTAGCGCTCGGCGAGATCGTTGATGATCGCCGCCTGCACCTTCTTGTGCATCTGCTTGTTGACGAACGGGTACCCGACCGGCAGCAGCTCGTTGAACAGCACCCGGCCCAACGTGGTCTCGGTGATCCAGGCGTCGCCGGGGCGCCACCCGTTCTCACCGAACAGTTCGGTCTCCACCTCGATCGGCGGACGCTGGTCGGCCAGCCGCACCTTGATCCTGGCGCGCACGCTCAGCGCACCGCGGTCGGCGGCCATGATCGCCTCGGCCGGCGAGGAGAACACACCGGCCTCCGGGGTGTCCTTGCCCGCCGCGGTGTATTCGCCGGGGTCCCCTTCGATCTCGGTGGTCAGGTAGTACAGCCCGGTCACCATGTCCAGTCGCGGCATGGCCAGCGGCCGCCCCGACGCCGGCGACAGGATGTTGTTGCTCGACAGCATCAGGATGCGGGCCTCGGCCTGCGCCTCGGCACTCAGCGGCAGGTGCACCGCCATCTGGTCACCGTCGAAGTCGGCGTTGAACGCCTCACACACCAGCGGGTGCAGCTGAATCGCCTTGCCCTCCACCAGCTGCGGCTCGAACGCCTGAATCCCGAGACGGTGCAGCGTGGGGGCGCGGTTGAGCAGCACCGGGTGCTCGGCGATGACCTCTTCGAGGACGTCCCACACCTGCGGACGCTGCCGCTCCACCATCCGCTTGGCGCTCTTGATGTTCTGCGCGTGGTTGAGGTCGACCAGACGCTTCATCACGAACGGCTTGAACAACTCCAGCGCCATCAGCTTGGGCAGCCCGCACTGGTGCAGTTTGAGCTGCGGCCCGACGACGATGACCGAGCGGCCCGAGTAGTCGACACGCTTGCCGAGCAGGTTCTGACGGAACCGGCCCTGCTTGCCCTTGAGCAGATCGCTCAGCGACTTCAGCGGACGGTTGCCCGGCCCGGTGACGGGCCGGCCGCGGCGACCGTTGTCGAACAACGCGTCGACCGACTCCTGCAGCATCCGCTTCTCGTTGTTGACGATGATCTCCGGCGCGCCGAGGTCCATCAGGCGCTTGAGCCGGTTGTTGCGGTTGATCACCCGGCGGTACAGGTCGTTGAGGTCGCTGGTGGCGAACCGGCCACCGTCGAGCTGCACCATCGGGCGCAGCTCCGGCGGGATCACCGGCACCGCGTCGAGCACCATGCCCATCGGCGAGTTGCCGGACTGCTGGAACGCCGCAACGACCTTGAGTCGCTTGAGCGCCCGCAGCTTCTTCTGGCCCTTGCCGTTTTTGATGACGTCGCGCAGCAAGTCCGCCTCGGCGTCGATGTCGAAGTTCTCGATCAGCTTCTGGATCGACTCCGCCCCCATCGCGCCGGTGAAGTACTCGCCGTAGCGGTCGATGAGCTCGCGGTAGATGCCCTCGTCGACGATGAGCTGCTTGGGGGCCAGCTTGGTGAACGTGGTCCAGATCTCCTCGAGCCGGTCCAGTTCGCGCTGGGCGCGGTCGCGCAGCTGGCGCATCTCGCGCTCGCCGCCGTCGCGCACCTTGCGACGCGCATCGGCCTTGGCGCCCTCGGCCTCCAGCTCGGCCAGGTCCGCCTCGAGCTTCTGGGCGCGGGCCTCCAGGTCGGCGTCGCGCTGGTCCTCCACGGCCTTGCGCTCCACCCCCATCTCGGCTTCGAGGGTCGACAGCTCGTTGTGCCGCAGCTCGTCGTCGACCGAGGTGATCACGTAGGCGGCGAAGTAGATGATCTTTTCCAGATCCTTCGGCGCCAGGTCCAGCAGGTAGCCCAGCCGGCTCGGCACACCCTTGAAGTACCAGATGTGGGTGACCGGGGCGGCCAGTTCGATGTGGCCCATGCGTTCGCGGCGCACCTTGGCGCGGGTCACCTCGACGCCACAGCGTTCACAGATGATGCCCTTGAAGCGCACCCGCTTGTACTTGCCGCAGTAGCACTCCCAGTCGCGAGTCGGTCCGAAGATCTTCTCGCAGAACAGGCCGTCCTTCTCCGGCTTGAGCGTGCGGTAGTTGATGGTCTCCGGCTTCTTCACCTCGCCGTAGGACCATTGCCGGATGTCCTCGGCGGTAGCCAGGCCGATCCGGAGTTCATCGAAGAAGTTGACGTCGAGCACGTAACTCCCTTTCCCCTTGCGGGTTTTGGTAACGAATAAGGCTGATGACTAGGCGATAACTAGGCCAGGTCCTCGACGGAGGCGGACTCGTTGCGCGACAGGTTGATCCCCAGGTTCGCCGCGGCGCGCTCCAGGTCGTCGTCCTCGCCTTCGCGCAACTCGATGGCCGCACCGTCGGAGGAGAGCACCTCGACGTTGAGGCAGAGCGACTGCAGCTCCTTGAGCAACACCTTGAACGATTCGGGGATCCCCGGCTCGGGGATGTTCTCGCCCTTGACGATCGCCTCGTAGACCTTGACCCGACCGACGGTGTCGTCGGACTTGATCGTCAACAGTTCCTGCAGCGTGTAGGCCGCGCCGTAGGCCTGCATCGCCCAGCACTCCATCTCACCGAAGCGCTGGCCACCGAACTGCGCCTTACCACCCAGCGGCTGCTGGGTGATCATCGAGTACGGCCCGGTGGAGCGGGCGTGGATCTTGTCGTCCACCAGGTGGTGCAGCTTCATGATGTACATGTAGCCGACGGTCACCGGGTACGGGAACGGCTCCCCGGACCGGCCGTCGAACAGCACCGCCTTGCCGTCGCTGTTGACCTGGACGTTGCCGTCCCGGTCGGGCAGCGTGGAGGCGAGCAGCCCCTGCAGCTCCTCCTCCTGGGCGCCGTCGAACACCGGGGTCGCGGTCTTGGTGTTCGGCCCCGCCGACAACAGCTCCTCCGGCAGCTTGGTCGCCCACTCCGGTGTGGCGGTGGCGACGTCGATGTTCCAGCCGGTCTTGGCGATCCACCCCAGGTGGGTCTCCAGGATCTGGCCGATGTTCATCCGTCGCGGCACCCCGTGGGTGTTCAAGATGATGTCGACCGGGGTGCCGTCGGGCAGGAACGGCATGTCCTCCTGGGCCAGGATCTTGCCGATCACACCCTTGTTGCCGTGCCGGCCGGCCAGCTTGTCGCCGTCGGAGATCTTGCGTTTCTGCGCGACGTAGACCCGGACCAGTTCGTTGACCCCGGCCGGCAGCTCGTCGTCGTCCTCGCGGGAGAACACCCGGATGCCGATCACCTTGCCGGACTCCCCGTGCGGCACCTTCAGGGAGGTGTCGCGGACCTCGCGGGCCTTCTCGCCGAAGATCGCGCGCAGCAGCCGCTCCTCGGGGGTCAGCTCGGTCTCCCCCTTCGGGGTGACCTTGCCGACCAGGATGTCGCCGTCGCGGACCTCCGCCCCGATGCGCACGATGCCGCGCTCATCGAGGTCGGCGAGCACCTCGTCGGAGATGTTGGGGATGTCGCGGGTGATCTCCTCGGCACCCAGCTTGGTGTCGCGGGCGTCGATCTCGTGCTCCTCGATGTGGATCGAGGTGAGCACGTCGTCCTCCACCAGCCGGTTGGACAAGATGATGGCGTCCTCGTAGTTGTGCCCCTCCCACGGCATGACCGCCACCAGCAGGTTCTTGCCGAGCGCCATCTCGCCGTCCTCGGTGCACGGACCGTCGGCGACGACCTGGCCGTCCTCCACCCGCTGCCCGGCGTCGACGATCGGACGCTGGTTGGCGCAGGTGCCGTGGTTGGACCGGTTGAACTTGCGCATCGGGTAGGTCTTGCGGGTGCCGTCGTCGGCCATCACCGTGATGTAGTCGGCCGAGACCTCCTCGACGACGCCCGCCTTCTCCGCGACCACGACGTCACCGGCGTCGATGGCGGCACGCAGCTCCATGCCGGTACCGACCAGCGGGGCCTCGCTGCGCACCAGCGGAACCGCCTGGCGCTGCATGTTGGCCCCCATCAGGGCGCGGTTGGCGTCGTCGTGTTCGAGGAACGGGATCATCGCGGTGGCCACCGACACCATCTGGCGCGGCGAGACGTCCATGTACTCCACCTGCGCGGAGGACACGTACTCGACCTCGCCGCCCTTGCGGCGCACCAGCACGCGCGGCTCACTGAACCGGGCCTGCTCATCCAGCGGCGAGTTGGCCTGCGCCACCACGTAGCGGTCTTCCTCGTCGGCGGTGAGGTAGTCGATCACGTCGGTGACCACCCCGTCGGTGACCCGCCGGTAGGGGGTCTCGATGAACCCGAACGGGTTGACCCGCGCGTACACCGACAGCGACCCGATCAGCCCGATGTTGGGGCCCTCCGGGGTCTCGATCGGGCACATCCGGCCGTAGTGGCTCGGGTGCACGTCGCGGACCTCCAGCCCGGCCCGCTCCCGCGACAGCCCGCCGGGCCCGAGCGCGGAGAGCCGGCGCTTGTGGGTCAGCCCCGACAGCGGGTTGTTCTGGTCCATGAACTGGGAGAGCTGGCTGGTGCCGAAGAACTCCTTGATCGCGGCGACCACCGGGCGGATGTTGATCAGGGTCTGCGGCGTGATCGCCTCGACGTCCTGGGTGGTCATCCGCTCGCGCACGACCCGCTCCATGCGCGAGAGCCCGACGCGGATCTGGTTTTGGATCAGCTCGCCGACGGTGCGCAGGCGCCGGTTGCCGAAGTGGTCGATGTCGTCGGTCTCCACCGGGACCTCGACCCCGCCGGGCACGGTCATCTCGGTCTGGCCGTCGTGCAGCCGCACCAGGTACTCGATGGTGGCGACGACGTCCTCTTCGGTCAGCGTGGTCGAGGTGATCGGCGCCGAGCCGTCACCGAGGCCGAGCTTCTTGTTGATCTTGTAGCGCCCCACCCGGGCCAGGTCGTAGCGCTTGTCCTTGAAGAACAGGTTCTCCAGCAGGGTCTGCGCCGACTCCTTGGTGGGCGGTTCGCCCGGCCGCAGCTTGCGGTAGATGTCCAGCAGCGCCTCGTCGGGGCCGGCGGTGTTGTCCTTCTCCAGCGTCGACATCATGATCTCGGAGAACCCGAACCGCTCGCTGATCCGCTCGTTGGTCCAGCCCAGCGCCTTGAGCAGCACGGTGACCGGCTGGCGGCGTTTGCGGTCGATGCGCACCCCGACGGTGTCGCGCTTGTCGACGTCGAACTCCAGCCAGGCGCCGCGGCTGGGGATCACCTTCACCGAGTGCAGCATCTTCTCGGTGGACTTGTCGATGCTCTCGTCGAAGTACACCCCCGGCGAGCGGACCAGCTGGCTGACCACCACCCGCTCGGTGCCGTTGATGATGAAGGTGCCCTTCTCGGTCATGATCGGGAAGTCACCCATGAACACCGTCTGGCTCTTGATCTCACCGGTGTTGTTGTTGACGAACTCCGCGGTGACGAACAGCGGCGCCGCGAAGGTCATGTCCTTGTCGCGGCACTCCGCCTCGGGCGCCTTGACGTCGTCGAAGCGCGGGTCGGAGAACGACAGCGACATCGTGCCGGAGAAGTCCTCGATCGGCGACAGTTCGTAGAGCACGTCCTCCAGACCGCCCTTGGGGTCGGTCTCGCCGCGGTCGATCGCCTTCTGCCGCCATTCGTCGGCACCGATGAGCCACTGGAACGAGTCGGTCTGCACGTCGAGCAGCCCGGGAACCTCGAGGGGCTCGCGCAGCTTCGCGAAGGAAACCCGGTCGGGCGCTCCGGGCACGGAGCCGTTGGTTGTGGTTGAGGGGTTCGTGTTGCTCTGGCGAGAGACTGCCAAGATGCGTCCTTCCAGCACCTCATGCGACCTGCGGGTCGGCCGACCCGTTTCGTCGCGATATCTGCGTCGGTTCGGCTGGCAGACGGCCTGTCCGGGTCTCACGCACGCGGCCAGTTCACTGAGCGCGGAGCAAGCTCAGACTAGGGCCTCGATGTCGGGTCGATGTGAGGTGGGCAGGGGGCAGCCAGCGCAACCTCACACGATAGCGCAGCGCCCGGCATTCCTCAACCGCGATGCCCCGGCGGCCTCGCGGACCGTCGGGCGCTGGCTGCCGCCCGATCCGTCCTCACCACTTTCAGGCAACGACATGTTGACCAACAGATTGACCTGTTTACGGCCTTCCGTCAAGCGTTTCCGCCGACTGATCTGCTCGGGTCGCGGCGGGGGCATCGCACGCGGCGCCGCACCGCACGGGCGCACCCGGCAGGTGAGTTTGCTCACTGCCGGGTGTGTGCGCCCGGGGCGGTCAGCTCTGCTGCGGCGGAATCACCGCGGTCGGCGACTCGTCGGGGTATTCGATGACGTCGGTGCCCAGCTCGTTGGGCTGGTAGCTGCGGGTGTCGTCGAGCGACTCGCGGATCGCCTGCTGGGCGGCCTCGGGCAGCGTGTGCATGATCGAGCGCACCCGCTCCTGGCGCCGGTGCACGGCCTGGCGGTCCGGCATCCCCGGCGAGGCGGAGAGCTGCGGCGGCACGCCTTCGACCTCCTCGACCCCGCCGTGGTGCTGGCCGGCGTCGAGCATGGCCTGCTCCTCGGCCATCGTCGACTCGTCCTTCTCCTCCGACATCCCGATCGGCCCGATCCGTCGGCCGTTGAGGAACTGTTTGACCACCGGCTCGTCGCTGGTCAGCAGCACCTCGCGCGGGCCGAACATGACCAGCTCCTTGCGGAAGAGCATGCCCATGTTGTCCGGCACGGTGCGCGCGATGTTGATGTTGTGGGTCACGATGAGGATCGTGGCGTCGATCTGCGCGTTGATGTCGATGAGCAGCTGGCTCAGGTAGGCGGTGCGCACCGGGTCCAGACCGGAGTCCGGCTCGTCGCAGAGGATGATCTCCGGGTCGAGCACCAGCGCCCGGGCCAGCCCGGCACGCTTGCGCATACCCCCGGAGATCTCGCCGGGGAACTTCAGCTCGTCGCCGCCGAGGCCCACCAGGGAGAGCTTCTCCATGACGATGTCACGGATCTCGCCCTCTTTCTTCTTGGTGTGCTCACGCAGCGGGAAGGCGGTGTTGTCGAACAGGTTCATCGACCCGAACAGCGCCCCGTCCTGGAACAGCACCCCGAACAGGGTCCGGATCTCGTAGAGCTCCTTGGCCGAGCACTGGATGATGTCGGTGCCCTCGATCTTGATCGAGCCCCGTTCCGGGCGCAGCAGACCGATCAGCGACTTGAGGAACACCGATTTGCCGGTACCCGAGGGCCCCAGCAGAACGCTGACCTCACCCGCCGGGATGGTCATCGTGACGTTCTCCCAGATTCGCGACGAGCCGAAGGACTTGGTCAGCCCCTCGACCTCGATTGCTACGCCCACGCGACATCCTTCCGCTTGCGCTCGTGGCCACCTGCGTTACCTGTGTGGCACCCGTCACTGTAACTCACCGTGGGCCGCTGCATCACGTTTGTGTGCGGCCGCCGACTTTTGCTTGTCGCAGCACACTACGACAACAACCGCCTGCCGATGCCAGGAACCCCCGGGATGGCGCGCATCCCGGGGGTCCCTGAACGTCGACTACTTGAGGGTGACGGTCGCCCCGGCAGCCTCGAGCTTGGTCTTCGCCTCGTCGGCGACGTCCTTGGCGACGCCTTCGAGCAGCGGCTTCGGTGCGCTGTCGACCAGGTCCTTGGCCTCCTTGAGGCCCAGGCCGGAGACGACCTCGCGCACCACCTTGATGACGCCGATCTTCTTGTCGCCGGCGGCCTCGAGGACGACGTCGAACTCCGACTGCTCCTCGACGGCCTCCTCGGCACCACCGGCCGCGGCGCCGCCGGGCGCGGCGGCCACGGCGACCGGGGCGGCCGCGGTGACGTCGAAGGTCTCCTCGAACTTCTTCACGAAGTCCGACAGCTCCAGCAGGGTCATTTCCTTGAAGACGTCGAGCAGTTCGTCGGTGGACATCTTGGCCATGGTGTGGGTCCTTTCCTAGTTACCAGGTGTGGGGTTTGTCGTTGTGCGGTGTGCGCCGGCGCTACCCGGCGCTCTCCGGGGCGTCCTCGCCGGCGTCGGCCGGGGCCTCGGCGGTCTCGGCGGTCTCGGGGGCTGCGGCGGCCTCGGCGGGCGTTTTGTCCTGCAGGGCCGCGGCCAGCCGGGCCACCTGCGAGGCGGGGGCGTTGAACAGCCCGGCCGCCTTGGTCAGGTTGGCCTTCATGGCACCGGCCAGCATCGACAGCAGCACCTCGCGGGACTCCAGGGAGGCGAGGTGCTCGACCTCGGCGACGCTGAGCGGGCGGCCGTCCATGTAGCCGCCCTTGATGACCAGCGCCTTGTGGTTCTTGGCGAAGTTCTTGATCGCCTTGGCGGCGTCGACCGGTTCCCCGTTGATGAACGCGATCGCCGTGGGGCCGACGAACAGCTCATCGAGGCCCTCGATGCCGGCCTTCGCGGCGGCCCGCTTGACCAGCGTGTTCTTGGCCACGGCGTAGGTGGCCGAACCGCTGAGCGAGCGGCGCAACTCGGCCAGGTTGCCCACCGTCAGGCCCCGGTATTCGGTGATGACGGTGGCGGTCGAAGCCGTGAACTGCTCGGCGATGTCCGCAACCGCGGCGGCCTTGTCAGCCCTCGCCATGCGTACCTCCTGGGGGTCGTATGGTGCCGGGTCGGTCGCCGTGGGAGAACACCGGTGAAACCCCGAGAAACACGAACGCCCCGACGCAGGACGCGGTCGGGGCGTGAACAGCGACCGGCACGTGCCGATCGTGGTGCCTCGTCCTCCTGCGCAGGTCGCCGGGTCTGCCCGGGCCTTCCACCGATTACTCGGTGACCGACGGTCTTAGGTGGATCTGTGGTGCAACGGCGACCACCTTAGCGCGGCCGGTGCCGCTCAGCCAAAACGCCGTCGGGTCAACGCCGCCGCCCCGACCAGCCCGGCGTCGGCGCCGAGTTCGGCGGGCACCACCTGCAGCCCGCGCAGAAACGCCAGCCCGGCGTGGTCGGCCAGCGCGGCGCGCAGCGGGTCGAACAGCACCGCGCCGGCGCGCGCGACCCCGCCGCCGACCACGACGAGGTCCAGGTCGCAGGTCGCGGCGACCGAGACGATCATCGCGGCCAGCGCCGCGGTGCCCCGCGCGAACGCCGCCCGGGCCACCGGGTCGCCGGCGGCGGCCGACGCGGCCAGCGCCGCGGCGTCGGCGCCGGTCCAGCCCTGCGCGCGGGCCCAGTCGACCAGCGCCGGCGCGGCGGCGACGGTCTCCACGCAGCCCCGCCCGCCGCAGCGGCACGCCGCGCCGGCCGGGTCGATCACGACGTGCCCGACATGCCCGGCGTTGCCGGTGCGTCCCGGGTAGGGCAGACCGTCGAAGATGAGCCCGCCGCCGACACCGGTGGAGACCACCATGCCCAGCATGCCGGCCGCCCCGCGCCCGGCGCCGCGCCACGACTCGCCGAGCGCCATCGCCATGCCGTCGCCGCCGAGGTGCACCGCCACCCCGGGCAGGGCGCTGCGCACCCGGGCCCGCAGCGGGAAGGCCCGCCACGACGCGATGTTGATGGGGCTCACGGTGCCGGCGGCGAGGTCGATCGGCCCGGCCGAGACCACCCCGGCGGCGCCGATCCGGCCCCCCGCGGTGCGTACCGCCGCGGCGATCAGCGCCGCGACCGCCGACCACACCGCCTCGGCGTCGCCGTCGGGGGTGGGACCGACCTCGGTGTGCCGCAGCGCGCCGGCCGCGTCGACGAGGCCGACGGCGATCGTGGTGCCGCCGATGTCGACGGCCAGGTCGGGTGCCGGTGCGCTCACCGCACGACCAGCCGGATCGCCGGGGTGTAGAGCAGCTGCCCGGCCCCGCCGATGCGGATCAGCGCCCACCAGCGGCCCGGGGCCAGCCACCGCGGCGGCGCCACGGTGAAGGCCACCGCGGTGGTGCCGCCGGCGGGCACGGTCGCGCCGCGGCAGGCCGGCCCGGTCCACTCCCAGGTGCCCCACGGGCTGATCAGGTGCGCCTCGACCGCGAGGTCGGCGCGCGCGTCGGTGCCGACGGTGACGCTGATCTCGGCCTCGTCCCCGGCGGCGAGGTCGACGTCGGCGGGTTCGTCGACCAGATACAGCGTCCGCGCCGCGGCGGGCGCGCCGATGGTGACCAGGCACAGGTCCTCGACGGGTTGGCCCCAGGACGCGGGCAGATCGGGGTCGGTGAGCCGCAGCCGCGCGGCGACCGGGTACAGGCCGGTCGCCGCGCCGGCGGGCACGCCGACGGTCACCTCGGTGTCGATGTGCCCGCCGGGCGCCAGCCGCAGGGTGCGCCGCGGCGGTGTCGCCCAGCCCGCGGCGCCGGTGACCATGAGTTCGGCGGTCACGGTGGCGTCGGTGCAGTCGCTGGCGGCGGTGAGCCGCAGCGCCAGGCGCCCGCCGGGGTCCACCCGCGCGGTCCGCGGGTGCAGATACGCGACCGCGGGCAGTCCGCCGAGCGGGGCGGGCCCGCGGTTGTGCAGCCAGTACCGCGCGTCCAGCGGCTGGGCGGCCTCGGCGTCCAGCCGCCGATCGCGCCCGGGTGGCCCACCACGGCCGGTCACCGGGTCGAGGTCCACACCGGTGAGCACGGTGGCGACCTCGTAGCCGGCCAGCCGCTGCGGCCGGTCCCCGGCGCGGGGCCGTTCGAGCAGGTCGGCGCGGCCGAGCACGGTCAGCCGGCCCACCCCGGTCTGCAGGTCGACCTCGGCGGGGCGCCCGTGGGTCTCGGTGAGCCGCACGGTGACCGCGGCCGGGTCGACCGTGCGGGCGCTGCCGTGGGCCAGCGGGTTGCCGGTCGGTTTGACCGCGCCGACGCGCACCGCCCCGGCGGTGTCGGCCCGCAGCAGCGCGCCGGAGGCGGCCAGCCCGCCCGGCGCCGCGGTCGCGCTCACCGCCACCGCCTGCAACGGGGCGGCGAACCGGGCGGCGTGACCGGCGATGCCGGCGGCCCGCCAGTCGCCGTCGGCGGCGACCAGCGCGTAGTCGAAGGTGTGCGTCCAGTGCATCGACTGGAAGGCGCTCCCGTCCGGGGCGGTGCGCCGCGGCCCGTCGGTCCAGGCCCCCGACGGCCATCCGGTGCAGGACCGCAGCAGCGCGGTGTGCAGGGTGCCGGCGGTGTCCACGGCGACGCCGGGCACGCCGCGGTTGAGCAGCGCCACCGTGCGGTCGGCCGCGGGCTCGGGGCCCTCGCCCTCGTCGTGCGCCGGGGCCTGCTGGGTGACGGTGATCTCGGCGTCGTCGAGGTCGTCGACGAGCGCGTCGACGGCGGCCTGCCCGCCGGCGACGACGAGCACCGGCAGCGCCCGCGGCGCCCGCAGGTCCACGGTCCCGGCGTCGGGCACCCACACCGCGGCGAGCGGGGCCGCCGCCGGCACCCACACCCGGGCGTGGCCGCGCTCGCTCAACTGCCGATCCAGCTCCGCGGTGTAGGCGGGGTCGGCGGCGGCCAGCACCGCGCGGGTGAAGGCGTTGCGCTGCGGGCCGCCGACGGCCAGGCGCACATCGGGCAGGTTGGAGTCGACGCTCAGGTCGCCGTAGCGCGGGCCGTCGGCGCTGCCGCAGGTGGCGGTCACCCCCGCACCGGCCAGCGCGACCAGCAGCGGCCGGGCGTCGGCGCCGGCACCGGCGGCCACCACCACCTCGGCGACGGCGATCGCGCGGGTGGTGGCGCCCAGGCGCACCCGCGCGGTGCTCGACAGCCCGAACCAGCGGTGCGCGGCGGTCTCCAACGTCCACGGCTGGGCGGCGGTGTCCACCGAGCGGCCGTCGGCGGTGTGCAGCAGCCCGAAGCCGCGGCCGATGACCACGTCACCGACCTCGGCGACCGGCATGGCCCCGGGGATCGGGCACGGCCAGCGCAGCCGCAGCAGGTCATCGGAGCCGGTGAACTCCGCGATGCGGGTGGTGCAGTCCACCCGGTCGATGCCGTGCCACACGGTCAGGGTCTGGGTGTAGGCCAGCCGGGTCCCGAAACGCCCGCCCAGCCGGCCGTGCACCACCAGCCGCTCCCCCAGCGGGCCGCGGTAGGCCTGCACCCGGTCGGCGGGGGTCTGCGCCGCGCCGTCCACCCGGCCGCTGGGCACCAGGTGCCACGGCCCCTCCCCGGAGCGCGGATGGGCCGGATACTCCTCGTAGAGGGCCAGTTCGTTGCCGACGGCACCGGCGGCGATCAGCTCCAGCCCACCGCGGCGCCACGACACCACCCCGCCGCCGCGGGCCGGGTCGACCTCGAGGCGGTGCTGGTCGTTGCCGATGCGGGTGCCGGCGATCGGCGTCCAGCCGGTGACGGTGTCGCTGGGCACCAGCCGGTAGCTCTGCCAGCCCAGCGACGGCACCCGGTCGGCGCGCCAGCTCACGGTGTGCCCGTCGTCGTCGACGTGGGCCGGCACCGCCGAGCCGGCGACGTCGAGCACCCGCACCCCGGCCGGCAGCGGTGCGGCCAGGTGCACGGTGACCACGTCGGTGCGGTCCTCGGCGACCGGGTTCCACACCACCACGTCGCGGGGCCCGCCGACCGCCGCCGACAGCGCCGCCAGTGCCTGGTCGCGCGCCGCGCTGCCCAGCGCCCAGGCGTCGCGCCACCCGGTCAGCAGATCCAGATACACCTGATCGGATTCCGAGCCGGTGATCGCGTCGTGGTGGGCGCCGTAGGCCAGCTGGGTCCACGCCTTGGTCAGCGCCGCGTGCGGGTAGGACACCCCGGTGAGCAGGGCCGCGAAGGTGGCGAAGCGTTCCGCGTCGCCCACCGCGTGCTCGGCGGCGCGGTGGGCCTGTTTGGTGTCGATGTAGGAGACCGCGCAGCCGGTGTAGATCGGGTTCATGTCGCGGGTCTGCGGGACCGGGTCCACGTGTCGGTCGGCCAGCTCGGCGCGCACCGCCGCGAAGAACTCCCGCGGCAGGGCGCAGACGAACCGCGGCCACGTGTAGCGGGCGGCCCAGTCGCGGTGGATCGCGGTGATCCACCGGTTCGGCGGGGTGAAGTCGGTGCCGACCGGCAGCAGCACGTTGCGGGTGGCGGCGACCTGTTTGAGCCCGCAGAACAGGGCGTAGACCGCCGCCTCGGCCTCGGCGAGATCGGCCGCGGCGTCCATCCACCAGCCGGCGGCGTAGTGGGCCGGCATGTAGTGGGTGAGCACGCCGCGCCCGCTGGGCGCGATCCACTCGAACTCGCTGGGGAACTGCATGCGGCGCGGGTCCCCGTCGTCGGCCATCGGCCCCCACTGGTGGTGCGGGCCGCGTGCCCAGGCGGTGGAGGAAAGACCCGCCTCGGCGGCCAGCCCCGGGTACTGCGGGTCGTGGCCGAACACGTCGAGCTGCCAGCCGGTGGCCGGGTGCGCGCCCATCACGTCACGCTGGAAGCCGAGGCCGTGGACCAGGTTGCGCACCGTGGTCTCGGCCCCGGTCAGCGTCGTCGACGGTTCGTTGTAGCTGCCGCCGGTCACCTCCACGCGTCCGGCCTCGATGAGCCGGCGCAGCTCGGCACGGTCCTGCGGATGGGTGTCCCAGTACGGCTTGAGGTAGTCCAGTTCGGCGAGCACGAACTTGTACTGCGGGTCGCGGCGGGCGCGCTCGAGGTGCGCGGCGACCAGGTTGAGCCCGTTGTCCTGGCGGCACGCGCCGGGCGGGTCCTCGGTCCAGGCGCTGGTGTAGTTGGCCTGGGTGTTCCACCAGACCGGGTCGTAGTGGAAATGGCCGACCAAAAACATCGTCCAGCCCGGCTCGGCGACGGTGAGGGTGAACTCGGTCCCGGTGTCGGCGTGCTCGCCGGTGTGCAGCCGCGTGTGGCGGCGCTGCCCGGGCACCGCGCCGCGCACCTGCACCGGGATCTCGAGACGGTCGCCGGACGGGTCGGCCACGGCGCGTCCGGACACCCCGTCCCCGGCGATGCGCACCGGGGTGGGGGTCACGCAGCCGGTGTAGCTCACAGCGACCAGCTGCTGGGGGTCCTCGGCCGGCCCGACGAACAACTCGGTCGCCTCGACGCTGAGAACCCGCATCACCGCACTGTACGGCCGCGACCGCCGCCGCGATGCGATTCGACCGTCGCCCCACACGGCGACGCCGCTGGTGAGGACGCTCACGATAGTTGCGAGCCGGAAGCGGTGATTTGGCAGACTACGGGAATGACTCCCACCAACAACCGTGAGGTGGCCAAGCTGGACCGGGTGCCGCTGCCGGTCGAGGCCGCCCGACTCGGCGCGACCGGGTGGCAGGTGACCCGCACGTCGCTGCGGGTGCTGACCAGCCTGCCCGGGCGCGGGTCCCTGCAGCACAAGGTGATCCGGCAGATCCCTCGGGCCTTCGCCGACCTGGGGCCCACCTACGTGAAGTTCGGCCAGATCATCGCGTCAAGCCCCGGGGCGTTCGGCGAACCGCTGTCGCGGGAGTTCCGCAGCCTGCTCGACGCGGTGCCCCCCGCCGACCTCGCCGCGGTCCAGAAGCTGTTCATCGAGGAGCTCGGCGCCCCACCGGAGGAGTTGTTCGCCCGCTTCGATCCCGCGCCGATCGCGTCGGCGTCGATCGCCCAGGTGCACTTCGCCACCCTGCACAGCGGCGAGGACGTCGTCGTCAAGATCCAGCGTCCCGGCATCCGCCGCCGCGTCGCCGCCGACCTGCAGATCCTCAAACGCTTCGCCCAGCTGGTGGAGGTCGCCAAACTGGGCCGGCGACTGTCCGCCCAGGACGTGGTGGCCGACTTCGCCGACAACCTCGCCGAGGAGCTCGACTTCCGCATCGAGGCCCAGTCGATGCAGACCTGGGTGACGCACCTGCATGCCTCGCCGCTGGGGCAGAACATCAAGGTGCCCGACGTGCACTGGGACTACACCAGCCGGCGGGTGCTGACCATGGAGCGGGTGTCGGGCATCCGCATCGACAACGCCACCGCGATCCGCAAGGCCGGATTCGACGGGGTGGAGCTGGTCAAGGCGCTGTTGTTCGCGACGTTCGAGGGCGGCCTGCGCCACGGGCTGTTCCACGGCGACCTGCACGCCGGCAACCTTCTGGTCGACGAGGCGGGCCGGGTGGTGTTCCTCGACTTCGGCATCATGGGCCGCATCGATCCGCGCACCCGCTGGCTGCTGCGCGAACTGGTCTATGCGCTGCTGGTCAAAAAGGACCACGCCGCCGCCGGCAAGATCGTGGTGCTGATGGGCGCGGTCGGCACGGTCAAACCGGAGGGCCAGGCCGCCAAGGACCTGGAGGCGTTCGCCACCCCGCTGACGATGACGTCGCTGGGTGATCTGTCCTACGCCGAGATCGGCCGGCAGCTCTCCGCGCTGGCCGACGCCTACGACGTGAAACTCCCCCGCGAACTGGTGCTGATCGGCAAACAGTTCCTCTACGTGGAGCGCTACATGAAACTGTTGGCGCCGAGGTGGCAGATGATGTCCGATCCGCAACTGACCGGGTATTTCGCCAACTTCATGGTCGATGTGAGCCGCGAACACCGCGACGATCCCGCCGCCGCCGTCGCCGCGGTCGAGACCCCCGCCGACGGCGAGGCCTAGCGCATGCAGGTCCGCACCGGCACGGCGCGCTCCGGCGCGCTCGACATCGCCTACGAGGACATGGGCGACCCCGCCGACCCGGCGGTGCTGCTGATCATGGGCCTGGGCGCACAGCTGCTGCTGTGGCGCACCGGGTTCTGCGAACGGCTGGTCGCCCGGGGGCTGCGGGTCATCCGCTACGACAACCGCGACGTCGGGCTCTCCAGCAAACTGGACCGGCGCCACACCACCAGCCCGGTGCCGCTGCGGATGGTGCGCTCGTGGCTGGGTTGGCGCAGCCCGGCGGTGTACACGCTGGAGGACATGGCCGACGACGCGGCCGCGGTGCTCGATCATCTCGACGTGCCGCGCGCCCACGTCGTCGGCGCCTCGATGGGCGGGATGATCGCCCAGGTCGTCGCCGCCCGGTTCGCCGAGCGCACCACGTCGTTGGGGGTGATCTTCTCCAGCAACAACCAGCCCTACCTGCCGCCGCCGGCGCCGCGCGCCCTGCTGTCGCTGCTGACCGGGCCGCCGCCGGACTCCCCGCGCGAGGTGATCATCGACAACGCGGTGCGGGTCAGCCGGATCATCGGCAGCCCCGCCTACCCCGTCCCGGAGCCGCAGCTGCGCGCCGACGCCATCGAGAGCTACGAACGCAGCTTCTACCCCTGGGGGGTGGCCCGACACTTCGGGGCGATCCTGGGCACCGGCAGCCTTCTCGATTACGACCGACGCATCGGCGCGCCGACGGTGGTCATCCACGGTCTGGCCGACAAGCTGATGCGTCCCGCCGGCGGCCGGGCGGTGGCCCGCGCGATCGACGGGTCCCGACTGGCGCTCATCGAGGGCATGGGCCACGATCTGCCCGAACCGCTGTGGGACCGGGTGATCGGTGAGCTGACCACCACGTTCGCGGTCGCCGCCTGACCGGTTCGCTCGGTTTGGGCGCCGCCTAGCCGCCAGGTAAGGTTGGGGATTGGTCTTATTCCGCACCACCGGAGCGTGCGGCCCGCGTCACAGTCACGCCAACGATCGGTTTGGGAGATTTAATTTCATGGCTAGATTAGAGCCAAAATACGAGGAACTGCAGTCGATCTACGACATCTCCGACGAGTTCTACGAGCTGTTCCTCGGCCCGACGATGGGCTACACCTGCGGGTACTTCGAGCGTGACGACATGACCACCAGCGAGGCCCAAAACGCCAAGTTCGACCTGGCGCTGGGCAAGCTGGGCCTGGAGCCCGGCATGACGCTGCTCGACATCGGCTGCGGCTGGGGCGGCGGGCTGCAGCGGGCGCTGGAGACCTACGACATCAACGTCATCGGGCTGACCATCAGCAAAAACCAGCAGAAGGCCGCCCAGCGGCGGCTGGCCACGATCCCGACCGAACGCAACGTCGAGGTGCGCCTGCAGGGCTGGGAGGAGTTCACCGACACCGTCGACCGGATCGTGTCGATCGGCGCGTTCGAACACTTCGGGTTCGATCGCTACGAGGCGTTCTTCGAGACCGCCTACAAGGCGCTGCCCGCCGACGGCCGGATGCTGCTGCACACCATCTGCGTGCACGACTTCACCGACCCCGAGGGCGAGCACCCGCCGGTGACGATCAGCACCGCGAAGTTCACCAAGTTCATCATGGACGAGATCTTCCCCGGCGGCCGGCTGCCGACCATCGCCATGGTCGAGAAGCACGCCGAGAAGGCCGGTTTCGGCGTCGAGCGGGTGCACTCGCTGCGGCCGCACTACGTGCGCACCCTGGAGCTGTGGGCCGAGGCGCTGCACGCCAACAAGGACACGGCGCTGCAGATCCAGGGCCAGGTGGCCTACGACCGGTTCGACAAGTACCTGGTCGGCTGCGCCGACCTGTTCCGCGGCGCCTACACCGACATCAACCAGTTCACCCTGCAGAAGTAGGGCCCGTCCCGCGGCGACCGCCGCGCCCCCCGCGCCCCCCGCGTCCGCCGCGGGGCGGCAGTATCATGGACCGATGGCTGGACTGACGCCGAAATACCGGGAACTGCAGTCGATCTACGACATCTCCGACGAGTTCTACGAGCTGTTCCTCGGCCCGACGATGGGCTACACCTGCGGGTACTTCGAGCGTGACGACATGACCACCAGCGAGGCCCAAAACGCCAAGTTCGACCTGGCGCTGGGCAAGCTGGACCTAAAGCCCGGCATGACGCTGCTCGACATCGGCTGCGGCTGGGGCGGCGGGCTGCAGCGGGCGCTGGAGACCTACGACATCAACGTCATCGGGCTGACCATCAGCAAAAACCAGCAGAAGGCCGCCCAGCGGCGGCTGGCCACGATCCCGACCGAACGCAACGTCGAGGTGCGCCTGCAGGGCTGGGAGGAGTTCACCGACACCGTCGACCGGATCGTGTCGATCGGCGCGTTCGAACACTTCGGGCACGCGCGGTACCCGGCGTTCTTCGAGACCGCCTACAACGCGCTGCCCGCCGACGGCCGGATGCTGCTGCACACGATCACCGCGATCACCCAGGACGACGCCCAGCGACGCGGTCTACCGCTGACGATGTCGTTGGCGCGGTTCAACAAGTTCATCATGACCGAGATCTTCCCCGGCGGTCAGCTGCCGACGGTCTCGATGGTGCGCGAGCACGCCGAGCGGGCCGGTTTCACCGTGTCGCGGGTGCACGAGATCGGGCCCCACTATGTGCGGACCCTGCAGCTGTGGGCCGAGGCGCTGCAGGCCAACAAGGACACGGCGCTGCAGATCCAGGGCCAGGCGGCCTACGACCGGTACCACAAGTACCTCACCGGCTGTGGGGGGCTCTTCCGCGACGGCTACACCAGCGTGCACCAGTACACGCTGGTGAAGTAGCCGGGGCGGCCCGCGGTGGCGCCGGTCAGGCCTCGGTGAAGTTGCGGGTGATCGACGGGTCGACCGGGATGCCGGGGCCGGTGGTCGTCGACACGACGACCTTCTTCAGGTAGCGGCCCTTGGACGCCGACGGCTTGAGCCGCAGGATCTCGTCGAGCGCGGCGCCGTAGTTCTCGGCGAGCTTGGTCTCCTCGAAGGAGGCCTTGCCGATGATGAAGTGCAGGTTGGCCTGCTTGTCGGCGCGCAGGTTGATCTTGCCGCCCTTGATGTCGGCGACCGCCTTGGTCACGTCGGGAGTGACCGTCCCGGTCTTCGGGTTGGGCATCAGCCCGCGCGGTCCGAGCACCCGGGCGATCCGACCGACCTTGGCCATCTGGTCCGGGGTGGCGATCGCGGCATCGAAGTCGAGGAAGCCGCCCTGGATCTTCTCGATCAGGTCGTCCCCGCCGACGATGTCGGCGCCGGCGGCGGTGGCCTGCTCGGCCTTCTCCCCCACCGCGAACACCGCCACCCGGGCGGTCTTGCCGGTGCCGTGCGGCAGGTTGACGGTGCCGCGCACCATCTGGTCAGCCTTGCGGGGGTCGATCCCGAGCCGGATCACCACCTCGACGGTGGCGTCCTGCTTCGTCGAGGAGGTCTGCTTGGCCAGCCCGGCGGCCTGCAGCGGGGTGTAGAGGTTGTCGCGGTCCACCTTCTCGGCGGCGGCGCGGTATGCCTTGCTGTTCTTGCTCATCGAAACGGTCCAATCAGTGGAGTTGGAGTCGTGGTCGGCGGGCCGGAGCGGGCCCTCCCACGCGGTCGGTATTCAGTTGTGGACGCTGAGCCCGTGCGGGCCCTAGTCGATGGTGATCCCCATCGACCGGGCGGTGCCGGCGATGATCTTGGCACCGGCCTCGACGTCGTTGGAGTTGAGGTCGCTCTTCTTGGTCTCGGCGATCTCACGCAGCTGATCCCAGCTGACCTTGGCCACCTTGTCCTTGTGCGGCTCCCCGGAGCCCTTCTGCACCCCGGCGGCCTTCAACAGCAGCTTGGCGGCGGGCGGGGTCTTCAGCGCGAACTCGAAGCTGCGGTCTTCGAAGACGGTGATCTCGACCGGCACGACGTTGCCGCGCTGGTTCTCCGTCGCGGCGTTGTACGCCTTGCAGAACTCCATGATGTTGACGCCGTGCTGACCCAGCGCCGGACCGACCGGCGGGGCGGGGTTGGCCTGCCCGGCCTCGATCTGCAGTTTGATCAGCCCGATGACCTTCTTCTTGGGGGCCATGAGGAAGTCCTTTCTCGCACTCGGTGATCGCCGGCGCGCAGGGCACGCCGGAGATCGCTCCTAAATCTTGGAGACCTGGGTAAAGGTCAGTTCGACGGGGGTTTCGCGGCCGAAGATCGAAACCAGCACCTTCAGCTTCTGCTGCTCGGCGTTGACCTCGCTGATGGTGGCCGGCAGGGTCGCGAACGGGCCGTCCATGACCGTGACCGACTCGCCGACCTCGTAGTCGACCTCGATGGCCGGCTGCTCCAGCCCGGCCTCGGTGGCCGCGGCGGCGGTGCTGGCCGCACCCTTGGCGACCTTCTTGGCCGGGGTGCGCGGCAGCAGGAACTTCACCACGTCGTCGAGGGTGAGCGCCGACGGCCGGGAGGTCGCGCCGACGAACCCGGTGACACCGGGGGTGTTGCGCACCGCCGCCCAGGAGTCGTCGGTGAGATCCATCCGCACCAGGATGTAGCCGGGCAGCACCTTGCGGTTGACCTGCTTGCGCTGACCGTTCTTGATCTCGGTGACCTCCTCGGTGGGCACCTCCACCTGGAAGATGTAGTCGCCGACGTCGAGGTTTTGCACCCGGGTCTCGAGGTTGGCCTTCACCTTGTTCTCGTAGCCGGCGTAGGAGTGGATGACATACCAGTCGCCCGGCTTGGTGCGCAGGTCGGCCTTGAGCGCGACGGCGGGGTCGACCTCTTCGACCTCGTCAACCGCTGCTGCGGTGTCGGCTGCGTCCACCGCCTCAGGGGCCGGTGTGTCGCCGTCGAAGGTAGTCACGGCTGTCATTCCTCTCTCTTGCTCAGTTCGTCGTGGTATCCGGTCACGTGTCCTGCCCGAATACCAGCATCACCAGCTTGGCCAGACCGAAGTCGGAGAGCGCAACCAAGGTGACCATGAACACCAGGAACGCCAGCACCACCGAGGTGTAGGTGATCATCTGCTTGCGGTTGGGCCAGATCACCTTGCGGAGTTCGTTGACCACCTGCTTGAGGTAGTTGAAGACGAACAGCACCGGGTTGCGCGACGGCCCCGAGGAGGCCTTCGCGCCCGCCTTGCCTTTGCCGCTCTTGCCGGCTTTGGCACCCTTGGAGGCGCCCTTGGACGCCTTGGACCCTGCGGCGTCCTTGGACTCCTTGGCGTCGTCCCGGTCGGCCGCGGCGCTGTCGGCGGCGTCGGCGAGCTGACGTGACCGTTTACCGGTGGGCCGCTTCGGCTGGGTCACCACAGCGCCCTGCGCGTCGCGCGCCCCGGCATCGGCGGCGTCGGCACCGTCGAGCTCGTCGCTCACCGCGTGCTCCTTACGTTCGGTCGTCGGTCCTGCTCGGCGTCACTTCCCAGTGTCCACCATTGCATGTATTCACTTGAGCACGGGCGACAGGACTTGAACCTGCAACCTGCGGTTTTGGAGACCGCTGCTCTGCCAGTTGAGCTACGCCCGTTTGAGGTTGGCAGCCCAACCTGCACGCCGAGGCTGACACGAGCGCCGCCGCTTCCCATCGGCGTCGGCGTTCATGACTAGCGCGCTCCCCGTCCGGCCGGTGACAGCCGATGGGCAGCGCGCTGGTAGTGGGAATACCCCGAAGTTGAAGTGTACCCCGCCGCGACCCTCGGTTACTAATCAGTCCTTGCGGCTGACCTGACCGGTCGCCGGGTCGAACTTGATTTTCACCGAGTCGTCGCCCTCGTGGCCCATCATCGTGGTGTACGCCTCCATGAGCAGCTCACCGTCATCGTTGCGCAGCGTGTTGCGGGTGACGACGATGTCGGCGCCGAACCGCTCGTCCACCGAGTGGATCTCCATGCGGGCCCACAGCTTGTCGCCGGCCAGGATCGGCGAGTGGTAGATGAACTTCTGGTCGACCTGCACGATCTGCATGGTCTCGAATCCGACGTCGACTTTGCGGAAGAAATCCTGCTGGACCAGAAGCGCCAGCGTCGAGACGAACGTCAGCGGCGCCACCAGGGCGTCGTGGCCGAGTTCGGCCGCGGCGGCCTCGTCGAAGGTCGCCGGATCGTCGGCCTTGACGGCTTTGGCGTATTCGCGGACCTTCTCGCGTCCGACGATGAAGTAGTCGGGGTAGTCGTGGACCATCCCGCGGATGTCAGTTTTGATCGCCATAGAATTCAGGTCCCGGGTTCAGGCGAGGGTCGCCGTGGCGGTGGCGCGGCCGAAGATCTTCTTGCCGCCGGTGGTCGCCGAGATCGCGACCGTCACCGACTTGGTCTCCGGGTCCGCGGCCTTGACCCGACCGCTGAACACGATCTCGGCCCCGGTGCCGTCGTTGGGCACCGGCACCACCGAGGTGAACCGCACGTTGTACTCGGTCACCGCGCCGGGGTCACCGACCCAGGAGGTGACGTAGCCGCCGCCGATGCCCATGGTCAGCATGCCGTGGGCGATCGCGGTGTCCAACCCGACCAGCTTGGCGATCTCGTCGTCCCAGTGGATCGGGTTGAGGTCACCGGAGACCCCGGCGTAGCTGACCAGATCCTGCCGGGTCAGCGGAATCGTTTTCTCCGGCAACTGGTCACCGACCTGGACCGAACTGAACTCACGCAGTGCCATCGGAAAAGCCACTCTCCCCATCTTCTTTGCTACGCCCCGCAAGCGTGGTGTAGCTCTCCTGTACCAATTCGCCGTCCTGGTTGGTGACGATGTTCTTGGTGACGATGATGTCGGTGCCGTGCGCCTGACGCAGCGAATCCACGGCCACATCACAGTAGAGCTTGTCGCCGGCCAGCACCGGGCGCAGGTATTTGACCACCTGGTCGACCTGAACGATCTGGGCGTCGTTGAGCGCGACACCGACATGCTCGAAGAACGCGATCTGGGCCTTGTAGGCGAACACCGAGATGAACGTCAACGGGGCCGGCAACCGGTCGTAGCCGAGCTCGGCGGCCGACGCCTCGTCGTAGAACGCCGCATCCTCGTTTTTGACCGCGGTTGCGTACTCGCGGATCTTCTCCCGCTCCACCTGGTAATAGTCCGGGTAGCGATAGTGCTTCCCGACGAGTTCCTGCGATAACGCCACGTTCTGCGATCCTAGGGACTCGCCGGTCAGCGCGACTCACGGTGCGGCTGATGCCGGCCGCAGTTGGGGCAGAACTTCTTCAGTTCCAGCCGGTCGGGGTCGTTGCGCCGGTTCTTTTTGGTGATGTAGTTGCGGTGCTTACACACGTCGCAGGCCAAGGTGATCTTGGGCCGTACATCGGTACTGGAGGCCACGTCTGCTGTCCTCTTTCACAACTCGGGGTTGACTTGTAGCGATGGCCGGACTTGAACCGGCGACCTAACGATTATGAGTCGTTCGCTCTAACCACCTGAGCTACATCGCCTCGGGTACCCGCCGCCAGCCTGCCCGGCGTCCACCGAGCCCCCTAACGGAATCGAACCGTTGACCTTTTCCTTACCATGGAAACGCTCTGCCGACTGAGCTAAGGGGGCCTGACCCGCTGGTCGCGCTGCGGGCCAGAAAAGAGGGTACCGTCTGGCCCCCACCGGCACCAAACCGCAGGTGGCTACGCTGTGGTCATGGCTGATTCCGACCGCCTCTACTTCCGCCAGCTGCTCTCCGGACGTGACTTCGCCGCCGGGGACCCGATCGCCACCCAGATGCGCAACTTCGCCTACCTGATCGGCGACCGCCAGACCCGCGAGGCGGTGGTGGTCGATCCGGCGTATGCGGCCGCCGACCTGCTCGAGGCGGTCGAGGCCGACGGGATGCGCCTGACCGGGGTGCTGGTCAGCCACCACCACCCCGACCACGTCGGCGGGTCGATGATGGGCTTCACGCTCAACGGACTCGTCGAGTTGCTCGAGCGGGTCAGCGTGCCGGTGCACGTCAACCGCACCGAAGCCGACTGGGTCTCGCGGGTGACCGGGGTGGCCCCCAGCGATCTGACCGGCCACGAGCACGGCGACAGGATCAACGTCGGCGACATCGCCATCGACCTGCTGCACACCCCCGGGCACACCCCGGGCAGCCAGTGCTTCCTTCTCGACGGGCGGCTGGTCGCCGGCGACACGCTGTTCCTCGACGGCTGCGGGCGCACCGATTTCCCCGGCGGCGACTCCGACGAGATGTATCGCAGCCTGCAGAAGCTGGCCGCACTGCCCGGTGATCCGACGGTGTATCCGGGCCACTGGTATTCCACCGATCCCAGCGCGGCGCTCTCGGAGGTCACCCGCAGCAACTACGTGTTCCGCCCGACCAGCCTCGATCAGTGGCGCATGATGATGGGCGGCTGACCACGACACCGACCTCGGTGGTGGTATAAGCGGAGGATGACTGTGACCGGCTGGCTTCGTGACCGTTGGTATGACCTGACACACGCCGGGCCGGTGACCTGGCTGGCCATCGCCGTGTGGCTGACTCTGCTGCTGGCCGTGGTGGCGCTGCTGATCGTGCTCGCCCAGTTGCACAAGTCCCGCCGACTGCGCGCCGAGGTGTCGCGCCCGGCGGTGTCGATGTTCATGGAGCCCCACCCCACCGACTGGCATCTGATCGAACTGGTGGTGCGCAACTTCGGGCAGCGCACCGCCTACGACATCGGCTTCGCCTTCGACACCCCGCCGACGGTGGCGGCCTATGAGAACGCCGCCGACGGCTACGCCGACGTGATCGAGTTGGCCCTGCCCGAGCGGCTACCGTCCCTGGCCCCCGGGCAGGAGTGGCGGCTGGTCTGGGATTCGGCTCGCGACCGCGCCCAGATCGGCGGCCAGATCGAGTCGGTGTTCACCGGAACGCTGACCTACCACGACCGTCCCGACGACGGCGCGCGCCGGTGGCAGCGCTGGCGGCCCCGACGCTCGGCGCTGCGCAGCGAGATCCTGCTGGACTGGACCGCCCTGCCGCCGACCCAGCGCATCGAGTTGATGACCACCCACGACCTGGCCCGCCGGGAGAAGCAGAAACTCGAGCTGCTGCGCGGCGTGCTCAGCTACTTCCACTACGCCGCCAAGGAGAACCGCCCCGAGGTGCTGCGCGAGGAGATCGACCGGATCGAACACGCCGCCCGCGACGTTCAGGACCGCTGGCGCGCCCAGCAGGGCCAACCGGCCGACCCGAACGCCACCGTGCGCCTCGACACCGCGCAGGCCGGTCGCCACCACGGCCTGCCCGCGAGCCCCTACCCGACCCAGGAACGGTGACGATCCGCGATGAACAACCCCGTCAGTTACCGCCGCGACGAGACGATCGCGACGATCACCCTCGACGACGGCAAGGTCAACGCCCTCGGTCCGACGATGCAGCAGGCCCTCGCCGAGGCCCTCGACCGGGCCGACCGCGACGACGTGGGCGCACTGGTCATCGCCGGCAACCAGCGGGTGCTCAGCGGTGGCTTCGACCTGAAGGTGCTGACCGGCGGGGACGTCCAGGCGGGCATCGACATGCTGCGCGGCGGGTTCGAGTTGGCCCACCGGCTGCTGTCGTACCCGAAGCCGGTGGTGCTGGCCTGCACCGGCCACGCCATCGCGATGGGCGCGTTCCTGTTGTGCAGCGGCGATCACCGGGTGGCCGCCCCGGCCTGCAACATCCAAGCCAACGAGGTCGCGATCGGCATGACGCTGCCCTACGCCGCGCTGGCGATCATGAAGCTGCGGTTGACCCCGTCGGCCTACCAGCAGTCCGTCGGGCTGGCCAAGGTGTACTTCGGCGAGGCCGCACTGGCGGCCGGCTGGATCGATGAGGTCGTGCTGCCCGAGGTGGTACTCGAGCGCGCCGAGGAGGCCGCCCGCGAGTTCGCCGGTCTCAACCAGCGGGCCCACGCCGCCAGCAAGCTGCGGGCCCGCGCGGACGCGCTGGCCGCGCTGCGCGCCGGAATCGACGGCATCGACGCCGATTTCGCGCCCTAAGACCCCTCGGGGTGCACTAAGACCCCTCGGGGTGCACGTGGTGCGCTCGGTCGAACTGGCGCAGATAGGCCGGCCAGTCCCAGGTCGTGAGGAACTCCTGCATCGCGGTGTAGCCGTTGTCGCAGAGTTCCTCCAGCCGGGCCCGGCCGACCCCGAAATCGAGCACCCCGATGTCGGTCGGGTCGACGCGGATCGCGCGCACATTGACCCACGGCTGCGTCAGATAGGCATGGTCGTGGCCGACCAGGATCGTGGTGATCAGGTTCTCCAGCAGCGAGGCCTGACCGAAGAGCCGCAACGGTTTCAACACCGGGACCAGCTCCTCGATCCCCGCCGGACCGGCACTGAGTTCGGGCATCACGGTGATACCGAACGTCGGCCACAACGGTGCCCGACCGTCACGGCGGTCGAAGGTGTACACCGGGAAGTTCGACAGCACACCGCCGTCGACCAACGTGGATTTTCGGCCGCCGGCGTCGCGCAGGGTCACCGGCCGGAAAAAGAACGGCACCGCCATCGAGGCGCGCACCGCGTCGGCGACCGACTGTTCATCGGGGTCGAGCCCGTAGACCCGCCGGTAATCCCACGGCAGGCGCACCAACTGGCCGGTGGTCACGTCGGCGACGTTGACCACCGCACGGTAGCGGCGTTCGGGCAGCAGCGCGTCGCCGTCGTAGCGCAGGTCCCCCCAGGTGCTCACACCGAGGTTGCGCAGTTCGCTGCGGATCCAATCGTGGGCCACGTCGCCGCGGTACAACGCGGTGTCGCGCAGAAACCCCCACGCCGGGCCGACCAGCGGCAGCGGACCGGCGTCGCGCCACCGCCGCAACGGCACCGACAGCGCCAGCTCCTTGATCTCGGCAGGGGTCAGCTGATCGCCCCGGGAGGCCGCCGCCAGCACGGTGCCCACCACCGAGCCGCCGGAGACCCCGGCGACGCGTTCGACGCCGTACCCGGCGTCCATCAGCGCGACGATCGCGCCGACCAGCCCGATGAACCGGACCCCGCTGCCGGAGAGGACCAGATCGGCCCGCAGCGGGGCGCCCGGGGGTGCGTCAGCCGGTGCCACGCTCATCGATGCTAATCGCCGCGGTCGTCGCCGTCGGCGCGAACCCACTCATAGGGAAGGAATTTGCCGTCGAAGGTGACCACCACGCGATCTCCGCCGGGATGCGGCTTCTTCTGCACATCGACGCTCATGTTGATGGCGCTCATGATCCCGTCGCCGAACTGCTCGTGGATCAACTCCTTGATCGCCGGACCGTAGACCTGCACCGCCTCGTAGAACCGGTAGATCGTCGGATCGGTCGGCACCGGCGACGACAGGCCGCCCCGCAGCGGCACCGCGGCCAGCACCGGCACCGCCGCCGCATCCAACCCCAGCTTGTCCACCACGATCTCGGCGGCCCGCACCGGCAGCGGATGCTGGCCCAAAAGCGCCGAGGTGGTCCACACGACCGGGCGGTCGATCGCCTCGGCGAGGTCCTGCCAGCTCAGCCCCTTCTGCAGGCGGGCCACCACGACCTGTTCGGTGATGTCGTCTCTGTTCATAGCCTCCAGCATCCTCCCTTCCCGATCGGTACGGTGGGCTGCAGTGTCTGCCTCACTGTCGTTGCCCACCGCCGCCGGGCGCGGCCGACGGATCGCGCCGCTGCTGGCGGCGCTGCTCGGTGCGCTGATCGTGCTCGCCGGCTGCGGCAGCGCCGCGGAGAACCCGGCGACGTCGGCCGAGGGCCCACCGCAGCTGCAGTTCCAGGCGACCACCCTCGACGGCGACGAGTTCGACGGCGCCGGCCTGCGCGGCACCCCCGCGGTGTTCTGGTTCTGGGCGCCGTGGTGTCCGACCTGTCAGCGCGAAGCCCCGATGGTCGGCGCGGCCGCCGACGCCCACCCGGCGGTCACGTTCGTCGGGGTCGCCTCGGCCAGCCAGCCCCCGGCGATGCGGGAGTTCGTCGAGAAGTATTCGCTGCAGCACCTGACCCAGCTGGCCGACACCGACGGCACGGTGTGGAAGAAGTTCGGCGTCACCCAGCAGCCGGCGTTCGCGTTCCTCACCGCCGACGGTGAGCTCAGCATGGTCAAAGGCGAGCTCTCCGAAGACGAACTCGCCCAGCGGATCGCGGCGCTGACCGGATCGTGATCGACACCGCGGCGCTGGGCCTGGCGCTGGGCGCGGGACTGGTCGCGGCCCTCAACCCGTGCGGGTTCGCGTTCCTGCCCGGCTATCTGATGCTGGTGATCGCCGGCGGCGCTCGGCAGCGCTCCCAACCGGCGGCGCTGAGCCGGGCGGCGGCGGCCACGGTGACGATGGCGGCCGGGTTCCTGACCGTGTTCGGCCTCTTCGGGTTGTTGATCGCGCCGCTGGTGGTCTCCGCGGAGAAGTATCTGCCGCTGGCCACCATCGGGATCGGGGTGCTGCTGATCGGCGTGGGCGCCTGGCTGCTGTCCGGGCGGGAGTTCACCGTGCTGATGCCCAACCCGGTCGGCGAGCGGGCCCCCGGCGCGTCGCTGCGCTCGATGTACGGCTACGGCGTGGCGTACGCGACCGCGTCGTTGTGCTGCACGGTCGCGCCGTTCCTGGCGGTCGTGGGCACCGCCTTCCAGCAGGGGTCGATCCTCACCGGCATGCTGGCGTTCCTGGCCTACGCCGCGGGGATGACGATCACGGTGGGGGTCGCGGCGCTGGCGGTGGCCCTGGCCGGCGCCTCGGCGACCGCCGCGCTGCGCCGGGTCCTGCCCCACATCAACCGCGTCGTCGGCGCGGTGGTGCTGGTGACCGGGCTCTACGTCGCCTACTACGGCTACTACGAGGCGCGGATGTTCTTCACCGACTCCACCCCCGACGACCCGATCATCCGCGCCGCCGCCGCGGTGCAGGGCTGGCTGGCCGGCCTGGTCGACGCGGTCGGTGTCGGGCCGCTGCTGGCGGCGCTGGGCGCGCTCGTGGTGCTCGCCGCGCTGGGCTGGCGGCGCCGGGCCGGCGCCGCGCACACCGACTGACCGCCACCCCCCTCTAGCGTGTTTCCCCGCTCAATATTAAAGTTTCGGGGTATCGAATTTTTAGATGAGGAGGGGTGCGATATGCGGTCGGTCGTGACGGTGCGCGCCTGCCGATGACCGCACCGGTCTGGATGGCCGCACCGCCGGAGGTGCACTCGACGCTGCTGCACAGCGGGCCCGGGCCCGCCGCGCTGCTCACCGCCGCCGACTCCTGGGCCACGCTGAGCACCACCTACGCCGAGGCCGCCGCGGAACTCGACGCGGTGCTGGCCGCGGTGCAGACCGGGGCGTGGCAGGGACCGACCGCGGCGATCTACCGGGGCGCGCACCTGCCCTATCAGGCGTGGCTGCAGCAGGCCAGCCTCGACGCGGCGACCGCCGCCGGCCAGCACGGCACCGCCGCGGCGGCCTACACCGCAGCACTCGCCGCGATGCCGACCCGGACGGAGCTGGCGGCCAACCACGCCGTGCACGCCGCGTTGGTGGCGACGAATTTCTTTGGGATCAACACCATTCCGATCGCGGTCAACGAGGCCGATTACGTGCGGATGTGGGTGCAGGCGGCCACCACCATGAGCGTGTACCAGTCCACCAGCGAGGCCACGGTCGCCGCGATGCCGCCCGCCGCTCCCGCCCCGCCGATCCTGCGCGCCGAGGCCGCCGAGCCCGCCGAGTCCCCATCGTCGTCGGCCAACCCGCTGCAGCCGCTGCTCGATGCGCTGGAGCCGCTGTTGAAAAGCCTCGGCATCGAGAACTCCCAGACCGCACATCAGCCGATGATCTCCAACGCCCTGACCGACGTGGTCGCCCGCATCCTCGAGGTGTTCGGGGTGCACTGGGATCCCGCCGCCGGGCTGCTCAACGGCAACCCGTACGACTACTACTGGAACGCCGCCGAACCGATCTGGTATCTGGCCCGCTCGCTGGAGTTGTTCGAAAACGCCCTGGAGTTCGGCCAGAACCCGGCGCAGGCGCTGCAGTCGATGCAGTATCTGGTCGCCGTGGCCCTGTTCGACTGGCCCACCCACGTCGCGCAGCTGATCACCGCGATCAGCCAGTCACCGCAGCTGCTGCTCGCGGTCGCCGGAGGCGCGCTGGTCCCGTTCGGGGCGAGCGGGGGGCTCGCGGGGCTGGCCGGTCTGGCCGGGCTGGCACACCCCGCGCCGCCGGCGACGCTGCCGCCGCCGGCCGACCTGCCGGCCGACTGGACCCCGGTGGGAGCCGCCAGCGCCCCGGTCGCCCCGGCGGGCGCGCCGGCGCCGGCGCCGGCCTCGGCGCCGACCACCCCGGCGCCGGCGCCCGGGCCCGGTGGGCCGCCACCGTCGGCGCCCCCGGCGACCGGGGCGTCCGGGTTCGTGCCGCCGTTCGTGGCCGGTCCGCCCCATATCGACGTGGATTCGGGGATGCGCACCGGCGCCGGCGCACCGCGGCAGGCCAGCGAACCCGACACCAGCGCGGCCGCCGCGGCGGCCCGGGCGGCCACCCGGTCGGCGCGTCGGGCGCGCCGGCGCCACCGCGACCGGCTGCGCGACCACGGCAACGAGGTCATGGGCATGACCGTCGAGGTCGACCCCGAGTGGGCCGAGCCGACCCCGGCCGGCGCCGGGGCCGCCGAGGCCTCCGACCGGGGCTCGCCCACCCTGGGCATGGCCGGAACCGCCGCGAGCGCGGAACGTGTCGCGGCGAGCGGTCTCACCCGGGCCAGCGTCGACGGTGACCCCGGCGACGCCCGCGACCGGGGCGACCAGACGCCGCTGCTGCCGGGGACCTGGCGCTAAGAGTTGACGCCGGCGGCGTCCTCCGGTTTGGTCGCGGTCACCAGATGTGTTGGTGCCCAGGGGCCGCCGTACCACATGCGCCACCCCAGGTTGCGGCGCAGCACCCGCTGCCAGCCCAACTCACCGAGCCGGCGCGCGTGCCGGTCGGTCTCCCACAGGTCGGCGATCGCCAGGCGCCCGCCGGGGCGCAGCACCCGCACCGCCTCGTGCAGCGCGGCGCGCCGGCCGTCGGCGCCGGCAAGGTTGTGGATCGCCAGGTTGGAGACCACGACGTCGACGCTGGCGTCGTCGAGGGGCAGCGCGGTCATGTCGGCGGTGCGCACCTCCACCCGGTCGGCGACCCCTTCCAGCGCTGCGTTGGCCAGAGTGGTCTGCGGGGTGTTGCCGGTCTGGTCGGCCTGCCACAGATCCACGCCGATGGCGCGGCCGGCGCTGAGCCGGGCCGCCGCCGCGCAGAGCACCGCGCCGCGGCCACACCCCATGTCGAGCACGGTCTCGCTCCCGGTCAGCGCCAGCTCGTCGAGGATCTCGGCCCACACCGCGAACTTGCCGCGCCGGGTGGCGTGCAGATACAGCCCGGCCGAACCGAGCAGCCCGGCGTCGAGCGCCAACGCCACCGCGGCGCGCCCGGGCCGCGCCCGGGCCGCGCTGCGCACCGCGTACCCGGCCAGCCCGACCGTCGCCACGGTCAGCGCGGCGGCCTGCCCGCGCGCCGACACCACATGAAACGACCCGTCGATCCCGTACTCCCCGCGCGGGGCTGCGTTGGCTGCCATGGCGTCATTGTTCCACCGGTGTCCCGTCGGGTTCGCGGCGCGACACCGCCGCCGGCGCCGCCACCTCGGCGGCGAGCGCGTCGATCACCGCGGCCAGTTCGGCGACCAGCCCGGTGGCGTCCGGCCCGGCGCCCCGATCGGTGTAGATCGCCAGCAGCGAGCGGTAGTACCACAGGTGCTGTTCGGGGTCGGGTTCGTTGAACCGTTCCCACAGCCGCGGCCCGATCGCCCGCAGATCGCGCAGCATCGACCGGGCGTTGTCGAGTTTGTCGGCCAGCGACACCAGCAGCGCGGCATCGGGGGTGTCGGCGGCCGACGCCAGCCGGCGCAGATGGTGTTCCTTGCGGGCCCGCCACGGCGGCTTCGGGGTGGCGAAGGTGTCGCTGCAGGCGGCGACCAGGGCGGCCACCTCGGCGCCGAACCGGGCGTCGATCTCGGCCAGCGTCGCCTGCCCGCCCTGGTCCTCGGCGGCGTCGTGCAGCAGCGCCGCGATCGCCTGGGTCTCGGTGCCGTCGGCGGCGATCACCGTGCCGGCCACCGACAGCAGATGCCCGAGGTAGGGGATCGTGCCGGACTTGCGGGTCTGATGGCGATGGAGCTCGGCGGTGTAGGCCAGCGCCCGGTCGAACCGCGCGGTCAGCCGCGGGGTGGCGGTGTACTCGCTCACGTGCTCGTCCTTCCGTTGCGCTCTCAGCCTCCCACGGGGGTCCGACGGCCGGGCCGCTCGCACCGTCGGGGCGCTGTCGGACCGGGGTCCTAAGGTGGGCGATGTGCCGCTACATCTGCACCGCGCCGAGCGCACCGACCTGCTTGCCGAGCGGCTCGGTGCGCTGCTGGCGGTGCCGCCGGCCGACCCGTTCACCCCCGACCTGGTGATGGTGCCGGCGCGCGGGGTGGAACGGTGGCTGTCCCAACGGCTCTCGCATCTGCTGGGCGCCGGCGCCGCCGGCGACGGGGTCTGTGCCGGGGTGCAGTTCCGGTCCCCGGCGTCGTTGATCGCCGAACTCGCCGCGCTCACCGGGATCACCGGCGCCGACGACGCCGACCCGTGGTCACCGGAGGCGCTGACCTGGCCGCTGCTCGAGGTCATCGACGCGCACGCCGATCAGCCGTGGTGCCGTGTGCTGGCCGCCCACCTGGGCCATTTCCACGACGGTGCAGAAGCGCGGTTGCGGCGCGGCCGCCGTTACGCGGTCGCGCGCCGGCTGGCGGGGCTGTTCGCCTCCTATGCCCGCCAGCGCCCGCAGCTGCTGATCGACTGGCTCGACGGTGCCGACACCGACGGGGCCGGCGGGACACTCGCCGGCGACCTGGCCTGGCAGCCGCCGCTGTGGCGCGCCCTGGTCGCGGTGGTCGCGGTCGGCGATGTCGCTGCCCCCCACCGGCGCCACCAGCAGATGCTGGACCGGTTGAGCGCGGCGGCGCTGCCGACGGTGCCGGCCCGGCTGTCGCTGTTCGGCCACACCCGGCTGGCGGTCACCGACGTGGAACTGCTGACCGCGTTGGCCACCCACCACGATCTGCACCTGTGGCTGCCGCACCCGTCCGATGCGCTGTGGCGTCGGGTGCGGGAACTGCCGGCCGGATCCGGGCCGGTGGCCCGGCGCGAGGACACCAGCGCCGCGGCGGCCGCCCATCCGCTGCTGGCGACTCTGGGCCGTGACGTGCGCGAACTGCAGGGCGCCCTTGCGGCGGCGGTCGGCGACGACGAACACCTCCAGCCCGCGGCCGGCGCCGACACCCTGCTGGGTTGGCTGCAATCCGATATCGCCGCCAACGCGGTGCGCCCGGCGGGCCGCCGCCGCCGCGGCGCGGACCGCTCGGTGCAGGTGCACTCCTGTCACGGCGCGGCCCGGCAGGTCGATGTGCTGCGCGAGGTGCTGCTGGGCCTGCTGCAAGACGACCCCACCCTGCAGCCGCGCGACATCGTGGTGATGTGTCCCGACATCGAGACCTACGCCCCGCTGATCGCCGCCGGGTTCGGTCTCGGTGAGCTCGCCGGGGAGAACCATCCGGCGCACTCGCTGCGGGTTCAGCTGGCCGACCGGGCACTGCACCAGACCAATCCGCTGCTGGCGGTCGCCGCCGAACTGCTCACCCTCGCCGACAGCCGGGCCGGCGCCTCAGCGGTGCTCAACCTGGCCCAGGCCGCGCCGGTGCGCTCCCGCTTCGCCTTCACCGACGACGACATCGAGGTGATCACCACCTGGGTTCAAGAGACCAACATCCGCTGGGGTTTCGACGCCGAGCATCGCACCCCCTACGGGCTCGGCGATTTCGTGCACAACACCTGGCGGTTCGGCCTGGACCGGATCCTGACCGGGGTGGCGATGTCGCAGGATTCGCAGTCCTGGCTGGGGACCGCGTTGCCCCTGGACGACGTCGGCAGCAACCGGGTCGAGTTGGCCGGCCGACTCACCGAGTTCGTCGACCGGGTCCACCGGGCCCTCGACGGGCTCACCGGTGCCCGGCCGTTGCACGAGTGGCTGGCCGCGCTGGGTGCGGCGGTGGCGGCGCTCACCCGCGTCGACACCGACGACGGGTGGCAGCAGGGACAACTCGACCGGGAGTTCGCCGAGGTGCTCGCCCGCGCCGGGCAGCGCGGCGACACCGTCCTGCTGCTGCCCGATGTGCGGGCCCTGCTGGGTCACTGCCTGGCCGGACGGCCCACCCGGGCGAATTTTCGCACCGGGTCGCTGACCGTGTGCACCATGGTGCCGATGCGGTCGGTGCCCCACCGGGTGGTCTGCCTGGTCGGGCTGGACGACGGGGTGTTCCCCCGGCTGGACCTGCCCGACGGCGACGACGTGTTGGCCCGGGCGCCGCGCACCGGGGAGCGCGACATCCGTTCGGAGGACCGCCAACTGCTGCTCGACGCGATCTGCGCGGCCACCGAGACACTGGTGATCACCTACACCGGCGCCGACGAGCACACCGGCAAGACCCAGCCGCCGGCGGTGCCGCTGGCCGAGTTGCTCGACGCGTTGGACGCCACCACCGCCGAGCCGGTGCGCACCGACGTGCTCATCCCCCATCCGCTGCAACCGTTCGACGCCGCCAACGTGCGTCCCGGCGCCCTCGGCGCCGCCCCCGGCACGCCGTTCACGTTCGACCCGGTCGCGCTCACCGCCGCCGAGGCGGCCGTCGGCGAGCGCAGCGACCCGCCGGCGGTGTTCGGTGCGCTGCTTGCGGCCCCGACCGTCGACGACGTCGCGTTGACCGACCTGCTGGGGTTCTTCGCCGACCCGGTCAAAGGGTTCTTCCGGGCCCTGGATTTCACGTTGCCGTTCGAGGTCGTCGGGGTCGACGACGCGATGCCGGTCGAGATCGACAACCTGGCCCAATGGGCGGTGGGCGACCGGATGCTGCGCGACATGCTCGCCGGGATGCACCCCGACGAGGCGGCCAACGCCGAGTGGCGCCGCGGAACCCTGCCGCCGGGACGGATCGGGATGCGTCTGGCCTGTGAGATCCGCGATCAGGCCCGCGGGCTGGCCGAGGCCGCGCTGCCGCACCGCGGCGGCGACCCGTCCGGCTACGACGTCGACGTCGACCTCGGAGGCGCTCGGCGGCTCAGCGGCACGGTCTCCCCCGTCTACGGCACGCGCACGGTGTCGGTCGGCTACTCGCGGCTGGCCGCCAAACACCTGCTGCAGGCCTGGATCACGTTGCTGGCGTTGGCCGCCGCCGTTCCGGGGCGGTCGTGGACGGCGTTGTGCATCGGGCGCGGCCGCGGCACCCGGATCGCCCAGCGGCTGTTGGCCCCGCCGCCGGATCCGGTGGCCACCCTCGCCGAGCTGGTGGCCTGCTACGACACCGGCCGGCGCGAACCGCTTCCGCTGCCGCTGAAAACCTCCTACGCCTGGGCCGCCGCGCGGCGCAACGACGCCGACCCGTTCGACGCGGCCCGCGACCAGTGGCGAAAGGGCAGGTTCCCCGGCGAGAACGCCACCGCCGCCCACCAGATGGTGTGGGGCGACGGCGCCGATCTGCGGTGTCTGCTCACCGACCCGCGCCCCGAGGAGGCTTGGCGCGGGGAGAGCACCCGGCTGGGGGCGTTGGCGATGCGGGTGTGGAACCCGCTTCTGGCCGCGGAGACCACGCTGTGAGCGCCGCCCCGTTCGAGCTCTCCGGCGCGCTGCCGGCGCCGGGATCGACCGTGGTGTTGGAGGCCAGCGCCGGAACCGGCAAAACGTTCGCGCTGGCCGGGCTGGTCACCCGCTACGTCGCCGACGGGCACGCCACCCTCGATCAGCTGCTGCTGATCACGTTCGGCCGGGTGGCCAGCCGGGAGCTGCGCGAGCGGGTGCGCGGCCAGATGGCGGCCGCCCTGGCGGCCCTCGAGGACCGGTGCGCCCCGGCCAACGCGTTCGAACACCGGCTCTGCGCCGTCGACGCCGCGACGCGCGCCGGGCGGGCGCGCCGGCTTCGCGCGGCGCTGGCCGGGTTCGACGCGGCCACCATCGTCACCATCCACCAGTTCTGTTCGCTGGTGCTGCGATCGCTGGGGGTCGCCGGGGACACCGACGCGTCGATGACCCTGGTGGAGAGCCTCACCGACCTGGTCACCGAGATCGTCGACGACCGGTATCTGGCCCGGTTCGGCCACGACGAGAACCCGCCGGCGCTGAGCCGCGACGAGGCGCTCAAGCTGGCCACCCGGGTGGTGGAGGACCCGGCGGCGCAGCTGCGCCCCCTCGACCCCGAACCCGGGTCGGCCATCGCGGCACGCCTGGAGTTCGCCCGGGAGGTGCTCGACGAACTGGACCGGCGCAAGCGCCGTCTCGGGGTGCTCGGCTACAACGACCTGTTGACCCGGCTGGCTGATTCGTTGGGCCAGGCCGGATCCGGTGCTGCCGAGCGGATGCGCCGGCGCTGGTCGATCGTGATGGTCGACGAGTTCCAGGACACCGATCCGGTGCAGTGGCAGGTCATCGACCGGGCGTTTCGCGGTCACTGCACGCTGGTGCTGATCGGTGACCCCAAACAGGCGATCTACGGGTTTCGCGGCGGCGACATCTACACCTATCTGGCGGCCGCGCGCGCCGCCGACGACCGGCGCACCCTGACCACCAACTACCGCAGCGACGCGGTGCTGGTGGACAGCCTGCAGGTGCTGCTCGGCGGCGCACAACTGGGCCACCCGGAGATCGTGGCGCACCCCGTCGCGGCGGACCGGCCCGGCCACCGGCTCAGCGGGGCGCCGCACAACGCACCGGTGCGACTGCGGGTCGTCGGCCGGGAGACGGTGGGGCGCAGCGGAACCCAGACGGTACCGATTTCGGTGCTGCGCGAACACATTCCCGCCGATCTGGCCGCCGACATCGGGGCGTTGTTGACCTCCGGAGCCCGGTTCGCCGACCGCAGCGTAGAAGCCGGCGACATCGCGGTCATCGTCGGCCAGCACGCCGACGCCCGCGCCTGCCGCGACGCGCTCATCGCCGCCGGCATCCCGGTGGTCTACACCGGCGACACCGACGTGTTCACCTCGCCGGCCGCCCGGGACTGGCTGTGCCTGCTGGAGGCGTTCGATCAACCGCACCGCAGCGGGCTGGTGCGCGCCGCGGCGTGCACGGCGTTCTTCGGCGAGACCGCCGAGACGTTGTCACGCGAGGGCGACCGGCTCACCGACCGGGTCGCCGACACGCTGCGGGAGTGGACCGACCATGCCCGCGACGCCGGGATCGCCGCGGTGCTCGAGGCCGCCCAGCTGGCCGGGATGGGTCAGCGGGTGCTCAGCCGGCACGGCGGGGAACGGTTGATGACCGACCTGGTGCACGTCGGGCAGCTGCTGCAGGAGGCCGCCCACCGCGACCGGCTGGAGCTGCCCGGGTTGCGGGACTGGCTGCGCCGGCAGTGCCAGGAACGCAGCGGCGCCACCGAACGCAACCGCCGGCTCGACAGCGACGCCGCGGCCGTGCAGATCATGACGGTGTTCGTCGCCAAGGGCCTGCAGTTCCCGGTCGTGTACCTGCCGTTCGCGTTCAACCGCCACATCGTCCGCGACGAGATCCTGCTCTACCACGACGACACCGACGGTGCCGAGACCCGCTGTCTGCACATCGGTGGGCGCACCGCCCCGGATCGGCGCAGCGTCGACGAGCTGCACAGGACGGAGGCCGCCCGCGACAACATCCGGCTGACCTATGTCGCGTTGACCCGGGCGCAGAGCCAGGTGGTGGCGTGGTGGGCGCCGACCTTCGATGAGGTCAACGGCGGGTTGTCGCGGCTTTTGCGCGGCCGCGGGCCCGGCGACGCGCAGATCCCGGTGGCCTGTGAGCGCAACATCACCGACGCCGAGGCGTGGGCGGTGTTCACCGGCTGGCAGGAAGCCGGGGCGCTGACCCTGGAGCACTCGGTGGTCGGCGCGGCGGTGGCGTTGCCGCGGTCGCCGACCGCCGGCCCGTTGGCGGTGCGTCACTTCGACCGCACCATCGACCTCGGCTGGCGACGCACCTCGTATTCGGCGTTGCTGCGCCACGCCGAGCAGGCCGGCGCCCCCGGGGTGCATTCGGAGCCGGAGGTCGCGGTGCGCGACGACGAACCCGAGATCTCGGTCGCGGTCACCACCGCCGCCGACGCGACCGGCGTCCAAATCCGCTCGCCGATGGCCGATCTGCCGCGGGGCGCGGCGTTCGGGTCGCTGGTGCACGCCACGCTGGAGACCACCGACCCGGGGGCCACCGATCTGGCGGCGGCGTTGCGCGAGCAGATCGAGCTGCACACCCAGTGGTGGCCGGTCGAGGTCGCCCCCGCCGATCTCGCCGAGGCGTTGCTGCCGATGCAGGACACGCCGTTGGGGCCGCTGGCCGACGCACTCACGCTGCGCCAGATCGGGTTGACGGACCGGTTGTGCGAGTTGGACTTCGAGATCCCCCTGATGGGCGGGGACGGGGCGGTCTCCCCGGAGCTGCGGTTGGCCGATCTCGCTGTGCTGCTGCGCGAGCATCTGCCCGAGTCCGACCCGTTCGCCGGCTACGCCGACCGGTTGGCCTCCGAGGCCCTCGGCGGCCAGTCGCTGCGCGGGTATTTGTCCGGGTCGATCGACGTGGTGCTGCGCTTGCCGGACCACCGCTATCTGGTGGTCGACTACAAGACCAACTACCTCGGCGATTCGGCCGCCGACTACGGCACCGCGGCGCTGATCGAGGCGATGCTGCACTCGGACTACCCGCTGCAGGCGCTGCTGTATGCGGCGGTGCTGCACCGGTTTCTGCGGTGGCGCCAGCCCGGCTACGATCCGCAGCGCCACCTCGGCGGGGTGCTGTATCTGTTCGTGCGCGGCATGTGCGGACCCGACACGCCGCTCGTCGACGACCAGCCGACCGGGGTGTTGAGCTGGCGGCCCCCGGCGGCGCTGGTCGTGGCGCTCTCGGAGTTGTTGCAGCACGGACGGGGTCGGCCATGACCACCGCGGATCGCGGTGCGGTCGCGTTCACCGGGCAGGACTGGCGGATCGCCGCCGGGGCCACCGGTGTGCTGCGGGAGTTCAACGCCGCCGGGGTGTTGGAGGCCGCCGATGTGCACGCCGCCCAGCGCATCACCGCGCTGGGCGGCGAGCCCGAGCCGATGGTGGCCCTGGCGGTGGCGCTGGCGGTGCGCGCCCTGCGGGCCGGCTCGGTCTGTGTGGATCTGCCTCGGGTCGCCGCCGAGATCACCGCCGGCACGACCGGCACCTCCGGCACCGCCGGCCCCGGCGACACACCCGACACCGCGGATCCGGCCGCGCTGCCCTGGCCGGACCCGCAGCGCTGGCTGGCGGCGATCTGCGCCAGCCCGCTGCTGGCGGCGGGGGTGCTGCACCTGCACGACGATCGGCTGCTCTACCTGGATCGCTACTGGCGTGAGGAGCAGCAGGTCTGCACCGATCTGCTCGCACTGTCCTCGCCGCGGCCGGTCACCACCGACCCGGCGGCGTTCGACCGGTTGTTCCCGCCGGGGGTCTACGGCGAGCAGCGCGCCGCCGCCACGGTGGTGTTGAGCCAGTCGGTCACGGTGCTCACCGGCGGGCCGGGCACCGGCAAGACGACGATGGTGGCCCGGCTGCTGGCGCTGCTGGCCGAGCAGGCCCAACGCGACGGCCGGACCCGGTTGCGGATCGCGTTGGCCGCCCCCACCGGCAAGGCCGCCGCCCGGCTCACCGAGGCGGTCGCGGAGAAGGTGGCCGAGCTGTCGGAGGCCGACCGCGACCGGCTGGCCGGGTTGCAGGCCACCACCGTGCACTCGCTGCTGGGGTGGCGCCCGGGCAGCTCGGTGCGGTTCCGCCACGACCGGGCCAACCGGCTGCCCTACGACGTGATCATCGTCGACGAAACCTCGATGGTGTCGCTGACGCTGATGGCACGGCTGCTGGAGGCGGTCCGCGCCGACACCCGGCTGGTGCTCGTCGGCGACCCCGATCAGCTGGCCTCGGTGGAGGCCGGGGCGGTGCTGGCCGATCTGGTCGACGGGCTGGCGGCCCGCCCCGACACCCGGGTGGCGGCCCTGGTGACCTCCCACCGGTTCGGTGCCTCGATCGGGGCGCTGGCCACCGCGATCCGCGACGGCGACGCCGATCGGGTCATGGCGTTGCTGGCCGCCGGCGGCGAGCACCTGGAGTGGGTCGGCGGCGACGACGGGCCCGACCCGGGCCCGCGGGTGCGTGCGGTGGTCGTGCCGCACGCGTTGGCGGTGCGCCGCGCCGCGGTGCGCGGCGACACCGCGGCCGCCCTGGCGGCCCTTGACACCCACCGGCTGCTCTGCGCGCACCGGGACGGTCCGCACGGGGTGGCGCACTGGAATCGGCAGATCCGGCGGTGGGTGGGCGAGCAGACCGACGACCCGCCGTGGGCGCCGTGGTATGCCGGTCAGCCGCTTTTGATCACCGCCAACGACTACGGCCTGGGGGTGCGCAACGGCGACACCGGGGTGGTGGAGACCCACGGCGAGGGGCTGCGCGCGGTGCTGGCGACCGCGGCCGGCCCGCTGCCGGTGGCCACCAGCCGGCTCGCCGACGTGGAGACCATGTACGCGATGACCATCCACAAAAGCCAGGGCAGCCAGGTCGACGAGGTCAGCGTGCTGATGCCGTCGGTGGACTCGCGGCTGTTGACCCGCGAGCTGTTCTACACCGCGGTGACCCGCGCGCAGCACAAGGTGCGCATCATCGGCTCCGAGGAGGCCATCCGCGCCGCCCTGCAGCGCCGCGCCGTGCGGGCCAGCGGGCTGGCCGAGCGGCTGCGCACCACCTGAGCCCCCGGACAGCACCGAGTTGGGGGCTTGCCGCAGCGCCCCCGACGCCGATGGACCACACTGGTGTCCATGACAGAAACCGGCGACACCCGGGTGGCGGTCTACCTCGACTTCGACAACATCGTGATCTCCCGCTACGACCAGGTCAACGGGCGTAACTCCTTTCAACGCGACAGGGCCAAGGGCCTGGAGAAGTTCACCGAGCGGCTGGCCCGGGCCACCATCGACGTCGGGGCGATCATCGACTACGCCTCCTCGTTCGGCACCCTGGTGCTCACCCGCGCCTACGCGGATTGGTCGGCGGAGGTCAACGTCGGCTACCGCCATCAGCTGGTGGGCCGCGCCGTCGACCTGGTGCAGCTCTTCCCCGCGGCGGCCTACGGCAAGAACGCCGCCGACATCAGGCTGGCCGTCGACGCCGTCGAGGACATGTTCCGGCTGCCGGATCTGACCCATGTGGTGATCGTGGCCGGCGACTCCGACTACATCCCGTTGGCGCAGCGCTGTAAACGGTTGGGCCGCTACGTGGTCGGTATCGGGGTGGCCGGGGCGACCAGCCGTGCACTGGCGGCGGCCTGCGACGACTTCGTCAGCTACGACGCGGTGCCCGGTGTGCCGCCGCTGGCGCCGGCCGACAAGGCCACCGGTAAGGACGCCGACGACGAGGCCGACCTCGACTCCGACGGCGACGAACCCGATCCGCAGGATGCGGCGACCCGGCTGTTGACCCGGGCGCTGCAGATCGGCTCGGAGAAAGACGACGTCGACTGGCTGCACAACTCGGCGGTCAAGGCACAGATGAAACGGATGGACCCGTCGTTCAGCGAGAAATCGCTGGGGTTCAAATCGTTCAGCGATTTCCTGCGGTCACGCTCCGAGCTGGTGGAGCTCGATGAGAGCTCCACCACCCGCATGGTGCGGCTGCGCGGCTGAAAACAACGATGCGAGAACCGATCCGCGCCGAACAAGGCGAGCGCGCCCCCGATCCAAAGGTGATGAGATGAGTGACCCGACCGAGGAGCCCCGCGCGTTCTGGGAACAGTTCTACGGCGAGAAGGACCGCACCTGGAGCGGGCGGGTCAACCCGCGGCTGGTTGAGGAGGCCGGCGAGCTGACGCCGGGGCGCGCGCTGGACCTGGGCTGCGGGGAGGGTGCGGACGCGGTGTGGCTGGCCGAGCGCGGCTGGCAGGTGGTGGCCGTCGACATCTCCGCGACCGCGTTGCAGCGCGCCCGGGATCTGGCCGATGATCGCAACGTCGGCTCGCGCATCCGGCTGGAACGCCACGATTTCGCGGAGAGTTTCCCCGACGGCTCCTTCGATCTGGTCTCCGCCCAGTTCCTGCACTCCCCGGTCGAGCTGGACCGCACCGCGATCCTGCGCCGCGCCGCCGACGCGGTCGCCGCCGGCGGGATGCTGCTGATCGTCGATCACGCCGCGGCCCCGCCCTGGGTGCACGACGATCACGAGCACCACTTCGAGACCCCCGAGCAGGTGCTCGCGGCGCTGGCTCCGGATCCGGCGCGCTGGCAACGGGTGCGCGCCGACACCAGCGAACGCGCCGGGTTCAGTCCCGACGGTGATCCGGTCACCCTCGCCGACAACGTGATCGTGCTGCGCCGCACCGGCTGAACAGCCCGGCACCCCGCCTCACCACCCGGACCGTCGCGATCGGGGCCTGTCTGTCGGTGCCGCGGTGCATACTGCGGTTATCGAAGGAGACGCAGGTGGCGACGGCAAAGACGCAAGGCGGCCGCACGTTCGGCAAGTACCGGCTCACCCGGTTACTCGGCGAGGGCGGGATGGGCGAGGTGTGGGAGGCCGAGGACACCGAGAAGCACCGCACCGTCGCGGTCAAGATCCTCGCCGAGCAGTACTCCCGCGACGACCGGTTTCGGACCCGGTTTCAGCGCGAGTCCCATGCCGCGGCGATCCTGCAGGAGCCGCACGTCATCCCGATCCACGACTGGGGCGAGATCGACGGCCGGCTCTACATCGACATGCGGCTGGTGCACGGCCACACCCTGCACGAGCTGATCACCGCCGAACCACTCGCCCCGCAGCGCGCGGTCGCCCTGATCGGTCAGGTCGCCGCCGCCCTCGACGCCGCCCACGCCGAAGGCCTGGTGCATCGTGACGTCAAGCCGCAGAACATCATCGTCACCTCGGCCGACTTCGCTTATCTGCTGGATTTCGGGATCGCCGAGTCCAAGGACGACACTCGGCTGACGGTGACCGGGACCCAGATCGGCAGCATCGCCTACATGAGCCCGGAACGGTTCTCCGACGCGCCGACCACGGCCGCCGCCGACGTCTACGCGTTGGCGTGCGTGCTGCACGAGGCGCTGACCGGCCAGGCGCCGTTCCCCGGGACCAGCCTCGAGCAGGTGATGGCCGGTCATCTGCGCGGTGCGCCGCCGTGTCCCAGCGAGCTCAACGCGGCGGTTCCGGGCGCTCTCGACGCGGTGGTGCTGCGCGGCATGGCCAAGGAGCCCGACGACCGTTACGGCAGCGCCGGGGCACTGGGGCGCGCCGCGCAGCGGGCCCTCGACGGGTCGGCGAGCGGGCTCACCCAGGCCGACACGCTGCTGGCGGCCACGCCCGCCCGGCCGGCGCCGGTCGCGCAGACCGCGCCGGAGCCGCCGGCGCGGCCCGGCCGGTGGGCGCTGCCGGTCGCGGTGGGGCTGGCCGCCGCGCTGCTGCTCGGTGCGATGGGGGTGATCATCGGGCTGATGATCAACCGTGATCCCGGCGGGCGCGCCGAGGCTCCGCAGTCGCTGGCCGCCCAACCGTCGCTGACCTATCCGACACCGCGGCCCACGACGACACCGCCACCGCAGCCGCCCACCACCACGGTCTCCACCACGACGGTCACCGCGACACCGCCGCCGCCCGCGGTCGCCTCGACCCTGCCGCCGGCCGGGACCGCGCCGACGTCCAGCCTGGGCCGGTTGCGCGACATCGCCGAATCCGATCTGCCCTACGTCCGCGTCCGGCTCACCGACCGGTGGGTGCCGCAGCTGAGCTCCAAACGCCCCGGCGTCGTCGACGACGGCGTGATGTGGGACAACACCATGACCCTGCAGGAGCATCTGATGCTGCGGCAGCGCTACCCGGGTGCGCGTCTTTTGTGGTCGGGTGACTGGTCGACGTTCTCGGCCCCCGACTACTGGGTGACCGTGGCCGGGGTGACCTTCTCGGATGCCTCCGGCGCGCTAATGTGGTGTCGGCAGCAGAGGTTCGACCGCGACCACTGCGTCGCCAAGATCATCAGCACCACGCGGCCCATCGAGGGCAGCACCGCCTACAACTAGAGCCGCCGCCCGCGGCTTCGGCGAAGGGACGACGACCGGTGACACAACACGGCATCGTGGTCGGTTTCGACGGCTCGCCGTCATCGCGCACCGCGGTGCGCTGGGCGGCCGCCGAGGCGGCCGCGCGCGCCGTGCCGCTGACCCTCGTCCACGTCATCGACACCCCGCCGTGGAACCTGCTGGCGGTCGGCGGGCCGGTCGCCGCGGTACCCGACGAGCCGAGCCTGCGCCAGCAGCAGGGCGCCCAGACCCGCATCGACGAGGCGCTGGCGGTGATCGACGAGTGCGGACCACCGCACCCGCAGACCCGCTCGCAGGTGTTCTTCGCCGCGCCGGTGCCCACCCTGGTGCAGCTGTCCGCCGACGCCGCGATGCTGGTGGTCGGCCGGCGCGGCACCGGGATGCTGCGCCGGTTGCTGCTCGGCTCGGTCAGCACCGGGGTTTTGCACCACGCCCGCTGCCCGGTCGCGGTGGTCCACGCCGACGCGTCGTTCACCGACGAACGCTCGACGCTGCCGGTGGTGCTCGGCGTGGACGGCTCACCGGTCTCGGAGGCCGCCACCTCCCTCGCCTTCGGCGAGGCGTCGCGGCGCGGCGTGGAGTTGGTCGCCCTGCACGCCTGGAGTGACGCCGAGGTCCTCGACTACGTCGAATTCGATTGGCCGGCCATGCGTCCCGACGCCGAGAGGACTCTGGCCGAGCGGCTGGCCGGCTGGCAGGAACGCTACCCCGATGTGGTGGTGCGCCGGATCGTCGAACCCCACCAGCCCACCGCGCACCTGATCGCGTTGGCCGAGTCGGCGCAGCTGGTGGTGGTGGGCAGCCACGGCCGAGGCGGGTTCGCCGGGATGCTGCTGGGTTCGGTGAGCGCGGCGGTCGCGCAGGCGTCGCGCACCCCGGTGATCGTGGCCCGCAGCTGAACTCGCCTCACCCCTCGAGCGTCTGGGCGAAATGACGTTCGACGTCCTCGCGCCGGCACAGCTCGGTGCCGACGGTGCCCAGTTTGGCGGCACTGGCCGCGATGCCGTAGCGCACCGCGTCCGGCAGCGACCAGTCCCGGCTCAGCGCCGTCGCGATCGCCCCGACCATCGCGTCCCCGGCGCCCACGGTGCTGACCGGACGCCGCGCGATCGCCGGGAACCGGCGCCACTCATCGGCGGTGACCAGCAGCGCCCCCTGCGGGCCGCGGGAGACCACCACCACCTCCACCGTGCCTGCGGTGATCAGCTCACGGGCCGCGGCGAGGATGTCGGGCTCGGCGTCGAGCTCACGCCCGACCAGTTCACCGAGTTCGCGCAAGCTCGGTTTGAGCAGGAACACCCCCGAGGTCAGATGGCGCAGCCCCGGACCGGACGCGTCGAGGATCAGCCGCGCCCCCAATCCGGCACAGAGCTCGGCGACGGCCTGGTAGAACCCGACCGGTGCCGCCGGCGGCAGACTGCCGCTGGCGATGACGAACCGGGCCCCGGTGGCCACCGCACGCAACTCGTCGAGACAGCGGGTGTACTCCACCGAGCTCAGCGTCGGGCCCGGCAGCACGAACCGGTACTGCTCGCCGGTGCTCTCCTCGTCGACGGTGAAGCTCTCCCGGGTGCGGCCCGGGATCTCCACCCGCCGATACGGCACCCCTTCGCGGATGAGCAGGTCCACCAGCAGCTCACCGGTCTGCCCGCCGATCGGGAACAGGGCCAGCACGTCGGCACCGAGCAGATGCGCGATGCGGGCGGCGTTGATGCCGCCGCCACCCGGGTCGTAGCGGTCGTTGTAGCAGCGCACCTTGCTGCTGGGATGCACCCGCGCGGTGCTGGCGGTGACGTCGAGGGCGGGGTTCATCGTCAGCGTCACGATCGCCGGGCGTCGCGCGGCTGTCGCGGTGTACGGGGTCATGTAGGCTCCGCAATCACGAAGTTTCTTGGGCCGCCGGGCAGTTGGTTCGCCCAGACCGGTCGCCATCGTAGCGGGCCGCGGGCCAATCAGCCGCACCTGCTGAACATGGCGATGACCTACCGCCCGGTAGCGGTGATGCTCTCGTTCGGGGACCCCACGCCGTTCGCCAAGGCGCTCAAGGCCTCGGGTACCGGCTGATGTGCCAAGCCCACGATCTCGACCAGGCCGACCGAGCACTGCAGATCGGCGGCGACGTGCCCCTGGCCCAGGGCAGCGAGGCCGGCGGGCACGGCTACGGCCCGCGCAGGCCGCAGCCTTACTCGGTTGGTGAAGTTGTCGCCCTCGGGTCAGTTGGTATCGCGGGCAGCACGAAGCAGACCAGAATCTTGACGAACAGCAGCACCGGCAACCAGGCCAATGCGGGCGGAATCGGCAGCCAGATCAGGTTGGCCAGCGACGCGGCCAACGTCAGGCACAGCGCAGCCATGCGTTTGACATCGGTGGGCGCGGACTCGATCGCTGCCGCCGCACCCACCACAAGCCCGGCATTGACCGCCATCCATGTCCAGCCGAGGCCGAACACCGCCGCCACCGGCACCAGGTACAGGACCGCATGGGCGATCACGAACCCGATGCGGAACCGGCGGGCAGCCGAGCCGGAACGGTGATACCACCGGCTCGCCGTGGTGGCCGAGATGGTGAAGATCCCGCCGACCAGGTCCAAGCCGGTGATCGCGACGACCACGATCTGCAGCGCAGACCACCCCTGCCAGCCGCCCGTGTGCTGCATGTATGCGATGAGCAACGCGATGATCAACGCACCGCCGGCGGCACCAACAATGGCCTCCGTCCGGGTGCGCGAAGGACCCAAGAACGCGTATCGCCAACCGACCGGCGCGCTTTGCGTCGTCATGAGCGGGCGTCGAGCCGCAACTCGACCAACGGCAGCGCGGTATTGGTTTCGGTGATTTCGGCGCCGAGGGTCTCCTCGAGAACCCCCTTGAATCGGGCCCACGCGCGCGGATGCCGGCCGACGTAGCCGGCCAGGGCGTGGTCGGCCTCCTGCTGGTTGAGCACCCGAGCCGTCGCCGGTGCCGGAGCGTGGCTCCCGGCGTAGACACGCACCCGTGGGTTGGCCTGGATGTTGCGGAACCATTGGGCTTTATCGCCAAATCCGGAGGCCACCACGAAGCTTTCCGGCGCCTCGTGATCGAAGACCTCGAGCACGACATAGCGTGGCACACCGGATTTCCGCCCGATGTGTTCGAGCATCAGCAGGCGCGAACCCAGCAGCCCGCCCAGACGGATCTTGTAGAGCCAGATCGGCGCACGCATCAGCGGGCGTGATCGCAGCAGACGACTGACACCGGCGACCAGTAGCGACGATGAACGTGTGGTGGACATATGTGCCTCCTTTTCCCTTGGGTGGCTTAAGGCTCGCCGGTGAGCCCCTCTCGATAAATCGCGAATACTTGTGCGCTCCAACGTCGTGCCCCTTCCGCCGATAGGGGGTCGACGTCGAGCAGTTCGGCGAGACGAGCCCGCAGTGCCAGCACCGCCAGATCGTTGACCAGAAGAAACGCCGCCCGCACGACGGGATCCGCACCGGTGGATGCGATTCCGGCTGTGACCATCGCGTCGAGGGCGTCCTTGCTGATGTCGTAGAGCCGCCTGAAAAGGGTCGACCCCACCTGCCCGCCGGTGATCAACGTCCGAGTCAGATACGACGGGATGGGCGAGTGTGGGGGTAACCGGGCAGCCAGGCCGTCCAACAGTCCGGGCAGCGCAGACTCGCTCAGTCCGGCCGCGCTGGTCGCGTCGGTCATGTCGGCCAGCAGTGTTTCCAGGGTGAGCACGACGTGGCTGTCGACTGCCTCCACCAGTCCGTCTTTGGATCCGTAGTGCCGCACTAGCAGGGCCGGCGAGACGCCTGCGGCGGTTGCGATATCGCGCATGCTGACCCCGTCGGGTCCGAGTTCGGCGAACAGTCGCAAGGCTTCGTCGCGGATGCGGGCGCGCGCGGTCCGGTCATCGGGCGCCTGTGAATGCATGTTTACTATTGTAAACATTTGTTTAGTCATTGGCGAGGGGTATGGCGGCGCTGGAGAGGCCGCCGGCTACCGGCCAGGTTTAGAAGCCGCCGGTAGAGCACCCCCCGGTCGGCGCAATCGGGGGGCCGCACCGGTGTGACCCACTACACTCTGTGGCGATGGCAACCTACGGCACGGGGTGGGCAATGAGCGGCGACCGATCGCGGGGGCCGCGGTGAGCGGGGCGGCCGGATCGGACCGGACGGGCGAGCCGACCGACGAGGCAAGCGAGCACACGTATGTGCGGTTGCCGTCGATCACCGGCGGGCAGCGCGGCGAGGTGGTGGTCGCCCTCTCCCCGGAGGGTCTGCTGATCGGCGGGGACCCCGACGGGGTGCAGTCTTACCTGGATCGGCTGCGTGCGGCGGCCGGGCAGCGCCTGGCGGTCGCCGGTCTCGACACGACCGCCGCGGGGTTCTCCGGGCTGCTGGCCGGGGCGGCCGACATGTTCGGCCAGACCGGCAAATTCGTGGTATTGGGCCCCGAGAGTCTGCAGCAGATCCGCGAACGCCACCTGATCCCCGGGGCGATGGGGCTGTTCCGGCTGGTGAACCGCGCCGCCGACAGCACGCTGGTGCAGCAACTGCAGTGGCGGCCGGCGTCGCTGAACCCGCTGCAGCGGTTGGCGACCCGGCTGCTGGTGATGCAGCTGGCGGTGGAGACCGCGGTGTGCGAGGTGGAGGCCGCGGTGCGCCGGGTGGAGAGCAAGGTCGACCGGATCCTCGGCCCGGCCGAACGCGACCGGCAGCGCTGAGACTCCTCCAGAACTCCCCGAGAATGCCCCGCGATCTTTAGGTGCCGCAGAACGTGCGGTAGGGCCCGAACTCCGGCGGGGCGGCCTCGGCGTAGCGCTGCAGCCCGTCACGGGCGCGGTACGGGTCGGTGACCGCTTCCAGCAGCCGCTGCACCGGGCCGAGGTCGCCCTCGACACCGGCCGAAAGGGCTTGCTCGACGAGGTGGTTGCGCGGGATGTAGATCGGGTTGACTCGGTCCATCGCGGCGGCGTCCGGGTTCAGCGCACGCCAGCGCCGCGCCCACTGGTCGAAACCGGCGGCGTCGTCGAACAGTGCCCGCACCGCCGTGTCGTCGCCGCGCGCGGCCGCGCCCAGCGCCCGGAAGAACCCCGTGTAGTCGACCTGGTGGCGCTGCAGCAGATCCAACACGTCCTCGGCGAGCTCTTTGGTCTGCTGGTCGGGCAGATCGTCGTCGACGCCGAGTTTGGTGCGCATCCCGGCCAGCCAGGCGGCGTCGAACCGCGGGCCGAACGCGTTGAGGTGCTCCATGGCGACCTGCACCGCCGCGTCACCGTCGTCGTCGAACAGCGCCAGCAGCGTCTCGGCGAAGCGGGCGAGGTTCCACTGGGCCACCGCCGGCTGGTTGCCGTAGCGGTAGCGGCCGCCGGCGTCGATGGAGCTGAACACGGTGTCGCGGTCGTAGGCCTCCAGAAACGCGCAGGGGCCGTAGTCGATGGTCTCCCCGGCGATCGTCATGTTGTCGGTGTTCATCACCCCGTGGACGAACCCGACCAGCATCCACTGCGCCACCAGGGAGGCCTGCGCGGCGACCACCGCGTCGAACAGCGCCAGATACGGTGCGGGCGCGTCGGCGGCCTGCCGGTGGTGGCGGGCGATCGCGAAGTCGGCCAGCCGGCGCACCAGGGCGCTCTCCGGCTGCCGGGCGTCGCGTTGCGCCGCGTACTGGAAACTGCCGACCCGCAGGTGGCTGTCGGCGACCCGGGCCAGCACCGCCCCGGGCAGCGGGGTCTCGCGCAGCACGGTCGCGCCGGTCGCGGTGACCGCCAGCGCCCGGGTGCTGCGCACCCCGAGGGCGTGCATGGCCTCGCTGATCACATATTCGCGCAGCATCGGGCCGATTGCGGCCAACCCGTCGCCGCCGCGGGCGAACGGGGTGGGCCCGGAGCCCTTCAGGTGCAGATCGCGGCGGCGCCCCGCCCGGTCGGTCAGCTCCCCCATCAACAGCGCCCGCCCGTCGCCCAACCGCGGTACGTAGCCGCCGAACTGGTGACCGGCGTAACCCTGCGCGACCGGGGTGGCGCCCTCGGGCACCACGGTGCCGGTCACCAACCCCAGCCCGTCGGGACCGGCCAGCCACGCCGGATCCAGCCCCAACTCGGCGGCCAGCGGGGCGTTGAGCACCAGAAGGTGCGGGTCGGGCACCGCGGCGGCCTGCCAGGGCAGCGCCAACTCCGGGAACAGGCGCGCGAACTCGTCGCCGAGGTGGATCGCGCCGCCGGTGGCGGCCGCGGGGGTCGATGACACGCTCACGTCTTCAGCCTACGGACCGGCGGCGCCGACTGGGCCCCGCCGATGGCGGGCGCGGGCTAGCCTCGATCGATGCCCGACCCGGAACTGACCGCCCCGGTGGATCTGTGCCTGTCCGACGGCACCGTGAACCCGGCGGCGATCGGCTGGTCGCGCCGCCCGCTGCACCGGGCGAACCTGCGCGGCTGGGGCCGCACCAAACGGTGGGAGCACTGGTGCGTGACCACCCCCACCCATCTGCTCGCCCTGACCGTGGCGGATCTGGACTTCCTGCGCCTGCACGCCCTGTACTTCCTGGACTTCGCCGGCCCCACGCCGCGGGAGGTCTCACGCGCCACGATCGCCGGGCCGGCCCGCGCCACGGCGCTGCCGGAGGTGATCGCCGGCAGCGCCGCGGGCACCGACGTGGTGGTCGGCCCGCCCGATCCCGGCCGGTGGCGGCTGCGCATCGCGATCACCGCCGTCGACGGCGGCACCCGGCTTCAGGCCCGCACCGTCACCGACGACGGCGCGCTGCTGGCGGCGGATCTGACGGTGGCCGCCCCCGCCGGGCACGAAAGCCTCAGCGTGGTGGTGCCGTGGAGCCCGCGGCGTTTCCAGTACACCTCCAAGCACGTGGCGCGACCGGCCGACGGCAGCGTGCGCATCGGGCAGCGGGTCTACGACGTCGGCGACGACGCCTGGGGCACCCTCGACCACGGGCGGGGGCGCTGGCCGCGCTCGGCGCGCTGGAACTGGGGCGCGGCCGCCGGGCGCACCGACGGTCACGTGGTGGGCCTGCAGTTCGGCGGTCGGTGGACCGACCACACCGGCACCACCGAGAACGCGCTGTGTGTCAACGGCCGGCTCAGCCGCCTGCACGAGGACCTGCGGTGGGAGTACGACCGGCGGAATTTTCTGCGGCCGTGGACGGTGCACACCCGCGACTCCGACCGGGTGGCGGTGACGTTCACCCCGTTCCACGACCACCGGGCCCGCGCCGAGACCGGGCTGCTGGCCACCCGCACCGACCAGTGTTTCGGCTACTACCGCGGGCACATCCGCACCGATGACGGCACCCGGATCGCCGTCGATGACCTGCTGGGCTGGGCCGAGGACGTGACGATGCGCTGGTGAACCGCGGCGAATCCGCCCGGCCCGCCCTCGCCGGCGCCCGCAGCGCCTACGGTCGAACCATGACCACCCTGCTGTTGCGGCGCTCGGTGGACGCGCCCGCCGACGTCGTCTGGGCGTTGCTCACCGACCCGGAGGCGATGAACACCTGGTCGACCGCGCGCATCGAGTTGCTCGATGCCGGCGACCGGGGCCGCGCCGACGGGGTGGGGGCGCTGCGCCGGGTGCACCTGCCCGGCGGACGCACCCGGTTGACCGAGGTGATCCACACCGCGGCGGCGCCGCACGAACTCGGCTACACCGTGGTCGGCGGCGTCGCGGCGCTGCGCGAGCACACCGGGCGGATCAGTCTGCGCGCCGACGGCGAGCACACCACCGAGATCCGTTGGGAGGTGGTGATGCGCTTCGCGATCCCGGGCATGGCCGCGGTGATCCGCCCGCTCATCGGCCGGGAGTTGGCCGCGTCGCTGCGGCGGCTGGTCGAGCTGGCCCCGACCGCACCGGCACCGGAGCCCGCGGCCCCCGCGCCGCGGGACCTGCCGCCGCGGGATCTGGCGGCCCTGCGCCAGACGGTGGCCGCGGTGCTCGCCGAGCAGCGCGACATCGCCGACCGGCTCGCCGGCGCCGACGATCCCAAACGGTGGTTCGCCCGCGTCTACCAGTACGTCACCGAGGAACAGCTGGCGCATCTGGACACCGGGCGCGTCGACAACCCCGAGTGGGTGCTGCGGCTGATCCCCCGCTTCCACGAGCTCTACCGGCGCAACCTGCTGGCCTTCGAGCGCGGCGCACCCACCGAGGAGCCGTGGCGCAAGGCGTGGGGGCTGGCCGAGCGCGCCGGACAGACCGGCTCGTCGGCGCAGATGATGAAGGCGCTGCTGCTGGGGGTGGCCGCCCACATCGAATCCGACCTGCCGCGCGCGCTGCGCCGCACCTACGCCGAGGACTTCGCCGACCGGGTCGACTACGTGTATTTCCGGGCCGACTATCTGCGGATGGCCGACGTGTTCCGGATCGCCTCGGATCGTCTGATGGCCGATCTGCCCCGCACCTACACACCGGTGTGGCTGCGGCTGGCCCGCGCGGTGTTGGCCCCCGAGCTGCGCGACCAACTGATGCGGCGCTACTACGACATTCCGCGCCGGCGGCTCGCGGCGTTCGCCGCCGGCGGGCAGCCCCCGCAGGCCACCGCCGACCCGCCGCTGGCCGGCGCCGATGGGTGAGCCGTGGGTAGCCCGCCGGTTTTCGGGGAGATGTTTTAGGGTTTCTGGCGTGTCCCACGGTCCCCACAGCCCCCGCGGCGCCCGGCGTGCGCCGAAGGCGCGGCACTGATGGCCGACGTCGACGAGGCCCACGTCCGACGAATCCTTGACGTGTCGCTGCGCTTCGGGCAGCTGCTGCTGGGGTCGCAGGCCGGGACCGCCGATGTGACGTCGTCGATCGTGGCGGTGGCGTCGGCCTACGGGCTGTCACACATCCAGGTCGACATCACCGGCAACTCGATCACGGTGTCGATTCCGCGCGGGGTGCCCGGCGCACCGGTCACCGCGATGTATCTGGTGCAGACCCGCTCGCTGGACTACACCCGGCTGCAGCTCACCACCGATCTGGCCCAGCACGTGGTGGACACCACGCCGGAGCCGGAGTGGGTGCAACGCCAGCTGGACAACCTCGAGCACGCCCGCCACCCCTATCCGCGCTGGGTCTCCACCCTGGGCTGGGCCGGCATGGCCGGCGGCTTCTCGGTGCTGATCGGCGCGGTGCCGCTGGTGGCGTTGATCGCCGCGATGACCACGGCGTTCATCGACCGGGTGGGCCGGGTCCTCAACCGCTACCGGGTGCCGCTGCTGTTCCAGCAGGTGGTGGCCTCCGGGCTGGCCACCGGGGTGGTCATCTTCTTGCACAGCGTGGGCTGGCTGCCGTCGCACACCCCGATCTCGCCGGTGGTGGCGGCCAACATCGTGGTGTTGCTCTCCGGGCTGGCCACCGTCGGTTCGTTCCAAGACGCGATCACCGGCTATCAGCTCACCGCGCTGTCGCGGATGATGGACATCCTGTTGTCGTCGGCGGGGATCCTGGTCGGCATCTCGATCGCGGTGCGCGTCGGCGGGCTGGCCGGGGTGTTCGTGCGGGTCAACCCGGTCACGCCGGTGGGCGCGCTCAGTGTGCCGGTCTACATCGTGGCCGGGGCGTTCGGCGCGGCCGCCGCCGCGATCGCCGGCTACGCCCCGGTCCGGGCGGCGTTCGCCGCCGCGATCGCCGGGTCGACCGCCACACTGCTGTTCTTCGGGCTGCAGCTGGTCGACGCCGACCCGATCGCCAGTTCGTTCGCCGCCGCGGCGGCCACCGGTCTGGTCGGCACCCTGCTCGCACCGCGGCTGAAGGTCACCCCGCTGGTCATCATCACCGCCGGCATCGTCCCGCTGGTGCCCGGGCTCACCCTGTATCGCGGGTTCGTGAAACTGGTCAACGGCTCGCCCACCGCGCCGGCCACCATCGGGATGGCGGCCGGGCTGGCGTTGGCGCTGGGCGCCGGGGCGGTGTTGGGTCCGCTGCTGGCGCCGTCGGTGCGCCGCGAACTGGTCAAATCGCTCGGTCCGGTGCGCAACCGGCGGGTGCGCCGCGGCCTGGCGCTGCGGCTGCCGCAGCTGGCCGGGATTCCGCGGCTGCGAAACCGCTGAGTCCCCCGCTGCGGGGGCCGGTGCGGAGCGCTCAGCCGCGCCGGAAGGTGTCCGGGCTGGCCGCCGCCCACGGCTTGACCCACGACGCCGGAGGCTCGGCGAGCAGCTGGCCGGGCTCGAGCCACTCGTAGAGCTCCTCGAAGGACTGCACGATCGACGGGGCGATGCGTTTGCGCAGCAGGTGCGGGGTGAGATCGCCCGGGGAGTGCGCCCCCAGCGACGCCATCATCTGCACCGCCTGGGCGACGGTGGCCTGCTGGTACTGCTGCACCCGCACGCTCTTGTCGGCGACGTTGAGTGCGCGGGCGCGTTTGGGGTCCTGGGTGGCCACCCCCACCGGGCAGGTGTTGGTGTGGCAGCGCTGGGCCTGGATGCAGCCGACCGCCATCATCATCGCGCGGGCGGCGTTGGTGTAGTCCGCTCCCTGGATGAGCCGTTTGACGATGTCGGTGGCCCCGGCGATCTTGCCGCTGGCGCCGAGTTTGATCCGGTGCCGCAGCCCGGTGCCGACCAGCGCGTTGTGCACGGTCATCAACCCGTCGGTCAGCGCCAGCCCGATGTGGTCCTCGTACTCCAGCGGGGCGGCGGCGGTGCCGCCCTCGGCGCCGTCGACGACGATGAAATCGGGGGTGATGTCCTCGGCGAGCATCGCCTTGCAGATCGCCAGCACGTCGGCGCGGGTGCCGACGCAGAGTTTGAACCCGGTCGGTTTACCGTCGGCGAGTTCACGCATCTGCCCGATGAACCGCACCAGCTCGCGCGGGGTGGAGAACGCCGAGTGATACGGCGGGCTGACGCATTTCTCCCCGACCGGGACCCCGCGGTACTGCGCGATCTGGGCGCTGACCTTCGCCGCCGGCAGCACCCCGCCGAGACCGGGTTTGGCGCCCTGGCTCAGTTTCAGCGACACGCATTTGACGTGGGGGTGCGCGGCCTTCTCGGCGAACTGGCTCGGGTCGAACGTCCCGTCGGCGCGGCGCGCCCCGAAGTACCCCGAGCCGATCTCCCAGATCAGATCGCCGCCGTTGTCGAGGTGATAGGGGGTGAGCCCGCCTTCACCGGTGTCGTGGGCGAATCCGCCGAGGGCCGCGCCCTTGTTCAGGGCGCGGATCGCGTTGGCGCTCAACGCCCCGAAGCTCATCGCCGAGACGTTGAGCAGCGCCATCGAGTAGGGCCGGCGGCAGTCGGGGCCGCCGATGAGCACCCGCGGCGCCTCCGGCGGGGCGGGCACCGGCGCCACTGAGTGGACCAGATGCTCGTAGCCGACCTCGTCGATGTCGCGTTCGGTGCCGTAGGCCTGTTCGGCGTGCACCCCCTTGGCCCGTTCGTAGATGATCGAGCGTCGGCCCCGATCGTAGGGACGGCCGTCGTAGTTGCGTTCGATGAAGTACTGCTGGATCTCCGGGCGCAGCGCCTCCATCGCGAACCGCAGGTGTCCCAGGATCGGGTAGTTGCGCAGGATCGAGTGGCGGGTCTGGGCCAGGTCGTAGAGGCCGACGCCGGCCAGGGCGGCGGCCGGGGCGGCCAGCAGCACCCACCACGCGGACACGGTGGCGGTGGCCACACCGGCGAGCACGGCGAGCAGGGTCAAGACGGCGAGCGGCACGAAGCGATACATAGGTCGTTCAATGGTAGGCGCCGTCGCCGACAGGCGGGTCAGGTCAGTACAACGGGCCGCCGCCGAACAGGGCCCGGTGGGAGTCGGGCTGGTTGCCCGCCACGTCGGTGATGGCGTAGTCGCGGGCGATCTCGGCGGTGATCAGGGTGTGGCCGCTGCGGTCGGCCAGTCGGGGATCGTCGGCGAGCGCGGCGATGACCCGGCCGATGAACTCCGGGGTCTCGGCGTTGGCCAGCGGAAACCCGTGGAAGTCGGCCAGGCCGCGCTCCATCAGCGCGGTCATGGTCTCGTTTTTCACCAGCCCCGGCCAGAGCGAGACCGCCGCGACCCCGGTGCCGGCCAGGTCGACGGCCATGTCGGCGGCCATCTTGTCCAGGCCGGCCTTGGAGACGCCGTAGAGCACCGAATGCAGGTAGCCGCGGGTGCCGAACGAGGAGATGTTGACGATCAGGCCGGTTCCGCGGGCCACCATCAGCGGGGCGGCCGCCACCGCGGCGACGTAGTGGGCGCGCAGCCCCACCGCGATCAGGGTGTCCCAGTCGTCCAGGGGGCGCTCCCAGAACGGCCGGTGGTGGCGGGCGAATCCGGCCGGGGCGGCCCACACGTTGTTGACGAGCAGGTCCAGCCGGCCGTGCTGCTCGGCGGCGATGCGCTCGATGAGCGCGGCGATCTGGGCGTCGTCGCGGTGATCGCAGACCACCGCGATCCCGTGCCCGCCGCCGGCGGTGACCTCCTCGGCGGCGCCGCGCAGCGGCGTCTCGGTGCGCCCGGTCAGATACACCGTCCAGCCCGCCCGGCCCAGCGCCAGCGCCACGCCCTTGCCGACGCTGCGGCTCGCGCCGGTGACCAGGGCGATACGCCGGTCCTTCGCGGGCTGCGCGCGGCGGGGCGGGTGGTGCGCGGGGTTGCTCATCGGGTGTTCATCGTCGCGGTCGTCTTTCGGTCCTCGGGCCGTGGGGTGGCTGTTGACACCTCGACCCTACGGTCGTGGCGTCGGTCTCGATCCGGTGGCAACCGTCCGGTCGTCCGCATCAGCCCGATCTCCCCAGGCCGCCAGTGGGTTCCGGCCACTGAAATACTGACCGCGCTGCAGCGTCTGGGACCCGACGGTCACCGCGATCGCGGGGTGAGCGGGACAGCGGCCCGCCGATCTGCCACCGTCAGTACACGTAGTTCTCGCCGGTGGCGCGCACCGTGATGTCGCTGATGGTGATCCCCCACGGCTGGTCGATGACGTGCACCACCGCCTCGGCCAGGTCCTCGGGGGTGATCAGCCAGTAGCCCACCGAGTCGACGTCGCGCTGCTCGGCGCTCAAGGTGCCCTCGGCGAAGCGGGTCATGTTCTCGGTGAATTCGGCGCCGCGCTGGCCGAGGACCCCGCCGATCGCGGCGCCGTTGACCACCCAGCCGGCCACGTTGGTGCCCAGCACCCCGGTGGGTTTGACCGTGGTGACCTTGATCTTGCCCTGGGTCTCCACCCGCAGCGACTCCGACAGCACGTCGACGGCGGCCTTGGTGGCGCTGTAGACCCCGGAGCCTTCGGTGCCGGCGTTGCCGTAGATCGAGGAGATGTTGACCACGTGGCCGCGCCCCTGGGCGATCATCGTGTCGTAGACCGCCGCGATGCCGTTGACCACACCCTTGATGTTGATGTCGATCGCGGTGTGCCACTTGCGCCAGGCCGCCTCGTGGTCGGCGAAGTAGGCCAGCGGCATCACCCCGGCGTTGTTGACGATCACGTCGATCCCGCCGTGGGTGGCCACGGCGTGCTCGGCGACCGCGCGCATCGCCGCCAGGTCGGTGACGTCGGCGACCTCGGCGGTGGCGACCCCGCCGGCCGCGCCGATCCCGTCGGCGACCTCGGTGAGCGCCTCGGCGTCGACGTCGACCCCGACCACGTTCGCCCCGCGGGCCGCGCATCGCTCCGCGATCAGCCGGCCGAAGCCGCTGGCCGCCCCGGTGACGACAATGGTCTTGCCGCGCAGGTGGTTCGAGTCCGCCGGTGTGGTCATGGCGCTCCTCTACTCGAAGGGGATCGGGGGCAGGGTCACCACCTGGGCGGCGTAGCTCAAGCCCGCGCCGTATCCCAGCAGCAGCGCCAGATCCCCCGGCTTGGCGGCCCCGGTCGACAACAGGTCCTCCATCGCCAGCGGGATCGAGGCGGCCGAGGTGTTGCCGGTGTGCTCGATGTCGTTGGCCACCACCACATCCGGGCCAAGCTGCAGGCTTTTCGCCAGCAGCTCGTTGATCCGGCTGTTGGCCTGATGCGGCACGAACACCTGCAGGTCCTCGGCACCGACGTGCGCGGCGGCCAGCGCCTGCTCGCCGACCTTGCTCATCTCGAAGGCAGCCCAGCGGAACACCGCGGTGCCCTCCATCCGCAGGAACGGCCGCGGCCCGTCGGGCACGGCGGCGAAGTCCATCCAGTCGATGTCCTGGCGCACCGCGTCGGCCTGCTTGCCGTCGCTGCCCCACACGGTGGGCCCGACCCCCTGGGTGTCGGTGGCGCCGACCACCACCGCCCCGGCGCCGTCGGCGAAGATGAAGCAGTTGCCGCGGTCGTGCATGTCCAGTGCCGGGGAGAGTTTCTCGGTGCCGATCACCAGCACCTTGGCTGCGCTGCCGGAGCGCACCATGTCGGCGGCCAACCCCAGGGCGTAGCCGAAGCCCGCACAGCCGACGCTGACGTCGAAGCCGGGCACCCCGTGCGCGCCGACCGCGGAGGCCACCATCGGAGCGGCCGCCGGGGTCTGCAGGTAGTGGGTGTTGGTGGCGACGATGACCGCGTCGATCTCCTCCCCAGTGAGCAGCGCGTTGACCAGGGCGCGCCGGCCCGCCTCGATCGCCATCGTGGCCGCCGATTCGTCGTCGGCGGCGAACCGGCGGGTCTTGATCCCGGTGCGGGTGTAGATCCACTCGTCGGAGGAGTCGATGTGTGCGCAGATCTCGTCGTTGGTGACCACCCGTTCGGGTCGGTAGGCGCCGATGGACAGCATCCCGACGTCGGTGGTGCCGGTGGTGGTGTGGATCACGGCCATGCGGGCAGCCTAGGCGGTGGCGTTTTTCCCGGCGCCTCGGGCACCGCGGTCAATCACCCGAACGGGCAGCCCGCCGCCCGCCGCTCGGGCACCGCGAACGTGTCGAGCCCGTAGCGCTCATAGAAGGCGGCCAGCCGGGCGTTCTGCCGCCCCAGCCGCCGCACGGCCCGCTGGTGGCGGGCCCGGCTGCGGGGGCTGTCGTCACGGCGGGCCCGCAGCGCGTCCAGGCGCACCCGGTTGTAGTGGATCGGTTCGAGCAGCAGCCGATCCGGCAGCATCCGCCAGGCCAGTCGCAACGCCCGCGAGTAGAGCGCGAACTCCCAGTCGTGGCGGGCCTTGAGCTCGAAGCCGATCATCGCCAGCACGTCGGGGTGCATGGTCTTAGCCGAGCAGACCTGCACCACGCGGCCCGCCAGCGGGCGCACCGCCAGCCAGGGCGGGGTGAGCACCGGACGCAGCCACCGCGGCAGCAGCAGGTTCGGCAGCGGCAACCGGGTCAGGGTGGCGAACTGGTGACGCAGGAACCCGTTGCCGGTCAGCTTGGTGGTGACGGTGTGGTCGTAGTAGGCGGTGAACGCCGCGACCGTGTCGGGCAGCCGTCCCCGCCTGCTGGGAAGTTCCATGTCGGCGAACAGGTACCGCAGATACTGGTAGGCGGCCTCCCGCTCGGCGGGCCGCAGGGCGTTTCCCGAGACCGTCGGGTAGGCGGCCATCAGGGCATGCACCGTGCTGGCGATGATCCACAGCCACAGCTCGGGATCCAACGCGCTGTAGCGAACGCCGTCGTACTCGCCGACGCCGGTGCCGCGCACACTGCGGTGTTGGTCTATGAGCCACTGGGCGTGCCTGCGGCGCTGCGCGGGGTCGGCGAGGATCGCCTGCAGGCTGAACCCGCTGCGCAGCGCGCGGTCGGTGAAGTTCTCCCGGAACCGGCCGGTGTGATCCACCGAGGCCGCGATCGGCAGCATCGCCACCTCATCGAAGAGCACCCCGGCGAACACCCCGGTCAACACGCTGCCGATGTGCTTGCGGAAATCGGCCATCACCGCCGGGCGCAGCCCCGGCCCGGAAAGCAGCGCCAGACCGTCGCGGTCATCGAGGTCGTCGTCGGGTGCGGCCCGATCGGTGTCGGGGAGCAGTTCGGTCACCACAACCTCCTGATGTTAGTAAGTTAGCGTTACGATAACATCATCACATCTCGCCGGAAAGACGGCTGTGCGACGATGGGTCCATGCCTGGCGATGCGACCGGCGAGCGCATATTGGACGCGGCCCTGCAGGCGATCCTCGATTTCGGTGTGCGCCGCGCGTCGGTGGAGGAGATCGCCCGCCGCGCCGGCGTGTCCCACATGACCGTGTACCGGCGTTGGGCGACCAAGAGGGATCTGCTGGTGGCGACGCTGGGCAAGGTGACCGACTCGATCCTGGCCGACGTCGACGCCGAGGTGGCCGCGCTCGACACCTACGAGGACCGCTTCGTGGCCGGGTTCACCGGAATCTATTGGCGCGTCTACACCCATCCGATGCTCTGCCGCACCCTGCAGACCGATCCGGACGCAGTGCTTCCCGCGCTCACCACCGGGGCGGGCCCCTCGCTGGAGTTGGCGACCACCTACCTGGCCGGCCACATCGCCGACACCGCCCGCCACAGCGGGGTGGAGATCGACGACCCGCGCGGGCTGGCGGAGATCTTCGTGCGCCTCACGCACTCGCTGGTGCTCACCGAGCGGGTCCACGACCCGCTGGCCACCCGCGCCGACGCCGAACGCTATGCCCGCCAACACCTCCTTCCCCTGGCGTTGGCGGCGCTGCGGCCGGCGCAGTCGCCGGCCCGCGGGTAGACGGATCCGGGCGGCGTGTCAGAGCCGACCGGTAACGTCCCGACCGTGAGGAACTCAAGTCAGTGGAATCCACTGGCGGCGTTCGGGATCGGGTCGGCACTGGTGGGCGTGGCGATGGTCACCGCGCCGCTGTGGTCGGTGTGGACGTTGATCATCGCCGCGATGGCCGCCGCGGTGGCCGCAGCGGTGTGGTGGTTGGCGGTGCCGGCCGTCCGGGAGCGGCGTGCAGCCGAGCGCCGGCAGCGGGCCGCCGAGCGGCGACGGCGGGCCGCGCTGCGGGATCGCGCCGACGAGCAGCACCGCTGGACGATTCTCGGTGACATCCGGGGCACCTACGGTGTCGCCGGCGCTGAGCAGATGCGGGCGTTCTCCTCACCGCCGCGTATCGAGTCTCCACAAGAGATCGACGAGACGGTCGATGTGGCCCGCGTGGCGTGGACCCCCGCGGAGCTCACCGAGTTGCTGGCCGAACGCAAACCGGGCTGGCACTGGGCGGCGTTCGGCTCGGTGCTGGTGCAACGGCGCGCGGCCGTCCAAGACCGGCTGCGCGACCAGCAACTGTGCTTCGCCCCACCGAGCGGTCAGCGTGCCGAGACCCCGGAAGAAGCCGCCGCGCTGGCGTTGGACTGGGCCGGCGACATCTCGGTGTTGGCCGAACAGATCGAGCAGGTGATGCTCAGCACCGGTTTTCAGGCCGTGTTCGCCCCGGACTTCGACGAGGAGAACGCCGACGCGGCCACGGCGACGCACCCGGCACAGCGACTGATGGATCTCCACGACCGCGCACTGGAGATCGCCGAGGCCGTCCGGGGTTTGGCGGTTCCCCTGCAATGCCGGGAGCTGTTCGTCGATCTGGGTCTGCTCGCCGATGTGCCGCTCGCCGGGTTTGACCGGTTCATCGACGACTACCTCGCCAGGACGGAGGAGCTGCCCGAGCTGGCGACGATCATCGCGCGGCGCGGGCTGCGCGGCCCGATCCCCACCGACCCGGTGATGTTGACCATGGACGACAGCACCGAGTTGATGGAGCGGTTCTTCGAGCGGCTGCGGCCGATGCTCGCCGACTAGCGCAGAGGTGCGGGTGACTCGCGACGCCGACGGCTGCGACCTAAGGTGGGCGAAGTGACCCACTCTCGCGACCCGATCCTCGCCCTGACGCGGGTCTTGATCGACCACGGCCCGGTGGCCAGGGACGACATCAAGGAGCGGTTGCAGGCCGACGGGGTTGGCGATCCACACGCGGTCGTGGACCGCTATCTCAACGAAATCATGCTTCCGGCAGCGCAATTGTCCGACGATCGGTGGGTGTGGCTGCCGACGCTGCTGGCCGGTCGGGTGTTCACCCACCGGCTCACCGACACCGAGATCGAGCACGACATGGTGACCGTCACACCGGACCTGAACGCGATTACCGCATTGTGCGAGCACGCCGGCTATCAGCAACTCGATGACGGGACGGCTATCCGGACCGCGCTGGCCGGCTACGACGACGATGCGCTCGACGAGCGCGGCATCCCCCGGGCCGTCGCGGAAGCCGGGATGCTGCTGCTGTTGGCTCCGGGCACCTTGGCGGCCCGCGGGCTCGCCGACGACGATCTGATCGCCGTGTCGGTGGGGCCACGAGGGCTGCACCTGCGTGGCGTTGACCGCACCGAGCTGGCACCCCACCCCACGGTGGGGGCACGACTGGGCGCCTTGGTCGAACGCACCCCCGAGCAGCCTGAGGACGTCGGCACCGCGCTGTGGACGATCTGTGCCGACGACCCGAACGTGTTCACCGCGCCGCTGGCGCCGATCGCCGAGATCGCCGACGAGCGCGGCCTGGCCCGCGACGGCGAGTGGCTGGCCCGCCCGGGGTTCGACTTCTCCCGGTGGCGCTTCGAGGTCCGGTGCACCCTGTTGACCGACCGCTACGACCTTGCCGGCGATGAGGCGTTCGCACTGGTGTCGTTGACCTGGTTGTGCGATGACATCGCGGCGGCGGTGCTGCTCGCTGAGCTCGACACGCCCGAAGACGACCCGATCAAGGCCCTCAACGCCGACCCGGCTTTCGCAGACCTGCGCCGCAGCGTCGATCTGGTCGCCGAAATCGGTGGTGTGCTGCGTGATCCGCTGCTCGCCGAGGCACTGGCCATCGAGGTCCTGGCCATCGACGACGTCGACGCGCCGGTCGCGTTGGGGCTCTTCGCCGAGGTGCTCGAACCGAAGGTGCCGCACGCGGCCCGGGTGGCGTGCCGCTGGCTGCGCGCCGTGGCCGCCGATGCGCTCGGCGACGTCGAGGCCGCCGAACAGGCCCTGCTCGCCGCGGAATCGATGGACACCGACTGGCCGCTGGTCCTGCAGGATCTCGCCCGCATCGCCTCCGATCGTGGCGATGTCGAGCGCGGCCTGGCCCTGCTGCGCCGCGCCGGCGCCGACGAGGACAACGCGCTCGTCGAGCTGCTGCAGCGCCACCGGGTCACCCCCCGCGGTGATCTCGGGCGCAACGCACCCTGCTGGTGCGGCTCGGGCCGCAAGTACAAAAAGTGCCATCTGGGCCACGAGCAGCTGCCGCTACCTGAACGCATCGGCTGGCTCTACGCCAAGGCCGTGCACCATGCGCTGCGCACCGACGCACGCCTTGTGCTCACCGAGGTGGGCCTTGAGCGGCACCGCTACGACCACGACGACGAGGTTGACCCCGACTTCGACCCTTTGATGGCGGCGCTGGCGGATCCGTTGACGCTGGACGTGGTGTTGTTCGAGGGTGGCGCATTCTCCGATTTCCTGCGGGTGCGTGGTGTGTTGCTGCCCGATGACGAGCGGCTGTTGGCCGAACAGTGGCTGCTGGTCGAGCGTTCGGTGTTCGAGGTCGACCAGGTCCGTCCCGGCCACACCGTCACCGTGCGCGACGTGCGCACCGGCGATGTCTACGAGGTGAGCGAGCGCACCGCCAGCCGGCAGCTCCGCACCGGCGAGCTGCTGTGCGCACGGGTGCTACCTGTCGGCGATGACACCTGGCAGTTCTTCGGCGGCATCGAACCGCTGGCGCTGCACGAGCGGGGCCCGCTGATCGAGTTGCTCGACGACGATCCCGATCCGGTCACCGTGGTGGCCGCACTGAGTCGTCGCTTCGCCCCTGCGTCGTTGGTCACCACCGCGGGCGAGCCGATGATGCTCTGCGAGGCCACCGTGGCAGTCGAGGACCCTGACGTGCTCGCGGCCCTGCTGGACGTCACCTACCAGCGTGACGACGGTGCGCTGCGCTGGCATGAGATCCTCGCCCGCGACGACGGCGGCACCGTCCGCGCCACCCTCGACCTTGACGGCGACACACTGCAGGTGACGACCACCAGCGAAACGCGGATGGATCGGGTGTTGGGCCGGCTGGCCGAGCTGGATCCCACCGCCCGCGTCGTCGAGGACACCCGCCGGCCGATGGGCGACGCCCGTCAGGCCGCCGAACTCGCCGCCTCCCTGCCCGGTACCGGCGCCGGGGCGGTCGGTGACCCCGATGATCCTGCGCTGGCCGCCGCGCTGGACCAGGTCGTCGCCGACTACGAGACACGGTGGCTCGACGAGTCGATCCCGGCCCTGGACGGCTACACCCCGCGTCAAGCCGCCGAGGACCCCACCCGCCGGGGCGATCTGATCAGGCTGCTCGACTCGTTTCCGGCCGGGGCCGCCGCTCGCGGTGGCATGGACGCCGACCGGCTGCGCGCCGCGCTGGGTCTGGACTAACCGACACCGTTGCGGGGCGCGGTTCGGCGCGCCCCGAGGTGTCGGTGACCCCACCTGCGAACAGACCGGTGGTGACATCACCCACCGGGGTCGGTGCCTTCCAGCCACAGCCGACGGCTGAACCCGCCGCGGCGGGCGCGTTTGCTCGCCGCCCAGGTGATGATGTCGGCCAGGCATGCGTCGTGATGCTCGGCGAGGGCGGTGAGGACCTCCAACACATCGGCGAGTTCCTCCAACAGGCCCGCGGTGGTGGTCGCGGCGCGCACCTCGGCGGCCTCTTCATCGAGCTTGTCGCAGAGCGCCGCGCGGTAGGCGCCCGCCTCGAGCACCCGAACCGTCGGCGTGCGCCCGGATGCCGCGATCAACTCCGGAATCGTGTCGCGAACCAACTTGCCCATGACCGTCGCTGCTCCTTGCCATACTGCGCTTTGTGCAGTCATACCGCGCCGGTCTGACACGACCCGGGCCCCGCCGTGGCTGAGCCGGTGACCGATCCGCTGCTGTTGGGCCAGCGCGTCGTGGCGATCCTGGAGACCGGACGGCGCACCGGCTCCTGGAGTTGCACTGCCCGCAGGTGCGGCATTTTCACGGACGTGTTTCGTGCCTGGTTACGCACCTCCGTGTTCATGTCACCACGGCCCGCGGTCCACGCCTGACCGGCATGATTAACGCTATACTATAATCGTTATTCAGCGTTAGGATGGTGGTTGGATGTCCTCGACAAAGAAGACAGATCGCGGGACCTTTACCGCGTACCAAGAGCTCGACCAGCTCCTTGAGGACCGCTTCGAGGTCAACAGCGTCAGCTTCGTCGCTGCCCTCCGGGCGATCCCCGCAGTCCGCCCACGGGCCGCCGCCCTCAGCGAGGACGACGCTCACCTGCTCGATGCCGCCGACTTCGGTGAAGACTCCTCGGCTCATCTTGCTGTCGGCGCGGAGACCGCCGCAGACTTCGGTCGTCTGGCCATCACTGCCTTCACCGCCCGTGAGGTTGCCGACGGGCTGGGAGTCAGCGCTTCACGGGTCCGCCAGAAGCGTCTTGCCCGGGAGCTGTGGGCGATCGCCGACGGGCGGTCTTGGGTGTTTCCGCTCCCCCAGTTCGAACGGGGGCCTGACGGCGGCCCGAGGCGTGTCATTCGTGGTCTGGATCGGGTATTCAAAGCGCTGCCCGGCGATCTCCATCCGGTCGCGATCAACGGTTTTCTCCACACCCCGCAAGCGGAGCTGACCCTAGATCGGGAGCTGACACCACTGGAGTGGTTACGCGGAGGAGGGGATGTCGACCAGGCGGTGGCCGCCGCCGAGGCCGTCGACTGGTACGGGCGTTGAACACCCGCCTACCCGGGCCGCCCCCTGTCGCCCAGCTGCGTGTCATCGGGATCCGCGACGACGAATACCGGCACATCGGAACCGACGCGCTGTGGTGGAGGTGTCACCGCACCGAGGGCGCACACGTTTTGGCTTGGGACGCATTCCGTGAACATGGACCGCATCTGCGCTTCGATCCCCAGCCGCACCCCGTCGGCCATCACGCGGGTGTGGGTGTTTGGTACGGAGCGTGCGGCCCCACCGCCGCGTTGGCAGAAGCCTTCCAGGCCGACCGGACGATCGACCGTTTTCGGGGCCGGCCGTACTTGACCGGGTTTCGCTTCACCCGAGTGTTACACCTGCTTGACCTCGCCACGGATGGCACGGGGTCGTGGGCTACGCGCGCCGGCGGCACCTACGCGCTGTCCACTGGTCCACATTTCATCACTCAGCAGTGGGCACGCCACGTCGTCGAGGCGTTTCCTGGCCTTGAGGGAATGCACTACAACAGCCGATTTGCGGGCGCGCCGTGCGCGGCGTTGTTCTCCCCTGCCTCGGATGCAATGCCGGCCCGGCCGGTGATCTCACTTCCGTTAACGCACCCTGGGCTCGCGTTACGCATAGGTGGTGCTGCCCATCGACTCGGCTATCGAATTTGTTGACGACGGGGTGAGTTGCCGTTCCGAAGATAGGACGACGGATAGGGCGGGTAGGCGACCACTACCCTCACCATCACGTTCGCGACCAACCACGACCGTGAGGCCACATGAGTTCATTGCCGTTGCACGGGATCACCGTGATCGCCGTCGAACAGGCCGTCGCCGCGCCGCTGGCGACCCGGCACCTGGCCGATCTGGGTGCGCGGGTGATCAAGGTGGAGCGGTGCGGCGACGGCGATTTCGCCCGCCACTACGACACGGCGGTGCACGGAATCTCCTCCCATTTCGTCTGGCTCAACCGCGGCAAGCAGTCGGTCGCCGTCGACCTGAAACACCCCGACGGGGTGGCGTTGGTGCACCGGATGATCGCCACCGCCGACGTGGTGGTGCAAAACCTGGGCCCCGGTGCCGCCGAGCGTCTCGGCCTGGGCGCCGCCCAGCTGCGTGAGCGCCAACCCGACCTGATCGTGGCGAACCTCAGCGGCTACGGCGCCGACGGGCCCTACCGGGAACGCAAGGCCTACGACATGCTGGTGCAGGCCGAGACCGGGCTGTGTTCACTGACCGGCACCCCCGACGGGCCGGCCAAGGCCGGTGTTCCGGTGGCCGACATCGCCACCGCGATGTATGCGCTCTCGGCGATCCAGGCCGCGTTGTTCCGCCGCGAACGCACCGGGCAGGGCGCCACCGTCGCGGTGACCATGTTCGATGCGACCACCGAGTGGCTCACCCATCCGATGTACCTCCAGCGCTACGCCGGCGAGCAGCTGCCGCGCATGGGGGTCGCGCACGCCACGATCGCCCCCTACGACGCCTATCCGACCGCCGACGGCCAGATCCTGATCGGGGTGCAAAACGACCGCGGGTGGCGCGCCCTGGTCACCGAGGTGTTCGCCGCGCCCGCACTCGCCGACGATCCGCGTTTCGCCACCAACATCGCCCGGGTGCGCCACCGCGCCGAGGTCGACGCGATCGTCGCCGAACACACCCGGGCGCGCGCCACCGCCGATCTGGAGGAGCGGCTGGCCGCGGCGGGAGTCCCGGCGGCCCGGCTCAACTCGATGGCCGACCTCGTCGCCCACCCCGAGCTGGCCGGGCGCCGGCGGCAGGTCGACACCGAGGCCGGGCCGGTCGAGGCGCTGGCGCCGCCGATGGGATTCGACGACGCCGCCCTGGCGATGGGGGCGGTGCCGGCGTTGGGGCAGCACACCGACGCGCTGCTGACCGAACTCGGGCTCGCCACCGGCCACATCGCGGACCTATGCTCCCGCCACGTGGTGCAGTAGGGTCCGAGCCCATGACCACTTCCGCCGACGCGCGCCCCGCGCAGATGCGGGCGCGTTGGCTGGCCGCCATGCTGCTCGGGGTCGGGGCGACCCATTTCGCCTGGCCGGCGCCGTTCGACATGATCGTGCCGACCGAGTTGCCCGGCAAACCGCGCACCTACACCCATGCCTCCGGGGTCGCCGAGATCGCCATCGGAGCGCTGCTGCTGGCCCCACGCACCCGCCGGGTCGGCGGACTCGTCGCCGCGATCCTGTTCGTGGCGGTGTTTCCGGGCAACCTCAACGCGGTCCGGCTGTGCTGGTCCAACCCGGCGCTGCGCGCGGCGATGATCGCCCGGCTGCCGCTGCAGATCCCGATGATCACCGCCGCGCTGCGGGTGTGGCGCGCCGGCTGACTGGGAGCTCACACCACCAGCGTCTGTGTGGCCAGCCCCGCCGGTCCGGCCCGGTCGAACACGGTGGTGTGCGTCAGCGCGCCCGCACCGGGGGTGACCGTGGTGTGCGAGTCCAGCCCGATCCACGGGCCCACCGGGTCGCGGTGCAGCGCCACCACCAAATCGCAGTTGATCGCCGGGAACTCACTCGGCGGCGCGCAGATGCTGATGCCGCTGCCGGAGTCGGCGACGGTGAGCACCCGCTGCCACGGTGTCATCGGCTCACCGGCGACCAGCGCCACGCTCGGGCGCGCCCAGGCCCGCGCCGGCCCGGGGGCGGCGAAGTCGCCGGACTCGAACGACCAGTCGATCACCGACAGGTAGCCGTCGCGGCGCAGACCGTCGGGAAACGTCGGCGGCCGGTCGGGGGGTTCCGCCCCCTGCGGGGCGTCGGCGGGCTCGGCCGGGAAATCCGCCGCGGCGGCCACGACCCGCCAGGCCCGGGCGATCGCCACGGTGTGCTCACCGGACTGTGCGTGAGCCTGCAGAAGCTGCACCCGCCGGCCGGTGCGCAGCGCCTCCACGCTGATGTGCAACGGCGCCACCGGAACCGGCCGCAGAATGTCGACACTGACACGGGCCAACCGGTGCCCATCGCGCGGCTCGTAGCCTTCGAGTTCGCGGGCCAGCAGCGCCGAGGGCGGCCCGCCGTGCTGGGCGTCCGGGGACCACGGACCGGCGGTCAGCGCCGAGCTGGCGAACACCCCGTCGTCGGTCTGGGTGTAGAACGCGTCCTGATCCACGGGCCCCACGCTACCGAGACCGGTCTCTAAGCTGGGGCACCGTGGCGAACGAGGAACAGCAGCGGGCGTGGGCGCAGCAGGGCACCGACTGGGTCACCCATGCGGCGATCTTCGAGGCGGTACTGGCCCCGTTCACCGATGCGGTGTGTGCGGCCGCCGATCTGCGCCCCGGCGCCCGGGTGCTCGATGTGGGCTGCGGGTCGGGTGCGCTGCTGCAGCGCGCCACCGACCTCGGGGCGCACCCGGTCGGTGTGGACATCTCCGAGCCGATGGTGGCCGCGGCACGCCGGCGGGTGCCGGCCGCGCACGTGGTGCTCGACGACGCCCAGACCGCTGATCTGCGCGCCATCGGCGACGGTGCGGCGTTCGATCGGGTCGTGTCCCGGTTCGGGGTGATGTTCTTCGAGGATCCGGTGGCTGCGTTCACCAACATCCGCGCCGCGGTGGCCCCGGCGGCGCGGTTGGCGTTCGTCTGCTGGCGCGACGGCGACAACCCGATGTTCACCGCCGGCGTCGACGTGCTGGCCGCGCTGCTGGAGTCTCCGCCGCCGGCCCCGGAGCCGGGCGCGCCGGGCCCGCTGGCGTTCGGTCAGGCCGATCGGGTGCGGGCCGTCCTGGCCGACGCCGGGTGGGCCGAGGTGGCCGTCGAGGCGTTCGACGGCGTCTGCGATTTCCGCACCGAAACCAGCGACGGTGTCGAGGAACGGCTGACGATGCTGCTGGCCAACCGCACCGGCGTGCAGGCCCGCGCCGAGGTGACCGAGCGGCGTGGCGCCGAGGGCTGGGCCGCGGTGGTCGAGGAGCTGCGCGCCGTGCTGCGCCGCCACCGCGTCGACGGCGCCCTGACGTTTCCCGGCCACACCTGGGTGGTGACCGCCACCAACCCGCCGGACTGATCGGCGGGGTCGCGGGTAGGCGCTACACGTGGGCGCTACACGCCCAGCCGGTGCGCCAGATCGGGCCCGCCGATCTCGGCGAGGAAACCCGGCTCCCCGCAGACCACCAGCCGGTCGCGTGCTCGCGACAGGCCGACGTAGAGCCGCTCACGGGCACGCTCGACCGGCCCTTTGGTGTCCACGACGAGGACCACCGCGCGCCGTTCCAGGCCCTTGAAGCCGAGCACATGGCCGTAGAACACCTGCTCGACGTCCCAGAAGCTGGCCCAGTAGGCGTCGTAGCCGTCGTCTTGGCGGGCCTTCTGCTCGGGGTGGCGGCTGCCGGTGGCCAGCAGCGCGATGTCCTCGGGGCGCCAACCCTCCTCCAGCAGCGCCTCCACCTGGTCGTCGCCGACCTCCATCGCCTCGGTCGGGTTGCACGCCACGAACGTCACGTCCGGGCCGTCGGCGCCGAGGAACCGGATCGGGTGGTCGACCAGCGGCTGAAAGGTGGTGGCGATCTGGCGGGTGTTGCGCAGGTTGCGATCGAGCACCAGCGACACCAGCGGCACCGGCGGGGTGCCCTGACGGTCGAAGACGCGCTGGCCTTCGTCGCTGAACACGAACAGCCCGCCGTCGTCCGGGTCGCGCAGCGCGGTCAGCAGCGGATCCCACCAGGTGTCGGCGAAGTCCTGGGCCTCATCGACCACGACCGCGTCGAAACGCTGCCCGTCGGGCAGGTCGTCGGCCAGTCCGGCCATCTGGTGGGGCAGATCGTGTTCCCAGAACACCGATTCGGCCACCGATCCGTCGGGGCCGTCCGGGGCACCCCACTGCACACCGAGACGGTGGAATTCCCCGACGTAGGCGGGGCGCTGACGCCGCGGCCAGTTCGCGGTGATGCGTTTGAGGTAGGAGGCCAGTCCCCGCGAATAACACAGCAACGCGACCCGTTGGCCGGCGTCGGCCAGCCGGCGGGCCTGCTCCATCGCCAGGAAGGTTTTTCCGCTGCCGGCGCTGCCGCGCACCTGCACCCGGTTCAGCAACCGGATGGCCCCCAAGATGACGGCCTGCTCCTCGGTCAGCGCGTCGGCGGTGTCGTCGTTGGCCAGGGCGCGCGCCACCACGTCACGCTGCGGCAGGCCGCGCCCGCCCAGCACGGTGCGCAGCCGATCGATACCGGCGGCGTCCACCAGCGGGCGCTCGAGCTCCTGATCGAGCAGCGCCTGACGCACCCGCGACACCAGCTGCGGTAACTCGGTGCGGTCGATCACCTTCCAGCGCGGGCACTGCGGCAGCGCGAAATCCTCGGGTAATTCGGTGTGCGGCAACACCACCAGGTGATCCCAACGCGGCCGGGCCACACTCCAGCGCGGATCGCCCTCGACGAAACTACGCAGCGCGTAACAGGCCTCGCGGACCTGGCGGACCGGGTGGATGCGGTACTCGGTGCCGCGGCGACGCTGCCACCAGTCGGTGCCGTCATGCCAGACCTCACCACCTTTGACTTCCAGGCAGGCGATGCCCGCCCCCTCGATCGCCAGCACGAAGTCGACCTCGTGATCCTTGCGGTGATCGGTGACCCGCTGCCCGGCGAAGATCACATCCTGCTCGCCCAGTTGGGCGCGCAGATACTCGTAGACACGGCGTTCGGCGGCGCTGGCGAACCGCGGGTTGGCGGGCACGGTGGTGGGCATGGGCCCAGGGTGGCACGGCACCCCGACATCGTCGGGCGCCGCGACGCGACCGGGCGCCCGGTGGGCGAGGATGTCGTTAACGAACCGCGGCGGGGTCGACGCGCGTCAGGCGGCGGCGCGCAACCCACCGCCGGCGACGGGCGCCGCGGGAGTCGTGAAGCGCGGAAACCCGTTGGGCAGCGCCAACCGGCACACCGTGGCCAGGATGCCCAGATACTGGCGCACCAGTGGGCCGGTCGTGTACGGCAGGCCGTAGCGCGCGCACACGGCCTGCACCCGGTGGGAGATCTCGGCGTAGCGGTTGCTCGGCAGATCCGGGAACAGGTGGTGTTCGATCTGGTAGCTCAGGTTGCCGCTCATGAACGCCATCACCGGACCCGCGTGGAAGTTCGCGGTGCCCAGCAGCTGGCGCAGATACCACTCGGCCTTGGTCTCGCTGTCGAGCACCGCGGCGGTGAAGGTCTGTGCACCGTCGGCGAAGTGCCCGCAGCAGATCACCAGATAGGCCCAGACGTTGCGGATCAGGTTGGCGACCGCGTTGGCGGCGAGGGTGCGACGCCACCGCCGCAGGCTCAGGGCGGGAAAGAACAGGTAGTCCTTGGCCGCCTGGCGGGCGATCTTGCGCACCAATACGCGACCGCGGGTGGCCCGCTCCGTGTCGTTGGCCGCCGACTTGCGGGTGGAGTGCAGTCCTTGCAGCGCGATGCCCCATTCGAACAGCGCCGCCAGCAGCATGCTGCGCAACGGCTGGATCAGGTTGCTGGGCCGCCACCGCTGTTCGTGGGTGACCCGCATGACCCCGAAACCGAGGTCGTCGTCCATGTCGATGATGTTGGTGAACACGTGGTGGCGGTAGTTGTGCGAGTGGCGCCAGTGCGCCGAGACGCCCGCCATGTCCCACTCCCAGCTGGTGGAATGGATCTCGGGGTCGTTCATCCAGTCCCACTGGCCGTGGCCGATGTTGTGTCCCAACTCCATGTTCTCGATGCTTTTCGCCGCCGCCAGCGCGGCGGTGCCCACCAGCCAGCCGATCCTGCTGCGACTGGCCGCGATGGTCAGCCGGGCCGCGGCCTCCAAGCCGCGTTGAAAGACGATGGTGCGCCGGATGTAGGCGCGGTCCTTGGCCCCCAGCGACGCCTCGACGTCGTGGCGGATCGCGTCGAGGTCCGCACCGAGGTCCTCGACGTCGGCGGCGGACAGATGGGCGTAGGCCGCGACGTCGGCTATCGCCATGGCGGGCTCACCGGCGATGTCGGTGCGGCGGCGCGGCGGGGTCTTCCGGCAGCCGGTGCCGGGGTGCGAGCAGACACGTGGTGATCACTTCCGTTGGTGGGACGGCGCCCCGACGCCCGCGCCGGGGCTCGGTTCGCCGGTCGTTGGCGCCCCGGGGTGGGGTGTCGGGCGGTGGCGCAGCGCCGCGGGCACGGTGTTCGAGCCGAGGTTGTCGGCGATCCGCGAACGCGGGCTGCGGGCCGTTCGGCTACACCCTACCTGCCCGGGCAGCGCCCACCGGATGGGCGGACTCCCCGTCGGCGGCGACCAGCGAGCCCAACACCACCTCGGGGTGATCCCGCTGGAAACCCTGCAGCCGCCAGCTGTTGGAGAACAGCGCCAACGGCACGCCGTCGGTGCGGGTCAGCACCTCGGCCATCGGCTGCTTGTCGACGAAAGCCGCGTCGGCGGGCTCGACGATGCGCGCCACCTGGTACGGCAGCGACTCCAGTGAGATCGGGGCGCCGAACTCGGTGGCCATCCGGTGGGCGGCCACCTCGAACTGCATCGGGCCGACCGCGGCGAGCACCGGCGCCTGATCCCCGCGGCGATCCGAACGCAGCACCTGCACGACCCCCTCCTGATCCAGCTGTTCGATGCCGCGCCGAAACTGTTTGTGTTTGCCGGGGTCGGTGTTGCGGGCCACCGAGAAGTGCTCGGGGGAGAAACTGGGGATCGGCGGGTAGGACACCGGGACCTCGCAGTACAGGGTGTCGCCGGGGCGCAGGACGGCGGCGTTGGCCAACCCGATCACATCGCCGGGCCAGGCGGTGTCGAGGGTGGCGCGTTGCTGGCCGAAGACCGACTGGGCGTATTTGGTGACGAACGGTTTGCCGGTTCTCGCGTGGGTGAGGACCTCGCCGCGCTGGAACGTGCCCGAGTACACCCGCGCGTAGGCGATCCGGTCGCGGTGCGCGGTGTTCATGCCGGCCTGCACCTTGAACACGAACGCGCTGAACGGGGCGTCGACGTCGCGGCGGACACCGTCGGCGTCGAGGGTCCCCGACGGCGACGGAGCCAGTTCGGTGAGCACGTCGAGCAGCTGGTTGACCCCGAAGTTCAGCGCCGCCGAGGTGAACAGCACCGGGGTGGCCGCGCAGTCGAGGAACGCCTGCAGGTGGTGGTCGGCGCCGTCGGCGCTGAGCAGTTCGGACTCCTCGACGGCGGTGTCCCAGTCCGCACCGGCGGCGGCGTGAGCGTCGTCGGCACCGAGGTGCTCCTCGGGGGCGGCGGTGGCACCCCCGGCGGTGCGGGTGAACCGGATGAACTGTCCCGACCGGCGGTCGAGCACCCCGTGGAAGTCCCCGGCGATGCCGACCGGCCAGGTCAGCGGGGTGGGGCGCAGCCCGATGCGCTCGCTGATCTCGTCGGTCAACTCCAGGGCGTGGCGGCCGGGGCGGTCCCATTTGTTGATCACCGTGATGATCGGGATCCTGCGGTGCCGACACACCTGGAACAGCTTCAGGGTCTGCGGCTCCAGCCCCTTGCCGGCGTCGATGAGCATGACCGCGGCGTCCACCGCGGTCAGCACCCGGTAGGTGTCCTCGGAGAAGTCGGCGTGGCCGGGGGTGTCGAGCAGGTTGATCACGCAGTCGCGCCCCGCGGCGCTGCGGTAGGGGAACTGCAGGGCGGTGGAGGTGATGGAGATGCCGCGGGCTTTTTCCATCTCCATCCAGTCCGACACGGTGGCGCGCCGGCCCGCCTTGCCGTGCACCGCGCCGGCCTCGGCGATGGCGCGGGCGTGCAGCACCAGCGCCTCGGTGAGGGTGGATTTACCCGCGTCGGGGTGGCTGATCACCGCGAAGGTCCGCCGCCGCGCCGCCTCGGCGGCGACCCGGCCGGTGTGCTGTGTGGGGGCGACCGTCCTGGAGTTCGCGGCGTTGTCGGTCATGTCGCGGGAAAGTGTAGGGGCCGATCCGGGTGCGGCGATAATCGACGCCCGCCCGTCAGCCAAGCGGGTCAGGGCTTCCTCGATCACCTCGTCGAGCGCCCGGTCGTTTTTGTTCTGCCACAGAGGCTTCTTCCGTTGGTCCTACCGGCCCCGGCAGCCCTGCGGGCCGCGATGCTGGCCTGGCATGGGCGCGACAACCTCGCAGAACGGCCCGCCGCCCTCGAGGAAACCCGCGAAGCCGCCAAGCTGGCCGCAGCACGCGCCCGTATCCACACCCAACAGCGCGATCACCGTGACCACCAAGCCAAACGCACACAAGCATCGACCGCACTCAACCTCGGACTGGTACTATCCTGGTACCAACATTCAGGTGCCGAGAGGGGGCCGGTGATGCCTGCACTGAACATCGAGTTCTCCGACGAGGAGTTATCCCTGGTGCGCTCGGCGGCCAGTGACTCCGGCGATTCGATGCGTTCGTTCGCCAAGCAGGCCATCTTGGACAAGGCACACGACCGCGCGGGGCGCATCCATGCACTGGCCACCGAGATCGCCCAGCGATCAGCTGAGTTGAATAAGCGTCTCGCTTGACCGATTTCCCCACCGTCGACGAGGTACTGATCGCCGCCGAGTACGCCTGCGGGTTTCGCCCCCTGGTTCGCGACATCGGGTTGTTCGAGTCGAGTCTGATGCGCCCGACGACCTCCGTGTTCGGCACAGATGCCTATCCGAGCATCTGGGACAAGGCCGCGGCGCTACTGCACTCGCTGGCCACCACCCAATCGCTTGCCGACGGCAACAAGCGCACCGCGTGGGCGGCATGCTGGCTGCTACTCGGTCTCAACGGCCACCACCTGTCCGCCGAGCTCGACGTCGATGCGGCCGAAGCCCTCGTTCTTGCCGTCGCCGCCAACACGCTCGCCTGGGAGCACATCGCCGCCAAACTCCCCGCCTTCGCAGAATGACGAAGGGCTACTGCTCACCCGTTGCGGTGCTCGGCATCGAAGCGGTCCCATTGCGCCACCCGGTGATCCATCGGCCCGCGGTGGCGTCCGCGTGACTGTTCGTGGCGGCGGGCGGCCCGCAACGCCTCGTCGGCGCTGCGACGCGGCTCGAAATACTCGCAGCGCAGACACACCGCAGACACATCGGCGATCACCGCATCCACGACCGCGCCCGGATGCGGCGTGGGCCAGCGGTGCGGGTCGCTGCCGTGCACGGTTTCGTAGTCTCGGCGCAGCTCCTCGCGTTTGGTCCACACCAGGCGGGCGATGCCCACCCCGGTGGAACCTCGTTTCCAGTTGATCCAGCCGGGGATCATCGCCGGGCCGAACAGCACCTCCCAGTACGGGCCCCAACTGGTGCGGCCGTAGTCGGAGAACCTGCGCGCCGGCGTTCTCGGTTCACGCGGCGAACCGGTGTTCATGGTGTGCCGCCGGTCGCGGTGGAGTGAACCTCGGGCATGGGTGCCCTCCCGATTCCGGGGCCTCGGATTGGAGGCGCTCTTGCCAAGCGCCGGTTGACGTTCGGCCGCTTCGTCATCCGAGCCACCCACGAGCGAAGGGTTGGCGCACCGTCCAGTCGGAGCTTGTCGACGGCGTCTCGTGAAGCTTTCTCCAGTGTAGTGCGCGCGGGCGACACCGCTGCTTCTAGTCGACGGCGACCGGGGTGAGTTCGCGAATGGCGTGGCGTGGCCCGGCGAGGTTGGCGCGCGCCCACGCGGCGACCTGATCCTCCTGGGTGAAGATCACCACCTGCCGGTCGGCGGCGATCTGCAGGAGCAGATCCAGGATGGCGTCGGTGCGTACCGCGTCGGCGTGCACGGTGACATCGTCGAGCAGCAGGGGGCAAACGTCGTGGTCTCTGGTCAGATGATCGGCCAGCGCCACCCGCAACAGCAGATACACCTGCTCGGCGGTGCCGTGGGAGAGCAGATCGGCTTTACGCCACCGTCGCGACGCGCCGCACACCTGCACCTCAAGGGATTCCGGGTCGACCAGCACGTCGGTGTAGCGCCCACCGGTGACCGTGGGCAGCCAGCCACGCAGCGTTGCCGCCAGCTGCGGGGCGATGTCCCGGTACACGCGGGTCTGCGCCTGCTCGAGGAACGCCCGCGTCAACTCCAGGGTTTCTTTGAGCTCCTCCACCCGGTGCAGCTCATCGCGGGCCCGGGCGAGGTCTTCCTCGGCTTCGGCGACGCTGCCCAGATGCCTCGCCATCTGCCGTAGCTCGCCGTCTTCGGTGTCCGCTCGCGCCGACGCCGTCTCCGCGGCCTGCCGCAGCGCCGGCAGGCTGTCGGTGTTCGACTCCGCGTGCACCGACTCGAGGAGCGCCGGGTCGACGCCGTCGGCGAGGTGTGCCGCCCGCGCGGCGGCGATCTCGCCGGCCTCGTGCAGCTCGGCCGGCGTCGAACCGTCCAGCAGAGCCTGCAGCTCGGCCCACTCGTGTTGTGCGGTGCCCAGTTCGGCCAGCCGGGACTGCCGTTGGTCCATCCACTCCTGCAGCGCCGTAACCGCTTCCGCTGCGGTGTCGGCGACGATTGCGCACCGGCCGGCGACGTCCCGTATCGCCTCGGCGGCCTCGGCGCGCGCCTGCTCGTCGAAGGCGACGCGGCGTTCGGCGGCCTGGGTGGACGCCAGCTGGTCCAGCAGGTCGGTGCGGCGGGCGGCTTGGGCGCCTTGGGCGGCGCGCTGACGGCACGCCTGCCGGTAGTGTTCGACTCCCGTGCGCAGCGCCTCCTGGGTCGCCCCGTCCGGGGGGTGGCCGCGCGCGGCCAGGGCGTCGCGCAGGTCGGCCGCGGCGGCCCGCAGCACATCACGGGTCTTCGCCTCTCGGCGGGCCCGTTCGTCGTGGTCGCGGTGCAAGGCCGCCGCCCGCGCCCGCGCCACCGGGATCGCGCGCAGCGCCGCGGGTTCGGCGGGCACGCCGAGTTCGACGCAGCGGGCGGCGGCCTGTTCGCGCCGACCGGTCTGTTCTGCGGTGCGCGCCTGCGCGGCCTGCACCTGCGCTTCGGCGCGGGCGAGATCTTGTGCCACCGCTGCGGTTCCGTGACGGTGGCGGTGCATCGCGCCGGCGAGCATCAGCACCACACCGGCCACCAGGGCGGCCACACCAACCGGTCGGCTCGCCGTGGCCACCAGAGCCAACCCGAGGACGGCGACGACGGCACCGGTGGTGATCACCGCCGCCGAGGGATGCGGGCGTGTCTGCTCGGCGGCGCGGCGGGCTCGCGTCTCGCGGGCGATCACCTCCGGGGGCACGTCGGGGATCGGGACCTCCAGGGTGCGGGCCAGATCGAGCAGCTCGTCATCGCCCGCATCGACCTGGGGTGCCGCTTCGGTCACCGGGTGTGGCCGCGCGTAGGACTCCAGCTGGGTGGTGGCCCGCATCCACCGCTCGGCTGCCTGGCGCACACTCGGATGCTCCTCGGTGTCGCCGTGCGGGGCGGCGGGAAGGGCGGCGATCTCCTGGTGGATGTCGGCGCTGGAGCGCTGCGGGGGACTCGGTGCCGGCGGGCGTGAGCGCCACCGCGTCAACGTCGCAGCCACCTGCTGGGCCAGCGCATCACCGTCGGCCTCGGAGGGCGGCGGTGAATCGCCGTGGCGGGCGTGCAATTCGTGGGCGCGGCGGGCCCGGTTTTGCAGCTGCTCCGCCGCCGCGGCCGCCTCGGCGGCCTCGTGGGCCCGCACCAGCGCTGCGGCGGCGTCAGCCTCGCCGCGGACGCGCTCGACCTCCTCGACCCGCGACAGGTATTCGTCGTGGGCCCGGGTTCGGTGCTCGTATTCGTGTTGGCTCGCCGCCAGCGCGTCTTTGGCGACGCGCAGCGGTTTGGTCGAGTTGGCGCGGTCCACCCCCACGTGCTCGCGGGCGTAGTCGGCGATGCGGTCCAGGGCCGTTCCCGCCGTCGACGCGGCCCCGGCGGTCGCGGCGGCACGCTGCAGGTGGTCCTGCAGCCCGTCGGCATGGTCGCGGACCCGATGCATCTGGCCCTGTTCGACGCAGGCGGTCGCGACGAACGTGGTGCGGTCCAGCCCCAGCCAGGTGGCGGCGTCGGGGGCGCCGTCGTTCATGATCTCTGCGGAGACGTCGCGGCCCAGCACCAGATCCTTGGCGTGGCAGTCGATCTTGCCGGCGAGGTCTTGACGCAGCTCGATGTCGCGGCCGTCGTCGAGCATGATCCGCGCGGTCACCAGCCAGTCCCCCTGCCCCCACGGCTTGTGCAGGTCGATGAAGCGCTGCTCGTCGGCGCGGGGTTTGCCCCGCCCGCGGCGCCGTCCGCACAGCGCGGCGAAGATCGCGGCGTGCCAGGACGATTTCGCTGACTCGTTGTCGCCGATGACGACGGTCATCCCCTCGGCCAGCGCCAGGTTCTGTTCGTGCAGCGGGCCGAACGCGTGCGCGCTCACCGAACGGATCCGCATCAGTGCACCTCCAGGTCGCCGGCGCGCTCATCGAGGGCGCGCAGCCCGGTGAGCAGGACGCGGTGGCGCTGGTCGTCGCTGAGGGTGTCGGCGGCCAGCACGTCGCGGACGAACTGCCCGCGCACGGTCTGCTCGGTGGCCAGCTGCTCGTAGTCGTCGGTCAGCGCCACGGTGAGGGAGCCGAACCGGGTGACCAGTGCCTCCAGGTTCGCCGGGCAGGCCGCGTCGATGTCGGCTGCGCGCAGGTCGACGTCCGGTCCGAGCGCGCCGTGCAGGGTGACCCGAACGTGACCGGAGAGGTCGGCGAGGGCGTCGAGGACCTTCTGGCGTGCCTGCCCGGCATGGGTCACGCCGGTGATGTCCACGTCGATGTCGCCGACGGTGGAGGTCGCGGTCGGCAATCGCTGCCGGGTGATAGCGCCGTCGTCGGCGATCGTGACCAGCACCGCCTCGCCGGGCCAGCTCTCCCCGAAGGTCAGCGGGTCCGGGTTGCCCGGGTAGGTGTGATCGGGGGCGTCGACGGGGTGGTGGAAGTGACCCAGCAGCGCGTGGTGCAGCCCGGATTGGCGGATCTGGGCGGCCCGAAACGGTGCGTGCGGGACCTTCTCGGTCGGCTGGATCGCCAGATCGCCCTGGGCGGAGCCGTGGAAAAGACCCAGGTGCACACCGCCGCGGTCGGCACGGAAGTCGTCGAGGAAGCCGCGGGTGTTCGCCGGTGCGCGGTGGGCGGCACCCCACAGTGTGAGACCGTCGGCCAGGGTGATCGGCTGCAGCTCGTCGGTGTCGAAGATGTGCACGTTCGGTGACCAGTCGACTTGGCGGTAGAGGCTTTTCGGACCGAACCAGTCGTGGTTGCCCGGGGCGAGATACACTCGCAGCGGGGCGATCTCGGCGAAGGTGGTGCGCAGGAACTCCGCGGTGTCGGGGGTGAACCGGTCCTGCTCGTACAGGTCCCCGCCGCAGGTGAGGGCGTCGACCTGCTGGTCGGCGGCCAGCTGGCAGATGCGCTGCAGTGTCTGGCGCAGGGCGTGGCGGCGGCCGCGTGCCTGCGGGCGGGTCGCCCAGCCGAACAGCGTGTCGAGGTGCAGATCCGCGAAGTGCAGCAGCTTCATCGTCTCGCCTTCCTGCTTGCTCGTCGGTGTCAGTGCGTGCGGTCGATGCGGTGTCAGGCCCAGCGTTCGGCGATCGCCCGCGAGGCCGGGTTGACCTGGTCGTGGCCGACCAGCCGGATGTCCAACCCGGCATACTCCACGATCGGCAGGGCCCGCTCGATCGCGGCGTCGATCCAGCCCGGGGCGTTGCCGAACGCGCCACCGCCGACGCGGGTCAACAGCACGATGTTCGATCCGCCGGCACGCGCCTGCCCGGCGGCGGCCAGCAGCGTCGCCTCGTAGGTGGCCTCCAACACCAGCCGCGCGAACGGCTCCCACGCGGCTCCGGGCAGATGCGAGTACGCCACCGGCAGCGCCGAACAGAACGCCTGCGACACATGCCGTCGCGGTTCGTCTGTGACGTCGGTGACCTGGACGTTGCGATGCAGGCCTATCGCCAGGTGTCCGCGTAGCCGGTCGCGGAGCTGCTCGTCGGCGCCGCTCAGCACGTCGGTGATCGCCGCCAGTCCGTGCTCGGTGGCCAGGGCGTAGCCGTTGCGCATATCCCACAGCTCATGCATCGGCCGGTTCACCTCCGCCGAGAGCGCCGCACCCAGCGGGGCCAGCGCGTCGAGTTGACGGTCGTGGGTCTGGCCGAACTGGTCGCTTATCGGTACCAGGTAGTTGCGGTAGATGGTGGCCGCCCCGGCCGCCATGGCACACGCCGGGCCCTGGGTGGGATCGTGGGCGTAGCCGGTGACACCGTGCTCAGGGGTGACGTGCGGTGACACCATCTCCAAGACGTTGAACTGCGAGGCGACCTGAAACAGCGCATCCGCCAGCTCGGCCTCGGAGTGCATCGCACGGGCATCGCCGGCCACAGCGCTGACCGTGCTGCGCGACCGACCGGCCGGATTCACCCGTGCACGCAGCTCGGACAGCGTCGGCAAGGTCAGCTCACCGATGCCGTAGCGGGCGCCGGTGACCGTGGAGATCAGCTCATCGCCGTCGACGGCCAGGCGACGACGGGTGCTCTCGTAACCGTCCTCGCGGAAACCCATCAGGTCGGAAAACCAGCGGGCGCTCATCAGGACACCACCCGTCGCGTGGCCAACCGGCGCAGAACGGCACACTGGTCGGCGTTTTCCGGGGCGTCATCACCGGCTTTTCTGGTTCCGGCACGCAACTCGATGATGCGGTTCAGCGCGGCGTCGGCGTCGAGTCCCTCCTCGGCGACCAGCCAGGCGCCGACCACGGTCGCGGTGCGTCCCTTGCCGCCCCAGCAGTGCACATAGACGACCCGGCCGGCGTCGAGTTCGGCGCGGATGTGGCCGATGATCCGGTCGTAGCCGTCGTCGCCGATCGTCGACTGATCGGGGATCGGATGGCGAACGTAGGCGGGCCGACCCACACCGAGTTCGTCGGCGGCGCTGTTGAGGGCTCCTCGGTAGTCCTCGAGAACGTCCCCGCTCCACGAGCTCTCACCGGCCTCGGTCAGGTCCACGATCGAATCGACGCCGGCTTCCAGCAGGGCTCGCCGTTTCTGCATGCCTTTCTGCGCGTCGAGGGAGGCGGGGTATTCCCCGGCGAGCAGCCGGCCGGGCTGGACCCACCAGCCGTGCAGGATGTCGTCGTGTGCCCAGGATGGCGTCATGGCGTCTCCTCGTTGCGAAGGTTGTGTGTTGCCCGCAGTATGCGCCGCCCCTCTGACATGGGCCGGCGTGAGCGGGTGTGGCGACCGCGGCGGCGCGGTGAGAACCGGCGAACAGGCGCGCCGTGTCGGTGTCCGGGTCTATAACTAGATGAGCTATTTCCCGGGAATAGGGCGGACACGGTGGACGGTATCGAGGTGCGGTTGGTGGAGCGTCGTCACCGCCGGTCGATGACCGGCGAGCGGGACCCGGGTGCCCGATGAACACCGATCGGCTGCTCACTCCGTCCAAGATCACCGCCTGGCTGGATTGCGCGCACTATCTGACGTTGCGTCATCAGGTTGATACCGGGTCGCGTCAGGTGAGGTGAGCCCCTCGTAATGGTCCAGTCATTGTGCGACTCTGATGTCCGGTGTTCGGGCAGGAAGAATCGACGACGACATGGCAGCAAACAAGCGACGGCGGCACACGCCGGATCAGATCATAGTTGTGTCCAGAGATGTGGTGTACAGACGTTTGGCCTGGTAGGCGTGTCGTAGCCGGGTAGAGGGCGGTCATCGCGTGATTCTTCGAATTGACCAGCAAAGTCACTCGAAGGGGAACAACGCGATGACCACCTCACCTCACCCTATCGACGCCGAGCAGCTGTTGGCCGATCAACTCGCGGAGGCCAGCCCGGATCTGCTGCGCGGTCTGTTGTCGACGTTCCTTGCCGCGTTGATGAGCGCGGAAGCCGACGCCATCTGCGGGGCGGGCTACCGGCAGCGCAGCGACGAGCGGATCAACAGCTGCAACGGCTACCGGCCACGCGATTTCGACACCCGTGCCGGCACCATCGACGTGGGCATCCCCAAACTGCGCCAGGGCAGCTACTTCCCGGACTGGCTGCTGGAGCGGCGCAAGCGCGCCGAGCGGGCACTGACCAGCGTGGTGGCGACCTGCTACCTGTTAGGGGTGTCGACTCGGCGCATGGAGCGGCTCGTCGAATCGCTGGGCGTGACAGGACTGTCGAAGTCGCAGGTGTCGGTGATGGCCAAAGAGCTCGATGAACAGGTGGAGGCGTTTCGCACCCGCCCCCTCGACGCGGGCCCGTACACGTTCGTGGCCGCCGATGCGGCTGGTGCTCAAGGTCCGCGAGGCCGGCCGCGTCATCGGCGTACACACGCTGATCGCCACCGGCGTCAACGCCGAGGGCTACCGGGAGATCCTCGGCCTGCAGGTCAGCTCTGCCGAGGACGGGGCGGGTTGGCTGGCGTTCTTCCGCGACCTGGTCGCCCGCGGCCTCTTAGGGGTCGCACTGGTCACCAGCGACGCGCACCCGGGCCTGGTGGCCGCGATCGGCGCGACGATACCCGGGGCGGCGTGGCAGCGGTGTCGTACCCATTACGCAGTCAACCTGATGTCGGTCACCCCGAAATCATCGTGGCCGTGGGTGCGTACCTTGCTGCACTCGATCTATGACCAGCCCGACGCTGACTCCGTTGTTGCCCAATATGATCGGGTGCTCGACGCGCTATCGGACAAGCTGCCGAACGTCGCCGAGCATCTGGACGCCGCCCGCGCTGATCTATTGGCGTTCACCGCGTTCCCCAAACAGATTTGGCGACAGATCTGGTCGAATAATCCCCAGGAGCGCCTCAATAGAGAGGTTCGGCGCAGAACCGACGTGGTGGGCATCTCCCGGTCCGGGCCTCCATCATTCGGCTCGTCGGCGCAGTCCTGGCCGAACAACACGACGAATGGATCGAAGGCCGCCGCTACCTCGGCCTCGAAGCCCTCACCCGCGTCCGAGCAGCGCTGGCCAACACCGATGAGCCCAACAGCCAGCAAACCGACACCACACCGGCCCTGACCGCCTAAACTGCCACGCGAAGGGTCACGCAATCGAGCGACCTCTTACACCACGCCACTGGGCTTGGCCCCTTTTTGTTCGGACATATTATTGTGCCAGCGCTCCCACGGACACCTCGGATCGTTGGCCCTTCAAACTGGACACCCTACATGACGCAACCCCTGCCGAACAGATCGATCAACTTTCAGTGGTTCAAGACTATTAATTTTATACACCACCGAGCCCTCCGTCAGTGTAAAACTCGAGGTGATTGATTACCGTTTGAACGATATCGTCGATGTCGTCATGCTCCCAAAAACGTAGAACTCTCCAGCCCCTTTGGCGCAAGAGGGTGTCTACACGCCGATCGCGGTCTCGATTCTCTTGGAGTTTCGCCAGCCACCATTCAGTATTCGATTTCGGAATAGTACCGTGCTCAGGACACCCATGCCAGAAACAGCCATCTAAAAACACCGCTATCCGTCTGCCCCGCCAGACGATGTCCCCACGGAATTTGTGATCAGCTAGCGGTCTGCAATCTACTCGATACCGATATCCGAGAGCATGCAATCGACGACGGACTCGCAATTCGATCCCCGTACCGCTAGTCTTCTGTGCTCGCATCTGCCGGCGGATGTGATCCTTCGGTGGCGTCAGCCCGCTCCCCAACAGCGCGTCCTAGCTCACGAGTCCGTACGGTCCTGACTTACGTGCGGCGCCTGGTAGATCGTCACACCACTGACCTAATCTTGCACCATGCACGCGCATCCGAAGCCCCCTCCGAAGTCGCAGTATGCAGTCAAACATGTCCGCGGCCCGTTTGTCGAGTTACCTGTTCATTCGGGCCACACGGCTAGCGAGAAGGAGTTCGCCACCTTTTGCACCGAGCTGCGTCACCGCGGTGTTCCGTTAGCCGCCGATTTGTTCAGCGGAGCCGGCGGCATGAGTCTGGGGCTGCAGGACGCTGGTTTCCAGGTGGTGCTGGGGGTCGACCACTACGGTTTCGCGGCCGAGACCCATGGACACCATTTTGGAGGTATGTCGTTGGAAGAAGACCTAGCCGATCCGGCGGCAATCAAGCGGGTCGCAAGACTGATGAAGCGTAACAAGATCGAGTTGCTCGCCGGTGGCCCGCCCTGCCAACCGTTCTCGCGGGCCGGACGGTCAATGATTCGGCACCGCGTTCTGACTGGGGCGGCCGACCCTCATGACGAGCGCCGAGATTTGTGGCGGTCGTTTTTGGAAGTGGTCCAGCTCGCGCGCCCAGCTGCGGTCATTATGGAGAACGTCCCAGACATGGCGTTGGATCGCGAGATGTTCATCCTTCGGAGCATGACCGAAGAACTCGAACAAATCGGCTACTCGGTCTCAGCTCGGGTGATCGACACTTGGCGCTACGGAGTCCCTCAGATGCGGCAGCGGCTGCTTCTGGTCGCCTTGAGGGGGGGCGTCGAGTTTAGCTGGCCGGATGAGTCGGAAAGACGAGTGACGTTATGGAACGCGATCGGGGACATGCCTGACGTCGAGGGCGGCTGGCGCCCAGAGGGGGGAGCACTCGGATGGGCTGACTACGCTGGGCCTAGAACGCAATACCAAAGATGGATACGCCGACGTGTCCGAGTGAGTGACCGATACAAGCTGTTCGACCACATCACGCGCCCAGTGCGTGAAGACGACCGCGCTGCTTTCGAGTCGATGACTCACATGACAAAATACACAGATTTGGCGCCAGAGTATCAGCGCTACCGCAAAGATATTTTCGACGATAAATATAAAAGATTAGACGAAAACGATCTTTCCCGAACGATCACCGCGCATATCGCTAAAGACGGTTACTGGTATATCCATCCCCGCCAGCCTCGGACCCTCACAGTCCGAGAGGCGGCGCGAATTCAGACCTTCCCCGACGATTTTCGTTTTGCTGGCCCGCCGTCGGCGGCATTCAAGCAGATAGGTAACGCTGTCCCACCTTTGATCGCGGAAGTGATCGGCAGCGCCGTTCGTGCCTCATTGACCGCTCGTAGGAGAGCTGCATTGTCGACCAGACAAACAGCGGCGACGCTGGCGCAATGGTTTCACGAACAACCCACTGTTAAGTCAATGCCATGGCTGAAGACCACGAACCGCTGGAAATTTGTCTTAGGCGAGATGTTGCTCGATCGCGCTACGCACACTGTTGCCAGTGCGGTATGGAACGTAATCGATACCGACACACATGACGTACCTCCAGGCCGGCTACCTGACCGGCAAGCCGTGGCGCTTCTCGAGGAACTTATGTCGGGCGTTGGTCGGGCTCAGCGGATCTCAGCAGTCAACGCCCTGATCGATCAGATGGGTGCCGATCCGACGGCATTATGGCAACCGTCTATCGAGCGATCCTCCCTACCGGTGATACCGGCGGCACTTTGCGACTTGGTGGAGTTGGCTCTGCCCATAACGACGCCTGAAGGTACCGAGAGTGATGAACCCGTTCTTGTCACCAAGGGAGTCCTACGTGTGGCAAGCCGGTTTCATGGTAACGACGCAGATAAACGAAACGTACAGACAGACGGCCGGATCGCGGTCGCAAGGATGATCGGGTTCGGCGATCAGTCCCGATCCGCACATCTGGCCCTCATCGCTCTGGCAGCCGAGATCTGTCTAGTGGACAAGCCGCGATGCGCGGAGTGCCCGTTAAATCAATGGTGCGCTACTGCACAAACCTAAAATCCGAGACCTCGCCCCAAGTCAGGATGCTGCTGGCAAACAATCCTCATGACCTTCTTGAAGCCGTCGTATTCACCTGATTGGATAGCGGCTGACTTTAAGGCGAGACCGACCTCGGACAAAGCGCCGTTGGTTGGCGCTTTATCGTCATTCTCGATGATTTCGTCTTCGCCGCGCTCCTCAGTAATAGCACCATGACGACGATAGACTCGGTCTGCAAGAATACAAAGCTCGCTCACTGGACGGTCCAACATCTGCTTCAGCTGGGCCGGCACCGCAACGCGCATCTTCGCCACGTTGATGTTGAAAACCTCATCGAGCGTACTGGTGAAGTCCAAGCTAGCCCGAGCCAACTTCGTATGCTCATCAATACCGCGTGTTCCCGCCCAACTCCCCCACTGCACTAACCGGTTCTCTCGGTAAACGTAAAGACCCTGTTGGCGGTTCCACTTGAGAGGCCCAGCGGCGTCCTCGAAAGCGTCCACCGAACTAAACGTTGCTTTGCCGGGCAAGATATAACGTCGCAGCCCAACTGTTCCGACTCCAGCCGCACTCTCCAGTTCGAACTGTTGGGGCGGCAACTCCTGGGTCCCCGGCTCATGCCGAACGAACGGATCCCACGCAAGTAACTTGTCGCCATTAACTCGGATCGAGATTCGCGCGGCATTTTTCTCGCCGGTCAGGAACCGATGGAACACCATGGCTAGGTGGCGCTTTGTCTTAACGACCAAGTTTTCGAATCGGCGTTTGGCCCAACCGCCCTCTGAGCCGGACGCCGGCAACACACGATCTAGATTCTGCCACACCACGACGGTTCCAGTACCCGTGCCGAGCATCTCCTCACTGCGTGCCACGGCGTGATCACGGGGATTCTCAGCCAGTACCCAGTCGTCGAACTCGGCGATCAGGTCCAAGTCCAACGATCGTCGCAGCGGCCGTTTACGCTCGGCCGGCCTGGTGACGATCGTGAGACAACGCCCTTGAGACAAGGATGCAGTCTTCAACCCCAGACCGTACCGACCTAAGTCACCAGACCCGTAGGTACGCCGACTACCGAAGCGCAACGCCTCAGTCATACCGCGGGCAGTTAGACCACAACCGTTGTCGGCAATGAAGACTGCCGAGTCACGGCCGGCAAACTCGATCTCCACCGCAATGTCGGTAGCCCCAGCAGAGATGCTGTTATCAATGAGGTCGGCAATCGCACTGACGAAGTCGTAGCCGATATCCCTGAGCGACGACGTGAGCCGAGCTGCCGACGGTGCCGCACTGGAAAGCTTCATAACACACAAACCTCGGGATCAGTCCTGCTGTCTTCGTCAAGTTAAGCACTAGGGACAGACAACGTCGGACCGACGCGCGGCGCGGAACCTGCCTCTTCGGGTAAGCTACCGCTGCCGTCGCGAACAGCATCTCCCTAGACACTCGCGAACCTACCGTTTGTAACCGTGTCCGTGCGCGTCGGCCGCGACACAGTCCATTTCGCGGCGGAAGTGGTGGAAATCACGTCAGCCATGGTTGCCGCAATCACCTCCCACGGTCCGGTGACGCTCATCCCCGCCTCAGCGCGGGGACTCGGTGCATCGCGGATCGTGGCATCCATGGCATCCACTACCCACCATGACGCGCCAAGGCTCAGCAAGACCACAGGTTCGCCTGTAAAACACTGGGCTAAACGGTATGTTCCAAGCGATCGGCATCCGATTAAGAGGGAGCGCGCAGATGGGATTAACAGACCGCGAACGCAGCGTACTTGAAAACATCGAGATGCTCATCCGCCAAGGCCGAGCGGAAGATGAAGCCGCGTCGACACTCGCTCTCATCTCGGGTGAAGAAGAGCTCGTGGCCAGGATGGTTGCGTACCGCCACGCCATAGCGGCGGAACGGCGGACCATCGCAGGTAGTTCCGTCTTATACGATGCAGAAGACGTTCCGCCCCCGTGGTACACCGGACCATCTGAACACGACATCTTCTGGCCTGGCCTCAAGGCAATGTTGGAAGATGACCCGGCTTGGGCCGGAGCCGTGCCAAGCCTCGACCGAGCGTCGACTGACGTAGTTGGTCTCCTCGCCGAGCCTCACAGCCCAAAAATTCGTACGCGAGGGCTAGTTCTCGGACAAGTCCAATCAGGCAAGACCGCTAACTTTACAGCGACCATAGCGAAGGCAGCCGATGCCGGCTACCGACTGTTTATCGTTCTCTCAGGAGTTCACAACTCGCTACGGCGCCAAACGCAACTTCGGATCGATGAGCACCTTGTATCACGAGAACCAGCGCGTTGGCTGCCATTGACAGACGAGCAACGAGACTTCGGAAACCCCGTAAAAGCGCTGCCCCTTTTAGCGCAGCCAAACTTACGTCTGATTGCTGTGGTAAAGAAAAATGTTTCCCGACTAACAAGACTTCGCGACTGGCTACGAGAAGCGCACAGGCACGGAGGCCTCGATACATGCCCCGTTTTGATAATCGATGACGAAGCAGATCAGGCCAGCCCAAATGCTGCAAGAAATGCAGAGCTCGACCGTACTCAAATAAACAAGCGGCTACTCGAACTCCTCGAGCTCCCTCGCGTCGCATACGTCGGATATACCGCAACGCCCTTCGCAAATGTCTTAATAAACCCCGCGGATGCTAACGACATCTATCCTCGATCTTTCGTTTATTCACTTCCCAAACCCAAGACTTACTTCGGCTCTCGGGAGTTATTTGGGCCGTTGATTTCCGAAGAAGAAGCAACCGCAGCCGATGTGCCGCACGACATGATCCGCATCGTCTCAGACGCCGAGGCCGAACGACACTCAACAAAGAATCTTCTTGAAAAGGGCCCAGAAATAACACCAGCGTTGGCAGACGCCATCATTTGGTTTGTGCTCGCCACCGCCGCGCGCAGGGTGCGCTCTAGCACATCGAAACACTCGAGCATGTTGATTCATACGACTATGCGGGTCGGTCCGCAGTTGCAATATCTCGAACCTATACGTACGTTCGTGAAACATCTTAGCGCGCAGGTCACCAACCGAGACCTTGAAATCCTCCACCAATTCTGGGACGAGGAAAAGCGCAGAGAACCTCCCTCTCGACACAACCTCAAGCCGATCGCGTTCCGCGAGATGACCTCAGTGCTACCCAAAGTTATCGACGAGCTAAAAGTTTTGGCAGACAACGGTCTGTCGACCGATCGGCTGGTTTATGGCGACGAGCCAGCAACCGTTATCGCGGTCGGGGGCAACACGTTGTCCCGGGGTTTGACTCTCGAGGGCCTAGTCTCGTCATATTTCTTACGTAGTTCAAGCACTTATGATTCACTCCTTCAAATGGGGCGTTGGTTCGGCTACCGACCCGGCTACAGCGACTTGCCGCGCATCTGGACAACGCAACAGTTGGCCGACGACTTTGAGTTCCTTGCCGACGTCGAAGATGCGATCCGTCGGGAGATAGAACGTTACAGAACAATGGATGGCGCAACTCCAGAAAATCTCCCAGTGCGGATATTGCTCCACCCGCAGATGCATGCCACTTCGGTAACGAAGATGCAGTTCGCAGTTAAAGGTGACGCGTCGTTTAGCGGCCAACGACCGCAGACGACATATTTTGATCATACCGACCCGGCTGTGATCGAACAGAACCTAAAAGCTGCACGCGAGCTTATCGAGGCTGCAACAAAAATGGGCGTTGCCGAAGAACCGCTCGACGCCAAGATCATCCTTCGAGATGTGCCGGTACAGCTAGTCCGGAACTTTGTCGCAGCTTATTCTTTTCACGAAAATAGCGCACTAACGACCGCGCTACTCACGAAGTATATCGATAGTCAAAATGCGGCGGGAGCATTGCTGTCCTGGAACGTTGTGGTGATGGGTCGTAGGCCCCCGAGCCCAACACTACCCCTCGGATTGCGAGAAGAAAGTCCATTGATCACACGTTCAAAGTTGAAGAGAAGCAGCACAAAAACACTTGCCGTAATCGGGACGTTGATGTCGAAGCCTGACCGAGTGGCAGACCTCATACCAGCTTCTGAAGTAAAACCCGAGACAACTGATCAGGCGCTACAGAATCTCCGCGACAAAGATGGACACGGCCTTCTACTGTTGTACCCGATCGACAAAGACTCGGAGCCTAAAATGGAAGGCGACCATCGAGTATCGTTGAAAGCAGTCGGTCACCTGCTAGGAGTAGCATTCTCATTCCCGCACGCGGACCCTGCGACAGAGCCTGTCAACACTATTCAGGTTGATCCAACGTTACTTAGCTCGACCGAACCAGTTGATGACATGGATGACGGGTCCGCAGAATATACTGACGAAGAAGGCTCGCGCGACGAAGTGGACTTGGGGGATGGCTAGTAGAGATTTGGCGGCTGTCTGGAC